>DAMCAP010000004.1:90053-128170 GCA_032059445.1 Oscillospiraceae bacterium
TTTGCTGGGAGTACCGGTGGGGATCCTTACCGCAGTGTTTCTTGCTAAGGTCTGCCCCCCAAAGCTCTATAAAATGATACGCCCGGGAGTGGAGCTGCTAGCGGGTATCCCCTCAGTGGTTTATGGTTTTTTTGGTATGGCAGCCATCGTGCCTTGGCTTGGCAATAGCATACTCTCAGCCTGTGTGCTGCTTGGGATTATGATCCTGCCGACTATCGTGGGCATCGCCGAGAGTGCTCTGCGCGCTGTGCCCGAGAGCTACTACGAGGGTGCTCTTGCGCTGGGAGCAGGGCATTATCGCAGTGTATTTCAGGTGGTGCTCCCCGCTGCAAAGTCTGGTATTTTTGCATCGGTGGTGCTAGGCATCGGCCGAGCCATCGGAGAAACCATGGCGGTCATCATGGTGGCAGGAAACCAGGCAAGGATGCCTGTGTCGCTCTTTAGGGGCATCCGTACCTTGACTGCCAATATCGTCATCGAGATGGGCTATGCTGCTGAGCTGCACCGTGAAGCGCTGATTGCCACGGGAGTGGTGCTGTTTGTGTTTATCCTCATCATTAATCTTAGCTTTGCGGCGCTCAAAAGGAGGGATCAACAATGAGAAAACACTCCGAGAAATTTCTGGCGGCAATTACCTGGTCGTCGGCGATCCTGACTGTCAGCACCCTTGCCTTCTTGGTGATTTTCATTGTAATTAAGGGCCTACCCTATTTAAAGCCCTCTTTGTTTTCATGGAATTACAATAGCGAGAATGTATCTATGCTGCCAGCCATGGTTGCTACAATACAGATGACTGTATTTTCTCTGATTATCGCTGTGCCTCTAGGGGTTTTTGCCGCAATTTATCTGGTGGAGTATGCCAAGCGGGGTAATCGGGCGGTCAAGCTGGTACGAATTACTACCGAAACCCTTTCGGGTATTCCGTCTATTATCTATGGTTTGTTTGGGCTATTGTTTTTTGTTACTTATCTGGGCTGGGGGTTTTCGATGCTGGCAGGCTCCTTTACGCTGGCGATTATGATCCTGCCTTTGATTATGCGCTCTGCTGAGGAGGCTCTGAAATCTGTACCCGACAGCTATCGAGAGGGAGCTTATGGTCTGGGAGCAGGCAAGCTGCGTACAGTATTTCAGATCGTCATGCCGGCTGCTATGCCGGGTATTATGGCGGGGATTATTTTATCCGTAGGTCGTATCGTGGGCGAAACTGCTGCCTTGATTTATACTGCGGGTACCGTTGCACAAGTCCCCCTTAGCCCGATGCAGTCAGCTCGTACCCTCTCGGTGCATATGTACTCTCTATCTAGTGAGGGGCTACACACCAACGAAGCCTACGCCACAGCAGTTGTGCTGCTGGTAGTGGTAATCCTAATTAACAGAGCGTCTGCCATAATTGCAAGGCGCATCGGAGGCAAATAATGAATTGCTTTGAAATAAAAGACTTAAATCTATACTATGGGGACTATCAAGCCCTAAAAAATATCAACATGGAGATCGAGCAGGGGAAGATCACCGCCTTTATCGGGCCCTCGGGCTGTGGCAAATCAACCTTGATCAAATCCTTAAACCGTATGAATGATCTGGTAGAGGGCTGTAAAATCACCGGTGAAGTCAAGCTGTTTGGGGAGGATATCTACAAGAACATCGATATCAACCAACTGCGCAAGCGGGTGGGTATGGTGTTTCAGAAGCCCAATCCTTTCCCCATGAGCATCTATGACAACATTGCATTTGGCCCTCGTACCCACGGTATACGCGCAAAATTTGAGCTGGATCGTATCGTGGAGGAATCTCTGCGCAATGCATCTATCTGGAATGAACTAAAGGATCGGCTTCATAAGCCAGCATTGGGATTATCGGGTGGGCAGCAGCAGAGGCTGTGTATTGCCAGAGCACTCGCGGTCAACCCTGAGGTGCTGCTGCTTGACGAGCCTACCAGTGCGCTTGATCCAATTTCTACCGGGAAGATTGAAGAGCTACTGCTGACTTTGAGGGAAAAATATAGTATAATTATTGTAACGCATAACATGCAGCAGGCCACTCGTATCAGTGACAGCACAGCATTCTTCCTGATGGGGGAGATGGTGGAATATTGCGGCACAGAGACGATGTTTTCTATGCCTAGGGATCAGCGTACAGAAGACTATATCACAGGGAGGTTTGGATAATGCGCAGTCGCTTTGACGAATTACTCACACAGCTCAACAACAGCTTAATCGAAATGGGGGCTCTGATTGAGCGCGCCATTGCTAGGGCGACCAAAGCGCTCCTAGAGCAGGATGCCGAGAGTGCAAAGCAGATCATGACAGGAGATCATATCATCGATCAAAAGGAAAAGGAAATCGAGGGCTTGTGCTTAAAGCTACTATTGCATCAGCAGCCGGTAGCTCGTGACCTGCGGCAGATCTCTACTGCACTTAAGATGATCACTGATATGGAGCGTATCGGCGATCAGGCAGCTGATATTTCGGAGATCTGCGTGTATCTCTCTAAGCAGCAGTATATCAAGAAGCTCGAGCACATCCCACAGATGGCAAGAGCCACCGTCAAGATGGTGACCGATGCTATCGATGCCTATGTACACAAGGATCTTGCCCTTGCCGAGTCGGTAATTGCGCAGGATGATCTGGTAGATGAGCTGTATGTAACGGTAAAAAAAGACTTAATCGCCCTAGTGCATGAGGATGTAAAATATGGTGAGCAGGCTTTTGACCTCATGCAGATCGCCAAGTATTACGAGCGTATCGGGGATCATGCCACAAATATTGCAGAATGGGTTATTTTTTCGATCACAGGTAAGCATAAAGATCAACAGGTACTATAATAAGGATGCTAAAAAGCATCCCGACATAAATGGGGTGATGGCTTGCAAAAAATCATGATTGTTGAGGATGAGGACGCTATCCGTGAGATGCTCTCCTATGCTTTGAGTGTGGCGGGGTATGATGTAGAGGGCTTTGCCTGTGGCGAGGCCTTTTGGTCTTCCCTGCAAAAAGCGTCACCGGCATTGATTTTGCTAGATATCATGCTGCCGGGGGAGGATGGGCTGTCGATCCTCAAGAAGCTACGGCAGGCAGATAAAAGTGCAAAAATCCCCGTAATCATGCTGACTGCCAAAGGTGCCGAATATGACCGAATAAAAGGCCTTGATCTGGGGGCAGATGACTATATTACCAAGCCGTTTTCGGTGATGGAGGTAATTTCTCGCATCAAGGCGGTGCTGCGCCGCTGTGGGGAGGAGCCGCAAAAATCCTCTGTGATCCAAAACGGTGACGTGGTGCTCCATATCGATAAACGTGCGGTCTATGCTGGCGGCGACGAACTATACTTAACCTATAAGGAGTTTGAGCTGCTGCACTACATGATGGTCAATGCAGGGCTTGTACTCTCACGAGATAAACTACTCGAGCAGGTGTGGGGCTTTGATTACAATGGAGAAAGCCGCACGGTGGACATGCATGTAAAGGCACTGCGCCAAAAGCTAGGAGAGAGCGGAAATATCATTAAGACGGTACGAAATGTAGGCTACAAGATCGGAGGCTAGGGTATGAAGAAGCGGATATTTATCAGTATGCTGTCTTTGACTATGCTTAGTCTTCTTGCTATGTCTGCCGTGCTATGTCTGGTGTTTTATTATCAGCTTTCGGGGATTATTCATACCGAGCTGCGCGATCTCGCCACTGCCTTTAGAGGTAGCAATCACAAGGTTGCTATGGAGGCCTTTGCCCCTACTGGGGGTAGCCATACCCGTATCACCATCATTGCGCCAGATGGTGAGGTGGTGTTTGACAATACCGCCTTGCTTGCTGAGCTACCCAATCATGGTGATAGGCAGGAGGTACTGGCAGCTAAGCAGGAGGGGATCGGTGAGGGTAAGCGTTTTTCGGCTACTCTTGATCGAGAGACCTATTACTATGCAGTTAAAATGACCGACGGCTACATCCTGCGAGCAGCCAAGACAACTGACAGTGTCTTTGGGATGTTTGCCGGAGTGCTGCCCGCCGCAATCTGTGTGCTGGTGGTGGTGCTGGTTGCAGCTTATCTGATAGCAGGCAATTTGACTAGGCGCATCTTGGCTCCTATCAATAGCGTAGACCTTGAAGCGGGGGTAATCGCCCCTTACGATGAGCTCACACCTTTTGCCAAGATGATCACCCAGCAGCGTGACAAATTGGCAAGAAATATGTCGGATCTAAAGGCACGCACCGACACCATCGAAGCGATCCTCGGCAACATGAGCGAGGGGATTATATTGGTTGATGGTTGCGGAGCGGTTTTGACCGTAAATAAAAGTGCGGTTGCTTTTTTTGATCTGCCCTATCCTGCGGGGGGGAAGAATATACTGGAGCTGTTTCGAGATGTTGATGTATTGGAGCACCTTCGGACCGCGCTGGATGGCAGTCGCAGTGAAATGAGCCTGACCCGACACGAAAAAACCTATCGCATCCACTTTAGCCCTGTTGCAGATGGTGGAGCAATTATCTTATTTATGGATATTACCGAGCGGATGAAGGCAGAAGCCCTGCGCAGGGAATTTTCCGCCAATGTATCACACGAGCTAAAAACCCCTCTCACCACGATCTATGGGCATGCAGAAATGCTCTCAAGCGGGATGGTCAAAGAAGAGGATCGCTACCGCTTTTATGATCGTATGAAAGATGAAGCAGCCCGCTTGATCGCTTTGATTGAAGATATTTTGCTGATATCACGCCTGGATGAAGGCGATGGGCAGGAGCTCTTTGAAGAGGTGGAGCTGTCGGACATCCTCACCCAGACGGCGGAAGCCTTAAGCGCAAAAGCCGCCGAAAGCAATGTAAGCCTGGAGATATCTGCCCAAAGGGCAGCGCTCTATGCCAACCGCTCCCAGATGCACGAGCTCTTTTATAATCTGATTGACAACGCCATTAAATATACCCAAAGGGGCGGTAAGGTCAGCGCCAAGCTGCTTGTTACTGCTGATGAGGTAAAGATTGTTGTGACCGACAATGGCATCGGCATCCCCACACAGGCGCAGGGTCGTGTGTTTGAGCGGTTTTACCGGGTGGAGCAGTCACGCTCCAAAAAAAGTGGAGGTACTGGGCTGGGGTTAGCCATTGTCAAGCATATCGTGCTGGTACATGGCGGTACGATCTCCCTAAAAAGTGAGGTCGGCAAAGGCACGGAGATGACCGTCTGCTTTAAGCGGCAGACTGCTCACGTATAATTTACCAGATAATTGCATCTAGCGATCTCTCTATAATTTACATTAGAATGGAAATCGGGTATAATAAACGAAAGCGTTTATTATACCCGATTTTTGGTAAGGGTCTGTGGACAAAAGAAGCGACCGTATCCCCATGACGAGGCAGTTCCTTGTGTTACCGACACTTTTTAAGGACACTTACTTTGGACGTTTGTCACCAGCGTAGCGCAGTGCAATGGGGCAAGCGGTGTATGTGGGGTTAAGGCCTTGCCCTTATAGAGAGCCTGCGGCACATTTTTAAGTACCTGCGGGCATAAAAAGCAACCCTATCCTCATGCCGTTAGGCATTTGCTTGTGTTACAGACACCTCTATGAATTATAAAGGAATTTACTTATGGATATACAAAACCCAGCCGACAAAGAGCGCCACTTGCAAGGGATTGTAGCCCCTTTGCTTACGTGGTATGCCCAAAATGCCCGTGAGCTGCCTTGGCGCAGAAATACAGAGCCGTACTCCGTGTGGGTATCGGAGATTATGCTGCAACAGACCAGAGTCGAGGCGGTCAAGCCTTATTTCGAGCGTTTTATACAGCAGCTACCCAGCATAGAGCATCTTGCAAATGCAGAGGAAGGGGAGCTGCTAAAACTCTGGGAGGGTCTGGGGTATTATAGCAGAGCCAGAAACCTCCAAAAGGCTGCTCAGATCATCAGTCAAAGCTATGAGGGTATATTCCCAGCTAGCTATGAGCAAATACGCGCTCTACCGGGGATCGGAGATTATACCGCTGGGGCAATCTGCTCCATCTGCTTTGGTATGCCGACCCCCGCAGTAGATGGCAACGTGCTGCGGGTCATCGCCAGAGTTACCGCCGATGACACCGACATCGCAGACCCAATCTACAAAAAGCAGGTGGCAAGGGAGCTGGCAGCCGTTTATCCTAGATCGCAGTGTGGCGACTTTACCCAAAGCCTCATGGAGCTGGGGGCTGTGATCTGCACTCCCAATAAATCACCCCAATGTAGTTGCTGCCCACTGAAGGAGCTGTGTCAAGCTCGGCAAAAGCAGCTGCAAGGAATTTTGCCGATAAAATCAAAGAAAAAAGCCCGTAAGCAAGAGCAAAAGACAGTGTTGCTGCTGTATTGTGAGGGCAGGCTGGCAGTAAGGCAGCGAGAAGCTAGCGGTCTTCTGGGTGGGCTCTGGGAGCTACCCAATCTCGAGGGGAGCTTATCTCCCCAAGAGGTGGAGCTTTGGCTCGATACCTTTGGGCTTACAGTCCAAATCATCACTGCATCTACAAGCCATAAGCATATTTTTACCCATGTGGAGTGGAGCATGCACAGCTATATAGTGGAGTGTGATCGGATGCATGCTGATTTTTGGTGGGCTACCAAGGATGAGCTAAGTACACAGATTACAATGCCCACTGCCTTTAAGAAGCTGCTGCCTGCAAAATAGTGAGCATCTCACATTACAGTAGATAGGGGGAGAGACTTTGCCGGAGCTTAAGACAGGTATACAGTACTTAAAGGGTGTAGGCCAGCACAGGGCGACCCTATATAAGAAGCTGGGGATTGAAACCATCGGGCAGCTACTCTACCACCTGCCCAGAAGCTATATTGACCTTACCGCTCCTTTGCGGATTGGTGATCTGCTATCGGGGCAAAGCGGTGCTGTGCGGGTGATGATTCTGGCCAAAAGCCCCGAGCAGCGGATCAGGGGCGGGCTTTCGGTCTTTAAGGTGAAGGTGACTGATGGCGAAGAAGATATGATGGTTACCTTTTTTAATACGAAATATACTGTAGATGCACTGAAGCTTCAAGAAGAATACATCTTATATGGAGCAGTAACCAAAGAAGGCAATCGGATACAGATGAGCTCCCCTATGGTGATCTCCACACAACTGGCAGGTAGCATGATGCCCATCTACCCTGCGGTCGCGGGGCTAAGCTCTAAATCAATCGCCACCGATATACAAAGAGCTTTATCAATGGTAGGAGAGCAGATCCCCGATATAATCCCCCAGGTACTTCGGCAGCAGCAGGGGCTGTGCCATATTTATTTTGCAATGGAAAATATCCATAACCCCAAGACGATGGAGGACTTTGAAACAGCCAAGACGCGGCTGATCTTTGAGGAGCTCTTTATACTCTCTGCGGCGCTGCTACGCTCCCGCAAGGACAAGCACCGTAGCCCTGTAGCGCCTATGGAGCGGGTGGACATGCAGAAGTTTTGGAACAAAATCCCCTTCGAGCCCACTTTTGGTCAGCAACAGAGTATTTCGCAGATCCTCTCTGATTTGATGGGCAGCACTGCTATGAACCGCCTCGTGCAGGGGGATGTAGGCAGTGGCAAAACCATCGTGGCGGCTGCGGCTGCATATTTCACCATCCAAAATGGTGGTCAGGTGGCGTTGATGGCACCTACGGAAATTCTCGCCGCACAGCATGCCCAAAATCTCACCCCGATTTTTGCTGATCTGGGCATCGAGGTGGAGCTGATTGTTGGCTCTTTAAGCCCCAAGCAAAAGCGACTGCGGCGGGAGCGTGCGGAGCAGGGGGAGGTAGGGCTGGTCATCGGTACCCATGCTCTGCTGACAGAAGATACGATGTTTCACAATCTAAGCCTTGTGATCACCGACGAGCAGCATCGTTTTGGAGTAGGGCAGCGGGCCTCGCTGATCGCCAAGGGCAAGGAGCTGCATACGCTGGTTATGTCTGCAACTCCCATCCCTCGTACCTTGTCGTTGATTATCTATGGGGATCTTGATATTTCGGTGATCAAAGAGCTACCGAAGGGGAGGTTACCCGTCAAGACCTACTGCATCGATAGTGGTAAGCGGCAGCGGGCTTATGGCTTTATCAAGGAGCACCTCAACCGAGGCTTACAGGCTTATATCGTCTGCCCTTTGGTAGAAGAAAATGATACTTCTGAGCTTGCTTCAGCCAGTGCCATGTACCAAGAGCTTAGCGAAAGAGATTTTGTAGGATATCGGTTGGGTCTGGTACACGGCAAGATGAAAGCAAAGGACAAAGATGCTGTGATGGCGCAGTTTAAGGCGGGAGAGCTCCAACTGCTGGTATCCACCACTGTGATTGAGGTGGGGGTAGATGTGCCCAATGCAGTGATTATGCTGGTTGAGAATGCCGAGCGCTTCGGCCTAAGCCAGTTGCACCAGCTGAGAGGTCGGGTAGGCAGGGGCACCGTGCAGTCACACTGTATTTTGGTGTCGGATGCCAAATCTCCTCTTACGCTAGAGCGCTTAGGTGTACTGTGTAAGACTACCGACGGCTTTGCCATTGCGGAGGAAGACCTAAGACTGAGAGGGCCTGGTGATTTCTTTGGCAACAGGCAGCATGGCCTGCCCAGCCTTGCCATTGCAAATCTCGCTAAGGATGTTAGCATCCTGCATATGGCACAGGAGGCAGCCGCAGAGGTGCTGACAGAAGATCCGCAGCTACAGCATCGAGAAAACCGCTTGCTGGGGGAAAAGGTCGCAGCAATGCTGGAGCATCTTGCCTCAACGGCAAATTAAGCTGTTTACGGCAGCTGTATATTGATAATGTTGAATGCCAAAAGCCGGAAGCTATAATAGCTTCCGGCTTTTGTAAGTAATGAGGTGGGGATAGTAAAGTAGGGGTGTGGAGGATGGGTATAGACCTATCAGCCACACAGGGCTTTGCTGCTATCGTAGGTAGTACATCGGATACAGTGATACCTGCCAGTCAACGTATAAGGAGGTGTAATTTTTCAAACTGTTGATGTCTTGATTGAGGTCAGCAGTTTTCGACTCTATGGAAGAGAAGATGTGCTTCAAATGTACCAAGCGTCACCGATCAGCAGATCGATGTTTTGATTGTTTGCTGCTTGTGCTGACAAGCGGCAGATCATCAGCGAGCGGAGGCTCAGTAAAAAAACAATAGCAGGATGATGATACGCTTGTAGCGTGTGCGAAGAAGTATGCTTATTGTATGATCATCGTTCGCGTTGGTTATATTTGAAAACCAGTTAGTTATGACTAACTACGCCTAATGATAACATACTCTCAATATCATTGTCAAGGCCGATCTTATAGGTTTAATAAATTAAAAAAATGAACCCTAGGTTTAGACTCGATAACGGCAGCACCACGAAAAAACCAGTAACCATAAGCGCAAAAAAGATGAAGAGCATGCACCTACCCTCATCTCTATGGGCGAACTATATGGTTGCTGGTTATTTGGGTCATATTGCGATGGTGCTACTTTGCTCTCTTTGTGTGGAGGAATTAGGGCATACCTTATAGATACTCACTCCCAGCGCTTGATCGGATCAAAGCCGTAGTACTGTACAATCTCTAGCAGAGGGCTGTTGGCAATATCTTTTGGGGTAACCAGCTTGCCTTGATCAGCATCGAGGTCTATACCTTGCAACATATAAGGGTACCATACAATATGAGAGCAGTGGGTGCCGATCATCTCTTCAATAGGCATCATTTTAGTTTTGAACCCAGCCAAAAGAAAGTACCTACGATTAATGAGGTTTTGTAGAGAAAACTGAGTAACCTGATCTTTAATTTCTAGGCTTGTATCTTTGGGGCGAAGCAGCAGAAAGCTTGTGTATCGGCGCCAGTGGTTGACATCTTGTAAGGCGGAGCGTTGCCCTATGGTAAAAGCTTCAAGAGTAACTCCCTTGGCTGCATCTACCACAAGCGCAGCATGACCATGATTATAGCCAAAGGTACCGGTAGAGCGAGTGATCAAGATATCACCATTTTGGATTGAGTGCAGTGGGAATCCCCATGCGGTATCGCCTTGATCGTTGGTATAGATTTTTTCGATGGTGATGGGATTAAGGAAATCCAGTGAAACCGCCGGGCGGTTAAAAAAATGATACTGATGCGTCAGCAGCGTTTGCTTCCCATCGTGGTGACTAAATAGCTCATCAACTGCTGATTTACCGAGCCCTGTCTGCGTAAGTAGGGTATTATAGTCCGCTTCCTCAAGAGCAGGCTGGCTTAGTATCGGCAGCAGATTGACGATGGGGTAGTTGGGGTACCATACTCGAGGCAGAGTAAAGATTGTGGCAATCGGAAGCAGTAGCCCGATGATAAAACTGAGTGCCAAAGCAAGAATAGTTTTCCTACGCATGGAGTCTCCTTTGCGGGCAAAGGTTTTGATGCTTTTTGCAGATAGTATTGGCCAAAAGCGGTGGCAATACACAGATAGTTTAAGTATCAGAGCTATGAGGGGCTTAGGGTGGTAGTAAAAGGTAAACGCAGTTGAGATTTTGGGCATTTGATGAATTACATACGGGGGATTTATAGATACTGTCTATGGGCATTGGCATGATATACAAATAATCAATTGGACTTTTTGCCAATATGTTTATATACTTTTGTTGTACGACAAAATAATACTTTAACAACCGGAGGAACTATGAAAAAGACATTAGCCGCCTTATTGATAGCTCTAACAATCGGGTCTATGACAGGCTGTGCAAGTACCCCAGCGATTGCTCCTTCTACAGCTGACCCTGCTTCGCAGGCAGCAGCGCCCAAAGAAATACCAACCCTGACCATATCTTGGGGAAATGAGATGCATACCGGCATTATGAACCTACCTTTTGCAGCCCCAGAGCTTTTTAAAGATAAATCAGCAAGAGTCAACCCCTTAAGTGATAGCCACGGTGAGATCATCAAGGACGGTGAAGTAATTGCAATCGTCAACCGTGTGGTAACCAAGGGCGGAGCAGAGTGCGCTACTATGATGGGGCAAAACCATCTCGACGTGGCTTTTACCTCTAGTACTGCTATGTTGACCGCATATGATACAGGCACTGAGCTCAATATCCATGCACCGATCCAGTGTGACGGCGTGGCGATTGCAGCGGTCAAAGATGCACCATACAGCAACTTCGAGGAGCTGGTGGCTTATGCCAAGAAGGCCGATATGCCCATCAAGGCAGGCTATCACTCTGCGGTGAGTAGCCCAAGAATCGTACTGGAGTCAGCACTGAGTGAAGCAGGGCTGAAGGTCACTGAGGATCCATCGGAATTTGATGCGGATGTACTGATGGTCGACCTTAAGGGTATACAAAACCTGATCCCCTCTCTGACCAGCAAGCAGGTAGACCTGTGGGCAGGCCCAGCGCCAAACCCTCAGATCGCTGAGGAAACTGGCGTAGGTAAGATCATCGCTACCCTAAACGATCTGCCTGGCGGCAAGTGGGTTAACTTCCCCTGCTGTGTACTGGCTGCAAGAGATGAGATCTATACCAAGCACCCTGAGGTAATTGATGCGCTGGCATCCATCACCACTGATGCTGCAAACTTCGCAAACGATCATAAGGCAGAGGCTTCTAAGCTGATCTCTCCGATCATTGGCGTAGAAGAAGATGTACTCATGATGTCTAATATCGTATATACCACCAAGCCCGATGAGAGATTCCAAAACGGTATCGGCATTTACTTTGATGCAATGACCAAGATGGGCAAGTTTAATGGTCGCATCGCTTCCAAGAGCTTTGACGAAGTCAAGACAGAGGTATTTAACTTCGACTCTGTCAACAAGCTGCACCAAAACTAACGTAGCTCCTTGTTTACCAGACCCCTTGGAACACCTTTGCTTGGTTACTGGGGGTCTGGTTTGTAATATTTATGGAGTCAGCTATATTACAATCACCATAAACTAAGGCAGGTAAATCATGAAAAATAATAATCGATCCATCATCGTGCCTTTTATGCTGCCGGTAATGTTCGTCATTGCTTGGTGGATTGCAGCGGCATCGGTCAAAAATCACTTTGTATTACCTTTACCTCAGAGTGTACTTTATAACTTTAGTCACGGTATGGACAACTTCATTGGACTAGGCTCCATACCTCGTAACATCTTTTTTAGCTTGATCAGGGTGCTGTTGGGCTACTGCCTAGGTGTACTGGTGGCACTACCCTTGGGTCTGGTCATGGGCTATGTACCCGTGGTGTGTGATTTCTTTGAGAGCTTTTTCAATCTCTTTAAGCCTGTGCCTCCGCTGGCTTGGCAGCCACTGGTGCTGGGTTGGTTTGGCGTCAATAGCCTTGCCACACTCTTTGGGGTGGCCTATGGGGCGAGATTTGTGTATTGGGATAACTTCAAGCTCTCGATGATTTTTTTAATTGCGCTGGGTACCTTCTTCCCAGTGCTGGGCAATGTAGTATTTGGGGTCAAAAATGTCAGAAAGACACTGATAGAATCTGCCATGGTGCTGGGTGCAGGCAAAAAGGACATTTTCTTTCGGGTATTGCTCCCCGCCGCGGCGCCCACCATTATCAATGGACTGCGGATGGGTCTTGCTACCGCTTGGGCCTGCCTTGTAGGTGCAGAGATGCTGCCAGGCAGCCCCTCGGGTGTCGGTTATCTGATCACCCATGCTTATGAGCTTGCCAGGATCGATCTGGTCATCACCGGTATCATTTGCATCGGTGGGGTAGGCTGGTGCCTCGATGCTGTGTATAAGTATATCGCAGGCAGGTATTTTTCGTGGGAAAGCAAAATGCGGTAAGAAGCTGATGATCCAGCGTAGCAGGGGTACACTGCAAATAGCTGATCATCCATGGTTGTACTTATGCGGGAGCCTTTTCACGAGATAGGCGCCTACACGGCAGAAGTGCATCATAGTAACGCACCGTTAAGCGATTACTGCGTTTACAGTATAGTAAGGGAGCAGCGTATGCATTACATAAATATCGAGAAGGTTTGTAAAACCTTTATCACCAGCAAAAACAGCTTTACTGCTCTGACCGATGTCAATCTTTCGGTGGGGGAGTCGGAATTTGTCTGCATCCTGGGGCCCTCGGGCTGCGGTAAGTCGACCCTACTGCGGATTGTGGCAGGGCTCGAGCAGGCAACAAGCGGCAAAGTATATTATGACGGCAACGAAATCAATAAGCCCGATAAAAAAATCGGTATGGTATTTCAGAATTATTCTCTAATGCCTTGGCTGACAGTACGAGAAAATATCTCTCTCGGTCTGCGGTTTGACGGCAAAAGCAGGCAGGAGCAGCAGGAGCGGGCAGAGCATTATCTTGAGATGATCAATATGAAGAGCTTTGGCAACGCTTACCCCTATGAGCTGTCGGGCGGTATGCAGCAGCGCGTAGCAATTGCGCGCGCGCTTGCAAATGAGCCGGATGTGCTACTGATGGATGAGCCCTTTGGCGCGCTGGATGCGTACACCCGCATCGTGCTACAAAAGGAGCTGCTGAGCATCTGGGGAAAACACAAAAAAACCATCCTGTTTGTTACACACAGTGTAGACGAGGCCATCTACCTTGCTGATCGGATCATCTTTATGCCCGGTAAGGTTGGAGGGGAGATCCAAGAGATACTAGTGGATATGCCCCGAATCAGAGAGCGTAAGGACCCCCGCTATGGTGAGCTGACCGATCAGCTGCTTCAGATGTTTGATGCTGTAGAGCAGTAAATGACAGTGCACCTTTGGCGGTGAAAATAGGCAGTTAAAAGCCGCGTATGGGAGGAGATCACAAATGAGCTATATCGGGATCGACATCGGATCGACCTATGCCAAGCTGGCAGTGCTAGATCACAATCAAAAGATCGTTATGACGAGGGTGCTCCCTACTGGCTGGAGCAGCCCTAAGGCAGCAGAGCAGATCAGAGAGCTGCTGGAGCAGGAGGGCTATGATCTTGATCAAGCTAAGGTGGTGGCCACAGGCTATGGGCGCATCGCTGTACCTTATGCTCACAAAGCGGTTACTGAGATCAGCTGCCATGCCAAGGGAGTGACCCATATTTTTGCAGAGGAGCGCTGCACTGTTATCGACATCGGCGGGCAGGATACCAAAGTAATCAGCATTGATCAGGGCATGGTGAAGGGTTTTATCATGAATGATAAATGCTCCGCAGGGACCGGCAGATTTTTGGAGGTCATGGCAAATACCATGGGCACAAATGTTGCGGAGCTTTGCAAGCTGGCAAAGCAGGGGGGCGGAGTGAGTATCAGCTCGATGTGCACCGTCTTTGCTGAATCAGAGGTCATCAGCTTGATGGCATCGGGTGAATCGAAAGAAAACATCGCCCATGCCCTTGTCAGCTCCATTACCGATAAGGTCAAGAGCCTTTGCTCTAGGAGCCTGTCGTCAGGGGAGCGGGTGTATCTGTCGGGTGGCTTGTGTGACTGCCCATATATTTTGGAGAGTTTATCCCAAAAGCTTGGTACTACGGTGGAATCCGACTCCCTTGGGCGCTTTGCGGGAGCAGTGGGCGCGGCAGTACTGGCAGCAGGGATTAAGTAGAGGATCTACGAGGCGCATCGCAAGGTTGTTTACTCTAATATAGACAAAAGCAGAATTTCTTATAGACAGTCAGTGATACCCATAAAACACAAAGAAATGAGGAAATCAGATGGAAAACCTGACTCTGCCTGCAAAATTTGCGGAATTTGCCGAAGGGCGCAGAAACGGATTTATCAAAGCCATGGAGGTCAAGCAGCAGGGGCGTAAGCTGGCAGGTGTTTTTTGCACCTTTACCCCTATCGAGCTATTTGATGCTGCTGACATTTTGACGGTGAGCCTCTGCGGCATGAGCGATGAGGCCATTGTAGATGCCGAAGCCGACCTGCCCAAAAACCTTTGCCCATTAATCAAGGCAAGCTATGGCTTTGCCAAGACTGACAAATGCCCTTATTTTTATTTTGCCGATATGATCGTAGGCGAGACTACCTGTGACGGCAAGAAGAAGATGTATGAGCTGCTTTCTAAGATGAAATACACCCATGTGATGCAGCTACCTCAGACTGTAGAGAGTCCTTTTTCGCTGGAGCTATGGAAGTATGAGCTAAATCGCCTGATCGAGATCTTAAATCGGGATTTTGAGGGCAACATCACCACAGAAAAGCTGATGGAGGCTGCGAAATTCCGCAACAAGTTGCGTAGCGTATACTGCGAGCTTTTTGAGCTGGGTAAGCTGGATCCTCCGCCTGTCAGCGGCTACGATACATATAAGATTATCGAGGGTGCGGGCTTTAGCTTTGACCCTCCTGCCCAGTATCAGAAGATCAGGACGCTGGTAGATGAGATCAAAGCAGAGTATGCCGAGGGTAAGCGCAGAGAGCTAACGGGCAAAAAGCGTATTTTGATTACCGGCTGCCCTATCGGTGGTGTCATCGACAAGGTAGTCAAGACGATAGAAGAAAATGACGGCACTGTAGTCTGCTTTGAAAACTGCGGCGGCATCAAGCCTGCAAAGCAGATGGTGGACTTAGAGGGTGAAGATATCGTAGAGGAGATCGCCAAGCGCTACCTGAGCATCGGCTGCTCTGTCATGTCACCTAATCCACGCAGATACGAGATGCTAGATGATCTGATAGATGAGTTTAGGATCGATGGTGTGATTGATGTAGTGCTACAGTCCTGCCATACCTTTAATGTAGAAACCGCGATCATCCGCAAGCAGGTTAACGATAAGGGCGTGCCCTATATGGCGATGGAAACCGATTACTCTAAATCGGACGCAGGGCAGATCTCCACTCGTATTGCTGCTTTTATTGAAATGCTCTAAGCTGGTACCATGCGCATCAGCCATAAAAGCAATCAAATTTGCTGATATATTTTACCTCATAGATATATCTCATAAAGCTCCAAACGCCTGTACAGTACGTACAGGCGTTTGGAGCAATGAAGGGCAAAGCAAAAGCCATCTGCAAATAGCAGATGGCTTTTGTTGTACGGCTTATAAGCCGGAAGGCATATCTTCTAAGAACTTCTGGGCAAGCTTCTCCTGCCAGTCACCGATTGGGCTTAGGCGACCAAGGAAGAATCGCAGGGTCGGTGGCTCATCAGTAAACTTCATACCGCCGATCAGGTGGCGATTTTGGTATAACCAAGCAATGCGATCAGCAGCAAATTTGATCTGTGATAAGGTGAATACACGCTTAGGGACTGCCAAGCGCACCAGCTCCATTTCAGCTAGGTGCTCGCTACCGTCCTCATTTCGCTGCTCTGACATGGTGCCTCGCTCCATGCCGCGGACACCGCTGGCGATGTAGATGGCTGCGGCCAATGCGCCAGCGGGGTACTCATGCTGAGGTATATGATCTACAAAGCGGCTGGCATCAATATGGCAGCCCAAGCCCCCTAGAGGAGTAACAATCGGTACACCTTTTTGCTGTAACTCTGTACCCAGTGCTTCAACAAATAAAGGAGTCTGGTTGATTACATCAAAATCTAGGGTTTCGAGTAGACCTACTGCCATGGCCTCCATCTCTCTTACCGACATACCACCGTAGGTCAAGAAGCCCTCGTAGAGGGGTACGAGATCCTGCATCTGCCGAAAGAGCTGCTGGTTGTTGGTGACGATACCGCCACCACGGGCACAGCCTAGCTTGCGAGCAGAGAAGTATATAATATCCATCAGTGAGGCGATTTCTCGCACGATCTCCCCTAGAGGGCGACCTTTGCAGCTTTCCTCTCTGGTACTGATAAAGTAGAGGTTATCGGCCATCAGACTGGCGTCAAAGACAAGTAGTAGATTGTGCTCCTTGCAGAAGGCGGCTACATCCCGCATATTTTGTAGAGATACAGGCTGACCGCCGATGAGGTTGGTGCCGGCTTCGATACGCACAAAGGCAACGTTGGCTGCTCCTGCTTCTTCTACTGCGGCTTTTAGCTTATTGAGGTCAAAATTCCCCTTAAAGGGGTCGTTAGATGTAGCTTCAAGGCCCTTATCGCTTACTACCTCTACCACTTTACCTCCCAGACGAGTGATGTGGGCCTTGGTGGTGGTGAAGTGGTAGTTCATGATCGCTGTAGTACCCGGGCGTATAAAGGTGCTTGCCAAGATGTTTTCACAGGCTCTACCCTGATGGGTCGGCAGGAATAGCTCGGTACCAAACAGCTCTTTGAGTGCATCGGATACACGGTAAAAGGTTTCAGAGCCGGCGTAGCTGTCATCTGCCCGCATCATTGCCGCATATTGAGCATCGCTCATGGCATTGACGCCACTATCGGTGAGCATATCGAGGTATACGTCACGATTGCGCAGCAAAAAGGTATTTCCTCCTGCCTCTTGCATGGCTGCTAGTCGCTCTTGTACGGGCAGCAGGTGGATACGCTGCACCATACGCACCTTGTGCATCTCTAGGGGGATCTGCTCTCCAGAAAAGAACTGTACTTGTGGATTGTGTGTCATGGTAACTCCTCCAAAAAAATTATTTTGATAGAGAAGCATTTTAACCGAAACAAAAAAAGCTCCCGTCCCGGGCAAAATGCCCAAGGGACGAAAGCATAACTTCCGCGGTACCACCCTTGTTACAGCCAAATAAAATATGGCTGTCGCTCTTTTCGGGTCCATCAGCCCTAGCTCTGTAACGGGAGCGCCCGGGTATGCCTACTAAAATTCAGCATACCGGCTCAAGAGTGTATTTATACGCATCATCACGGGTTCTGCTCGCACCAACCGCAGAATCTCTGCACCGCCTTAGGCGGGTTTCCGACATCTGATTACGTTTTTCTCTCCATCATTGCCTTTGCTACAATATATCACCACAGGTACTCGTTGTCAACCCGATAAAGCAAATTTGGTTATCTTGTGAAATAAAATAGGCTTGTTGATCGGTTTTTCCACATATGATACAGATTCTGTTGAAAATTTTAATAAATCAATTGAAAGAACCCGTCAGGGAAGATCCTGTCGGGTTCTTTCTTGTGGAAGTATTATAAGAAGGGAGTAAGCTAGATTTCATCATCCTCGATAGGCTGTACCCACAGCTCCTTAGGAGTGTATGGGATTAGCGGCATCAGCAGGTGGGAGGGGTAATCCTTATCACGATAGATTTTGTAGCAGGTTGTAGTGTTGCTGGGGATTACATTCATGTTACCGACCTTACCTGTCCAGCTTTGGGTGTGGCACTCGTTGGGGCACATGCTGGTGATCTCCAGCTCCAGCCAATGACCCGCCGGTATTACCATAGCAGTCGGGCTGATTTCTATGACATATTCTTTGATTTCTCCCGGTGTAATGGGGATAGAAATGCTGTTATCATGTACAGGGCAGCCGATTGCAGAGCTTTCTTTGTTGAGTGGGTGAGAGGCTTTGAGAGCACCGTAGCGCAGCAGCGGCATACGGGTACCATCAGGAAGCACGTCAAAGAGCTTGATTACAAAGTTGGCATCAGTGGTGTCGATGGAAGCAAAGAGGTGTAGCTCAATAGGGCCAGTAAATTCCTTGGCTTGAGTAAATCGTGAGGTCTTGTATACGATTCTATTGACCTCTGTAGAGATAGATGGAGGTAGATGTACGAAGGAATCAGGTGGTAGGTTGCTGTCGGGCTCGCTATCCCATCTGAGTCGGCCAAAAGAGCGTAGATAGAGCTTCTTCCACTGAGTGCGTGCTAGTGGCCACTCGTATCGGCAGCCAGAATTAATTACCGTCATTTTATAAAGTGGCTCATCCATGATGCCTGTATCTATGCCCTTGAGCCAGTGGTCATACCAGCGTAGGCACTCTTCGTTTAGTGCGCGGTAAGGGAGCTCAAGACCGTCGTACCCTTCAAGGACACCTAAGCGCTTGGGTGCGGTCAGTCGTGGATCATTCATCGCTGCGAAGATTGGGCTGCTCCATCTGCCCAGTGGCGACCATGCACAGTGGAGATACACAGGAGTCTGCACCTTATCATAGATCTGATTGGCAGAGCGCTGCTTCCAGTATTCACAGTCGTGTGGATGCAGCAGGAAGTCTAGATAAAAGCTATGATAGCTGGGCGGCCAGGTGGTGAGGATTTTGGTGAAATAAGAGTTGACAGCGATGTCGGGGTCTTTTAGCCGTTCCTCCATCATCTGCTTAACTTTTTCTTCTCCATACAGCTTTAGCGACCATGGCACAGGCTTGCTTGCGGGGCATAGCTCCCAATAGATGCTCATATAGGTAGTACCTACGCCACCGTAGTAACCGTGTTGATAATAGTCATCGACAAAGGAGCAGGGCATGATACACTTGAGATGCGGGGGCTGCTGTGCTGCGGCAAGGATCTGGATAATCCCAAAGTACGAATACCCGATCATACCTACCTTGCTGTCGCACCAGCTTTGCTCGGCGATCCACTCGATTACATCATAGATATCGACCTGCTCCTGAGGGTTGTATACACCGTAAAACTCCCCCTCAGATTTGCCGATTCCTCTCGGGTCGGGGATTACATAGGCATATCCTCGTGATACAAAGTAGTCGATGTCTCCCGCTTCGAGGGAATGATCAAACAGCAAAGACTCTGGAGGGATAGCACCACGCTTGATGTTTTGCATGGTTTTACCATAGGCCGACCATGACAACAGAGCGGGTACAGCATCTGCCCCTATGGGAAGATAGAGATCGGCATAGAGCTTGGTACCGTCTCGTAAAGGGATGCATACATCGGTGATCTGCCGCACCTCGTATTTTGGTCTGGATAGCTGATCCAGATTTTTGGTATACCTCTTGTCCCAATAAGGGGGCAGTACATCTATACCCAGCATTTCTGTTAGTTTCTGTGACATTGTTCGTCTCCTTTCAGTTCTGCATATATTTCTAACTATAAAGCAGCACCCTAAGGCACTGCTTTATAGTTATATATATAGAAACAAGAGGGGTTGGCTGAGGGTAGCTGCTTTAAGAGGATTTTACCAGCTTATTTTTGGCTGCTTCTTCTCTTTCATCCCAAGGCTGGTAGGACTTACGCATGGTATCAAACATGCTGATGCCCTTTTTGTCCTTTAGGTACTTGACTCTAAAGTAAGTATAAATGCCAGCCAGTACATAAAATCCAACCATCAGCATATAGTTCTTTGGAGCCATCTGCTTAAGCACCGAGCCACCCAGCAGGAAGGATAAAGCAGTAGCAACTACTACGATGGTGCAGTTGATCCAATGGGGGATATTCATGTAGCAGGTTTTATATGCGGTAGGGTACCTCTTGGGCAGCACAAAGATGGAAGCAAAGATGATTGGGCTTAGCAGCAAGCCGGGGATCGATGTAATGTTGATAACGTCTTTGAGGTTGTAGCCCGAGAGCATTGCTGCGATGGCAATGCCAGAATTGAGCCAGATGGAGTTGGCGGGTACATTGTATTTGTTGAGCTGCATGATGGAAGCTGGAAACAAGCCATCTCTTGCAGCGGCAAAGTGAGAGCGGGAAAACATGAGGATGCAAGAGTTGATGCTGGTAACCACCGCCAGTAGAGCACCGCCGGAGATAAAGAAGGCAAGCATACCTGGGCTCATAAACTTACCGGCTACGCTAGCAAGGTTGTTAATCTGGAAGAAGTTTGGCTCGACACCAACCGTAACATATGCAAGAGCGGCGTAGAGGATGGCGGTGATTACAGTACTGACTGCAAATGCGATGGGGATGTTTTTGCCGGGGTCTTCGATTTCATCGGCAACATACATCAACACGTTGGCGCCGATCAAAGAACCATGCATGATACCCATTGCTGCCCACATCTTGGTAACTTCAAAGGTGGTGGAGATGACTTCGCCGAGGGATACTACGGTGTGGCCCCAGCCGCCAAATACATAAACACCCATTGCGGCCATCAGGATCACAACACATACGTTTTGTACCATTGCCGAGGTCTGTATACCATAGCAAGTGATGATGGTAAAAATGATGGTGATACCCACAGCAACGACTACCTCAGGGATAGAGGGGAACAGCATCGCAAAATATGTAGAGAAGGTCAGCGCCATAGTCGCAACCTTCATGGGGCCGATGACCATCTGGTTAAAGGCATGAAGGGTACCCATTGAAGGGTGCACAAGGCGGGTAAGATGCATGTAGGATGCCCCGTTTGCAGGAAGCGCTGAGGTAAGCACCATTTCCGGCATGGTTTTGAGGAATACAAAGATTGAAGCAAAGATAAAACCGAGCACAACACCGTTGCCGCCGACAATCTTAATGGCAATAGGAGTTGTAGCAAAAACACTAGCGCCGATGATACTTCCTATACCCATGAGTATACACGAGAAAAGCGACATTTTCTTAGTGTTCATGATAGCACCTCATTTTTTAGTTTAAGTTTTAAGCATGGATTGTTTTGTCCGATGAATGCAGCATATTAGGCGCCTAGCTTACATTTATTTTATAATGAGGTGAGGTTACTGTCTGTCATCTACAAGACATTAAGCACAAATAACGAATAAATATTTAAAAGTTTAAAGAAACTATTGATTTTCCTAAAAATAGTTGAGCGAAATTGCTTTTATGCACTATCCCTATTGCAAAGAAGGATTTGTTAGGGATATTACATCATAGGAAAACCCAGTGGATTATGGTATTATTATAGAGGCTCGTTATGGAATTATAAAGGAGGAAGCTTATGAAAGGCACCGTAAACAAAAAGAATCAATCCTCTATTCCAAACAATACGCAGATCGTAGAGTTTCTGGTGCAGACACCGGTTTTTCAAAAAGTAGAAGAAGCACAGCTGCTAAAACTTACGCAGCATTGTAAAGCTGTTACCTTCTCAAAGGGCTCTGTGGTTTTTCGGGATGATGATCCCTGTTTATATGTATACTTCATTTACAAGGGCTGTGTAGCAGAGTTTGTAGACCATGGCTGTAACGTAGATGTAATTGTAAAGCTGCGCCATCGATACGACTATATTGGTGAGATGGGTGCCTTGATTGATGAGCCCTACGCCAACACAGCAGTCGCACTGGAGAATCTCGTACTGATCAAGATCCCCAAGGAGAGCTTTATAGAGTTTATCTATGCCAATCACAGCGCGGTGCAGTTTATTATCAGGCAGCTGATCGACCGCCTCACCAACGCAGCAAAAAAGATGATCAATGTGATGTATCTTGATGCAGAGGGCAAGCTTGCCTTTACCATGGTGCGCTTGATTAATGGGGGTGACAGCAGCCAGAGCATCAGCGTAACCCAGCAAGATCTGGCAACTGCTGCGGGCCTTGCGCGGCAGACTGCCGCAAAGATCTTGGCTGACTGGCGAGCAAAAGGCTGGATTAGCACCCTACGAGGGAAGATTTTTATCAATGATCTTGATACACTTCTTGATATTATATTACATAGTGAAATGCAGACATAGTAAAATAAAGCAGTAGGCAATAATCCATACTATTAGTTATGAGTTGGCTAATAAAGCAAATAAGCAAGGTGTGCATCAATAGCTTTGATGCACACCTTTTGTCGTAATCTGCGTTGTTTTATATGGCTTGCATAATAAAAACGGGTGTTAAGAGGATTTTATATTTATTTTAGCTTGTGTCTTATGCGTGACAGACAAGATCGCAAAAAGGCATTACACTAAGGCTATAAAATATAAAGGAGGTTGCCCCTATGAAGTCTGCTGAGTTTATAGAACTGACCGGTCTAAGTAAATGCCCTGTATACTGGGACAGACGATACACCAAAAACCTAGATAAGCTATCAAAGCCACAGTATACCGTAAAGCTTGAGGAAGATGTTCCGATCAAATTGCGTGATGGCTGCATCATCTATGCAGATATTTACCATCCTGCAGAAATAGAGCAAGCCCCTGCGCTGGTTGCTTGGTCGGCCTACGGCAAAACCATGCAAAACATGAAACACGGCTCACTACCCGGCTCATCCAACTATTTTGATCATTCGCTAGAAGCAGGCGACATCGACTTCTTTGTGGAGCGAGGCTATACCTTTATCATCCCTGATCCAAGAGGGATTGGCAGGTCTGAGGGGGAGTTTTACGGTGTTTATAATCCCCAAGAGCATCTCGATTGCTACGATACCATCGAGTGGACGGGTACCGAGTGCCAGTGGTGCGATGGGAAGGTATCGCTGATCGGCTACTCCTATTTCGGGATTATCCAGCCACTGGTCGCTGCCTTGCAGCCACCTCATCTGGTATGCATCATGCCCCTCTCCTATACCGATGACTACTACCAGCATGGGTATTACGGCGGTGTAGCCAATACCTATATGAATATGTATTGGGAGCTTTGCCCCTCCCACAGCCCAGTGCCATGGTCGCTCAAGATGTGGGGCGAGGAGGAGATGAAGCGGCGTATCGCAGAGGTACAGCAAGACCCCGATATCGGCATCAATACATACTTCAATAAGATGTTTACCACCTGGCCTCCCAAGTATCATACCTTTTATCTCGATTATCTGTTGCATCCACAAGAGGATGAATTCTGGAAACAGCGCTCGATGAAGTATAAATACGCCGATCTAAAGATCCCTGTCTACTTTAAGTGCGGCTGGGCGCCTACAGGCAGATGGTCTGCGCCGGTGTTTAACGCAATGAATTCCAAGGAGCTTACAGCCTATAAACGCTGCGGTGTCATGGAAGGTTACAACGGCATGGAGCTGCCTTATCGCTTTATGAATGAGGAGTGCCTGCGCTGGTATGATCATTGGATGAAGGGCATCGATACCGGTATCACTGAGGAGCCTGCCATGAAGCTCAATATCATCGGTAGAGGCTACCGCTATGAGCATGAGTATCCTCTGGCACGTACCCAGTGGAAGAAGCTCTACCTGCATACCTTTGAGCAGCTGCGCTGGGAAGCAAACCCCGAGGGTAACCTGCCTCCCGATGGCTTTGTCCATAGACCACCCCATGTGACAACTAAGGTAGAGAGCCTCTGCTATAGGACAGACCGATTCAGCAAGCCTACTGAGTTTACAGGGCCGATTGAGCTGCATCTGTTTGCTTCTATCGACAGTACCGATGCCAACTTTATTGTAAAGCTCTGGCAGATTACCCCTGCTGGTACCAGAATGCCTGTATGCCGCACAGGCTCTCTCAAGGCTTCTTATGCTTTGGATGAAGAAAAGAGCGAGATCGGCAGACCGGCGCATGATTACAGCAAGCGTACCCCAGTAACACCCGGTGAAATTAGAGAATATGTGATTGAAGTCAACCCCATCGGCATGGTATTTGCTCCCGGTACCTGCTTAGAGCTGGAGATCAAGGCGATGGATAATTTTGAGCCCCAGTCGGGTGCATGGCAGGGCAAGATGGGTCACTTAGGCCCAATCCCCAGCAGCGATACCATCTGCTATAAGATCTATCGTGACAAAGACTACCCCTCTCATATCCTGATGCCATACATCCCCGAGACTCCAAGTGAGCTTTGGCTGCAAGCCATCGTTGACGACGAAGTGATGTTTGGTGGCAGCGGCAAGGGTGCCACACATTAAAGCTAAGTGATTTTATGAAGGGCATCTTATTAAGGTGCCCTTTATGGCATGTATAAAAAGTACAGGGAGGTGCCGATATGACGTGGGGGTTTGAGCTAAGCTTTTTGATGTTTCTGGCTTTGGTCTTTGCTTCGCAGGCTGTAGCCACAGCGACCAAGCATTACCTGCCGATGCCGATGATGCTGGGCTTGATGGCAGTCGTTGGGTTTATAGCAGGTTATCTGCCAAGGGATTTTATCACTACCAGCAACATGATTGCAGTAGGTACCATTGCATTTAACGTATTGGTGGTGCATTCAGGTACCATGATCAATCCATTTATGCTGCTGAAGCTTAAAAAAGAAGCGATTGTTTGCTGTGCTTCGGTCTTGGTATACGTTTTGGCTACGATATTTGTGATCACACCTATTTTTGGAAGAGAAATTGCACTACTAGCTCCCGGCTCGGTGATTGGCGGCGGGGCTGCCTGCGCCATTGCTTCGCGCTGGGTGCTGGATAAAGCTCCTGCCATATCTGTTTTGCCCTGGATGGTTTTTATGTTTCAGGGTGTGTTTGCGGTGCCTGTTTTGAGATGGGCAATCAAAAAAGAAGCTGCGGTCATAATTACGGGTAGCAATAGTCTGCCCACAGAGGGCAATCGATCAGCAGAGCCTAAAGGATTATGCTATAAAATCCCCAACGATTATAAGACAACTGCATACTATCTGGGGGTCATCATGCTGGTTACGGTGTTCAATAGATTCCTACACAGCACCGTTTTGGCCCCTTTTGGTGTTAATATCAATGTAACTGCCTTGCTGCTTGGCTTTATTTTGGGGCAGTTTGGGCTGATTGATAAGGCGCCATTAGATAAATCCAACTCCTATGGCTTGCTGCTGCTGGGCTTGATGGGGCTGATGGTAAATACTCTATCAAAAAATCCTCTCGCCAAATTGCTGCGATTGCTGCTGCCTATTTTGCTTAGCTTCGTAATTGGATTACTCGTCTTGGTTGCTGGTGCACTGATTGGGGAGAAGCTTACAGGGAAGAGCAAGTATCGGTTGATTGCAATGAATGTCAACTGCATGATGGGATTCCCCATCAATGGTCTGCTGATTGAAGATGCCATGAAACTTACAGAGAATCGAGTAGAGCAGGAGAGTATCAGATCTCAGCTGGCGCCAACTCTAGCGATCGGTACGATGCTGATTTCTAACGGGATAGCGATCTTTATCGTCAGTATTTTGGTGGCGATGGTGTAAAGATATTAATACGAAAATAATAAAAAACCCCTGGATTATATACGAAAAAACCGTATGAAATCCAGGGGCGTACTTTATCTATATGATAGCATAAGGCAAATAAAAAGTCTAGTATTATTCTGTTTTTTCTCCTATAATAGTATACATCCAGTGAGTGAGGAGAAAGAAGATGATCAATCCAAGAGAAACAGACGAAAGAGGCTATCTAGAGCATGTAGAGGATAAACTAAAGATTGCGTTGGGTCAGATCATCTGGCAGATCGAGAAGTATGCAAAGGAAATCCTTGAGATTAAGCGGTATCTATATGAAAACTTGGCCCAATTTGATGCGGCAGAAAAAGCAGCCAACAGGATTGCAGTTTCGGATAACGTTACCTTTGGGCAAAAGGCCGTAAAAGAGCGAGAGCAATTGCAAAAGCTGATTTTGTCGCCTTACTTCGGTAGGATTGACTTTGCCGAAGCGGATAAAATCGGCGAAGCCTTTTATATCGGGGTACATTCCTTTGTGGATCCCACTAGCTCCCAACATCTGATTTTTGACTGGCGCGCTCCGATCTCTAGTATGTTTTATGATTTTGAAACAGGTCCTGCCTTTTATCTAGCTCCTATGGGGAGGATCGACGGCATGCTGAGCCTAAAACGGCAATATAGGATCAAGCAGGGCCAGATGGACTATATGATCGAGAGTGCCGTAAATATTGGCGACGAGATTTTGCAAAAAGAACTAAGCCAAAAATCCGACGATAAGATGAAAAACATCGTGGCGACCATTCAAAAGGAGCAGAATGCCATCATTCGTAATGAGGCTGCTAGGGTACTGATCATACAGGGAGCAGCGGGCTCCGGTAAAACCTCCATTGCCCTCCATCGGATCGCATTCCTGCTATATCGCTATAAGGGCACCTTAAGCTCCAAAAATATCTTGATCCTCTCACCAAATAAGGTGTTTGGCAACTATATCTCCAACGTGTTGCCAGAGCTTGGAGAGGAGAATATTTCGGAGATTGGTGTGGACGAGCTTGCCGGTGCACTGCTTGGGAAGAAATATAAGCACCAGAGCTTCGCCCAGCAGGTGGAGGATCTGCTGACCCATCAAGACCAGCAGAAGATAGCGAGAATCTCATTTAAAGCGACGAATCTCTTTGTAGAGGCGCTGCAATCCTATCTGGATTATGCAGATCAGGAGTATTTCACGCCCGGTGACCTTAAGATTGGTGCTTTCTTTGCCTCGAGTGAGGAGCTGCGGACTAGCTATCATGCCCTCAAACGATTACCGGTCAAGCCGCGGCTGTACCAAATGGCAGAGAACCTGATGGATAAATATAAAAGGAACTACAATACCCGATTGGATGCATCGACTACCCGCCAAATCCGTAGTAGTATACAAAGCATGTTTCGCTTTAACGATCCCCTCGCATTGTATCAGGATTTTTACCGTTACAACATCGCCGAGCAAGATATGTTTCGCCTAGCCGGTAAAAATACATTGGAATGCTGTGACGTGTACCCCTTTCTCTATACCAAGCTATATTTTGAAGGTGTAGAGGCGGACTATCGGGATATCCAGCATCTACTGGTGGATGAGATGCAGGATTATACACCGATCCAGTATGCGGTTTTGGCGAAGCTATTTGACTGCAAGATGACAATTTTGGGGGATCGATACCAGAGTGTAAACCCTTATAGCTCCTCTTCGGTGGAGAAAATCCAGCCTTATTTCGCTGGCTGTGTATTGATGGAGCTCTGTAGAAGCTACCGCTCGACTATTGAAATCACCGCATTTACGCAGCGGATCTTGGAGAATAAGAAGCTGATCCCTATAGAGCGGCATGGCGAGGCACCCACGGTGACAGTATGCCAAACCGAGGCTGAGGAGCTAGAGAAGATCCGCGCTTTGATGGAGGAGTTTCGGCAATCCGCTTTTGCCTCTCTGGGCATTGTGTGTAGGTCGCAGACTCAGGCTAGAGAGTTGTATGACAAGCTTCGCATGGCTTATGACGATCTCGCCCTGCTTGATTTTGGCAGCAGTGAGTTTCGAGATGGCATGGTTATTACCTCGGTACACATGTCAAAAGGATTGGAGTTTGATCAGGTGATAGTCCCGGGAACTTCCGATGATCTGTATCAAACCCAGCTAGACCGAAGCCTTCTCTATATTGCCTGCACAAGAGCTATGCATCGGCTCGATATTACCTGTTATGGCAGCCAGACCAAGCTTTTGCAGTAAAAACTAAGAAAAACACCTTGTAAATCTAGATGATTTACAAGGTGTTTTGTGTGCTTTCACTTTAAGAGCTTATGTAGTTGCTTGAAAAATAAACAAGCCATCCTTGACCGAAAACTGGAATACCCCACCATGCTTTTCCACAATATGAGTCATACTTTTTGTGCCAAAGCCATGCCCCTGATTTGTTGAAATCGGCATGCCCTGATGAAACGTCGGCTCGGTCTGATAGGGGTTGCGGATGTCAATACATAGCTTATTGTTTTTGGAATACACACGCAGCTTGATGTAGCGCCTACCTCTATCGGGTATATGCTCACAGGCTTGTATAGCGTTTTCCAAAGCGTTTGACAAGAGCGAGCAAAGCTCGGTATCACTAAAGGGAAGGGAATCAGGTAGCTTAGCATCTATCGAAAGCAGGATTTCCGATTGTTTTGCTTTGGTGGCGAAAGCGGACAAAATCAGATTGACGGTTTCGTTTTCACAAAAGCGTATGGGGGTTATGGCATCCATGTCGGACTGAGCGGTTAGTAGATACTCCTTGAGCTCCTCTATATGGCCCTTAGAGGCTAGCCCCTGTAAAAGCGCGAAATGGTGACGCATATCGTGCCGATAGGCCGCGGAGTTCTGCTGCTTCTGCCGCAGAGAAGCAAACTCTGCTTGCGCCAGCCGAAACTGCGTATCTAACATATCTCGCTCTCTTTGGATCCTTGCCTGTTTTTGCGTTTCGGCATAGTAGAGGAGGACAAACGCAAAATAAAAAACAGAGATGGTTGAGGGCATAAACTGTACTGCCCATTTCGTGCCGCGGTAAAGCACATCGGTGTAGATGGTGGTAGTGTAATAAAACATATAGTAAAAAAGCGGTACCCCGCCTAAAAATAAACAAGACTTCGTGGATACCTCCATAAGCTGCTGGACGGATCCGGCCACATACCTTTTGAGGAAAAAGTAGGATAGAAACACCGCCACAATATACACCGCGTGGTCTGCGAGTTTGCTGTTTAAGGCAGCTCCTGCAAGGAAGCCGAACCACCGCGGCGCTTGACAGCAAAGATAACCAGATAGCACGCTAACGGCGGATATAAGCCACGGACGTTTATAGTATAGGGTGAATATCACGATTAGCGGCAGGTGGATAATCAGTGGATACAGCTGTGATGTCAAATCGAAACCAAAGAGCCACCAGCTGAAGGTCTGGATAAAAAGAAAAACTACACAGAGCAAGCTAGTAATCAGCCTGTTTTTCCTTGTGGGTTCTATTCCCGCAAAGAGAACGGTCACCTCTATGCCAAAGACCAGAGAAAATCCAAATCGCAGGAGTCCTATCACTGTTTCTACCATTTGATTATTCTCCCTCCATTTGATAGGCGAGATATTGCTGCTTAATCTCTCGCGCCTTGCCTTGAGCAATAGGTACAGAGGAAAGGGTCTGTAAGGTTATCTGATGATTTTCGATGGTATCTATATACTGCATATTCACAAGAAAGGAGCGGTGTGGTTTTATGAAACACCCGTATTTCAGAAGCTTTTCGCAGGCAGAGGAAAAGGGCTCAGTACATTCGATTACCTTACCTGAGCGTAGGTGATACAATACATTTCTGCCGATGACCTCGGCAAAAGTCAAGTTAGCGATTAGTATTTTTTGAATTCCGTCATTACTCTTTACGATAATCGCATCCTCATCCTTTTGGGATTTTATCTGCTCGAGCACTTCGTCAAAGGTAATGAATAGCTTTTCTTTGGATATTGGCTTTAGCACATAATTAATGGCTCTCACTGAGTAGCTTTGTAAAGCAAACTCAGGTGATGATGTAAAGAACAAAATTGGTGCGGCTTTGTCGTAATCACGGATTTCCTTTGCCACATCGATGCCCATAATGCCCGGCATGATAATATCCAGGCAGTAGATATCAAATCGTTTTCCTTTTTCCAAGGTCGATATCAGCTCAAATCCGTTTGGAAATACGGCGTAATCACAGCTGAAGTTCTTTGAAGCTCTGTATAGGTTTAGGAGCTGTACCATGTTGGATAGTTCCTCAATATTGTCATCACAGATTGCAATCTGCAGCATAGGCTGTCCTCCAGTGCTATATTACTCCATAAGAAGTTTACCACAAAAATCAGATTTCTGAAACTATGATTCATGTCGAAAAAAACATGTTTCATGCAGCGGGCGGTTTCTGGGTAAATTTCCCGATAGAATGAACGCAAGGGGATGATCCCTATAAACGATCAGTGAGTGGAGGATATATAATGAAAAAACTTTTGGTACTTATGATGGCACTGGTGATGACACTGAGCCTTACAGCTTGCGGAGGTGCTCCAGCAGCAGCTTCGCCAGCACCCGCACAAGCCGCGGATGGGAAATTTACACCAGAGCAGCAGGCTCTTGCCCAAGAATTTATGGATATGTCAGAAGCCTATAACGAAACAGTTGACAGGGTAAATGCAAGCTCTGAGGCTTTGGCCGATGAAGAGCTTATCAAAACGATGAATGAGATTGCCAATGAAATTACTGCGGCAGACGACTACTTTGCCAAGCCTGAAACACTGACACCTGAGATTATGAAGGGCTTAAAAGTAGCAATCGAAGCAACGCATAAATTTATCACTGCTGCTGAAACTGCTTTAGACGAAATTGAAAGCTCCAAAGCTAGTGCAAACACAGATTCGATCATCGTTCCCGTAGAGATTTTTAACCTAACAGGTGTTGATATCTATGCACTAGCCCTATCCCCTGCCAATAGCAGCGATTGGGGCGAAAACCTAATAACCGAGGTTATTAAGGATAGCGAGAAGGTGAAGGGAGAGCTTGTTTTTACCGCAGATACGCTTGTGTGGGATATTTTGGTAGAGGACAAAGAGGGAAATCAGTTGAGCTTTATGGGTGTTGACTTTACAGAAGCCAATGCAGATGGCGCAAAGTTAGTCCTTGAGGCTACAGAGGGTGGCAAATACTTCGCAACTGTAAACTAACATGGTAAAAATCAAATAAAAATCTGCACCTACAAAAAGTAAAGCAGCTTTAAAAGTCGACAGAAACTTCTGTCGACTTTTCTAAATAAAAAACTGGAGGGAATGTACTATGCTACCAACCTTAATCGCAATTGGTGTAATCGTCGTAGCAATCTTACTATGGGTAATGTCTACCCAGCGCAGACTAGTGGTATTGGATGAAAACATCAGCAATGCCATGAGCCAGATCGGTGTGCAGCTGTCAAGTCGTTTTGATGCTCTGACAGCCCTGTTGGATCTGACAAAGGGCTATGCCAAGCACGAGAGCGAAACATTGATTGAAACAATTAAATCGAGAAGAAGTGTGATTACAGCAAAATCTACACCAGATGATGTCCTACGCCAAGAAGTGGTTATTTCAGAAGCTCTGGGCAGGATTGCCATGGTAACAGAGCAATACCCCGAACTCTTGGCAAACCAAACCTATGCCAAAACTATGGACGCGGTACAAACCTTCGAAAACATGGTGCGCACCAGTCGCCTGATTTACAACGACAGCGTGACTAAGCTCAACCGTGAGATCCGCATGTTCCCGGTTTCTATGATAGCGGGGATGTTGGGCTTTAGGCAAAGGGAGTATCTGGAGGAGCAGGCAGCCAAGGCAGATATGCCCAGCATGAAATGAGGTGGCCTATGCGCATAAAAGTAATCGGCCTGCTTCTTTGCGTTGCTCTATTGTGTGGGCTCCCAATTCCTGCTTTTGCAGCGAATCAAGTAAATACCATCGATATTGAGGCTGTTATTTACGAGGACGGCTCCATGCATATCACGCAGATTTGGGAAGGTAGCTTTGAGGAAGGTACAGAAAACTATATTCCCATGAATGCGCCCGACTACCTAACGATCAGCGAGCTTACAGTCTCTGACCAAAATGGTAGCTATGATATCGTATCGGATTGGAAGATTGACTGGAGCTTTGAAGAAAAAGAGAGGAAAAGCGGCATTCATGCCACGGAGAGTGGTTATGAAATCTGCTTTGGTATCAGTCGGTATGGGCAAAACCGCTATGTAATTGGCTATAAGCTAGATCATGCGGTAGGTGGTTACAGCGATAAGGACGGCGTAAACTTCAGATTTGTAAACGATGGAATGAATACAACCCCTACCGACGTGAGGGTCGAGATCCGGCTTGCCGACGGTACACCCATCACCGATGAAATTGCCGATCTATGGGGCTTTGGCTTCGCGGGCGAGGTGGGATTTGCAGATGGAAGTATGGTTGCTTATACCAATACCCCGCTTTCTACTCAAAACCATGTGACGCTCCTTTTTAATCTGGAGAAAGGAGTCATTTCTCCCTCACGTCAGGAGGCTGGGAGCTTTGAAGAACTGCGAAAGATAGCCTTTGAGGGAGGCGATTATGATGACACCGGAGAAGAAGTCTCGACCTTTGAGGCAATCGTCATCACGCTTCTGTCATTTGGGCTCCCAATCGGGCTCACGATCTGGATACTTAGGTTAAAAAAGAAGCACGCAGAGAAACAACGACAACGGTTTACTGAGCGGTTTGGGTATTTTAGGGATATCCCCAACGATGGTGATCTAAGTGCCACCTATGCATTGGGGAGAATGTTTGACCAGTGTGAGGATGGCGCGATTCTCGCCACAGGGATGCTACGGCTGATCCAGCTGGGTTGCCTCTCTCCTGTAGAAACTCAGGAGGTGGGCTTTATGGGGAATACCCAAGAAATAGTCAACCTGCGGCTAATGGGCAGCCAACATGACAAAATGAACCCGTATGATGAGTACCTTTACACCATATTGGAGGGGGCTGCCGGCTGCGATGCCATCTTGCAGGCAAAGGAGCTGGAACGCTTTGCAAATGAGAATGATAAGCTGCTTCGTGGTTATATCCAAAAGCATGAAAGTGCGGGCAGAGCATATTTGAATCAGAAGCACTGCATGAAACGGTGGAATAATCCTGCCAAACTAAAAGACCTGACACCAACTGGTGAACAGGAGCTGGGGGAGCTGATGGGGCTTAAACGATATCTGATGGATTTTTCTTTGGTTGCCGAGCGAAGTGTCAAGGAAATGCCGATTTGGCGAGAGCTGCTTAGCTATGCCATGCTGCTTGGCATAGCTGATCAGGTAGCGGAGCAGATGAAAGAGCTATATCCTCAAATTACTGACCAGCTGACCCGTTACAGCCAAAGCATGGTGACCGCTTATTCCTATCAATTTTTGCTGTACAGCAATATGAGGAAGGCCGAGCAGCAGCGCCAGCAGGAAAAGCGCAGTAGTGGCGGCGGCGGATTTACTTCCCTTGGTGGTGGCGGTGGCTCTATCGGCGGTGGTACAGGCGGCGGGACTCGATAACGATTAATAACATAGGGAGGAACTGATTATGGGCTTATTTAATAAAAAACCTCCTTGCCCCATTTGCGGCGGCAAGATTTCGTGGTTTCTGCCATCAAAAATTGAGGAGGAGTACATCTGTGACATCTGCTACTGCAAGATAGATATGGATAGTGACAAGGCAAGCCAGCTGACGATGCAGAGCTTCCGGGAATATCTGGCGTTTTACGATCAAAATCAGCTGCTAAAAGATCAGTTTGTGATTTCTGAGCGGATTGACTTCGGCCTTTGGGAAACAAAAATCATCTTTGATTTCCAAAACAAGCTCTTTTGCATGAGCAAAAATCCAGATAAAACCGTATTTGAGGGTAAGCAGCTAAAGTCTTTTATCATTAAAGAGGATAGCTTCTTACTATTTGAGGGCTCAGCAGAGGGTATACGCCGTTATACCAGCACTGTACCAGAGCGTGCCATGGCTATGGCACCGCAAATTGCACAGTTTGTAGCCAACAGGCAGATGGCTCGAGCCCTCGACAAGCTAGATGACGGCAAAGAAAACCGATCAACGACCACCCAGTTTTTTGATATCTCAGAGCCTTTTCAAGCGTTTAATGTGGAGCTGCATTTTGACCATCCTTACTGGACGGTGGTCAAATGTGACATGGAGGGCCCAAGGTTTAACAATACACACCCAAATGTACACGATTACATACGATCTTATCAGAGCAGCCTTGAGGAGATTGAAAGACTGGTGGCTGCATTTAAGACTGTTGCCTTTGCCGAGGCACCGGAGCAGTCTATGAGCCTTGGCATAGCGATGCAAGGGGTACATACAACGATGGCACCTCCTACCGACGCCATCGAGGAAATCAAAAAATACAAGGCGCTGATGGAAGAGGGCATCATCTCTCAGCAGGAATTTGACGCAAAGAAAAGACAGCTGCTGGGCATCTAAGGAAACCGCCATACCATGGGCAGGAGGGGGTAGCATGACCTACATCTGGGAGGACGATGGCTCTATAGAGTCGTGCAGGAAAGGTAGAGGTATGCCCCTCCTGCCAGGAGCCATATATTCGTTTGCCGCCAATGAAGAAAGCAAAAAGCGGCAGAGGTTTCTAAAACAAGCAAAATACTTAGGAGGAATAGGATCTATGAAAAAAACGCTCAGTTGGTTTCTTGCGCTATGTATGGTATTTACCATGTCGCCGGTTTCGGCAATGGCTGAAGAGGTGTATCTAACCCCTGACACAGAGATCATTGGATTTGAGCCACTGACAGATACAGAGCAATCTGTCGCTATCGGCACAGCTATTGAGGACCTAGCGCTCCCCAAAACCCTAACAGCCACCGTCAAAAAGGCTATGAACGCGAAAGAAGAGGCAGAGCAAAACTCTGGGATCCCAGAGGAATATATGGCATCTGGAAGTGTGCCCGATGCTGAATGGGTGGCGATAAGCCAAGAAATCTCGGTAACTTGGGCGTGCCAGACCCAGTATGACAAAGATACTGCTGGTGAGTATCTATTTGCGCCTGTTATCATGGGCTACGAGCTTAAAGATGGGGTAGAGCTACCACAAATCAAGGTCACTGTGGTAGCTGTTGCACTCAGGTCAGCCAAAACTACTGTAGTATCAAGCCTTAGTGCGCTCAGAACAGCATTTTATTATGCCACTGACGGTGAAATCATACAGCTGGGTGATGATATAGAGTTTGGAGGCACAGATGACAGAATAGAGTTAATGTTGGGTCAAAAATCAGTCACGCTAGACCTTAACGGGCATACGCTAGACAGTAAAAGCAAGTCCGCTATTCATTTATATTCTGGTACCCTGACCATCACCGACAACACATCCGAAGGTAAGGGTATAATAAGAAGTACAGCTTTTGGGACGATTCAGCCGTTTACGGATTGTCATGTTATTATAGAAGGTGGTACGGTAAGTAGCACCGAAAGTGATGCTATTATATGCCAATATAACTCGAAACTCAGTGTAAAGGGCGGCAAGGTAGAAGCAGGTAGTTATGGAGCTGCAATTAATGGTGGCTCAGGAACAATAAGTGTCTCTGGTGGAGAAGTAATAGCGGGGACTAGTGCGGCAATCGAAGCCTCCAAAATCCTGATCAGCGCAGATGCCAATGTCACCAGTGCAGCTATGTTTGGGACTATTCAGTTTGCTAGAAATGACGAGACTTCGTCCTTCACCATGACGGGTGGCTTGGTGGAGAATACTGGAGCTGGAGCGGCACTTGATTTTGAAACAGCAGGTTCATTCTCTATAACCGGAGGTACCATACAAAATACCGGTACTGGTAGTTCCATCAAAGTATCTTATAACCCTCAAATCCACTTTATCGGCGGTGATGCCAAAATTATTAATTCGGATGCAACCAATAGCACAATCAACTTACTGGTTACCTCATACTACTGCACCCCAGGATTGACTATTTCGGGAGCTACTATCCAAAATCTATCTACTGGGTATGCAGTGCAATGCTCTGATATTACCATACCTGTTTTTATAATAGGTGACAAAACTACTGTAATCAAAAGCAATCTAAGTGCGATGAACACTGTGCCAGACCCTGATGAGGGATTTAAAGTTGTTGATAGTGAGGGCGCAGAGCTGGTCTTGACATCTGCAAAAATTAAAGATTACAAGCATCTAGAGTTTCGATTTTTGGGGAGCCCAACAGATGTCGCAAGTATCGGAGAAGATAGTTACGACTCGCTACAGGAAGCTGTGGATGCTGTGGGAGATGGACAAACCATCACCCTCTTAAAAGACACATTTAAAGGCTTTACTATATCAGAAGGGAATACTGCGTCCTTTACGCTTGATCTAAATGGTCATGCACTTCAAAGCCAGTACGATGTTGCTATTATACACAACGGAAGTGGTAAACTAACAGTTAATGATACAAGCGGAGGAAAAATCACTGCCCGTAGCAAATATAACCCGGCGATCGAAGCAATCGCTCTCAACGGCGGTAGCCTAGAGGTAATGAAAGGTACCATAGAAGGCAGGCAGCATGTAATCTACAACCGTGGATCTGGCACAGTGACCATATCTGGTGGTACAATAAGCTGTAGCTCCGGTGGGTCTTATGCAATTTATAATAAATCTGATGGTACAGTAAGTATAACTGATGGTAAAGTTTCTGGAGATTGTGTAATCTATAATAGCGCGAGCGGTAAAGTGTATATTTCTGGTGGTGAGGTGATAAATAAAGCAGGAACTTCAAACAGAGATTATTACCCTACCATTTACACAAATGGTGATTTACAGATCTCGGGCGGGTATATAAATGGTAATAAAAATATTGCATTACTATTACCTGCCGAAGATATCAAAAAAGTTGAAATTAGCGGTGGTACTATTACTAGCTCGGATACTAGCACCATTCTCATTAGTTACACTTGCTTACTGTTAATTAGCGGTGGAACGATAATGAATACCAATAAGAACTCTTATCAAACGCTTGATTTATATAATGATTATGTAAAAGTAGCAATTAAAGCAGGCTCTCGTATACTCATTAGCGGACCCAAAAGAGCGATGAACAAAGCTCCGGAGCTAGGCGCAGGTGTGCAGGGCAAGGCAAGCACCAACTACGACGGAAGCAATCTGGGTAACTACGATGCAGCAAATATAATAAACTACAGATATTTAGAGTTTGATCCTGCCACCGCCCCCACCATCACCTCAGTGAGCAAAACATCGGCTGACGGTACCTACACCAAGGGAGAGTCGCTGAGCTTTACAGTAGATTTTGATAAGATTGTCAACGTCACCGGCACACCGCATCTCGTGTTGAGCGTCGGCTCGCAAACACGCCAGGCAGCTTATCAAAGCGGCAGCGGCACGACTTCTCTTACGTTTAGTTATACCGTCCAGACGGGTGATATGGATGATGATGGGATTGAATGTGTATCCCCAATCACGCTCAATGGGGGCACTATTACAGATGCCTCAGGAAACAATGCCGTCTTGACTTTTTCACCGCCCGACACCACCGGCATTCTCGTTGATACAACGCCCCCTTCTATCACTACCCAACCACTCCATCAGGCAGTGAGCGAAGGGCAGCCGGCTACTTTTGCCGTTACGGCAAGTAGCACCTCTCTACTTTCTTATCAGTGGCAGATTGACACCACCGGTACGGGTTCTTCTTTCGTGACGCTTCCAGGCACAACAGGTAGCAGCTATACTACCCCAGCGACTACATCCTCTATGAATGGCTACCTATATAGATGTAAGCTTACAAACGCAGCGGGTACCATCTACAGTGATGCGGCCATTCTGACGGTCAGCAAGCTTGTTTCCGCTACACCTACAGCAACTACCACCACCGTTGCCAAAACCAGCGGGGACCAGGCAAGCGTCAGCTTTACTCTGACCAATAGCCCTGCTTACGCAGACGGTGCGATGTGGAAGGTCTATGCCCAATCAACTGGTGCAGAGCTGGCTTCTGGCGTGACGGCAGCCAACATCGTCAATGCCTTGACTTTAACTCATGCTACCGACCTTCCTGCGGCGACATACTACGTCGCTGTTACCGAAAATGGCAAAGCAGAGAGCGCAAGATTGGCACTGACCGTGGGTGCTTCAGCCGCCCTCACCGGGACGGTAACAATTAGCCCCTATCCGCGAATCGGCAATCACTTGAACGTTCAGGTTAGTAGCAACAATAGCGGCACGCTTTCTTATGTATGGAAGGCGGATGGAGTGCAGGTCGGCACAGACATGATCTATACGGTAGCCGCAGCAGACTATGGCAAGATCATTACCCTTGAAATCACTTCCAGTGTGCAATCTGGTACCCTTACTAGCAATTCCACTGCGGCTGTGGCTAAGAAGATCGCCCCGGCGGCTCCGTCCGCGCCCGTGCTTTCTTCAAAGACCCACAATAGCGTTACATTGATGCCCAACCCCGCTTATGAGTACTCTAAGGACGGCACTACATGGCAGAAAAGCAATATATTTGGCGACCTGACGGCAAGCA
>DAMCAP010000004.1:128268-136006 GCA_032059445.1 Oscillospiraceae bacterium
TACACGCAACCAAAACCGTTGCTTACCCCGCCATGACAATAGATGCCCTGCCCAATAATCCCACCAATGGCAGATATACTTTTAGTGGATGGTATACGGGAGCAAACGGCAGCGGGACAAGATTTGTCGCTACTACCCCTGTTGTGTCTAATTTGACCGTGTACCCCTATTGGACCGGCGGCGGTAGTTCCGATGAGGATGGAAGCTCCTCAGATGACAATGACTCCGTCATTGCTACTCCAGCTCTAAGCGACAGACCTAATACTCCAACACAAGGTGAAATCAAAGTAAGCGGTACAGTAGATGCTCAGGGCAACGCCATAGTCAACCTCAGCGACAGAGCTGTGAGTGACGCCTTTGATAAGGCACTTGCCGAAGCAAGAGGAAACGGCAACGAGCAAAACGGTATCGCATTGGTGCTGCGGATAGACACTGGCAGCAACAATGCTGCTCATGTAAGGGTAAATCTACCAAAGACTGTGCAGGATATCATCATAGCTAAGAAAATCGCCAATACAATCTTAGTTGTGGATAACCCAGACATCACAATTGCATTAGACCTAGCTAGTGTTAAGACCATCAATAGCCAAGCAAACTCTGATGTGCACCTTACAGCTACCCGCATGGAGAGCAATGCGCTAACTGATGCTGGCAAAAGTCGATGTGAGCGGCTACAAGCAGAGCAGCTTTACCGATGTAAAAAACGACGCTTACTATATGGCGTATATAGAGTGGGCTAATAGAAACAACATCGTAAACGGTATTGGAAATGGCAAATTTGCTCCAGATCAGTCCATTACCCGTGAGCAAATGTCAGTGATCATACAAAACTACGCCAAAGTCATCGGCTTTACTCTGCCAAAAGTCCATGCAGAAAACCACTTTTCGGACAGCGCTAAGATCAGCGCTGCCACCAAAGAAGCGGTAAAGCAGATGCAGATGGCAGGCATTATCGGTAGCAAGAATGGAAATCTCTTTGACCCACAGGGTATTGCTACCCGTGCTGAGGTTTCGGTAGTAGTACACCGTTTCGTGGAGCTGATGCTCTCTAGCGATGCCATGGAAGGCTGGTGGATGAATGACTCCGGTCAGTGGATGTATTACGAAAACGGCAAGCCTTGCACTGGATCAAGGAATTTTGCTGGCTTGACCTATATTTTTGACCAGTATGGTGTAACGGTAGACCTACCGAGAAGATCAAAGGATGGTACCTACACTGTGCAAAAGGGCGATAGCTTTTGGCTTATTGCTCACAAGCTGGGCTGCACCATGAGTGATTTGGAGAGGCTTAACAACAAGAGTAGGTTTGATCTGATTATTCCAGGTGATGTGCTTCGGGTCTCGGAGGAGTAAGCGTGAATCCAAGATCCTAAAATTAGACCAAATTACAAAAGCCCTGTAAACGGATGCGTTTACAGGGCTTTTAGTTGGTGCGAAAGTCTGAGACTTAAATTCAAGAGAACATCAATAGGTATAAGAAATTGACTTTACTATGAAGTCTTCTGCATCTGAATTATAGATTCTTAGTTTAACAGATCCGTTTTCAAGGGACATTTGTAGCGTATAAGGATATGTATTATCATGGGCCATAATCGATTTTTGAATACGATAATTTTTATCATACACATCGATCCACATTGATATAGAGTCACTAGTGGTTAAATTTTGATAGTAGATCACCAAGAATAATTGTCTTTCGATATCATAAGCCAATCCTACAGCCTCATATTGAGGCATAATCTGTGATGTTGTATTGTAGATCGGGAATTTGTCTATGGGCATAATCGTGTTGCCTGAGTCTAAAGAAAACTGTCCTATTCCACCACCATAGATAAAATATAGATTTTGACTGTCAAAGAACTGTAGACTAGGTGGGGTATCGTTGATTTTTTGCGTAAAATCCAAATTACCAGCCCTAACCACGCGAAACTTTTTGTCATAAACCGTATAGTATATAGGCGACTGCTCCCTATGACTTGATGACCATATATTTTCTTTATAAAAGAAAAGGTATTGCTCCAACTCATGATTATAGTTGACTCCTATTAGCTGATACGGTAATGTTTCTTGTGATCCACCACTAAACTCTTTAACAACCATTTTCTGCATCCATGTGGTGAGATTATATTTTATAAATGTGCAGTTATCATAGACAAGTAGATTGCCGTTGTTATCAAACAGGTATCTAAAGCCTCCAAATGTTTTATAACTCTCACCATGTAAATAACGAGCAGTGTTCTTTTGATTATCTCTGAGCAGATAGATTGGATCTATCTGCTCAGAGTCTTGCTCTAAATAGTGAATTGTGTACCTTCCCGTCGTATCCCAAGCCAAAGGTTTAGATAGCTTAGTAATGTCAACTGGTAGATAGTCTTGCCTCAATGGTATCATAAGCATAATTAAGCCCAATGCAACAAATACAAGAATGAGGATCATCGTTCGTTTTTTCAGCATATTAAAAATCATAGTAAATCCTTTTGTAATTACACATATATTAAATAGCCCTAATCTATAAGGCTTTGACTTCGTAACAACCTAACTATACCATATATTGCTATTCATGCAAATATATATTAATAACTTAGTTTATGACTATTGATCTTAACTCTCAAGTGGTAACTTCAGAAAAAGTACAAAGCAAACACCCTGTAAAGCATTTGCTTTGCAGGGTGTTTGCATGAAATATTGTAACGATAATCGGCTCGGGGCTGCCGCTTATTTCTCTAGATCTTTGCTTAGCATGCTCTTGAGATAAGCTAGATTATCATCAAGATCTTTCTGTAATGCGCCTATGAAGGACGATAAAACAGCAGAAAATATAAATACAACTGCACTGGAGCAAAACAGGATATTTTCACCATTAACCCAGCCGTAATTACGCGGCTCTAGAATAAACCCTAAGCCACCGTAAAAAGCAAAATACAATGAACTTATAAGTGAAGCAGCTGCAAGCACATTTATAACCGTCTTTAGCTTTGCCAGCTTCCAGAGTTTATACATAAGCTACCTCCTAGTAAATGAATGTGAGATCAATTCATATAGAAAAAGACACATCTTACTCTAGGAGAAAGATGTGTCTTTTGGTGCGAAGAATGGGACTTGAACCCACACGATGTAACTCGCTACCACCTCAAAGTAGTGCGTCTGCCATTCCGCCACCTTCGCATATATCAGAGCCAGAAGCTCTTTGCTAAGACAGTATAACAAATAAAATTAGGGATGTCAATGGGTAAAAATCAAGCCTAGCCGAGATTTTTTACACAGGGAGTTGATATTTGTAATCTTTTTATCTAGCAAAGGGGCTTGACAAGAAATAGACTTTTGGGTGTTTTGCGGGGATAATAGATTTCCATGTTGAAAAAACATCCGATTTATTTTGAAATAACTATACTTATCTCTGATTTATGTTGAAAACTATGTTGAAACTGTTTAATACTATTTGTATATGGCGGTTTTTGCCTTGATATTGAAGGCTTTTTAACAAAAATCATGGGTAGCAACATGCAAAATCCCATTATAAGGAATATTATGACAAATACTTTTATGCCCATGTGATAAAAATGGCTATTCAAATCCGTGAAGATGTAGTATAATAACCGCATAGCAGTGATGATATCTCTATGCATGCCTGACCTGAAGTCTTGGGTTTATGCTGCCACTTGCTTATGCCATTGGGAGAAGGTAGCCATAGGTTATGGACTAAATGCAGTATATCTGTAAAAGCCCGACCTAGTACCTTGTTAATGTAATGGACAATGCGAAGCGACGGCCCCGACATAGCAGCAGAGCAATCGCAATCTGTGGTGGCATACCCTTAAGGGGATGCATGTAAGCATATCTTGAAGAAAGGACAAATCCCCTACTAATGAGCAGAAATATCAGAGTAAACAGAGGCCGTAAAAAGCAGTGGCCTTTTATGGTCGTGAGCCTTGGCGCTGCTGTAGTGTTTTCGGCTGTGATCGCCGGAATGTGGCAGGTGATGCTGCCCCCATCCCAAGAGAACTTCACGCCAATCTTACCATCAACCCAGCCACCGATATCACAAAATGTGCAGTCGGTACCCAATTCACCTTCTGCGGTATCTTCGTCCAGCGCAGCATCCTCTGAGGGAACAAAGCCCACAAATGGCAACGGCTACGATTTCTCCGCCCCAGTACCAGAGGGAGAGCGAGTGCGCAGCGAGTATTTTGACGATGCAGTGTTTATCGGTGACTCTCTGACCACCGGTATTACCTTATATGATGTAATGAGCAATACCACCGTATATGCCTCCACAGGCATCAATCTTGACAATGTCTTTACCAAAGAGGTGATCAAGCTCGGCGAGAGGGATGTAACCATCTTTGAAGCCCTTAAACAGAAGAACCCTGCTAAAATCTATGTCATGCTTGGAGCCAACGGCATTTCGCAGATGGAGGATAGCTGGATATTACAGCAGTACGAAAAGCTAATCAAGGAGCTTAAGGCACAGCAGCCTCAAGCATTGATCTATGTACAGTCGGTGCTGCCAATCAATGAAGAGATCTTTCATCAGAAATACAACAACAAGCTGACCAACCCCCAGATCGATGAGATTAATATCAAATTGCTGAAGCTAGCTGAGGAAAATCAAGTCTACTTTATTGATCTAAATACAATGTTTAAAGACGCGACGGGCGGTATGCCTCGAGAAGCCACTCCAGATGGGCTGCACATAAAGAGTGAGCAGTATATACAGTGGTTTGATTATCTAAAAACACATACAGTACAAAAATAACCCAAAGAGTGACGGAGGAACTATGAAAAAACGTATTATCAGCATATTGGCGGCAACATTGGCAATCCTGATGGTAGCAGGCTGTTCTGCAAAGAAGACCTTTAACGCAGATAACTTCGTGACCGAAGTTATGGCCAATGTAAGCTATGATGATGAAATGATCAAGGTGCCCGAAAAAACCGCTGAAACCTTATATAATCTTAAGTTTGCAGGTCTTGAGAGCTACACTCTCTATACTTCAGCCACAAGCGCGACCGCCAATGAGCTGATGGTGATGAAGGTAAAGGATACTGCCGCGGAGGCTAAGGCAAAAGAAGCTATAGAAACCAGAAAGAAAGATCTGATAGCTTTGTACGAAAGCTACAGACCCGACGAGATGAAGAAGCTCAATGATGTGCTGCTGGTAACAGAGGGCGGGTATGTTGTATTTTCGGTAAGCAATGATAATCAAAAGGTCGAGGAGTATCTAAAGGCCAACGTGAAGGAATAATCCTAAGGGTATTTTGACTGGATAAGTAAGGAGGCAGAGCAATGATACTGGAATCTACCGCGATTATCATGGTCATATTAGTAATGTGTTTTATGATGCTGAGATCGGGCCGACGGGGTTACGCTGTTGTAACGCTTCCTTTGATTATAGTACCAGCTACCCACGTGAGCAGCAGTGGTATAGCCTTGTTTTTGACAAAACTACTGCCTTATGACTTCGTATCTTTGCGGATCGGTGTAGATATCTTGGGTTTAGTTTTATCCTGCGTGATCTTCGCGGTTTTGTCGGCTGGGATCAGGCACAAACGCACGAGAATGATCTTTTTGCTGATGTGCGGTGGCTTCTCGGTAATACTGACCAGCGTGCTGATCAATAGCATAATTGCTTGACCTTATTTTGCCCTTAGGCCTATCGCCTAGGGGCTTTATTTTTGATTGTATAGAGATCCCTAATTATTGACAATACTACTGATATGTGCTATGCTCTGTATATCGATATATGATATATCAACGCAGGATATATCGATGCTTGCTCCTGCTGTTTTACCTTTAAGCTCCTTATTGCCAAGGAGTGCCCAGGGGTCTGGGTGTTTGCGATATTGTGGAGGGTATTTATGAGTTTTAAAAAGCTGAAGATTACAGTTTACTCGTTGATTGGGATTGTGGCGGCTTACTATGTCTTTGCCAACTCCCTAAACTTAAGCCCCTTATATGTAGAGGGTGCGTTTTTTTGGTGCTTACTCATTAGCGCATATATTGCTGCTTGGAGTTTCTTTAAAGTTGGGGGGACCCTTGGCGATGTATTTGCCCCCGATGAGCATGGGCGGATCAATATGCATGTGCCCCAGTTTATGTCTTTTAAGACGATGCCCAAGCTACCCAAGTTTCTTTTGGTGGGGTGCTGGACTCTACTTGCAGTAGGGATCCTACTTTCCAGCGTATTTTTAAACTGGAAAGCGTATCGCGATCAGCTCGGCGAGCCGGTGATCCGAAGTTTTTCGAGTGATGTGCAAGCTGTGGATATCTCCCAGATTCCGATTGTAGACAAAGCTCTGGCCTATAAGCTGGCAGATAAAAAGCTGGGCGAGCGCCCTTCTCTGGGCAGTCAGGTAAAGCTGGGAGAGCCTACGATCCAATTGGTCAATGAAAAGCTGATTTGGGCTGTACCGCTGGAGCATTCCGGTATATTTAAGTGGTTTACCAATCTTTCGGGTACACCGGGCTATGTAATAGTGTCGGCTAGCAACGTCAATGACGTAAGCTATGTAGATAGCTTTAAGATTAAGTACCAGCCCAATTCTTATCTGCTTCATGACCTCAAGCGTTATGTGAGGTTTACCTCTTCGCTGTTTAAGGGGATCGTGGATTACTCCTTTGAGCTGGATTCCACTGGGCAGCCATACTGGATTGTCACTACCTACAAAAACCTCAGAGGCTTTGCTTTGCCCGAGGCTGACGGTGTAGTGCTGGTCAACGCCTCTACAGGTGAAACTCATCGCTATGGGATCAACGAGGTGCCTGAATGGGTGGATCGTGTACAACCTGAGGAGTATATCATCCAGCAGATCTATAACAAGGGTCAGTATGTCCACGGGTTCTTAAACTTCTCTGATCGAGATAAGTTCATGCCTTCCGAGGGGCAAAACATCATCTATAATAACGGCAATTGTTATCTCTTTACCGGTCTGACTAGTGTGGGCAATGACGAAAGCGCCATCGGCTTTATGATGGTAGATATGGTGAGCAAGGAGCCGATTTTGTATCAGATGAATGGTGCAACGGAATACTCTGCTCAAGCTTCTGCACAAGGTAAGGTGCAGCACCTTGGATATTACGCTTCGGCGCCCATTCTTCTTAATATCGACGGGCTGCCATCCTTCTTTATGACGCTAAAAGATCGTGAGGGGCTTATTAAGCAGTATGCCTTTGTATCGGTTACCAACTACTCTACAGTAGGGGTGGGCGAAACCATGGGCGAGGCAGTCAAGGATTATAAGACTGCTCTAAGGCAGGATGTGAATATCGGTGACTACCTTGGAGAAAAGGGTGAGGAGCGGGAGCTGACTGGTACTGTACTGCGTATCGCAAGCCAGTACGATGGACAGCAGACGGTGTATACGCTAATCCTTGAGGAAAGTCAAGATAAGATCTTTGCTGTGACTGCCGATAAATCGGGAGAGCTTGCGATCACCCAGCCGGGAGATCAAGTAAAGATCATCTATCACCAGCTGCCTGGTGAGTCTCCAATTTTGATCAGTGCCTCAAGCTTTGATAATCTGATGTTTCGACAGAGTTAAATAGGCGATCATTACCAAAAGCCGTGCACTCGAGGGTGTACGGCTTTTTGACTGTACTTCTTTTATAAAAGAGTTATGGCGACTGCAAATTGGCAGAGAAAGATGCATGAGAACATGTGTCTGTAATGCTTTTGGACTGCTAAAATGCGGGGCTTTGTGAGCTTTGTTTTTGGATATTGTACTCCGTCTGTTTGTA
>DAMCAP010000004.1:136016-140684 GCA_032059445.1 Oscillospiraceae bacterium
ATGGTACAATTGCTTGTACTGGTTTGTTGTGGTAATAGGGGCAAGGGTGGAGAGCCGGTATACGCGCAGAGTGGCCTGTAGCATCGGGGGATTGCAGGACCATTCTATTATACAAGGGGGTTGTTGACTCCCACATTTAATTGACATATGAAAAGAGGTTGTATGAGGAGACTATTAAATCTTGACGATAAGGAATTTTACACAAAGCTTTTTGCAATTGTACTACCTATCGCTATACAGAATCTAATTAACTTCGGCGTCAGTATGCTTGATACCTTGATGCTGGGTGTATTGGGCGAGGTGCAGCTGTCGGCTGCTTCTATCGCCAATCAGTTATCCTTTATGTTTATGATCTTGTCCTTTGGTATTGCGGCAGGTAGCTCGGTGCTCTCGGCTCAGTACTGGGGCAAAGGGGATATCATCCAGATCAAAAAGGTAGTCAGTCTAATGTACCGAGTGGTATTTTGCCTTGCACTGATTTTTATGAGCGCGGCTTTACTGATACCCAATCAGATTGTTGGGCTTTTTATTACAGATACCGCCGTCATTGAGCAGGCAGTGATCTTTTTAAGGATTATAGGGCTTAGCTTTTTATTTAGTGGGTTTACCAACACTACCATCGGTATGCTTAGATCCATCGGCACTGTAAAAATTTCGGTAGTGGTATATTCAGCATCGCTGTTGGTCAACGCTACCTTAAACTATGCTTTGATTTTTGGTAAGTTTGGCTTCCCAGCTATGGGGATCCGGGGTGCTGCTATTGCTACCCTTATTGCCAGAATGGTGGAATCTGTCATTGCAGCGATCTATTTATTTAAATATGATCAGAAGCTTCGCTTAAGGTTTAGTGATCTAAAAGAGATGAACTTTGAGCTGGTGCCTGTGTTTATCAGGTATGCAAGCCCAGTGCTCCTAAATGAGTTTCTCTGGACTACCGGTAACTCTCTGGTCATGGTGATTATTGGCCGCATGGGTAGAGAGTTTGTCGCTGCCAACTCTATCTGCTCTGTATTGTTCCAGTTTGCTGGAGTAGCGATCTTTGGTTTTAGCTCGGCAGCTTCCACCATAATTGGGCATACGGTTGGTGAAGGCGACTACGAAAAGGTAAAGATGCGTGCATTTACCTTTATGAAGCTGTCTGTGATTATTGGCTTGTTTGCATCGCTCATTATGTTTACCGGCCGTAATATCTTGATAGAGTTTTATAATATTTCAGACCTTGCTAGAGGATACGCATATAGTATTACGGGGGTGGCCAGTGTAGTGGTGATCTTCCAAAGCATCTGCATGGTGCTGATGATGGGCGTACTAAGGGGCGGCGGAGATACGAAGTTTGCCACGGTGGCCGATGTAGTCTTTATGTGGCTGGTGGCGTTGCCACTTGGCGCTTATACTGGTCTGGTACTAAAGCTGCCAGTAGCCCTCGTTTATGCTTGCTTAAAGTGTGATGATGTACTTAAGAGCGCACTTTCTGCAACTCGTGTAATACGGGGAAGATGGATTAAAGATATCACACGATAGCCTTTTTGCTCCTTAATCTGAGTGGCATTTGATCAAACTGCTAGAGGAATACCCCTTATTTCGGGCTGGCAGTTTGTCAATTGTTATAAGGTACAAGGAAACAAGAAGAAATTTGTTAAAAATTTTGGCAAAATTAGGATGTAAAACTCGCCGTAACCTATTGACAGTTACAGAAAAATACTGTAAAATGTTAGGCGTAACCTAAAACATCTGGAGGTATTATGAGCGGCATATCCAGATGGGATCTTCTCTCAGAGCTTGAAGATGACAAGCTTCTAAAACTCTATGCAAGCGGCAACAAGTGGGCCTTGGATCAACTTATGATCAGGCATACGCCATTGGTCAAAAAACGAGTGGCGTCAATGTTGGGCAACTGCGGTGATGTTGACGACGCAGTGCAAGAGGGGATGCTGGGTTTGCTCTCGGCAGTGGTAAATTACAATCCCGATAGGAAGGCAGCTTTTACTACCTTTGCCTATCGATGTATTACCAACCGTATCATCAATTGGCTTGAAGGCAATCAAACGGGAAGTAGTTTGTCGCACAAGCAAGTGCCCCTCTTGGATTTGGAGGAGCATCTGCTGGCAGACGATGACTTAGACCCTCAAGAAATATTTATCAATAGAGAAGCACTCGGCGATCTCGACGAGAGGTTTTCAAAAATGCTTACAGGTTTAGAAAAAAGCGTATTAACCCTTTACTATACTGGTGGATCCTACGAGGACATCGGCAGAGCTTTAGGAATTAATGCAAAAGCAGTAGACAATGCTCTGCAACGCATCCGCAAAAAACTTAGTAGGTAACAGTAATTTTGTTTGTAAGCCGAAAGGCTACAAAATATAATGCCCTTGGCTCTGGCTGGCGATCAATGTTGTATCTCGGTCTCTGATGTCTTCGGGTAAATTTAATCCATAAGCGAGGTAAAAGAAATGTACGCAGACAAGAACCTTAAGTGCAAAGAGTGTGGAGCTGACTTTGTCTTCACCGCAGGTGAGCAGGAGTTTTATGCAGAGAGAGGCTTTGTAAACGAGCCACAGAGATGCAAGATTTGCCGTGATTCTAGAAAGAATACTTCTAGACCAGAGCGTGAGATGTTCACAGCTACCTGTGCTTCTTGCGGCAAGGAAGCTAGAGTTCCTTTCAGACCAAGAGAGGATCGTCCAGTATTCTGCAGCGAGTGTTTCGCTAAGTCTAAGGAGTAATCCTTATACAGCTGAATAAAGCTCTATACGCCCTGTCGATTGACGGGGCGTTTTTCTTATCATATCGATACATAGGTACTTTTATGGGCAGGATAGTAATAAGGCAAAATTTGTGTTACAATACCCAAGAAGCCTTCCATCGGGGCGGCAGATACCTAGCAAAACCAGAGGTGTAAGTATGAATAAAATAAAGCTCTGCCCCAGACTTTCGATGGTGGCAGCTATGGTGAGGGAATCGGCTAGACTGGCAGATGTAGGTACCGACCATGGTTATCTGATTGCTAACCTGACTTATGAGGGCAAAATCAAAGGCGGAGTGGCCTGTGATATCAACTTAAAGCCTTTACAAAGTGCAATGGGGTATATCGAGAGCTTGGGGATTGGGGATAAAGTGTCTTGTATTTTAAGCGACGGCTTATCAGAGATTGGCCCCCATACAGTAGAAGACATCTCTATTGCCGGTATGGGCGGCGACCTGATCAGCAGGATCATATTGGATTGCCCTTGGGCAAAAGACCCCAGCAAATCCTATGTGTTACAGCCGATGAGCAAAGCAGAGGTGCTGCGTAGCCAGCTTTGCGGGCAGGGCTATGAGCTGATGGAGGAACGAGCGGTATCCTCGGCGGGCAAGGTGTATACCGTCATGCGCTGGCAGTATACGGGAGAGCCTTGTGAACCAACAGAGCTCTTTATCTTTACAGGCAGGGTTGCTGAGTTTTACAATCAAGATACAGGTGCTTACCTCGATCACGTGGCGCGATATATTACCAAAAAAGCCGAAGGGGTACACCGCACTGACCCTGTAGAAGCGAAGCGGTATTTTGCGTTGGTGGATGAGATCAAAGCACTGATCCTATAGTTTTATATAAATTTGATTTGATGTATTTGCTGCTTGTATACATTGCAGGCAACCACTACACATGTACATTTTTAGCCATTCCTTTGGTGGTTATGGTGTGCTTTGTGGGTGGAAAGGATGGTGATAAAATGGCTTTAGACGGATGTATGCTAAGCTTGGTCGGGCGAGAAATCGCCGATAAAGTGCTTGGTGGCAGAGTAGACAAGATCCACCAACCTACCAAGGAAGAAATTATTATTGCAATTAGAAGTCAACATGGCAGCTATAAGCTTTTGCTATCTGCCAAAGCAGCGGGGGCAAGGGTGCACCTGACTACCATGTCGGTAGAGAATCCAAAGCAGCCGCCTATGTTTTGCATGCTGCTCCGTAAGCATATCGGCTCGGGCAGGCTGGTCAATATCCGCCAGCAGGGCTTTGATCGCGTACTATTTTTTGACTTTGAGGCAATTAATGAGCTGGGCGATACGGTGATTATTACACTGGCTGTCGAAATTATGGGCAGGCATAGCAACATCGTACTGCTGGAGGATGATAGCAAAAAGATCATCGATGCCGTCAAACGGGTTAATTTTGATATGTCTTCGGTGCGGCAGATCATGCCGGGGCTTAGCTATGTGCTACCCCCACCTCAGGAGCGCCTGTCACCTACTACAGACCCAGCCACGGTGATTGATAGAATCAAAAACTGCGGCCGCGATATTTCCCTTTCAAAGCTTTTGCTTGAAACCTTAGAGGGCGTTTCACCTCTGCTGTGCAGAGAAATCTCTCATTTTGCAACACGTGGCAGGGACTGTATTGTTAGTGAGATGCTGGTAGAGGATTTTGATCGGCTAAAATTTTATCTAAGCTCGATTAAGAGCATCCTAGAGGGGAGCTCTATACCGCAGCCTACCACCGTGCTGACTTTAGAGGGAAGTCCAAAGGACTTTTCTTTTATCCGTATCAATCAGTATGCAAGCAGCCTGATTACCAAGGAGTATGAGAGCTTTGGTGAGCAGCTGGATCGATTCTATGGAGAAAAAGATGCGGCAGAGCGAATGAAGCAGCGCTCAAATGATCTCCTTAAGCTGCTAGTTAACCGTACTG
>DAMCAP010000004.1:140694-141875 GCA_032059445.1 Oscillospiraceae bacterium
AGCTTGGTGCACAAAAGGAAGAGCTGGTCCAGTGTAAGCAGCGAGAGCAGCTTCGGATGTACGGCGACCTGCTGGCTGCAAATCTGCATCTCTTTCATAAGGGTGATGCATCGGTGACCGTTGCTGATTTCTACAGTGAAGATTGCCGCGAGGTGACGATCGAGCTTGACCCAAGGCTTAGCCCTGTGCAAAACTCTCAAAAGTACTACAGTGAGTATCGAAAAGCAGATACCGCTGAAAAGAAACTGATCAAACTTTTGGAAGAAGGGGAAAGCGAGCTAAGTTACCTAGAAACAGTCTTTGATCTTTTGGTCAGGGCCAGGAGCGATAATGAGCTGACCGCCATCCGGGAAGAGCTTGCGTCGGAGGGGTATATCCGTATGCCGTATTCTCATAAGAAGGTTTCTCAGAAGCTGCCGGCATTAAAATATCTATCCAGCGATGGGTTTACTATTTTGTGTGGGCGCAACAATCTGCAAAATGATCAACTCACCCTAAAGACCGGGAAGAACTATGACCTATGGCTTCATACTCAGAAAATACCTGGTTCTCATACAATTATCGTGTGTGACGGTAAGGAAATCCCCAACCGCACTATAGAAGAAGCTGCGATCATAGCCGCCACCAACTCCAAAGCTTCTGCTTCGGGCAAGGTGCCAGTGGATTACACCTACATTAAGCATGTCAAAAAGCACCCTGCTAATAAGCCCGGACTGGTAAACTATGATAACTTCAAAACTGCTATTGTTGATCCAGACCATGAGCTGGTTGGGCGATTGCTGGTAAAGTAAGGAACTGTGCTTCTGTGTATTGGCAGGAGCACAGTTTGTTTGCTAAAATAGCTGATAAAATCTCAAAAAGCTGTTGACATGGTCAAAATCCTGTGCTATACTAGCAAAGCTGTCAGGGAAGCACTCCTAAAACAGCTCGCAACTCGAAAAAATTTGCCACTTATTTAAAAAATATGTTGACAAATAAAACGAATTGTGATAGTATGTAAACGCTCACTTAGGTGATCTTAACTAAGAATGATGAAAAATGTTTGAAAAAACTTTATAAATCGAACTTGACAAGATTTGAAGTGTGTGCTATAATTCAAAAGCTGATTGACCATAAGTCGACAGTAACGGACCTTGAAAATTAAACAACATTACAAGAAAAAACCCTTGTAGATTCTTTAG
>DAMCAP010000005.1:0-2012 GCA_032059445.1 Oscillospiraceae bacterium
TAGGGAGAGCTTTTTACAAGGATGCCGCTGGTAACGTTTCAGAGCTGCGTTTTGGCTCCCTCGTCGCTTACCAGAAATACGCATCAGCCGACCTGCTAAAACCCAAATACAGCCCCAACCACGGTCTGTACGTTGGCCACAAGATGTCTGAGAACAGGCAGCCCTACTACTCTGCCGATCTGATCAACTGGACTAGGTTTACCAACATCTATTATCAGGAGGGCGGGAGTTTTGGCGGTGGCATGGGGGAGGTATACCCGATGCTGGGCAAGCTGTTTGTAATTGGCTGGTTTAACTCGGTGGCGTCCTACGGTGGTAGGGCTTATCTGTATGCTTACGATACCCCCACATCCGCCTACAATCAGGTGGCACAGGCGGGTAATGACGGCAGCATCTATCCCATTATAGATAAGGGCGTGGGCTTCTACACCTCCTACATTGGTAATGGGGGCGCTAAGACGAGCCTAGTCAGTAGTGATGCGGTTAACTGGGCAAACGTAACCTACAGGGCGAACGGCAGAGGCGGCGCCGCCTCAGATGGCAAGATATTTGTTATCAATGGTGATATCACCCACGAGTTCCAACTTGCAGAGATTGATGCTTTAACCAAAGCGGAGAAGCTCATGTACGTGGGTAGTGGGCTGCTTTATAGTGCCTATGGGCAGTTGTTCCAAGATACTTTTTGCGACGCGGCAGGATATTATTATTGGAGCACTAATGCAGGCAATGGTAGATTCCTTAAGATGCCGAAGGGCAGCTATGCAGGAGACAGGCCTATTGCAGTAGCTCAAACCAATATCCCTGCCCCTGTTAAATTACTTGCCTATTCGCCGCATCTGGGTGTGTTCTTAGCGGTCGATATTAATAACAAGGTCTATGAGTGTCCAACCGATGAACTGACTAATTCATCTATATTTACGCTTGTAGATGCAAACCTTGGCACCACTATAAACTCTATTGCCGTGGGTAACAACGAGTTTATAGTCCAATCCAATCTTGGGATATTCGTGTTAAAGTAAGGAGGGTTTTATGTATATCATTGCAGGAACAAAAACTGAGGATGGGCTACTGCTCAAAGATTTTAATTACATGGCCGCCCACACTGAGGGAAATATGGAGAACGTACATACGGACCATGTGCTAATGGAGGAGCTGCCGCCAGAGTATCCAGGCGAGGTTGACATCAACTATATGTATCCGCCCTACATCAACCTGACTACCATGGCATATGACTGGGAGGCTGTGCGTAAGCCCTACACCCTAGAGGAGCGTATGGCTGCACTAGAGAGTATGACGGCTGATCTGATGATTGATAAACTGGTAGCAGAGGGGGTAATCATATGACAGTGGTTGACAAGCTGGTGTATCTGATCCGCATCGGGGCGATTACCATTGACAGGGTGGCCCCTCAGTACCGGGCAGAGGTTGAATCAAAACTGGAACAAAATACATAACAAAAGGCAGCCCAGCGTGGCTGCCTTCATTATTTAACATCGAGGGGGAATGGTATGGACGTGAATGTATTATCGGTAATTAGTATGCTTTTGGGCATGGTGTTTGGTTACGCTGCCTTTGTCCGTAGCAAGCGTAAGGAGGATAGCGAGGGCGGCAAACTAAGCGGTACCCTGCTCACCGAGATCGGATATATACGATCTGGTGTAGATGATATCAAGCGCAAGCAGGAGAAACAGGATCAGCAGCACATTGAGGTTATCACTCGTTTGACTGCTGTGGAAGCATCGGCGTCACAAGCACATAAGCGAATCGACACATATGATAAAGAAAGAAGAGGGAATTAATATGGACATGACTACATATATCAGCCCCGAGCTGATGGTACTGGTACCGGTGATCTACCTGATCGGCATGGCTCTAAAGCGCAGCACCGTAAGGGATAACCTTATCCCTGCACTGCTGGGGCTGGCTGGGGTGTTTCTGGCTGGGCTATGGATTTTTGCTACCACTCCCATAGCCGACGGTCAATCGGCTGCAAACGCCCTTTTTGGGGCTGT
>DAMCAP010000005.1:2051-35479 GCA_032059445.1 Oscillospiraceae bacterium
AGGGCATTATTGTGGCGGGGGTTGCAGTGTATGGCAACCAGATTGTAAAGCAGATGGGTAAGGGGGAGTAAGCTATGGCAAAGGAACAAAGACTGATACTACCGCTGAATAAGTGCAAGGTTACGACGAACTACCTCAACAAGACCTACAAGGCCGCTTACGACTACGATCATTACGGCAATGACTATGCAGATGGCAGGGAGATCATCGCAAGCGGCGAGGGTACTGTCCTCATCACCGGCTACGATAACCGACTGGGCAACATCATCATCGCTCGTTACAACGACTGTGAGCTGTCAGATGGCACCATCAAGGATCTGATCCTGCGATACTGCCACCTTGAGAGCATCAGAGTAAAGGCAGGTGACAAACTGGTGCAGGGGCAGCTCATGGGCATAACAGGGCAGACCCCCAATGGCAAGATCAATGGCATCCACCTGCACATCGAGGTGGATACAGACACCAAGGCACCGACCTATACCCCTACCATCTCCTCTCACAGCAACATCCTGCGGGCAGGGTACAGAGGGGACAAAGACACTACCCTGCCGCCCTCTATGGTGTTCTGGTTGGGCAAGGGTCAGCAGATCTATCGAGCACTGCCGCTGGATAGCTGGACAAGCGAGGCGGATATCAAACTGCCGACGTTCGAGGATGTGGATACTACGGACTGGAAGGGGAAGTTTGAGGCGGTCATATCAGACCTGCAAGCGCTAGCAGAGAAGCACAAAGTTTAATAGCATGACGATACCCCCACTGACCTGTTTTTGATATAGGTTGGTGGGGGTATTTTTTCGTTTAAGGGAAAAAATGCATCATGTAAAGGTTTGATTTGACACTTTAGGTAGATATATGGTAAACTTAAGCGGAATTCATGTTAAAGCAAAAGTCTAGTGTAACAAGGAGCTAATATATATATTCTGATATTGTAAGAGAGTTATTATGAAAAAAACATATCTCAAAATAAGAAACGTAATAATGAAATTTATAGCGCAAGTTAAAAAAAGTGTTACGAATAATTTGATAAATATGAATATCGGCGATAAAATCAATATCGGCGATAAAATCAATATTACCATTGCATTTTTAACACTTCTTTCAGTAATTTCTGTATTCATTAGTTTAAGACAAGAAAAAGTTGCACGCGATAATACTTATCGACCTATTCTAGTATTTGATAGTATTAAAATAACGACATCTTGGGACGAAAATTCTAATCCAGACTACTTAAAAATAGCGCCCATAGAAGAATCATACCCTACTTATAATAAAGAAAATGATATTTATAGTACAAGATTCACAATTCAAAGTGGATACCAATTTTTTTCGGGTAATTTGATAAATATTGGTGTTGGCACTGCTAGAAATATAAAACTTGAATGGGACAGTACTAATACTTATAGGTTAAACTCATATCTTATCAAACTAAATGATAAGTATAATGATTTCTGTTTAATTGGAGAACAGAGTGTGGTGGTGAATTTCGGGAATAACTTCATTCAATCTAACATTGAACGTCCAACTGTATTTAGCTTCGCTACTGCTGATGTGGACAGAAATAATTATTTTTCATTTCCTATGCACTATTCAATATTAATGAATGAAATTATTAAACTTCAAGATAGCACCAGCACCACCCAAAACCCACCGCTACTCATTGCGACAGTATCGTATGAAGATATACAAGGAATTCAGTATTCGCAAAAGCATGCATTATATCCGACTTCAATTTTTAAATCAATAAGAACCGATGGTAGCATAGAGTGTTCCTACATTTTGACATCTGTAGAACTAAACTAAATCAAATGCTACTCGCGCCAAACTACTATGGCTTATAATTTGTATTACACTCAGCTTCATAAATGCCCCTACTAATCTATAGCGTAATGCTGTAGGTTGGTGGGGGTATTTTCTTTTGTAGGGAAATATGTCGTAAAGAGGTTTATTTTAACAATTATATGTGATAGACTAAGCTTATATATGAAAAAAGAACTATTTATTTTTATGCTGCGATTATTGCAATAATGTTTAGCTTGCGCCTCTTTTGGGCGGCTATTTGATCTAAAACGGGGGTAACGGTGTGGTGTCAATTATCAAGAAGATGAGGTTCTGGGTTAGCTCTAATATTAAGAATGCGACTGTGTGGTTGCGTATTAAATCCAAGCAAGCGGTGTCAATTATTAAAAAGAAGTGGATTCGGTTTTGCTATATTAAAAATACCGTACGGTTGTATATTGAGCATAATCAAAATAGAGCTAAAACAGAATATACGGACTTAGCACCCATTAATAAAATCGGTAATGGAGCGGAATATCTTAACGCTTTGCACTGGGCTTTAAACAATAAAAAAATTAAGAATATTGCTCTTGCTGGTCCTTATGGCTCAGGAAAAAGTAGCATTATTGAGACCTACTTGAATTCTCACAAAACCGTCCGAAAAAAGGCTCTGCGTATATCCATGGCTACTTTTGTCGCAAATGTAGTTGAGCAAAAGGGGGAATTTAAAAAAATAGGTGTAACACCAAATGAAATTGAACTTGGAATTCTTAAACAACTTTTTTATAAGGTAGATTATAAAAAAATCCCCCAAAGTAGATACAGAAAGATTCATAAAATTAGTTTTTGGGACATCTTTGCGTGTTTGCTTGGACTAAGTGGCGTAATATCTATAATAGTGTACGTTTTCTTTACTGAGACTTTTAATAGTATTATTGAAAAAGTTATAAAAGCTGGCTCTCCAATCGCATCACTTAGTAAACTGTCTTATATATCACCTGCTGTAATTTCTCTAATATTGTTTGGCATTTTAGTTTTAGGAGTACTTGCCGTTCTTTCTTTTATGTATCGTTCGATTGCATCTCGTTTTAAAGTAAAAGAAATAAAGTTGCCAGCCGATACAACTGTAACAAATGGTGAAGAAACCAATGAAACAATTTTCAATAAATACATGGATGAGATTGTATATTTCTTTGAAGAAACAAAATATCAGTTTGTTTTCTTTGAGGACTTAGACCGTTTAGACCATTCTTCGGTATTTGTTCATCTTCGTGAATTGAACACACTGCTGAATAATTGTGATGTGATAAAAAAACCAATAGTTTTTGTTTATGCGATAAAAGACGATATTTTCTTAGATACAGATAGAACCAAATTCTTTGAGTTTATTATTCCTGTGATACCAATTATAAACTCCACAAACTCAGGTGAAATTCTTTTAGAGAAACTCGAGAACTCAAAGAGAATTGGAATAGAACATAAAATTTCACAGGGCTTTGTGCTAGATGTTTCTCCCTACATTTCTGATATGAGAGTTCTTCTAAATACTTATAATGAATTTATTGTTTATAAGAAAACACTGCGAGAAGAGCAGGACTTAAAACTTTTGGACGAACCAATGATGGCTCTGATAATATTTAAAAACCTGTATCCTTGTGACTTTGCTGAGATTCAGATGGAACAAGGGATTATTAAACAAGCATTCTTTGACAAACAAAAGTATTTAAATTCAAAACAATCTACTATTCAAGGTGAAATAGATGAATTAAGTAGATTACTAACTCAACTCCCATCAGAAACACTTAAGAATATAAAAGAACTGAAAAGCACTTTCTTGTGTGAGATAACCAGTTGGCGAGGCTATGCTTATGAAATGAATTCTTATGGGCACTTCAGTACTCGTGCAAGTCAATTCATGCAAGACGATTTTAGCATATCACAATGGAAAAATATTCAACAATGTTCTGGATCCTTTCGCACTTGGGATGGAAATAGCGGCAACTCTTTTTCTTGCGAACAATTTTCAGAGATATGCTCAACATATTTAGATAGAGAAAAAATGATTCGAATAATAGAAAAAAATCAAATTGCTGAAATTCAGAAGAAAATTGAAAATTATAAGGAGAAGTTGCACGATATTTCTGGTTGGTCCCTCAAACAACTTATTGAGCAATTTGGATTTGAAGAAATTTTGTCGTATGAAGTAAAACAAAACAAGCTTTTGGTATTTTTGCTCCGAAGGGGTTATATTGATGAAAAATATGCTAACTACATCAATTATTTCAAGGGTAATACAGTTACTAAGGGTGATATGAACTTCATTCTTTCTGTAAAAAACATGGAGCCGCAGCCTTTCGCTTATCCCCTCATTAAAACTCCTATGGTTATTCAAAGGTTGCAGGAATATGAGTTCAAGCTAAAACCAATTTACAACTTTGATCTTTTGGAATGTTTGCTTTCTTCAGACAGCTCATTTGAAAAGCTAAATACTTTCATCTCACAAGTGGTTGATGAAGAAGAGCTTAGTTGGAATTTTATAGACGATTTCATTGATAAGACTACGTATCGAAATCAAAGTCGTTTTATTAAACTTCTTGCATCTGCTTGGCCCAATATGTGGGATTATATCACGCAAAATGTAGTGTTAACTTACGAGCGAAAAATATATTATCTTGAACTACTGATTTTAAACAATGATATCGAAGTTTTAATTGCAATGAATAGTAATAATAAATTGAGCGATTTCTTTGAGAACAACGAAGATATTCTTGAGAAATTGAATTCTATCGAAAGCTGCAGAATTATTGGTTTAATTAAGGCTATCCAATTAAAGTTTAGTAATGTGTCGATAGAAAATGTGCAAACAGATGTTTTAGACTACATATTTGACAACAATTGCTACGAACTTAATAAACTAATGATTCAACATGTTGTGAAGTACAAAAACGAAGACCTTGTCCCTTATTTAGATTCTAGACATTATACAACAATAATTAAGCTCGATTATGCTCAACTAATTGACTATGTCAGAGAAAACCTTACACACTATTTAGAAACAATTGTACTAACAGGGGAGCTGGCCAACGATGAAGAGGAGCAAATTTTTGATTTGTTAGAGCGTAGTATTGATGATCAAGCGTTATGCAATAAAATTATTAAGCATGAAAATTTCTGCATTGACGATATTACGCGCTGCTGTAAAGCATTGCTTGCTGAGAACAAGTCTGCCGTTAAAGTCATTTGGGATTTGCTTTTAGAAAACGAAAAGATTCTTCCAGTATGGAAAAATGTAAGTGGTTACTGGTCAGAATTCGAGCTTTCTCAGTACTTAATAGATTATATCGAAAAACACGTTGATGATTTAGTGCATGCTGATAGCCATTGTATCAAGGATGATTTTATTCGAAAATTCATCCAGGCCAATGTTGCATCGGAAGTATTTGCAGTTCTACTACCATATATTCGAATGAATAATTTTGATATCGCGCTAAATACTCTGGACGTCGAAAAATTAATAGTTATGATAAATTGTCAATATTTCAACTTTACAATTGAATATTATGAAGAAATCAGTCGTTCTTTTCCAGACTTGCGCGTGGAGTTTATATTAAAAAATCAAACTGAATATATTGACGTTATAAATGATATTCAGCTTGACTCAAGCCTCATGGAAGGTCTTCTATTTAGTGACCGACTCAATAATCAGACAGCGCAAATGCTTATTGACAATTTTGGTGCTCGATATATGACCGTTAGAATTGCAACAAATCTAAGTGTATTGGGACTTGAGGTGGATTTGGAAATCTTCAAAGCAGCTTGGGGATGCCTTGGTGAATCAGACAAGCAAAAATTGATGTTGAATAACCTTAGCCTATTGGATGCAGACTCCCTGTATTCTTGCTTTACAGACTTAGGAATAAACTATTCTGATTTCTTAGATAGAAGTAAACAACGTACCGTTGAGCTTCTTGACACATTAGAGAATAGAAAATTAGCCGAGCGTCTACTAGAAGTTAAATACATTACAAGTTATAAACCTAATGTAAAGAAAACGGTTGAAGCAAATAGAGTTACTGCGGTTATTACATGTAGAATCAAAGCAATTAGATAGGAATTTTTATTTTTATGATTATCTTGCTACAAGAAATCAATAAAAAAGCAAAGTTAATTTTTTGTGAAAGGACAGCGGATTATGGCATCAAAGTATTGGTACAGTGTAACCCTCAGCAATAGCTATTTAGGCGTTAGCAAAGAAATAAAGGCGCAGACCAAATGGGAGCTGGATCTTAAAGTAAAAGAGCAGGAACGAAAATGGCAGGAACAATCTGCGCGTAGAATGGAGAAAGAGCTTGTTCAGGATATGAAACAGCAAGCAGAACAATTGAATTTGGAAGCTCAGAGAGAAGTTGACAAGTACGAAAGAATATTAATTGATTCTCTATCGGTAAATGATGCTCTTAAATGGGATAGTATGCTAAGAAAGGACGTTTTCCCTAACTTCGCATTCAACCAACCAGTGCCAAAATTGGAAGATGCTTATGTCCGTTTTGAGGTGCCAAAACAGAGCTTTCTTGAGAATTTATTTCAGTCTAAGCGTATTAAGAGGCTTGCAAGAGAAGCTGACGCTCAAGCTGCGCACGATAATGCAATTAAAATATATAATCAGACAAAAGAGCAAGCTCACGATCAATACTTAAAAGATAGAGAAAAGTTTGAGTTAGAGCAAAAACAGTATAATGATGATATACTCATTTGGAAAGAGCAGTTTGAGAATGGTGATGTATTAGCTGTTGAGCGATATTTGGGAGTTGTGCTTGCTAATTCCCGTTACCCAGATGCTATCTCAGCTGAAAGTGAAGCTTTATACGATATGATTTCTAAGACGGCAATTGTATCATTTCGCTTGCCTTCTCCAGATGAGCTTCCACAAGAGATCGGATATAAATATGTTGCAAGCCGTAAAGCAATTGATACAATTCCTATGAAGGCGAAGGATCAGGCTGCTTTTTATGAAAGAGTTGTTCAGCAAATAGCTCTGCGTGTTATTCACGAACTGTTTAAAGGGGTATCAAATGACAAACTTCTGGAAATAGTTGTGTTTAATGGTTGGATTCACAGTATTGATAAATCAACTGGGAAAGAATTTGATGCGTGTATATTATCTGTTCAGGCGGGAAGAGAAGAGTTTGAGCAAATAAAACTGGACAGGGTCGACCCTAAAGAGTGCTTACGAGGTCTTAAAGCTCTTTCGGCCGGGCAACTATATAACTTGGCTCCTGTCAAGCCAATCATGGAGCTGAATCGAGAAGATAAGAGGTTTGTTGCCTCAATGGAGGTTATGGACAGTTTAGAGACGGATACTAATCTAGCCACTATGCCTTGGGATGAATTTGAACATCTAGTTCGCGAATTATTCAGCAAAATATTCACTAGAGATGGTTGCGAAGTCCAAGTTACGCAAGCCAGTCGCGATGGTGGAGTAGATGCCATCGCCTTTGATCCTGATCCAATACGTGGCGGAAAATTTGTAATTCAGGCGAAGCGATATAACAACGTGGTACCGGTTTCGGCTTGTCGTGATTTGTATGGAACTATGATTAATGAAGGGGCGGTTAAAGGTATCCTTGTTACAACCAGCTATTATGGAAATGACTCTAGATTGTTTGCGAAAGATAAGCCAATCACACTAATTGATGGTTCGAACCTTGTATATATGCTTAGTGAGTATGGCTATAACTTTCGAATTGATTTGAAAGAGTAATTACTCAAAGACCTTTTTAGCTGGCTTAACTTACTAATTACGCATTATGTTTGGACAAGCAAGTGGTAACAGCAACGGGAAACTTATAGCAGCAAAGGCATACCATGTTGCGCACCTCCACAACCATAATTTCCTCTCCCCAGTAGAAAGGCACTCTAATAATAAATAAAAAACCCGCTCCCACTTAGTAAGGGAACGGGTTTTTGTTTGACATTAAGTCAGTGGCACCATAAGCATAAATACCTTGGCTGTCACGATAATGACGGTTTGGGGTTCGGCTTGGTGCATAATGGTGGAGGCGAGGGGAGTCGAACCCCTGTCCGAAAACCTATCCACATAAGTTTCTCCGAGCGCAGTTTATCTACTAAAATTCCCGCAGCGACCGCCGGTAAACAGGCTGCCAGCCTTGGTATCCCCTAGTACTATAGCGGTGCGGGGAGCCGTCCCGCTATAGTTGACCACTAATCGACGCCCTGTCCCGAGCCGTGGTACTCCCGGGCAGGACGACAGCCTAAGTTAGGCTGCTACTAATTCGTTATTAGCGTTTGTTTTTAAAAGTTCGGGTTTTTAAGGAGGCCCGCCTCCTGCTCGCTGCTCATGATTCAAAGTCCCCGTCGAAACCAGTACGCCCCCATATATAAAGGGGGAACCGGCAACCGATCAAAGATCGAAAGCTTTGGATCGGTCAGATCTGCCAAATATCGCTAAAGCAAGGCAGTTGGTACAGATCAATTGGTTAAACTAAGATTTACATAAATGCTAAAGGAATCTATGCTTATGCGTGGGCACGATCTTTGATTGCTCGATCGATATCACGCTTGGCATCTTTTTTGGCTTCGTCTTCGCGCTTGTCATAGAGCTTTTTACCCCTACACAGCCCTAGTTGCACCTTGACTCGTGGTCCCTTAAAGTAAAGGGATAGAGGGATCAAGGTATAGCCTTGGGTTTTGATGAGACCAACCAAGCGGTTGATTTCACGCTTGTGCATCAGGAGCTTGCGCTCTCTTAGGGGGTCTTTGTTAAAGATATTGCCTTTTTCGTAAGGGCTAATGTGCATCTGTTTAAGCCACACCTCGCCGCCTGCGATATCACACCAGCTGTCTTTGAGGTTTACTGTGCCTGCACGTAGGCTCTTGACCTCGGTACCAAAGAGCTCGATACCAGTTTCAAAGCTCTCTTCCACAAAGTAGTCGTGCCTTGCTTTTTTGTTGACGGTAATGGTTTTTGTCGATAGCTGCATCAAGGCACCTCCTTATGTTATTGAAAGACCCACAAGCGGTTAACTACGAAACCCAGCACCACTGTAAACCCTGTAGCAATCAGCTTAGCAATCAGCTTGTGAAGTCCTAGCAGATCATGAAAGACATACAGTACACCGAGGCTCAGCCCCAGCAAAAGCAGGTTGACGATGATAAACTTAAGAAGCTGGGGGCTAAAGAAACGCTCTTTGCTGCTAAAAGTCCAGCTGCGGTTGATGACATAGCTATTGGCGATACCTGCGCTGTAGGAGAGTACCTGAGAGAGGTATACCCCCAGCCCAAGCCAGCCCAGTAGTGTAAACACGCCGAAATCAACAGCGGTATTGAGAAGACCGGTGAAGCCGAATTTAACGAACTTAATCAGCTCGGCTTGCTTGCCCTTGTCAAAAACAGACATAAACGATGATACGACCCTTCTGAGAATTCGCCAGCCTTACAGGCTTTGCTGTTATTAGTATGGAGGAATATCGGCCTATATAATCAATCTTCAATTGCCTATACAGGTGCGTTTGTTACAAGCAATCAAATGCTGTACCAATCATTATACTCTAAATATCAATTTTTCGCAAGATAAATTATTTGCCTATATGAATGATGTGGGCTGCTACTGCGGTGGAATACGCAATCGTGTGCACGATCACAGGATGCTGCTATACATCGAAGTACATCCACAGGCAACATACAGGATCATCTACCGAAACTTGCCCGCAGGGGGAGCAAACGCACCCCCTTGCGAAGCACAAATATTTCAGCAACTTTACAAATTGCGCAGTGACCATTAGTAAGGTCTAATGCCATGCGCATTAGTGTAAGTCTTTACATCATATTTCGCCCTTCCAGAGCTCTGGTGAGGGTGATTTCATCGGCATACTCAAGAGAGGAGCCGACGGGGATGCCGTAAGCCAGCCTACTGACCTTGATACCCATGGGTTTAATGAGGCGAGAGAGGTACATAGCGGTGGCTTCACCCTCTACGGTGGGGTTTGTCGCCATTACTACCTCTTTGGTTTCGCCATTAAGGCGGGTAAGCAGCTCTTTGATTTTGAGCTGCTCGGGGCCCATCCCGTCCATAGGGGAGATCAGGCCGTGAAGTACGTGGTATAGCCCTTTGTACTCTCTGGTGCGCTCAAAGGCGATGACATCGCGGGGGTCGGCAACTACGCAGATAATCCCCTTGTCGCGGCCGCTATCGGCACAGATCGGGCAGAGCTCCTGATCGGTAAGGCTCTGGCAGACTGCACAATGCTTGATCTTTTGGCTGGCGTCTAAAATTGCCTGAGCAAATTCCTTCGCCCGCTCGGGGGGCTGGTTGAGTAGATGAAAGGCAAGGCGTTGGGCGCTTTTTCGCCCGATACCCGGCAGCCGCTCAAACTGCTCTACCAGCTTATTTAGCACGACGACGTTGTATGCCATAGCTTATAGGATGCCAGGGATATTTAGCCCGCCTGTGATCTTGCCCATCTCATTGCTGCTGGTGTTTTCGATATCACGCAGTGCTTCGTTGACGGCAGCCATGATCACGTCGCTGAGCATCTCTACATCCTCGGGGTCAACGATCTCGGGGTTTATGCTAAGGCTCTTGAGCACCTTATTGCCGGTAAATACAACCTCTACCATACCGCCGCCTGCGGTGGCACGGTATTCTCTTGCATCTAGCTCAGCCTGCTTGGCAGCCATATCTTCCTGCATTTTTTGAGCCTGCTTGATCATTTGATTCATGTTAGAGGGGGCGCCGCCCATTCCCTGTGGTAGTCTTGCTTTCATAGTAGCCTCCGTAATTGTAATAATGGGTGTGCCCAAGAGCACTTTGCTCTCAGGGCGATATATCAAACTATGCTGATGAAGTCGGAAGGCGGCAAAGAGCGGATCAGCTCCTCCAGCCTGTCTACTTGCCGCTCCTCTGAGGGGGACTTGTAGGGACCGATGCCATAGTTTCTTCCGGTCACATCGAGGATAGCCTGCTTAATGTGATTTTTGGTGTAGTCGTTTACTTTTAGCATCTGCAATAATGCAGGGTTTTGGATATCGATCAGCACTCGCCTGCCGTCGTCAAATGCTTTGGAGCCGCTGAGCATCCCTGCTACTGCGGGGTTGAGCTTGGCTAAGCGGGTGAGCACCTGCTGCCATTGCTCAAATTCAACAGGGGGCATAGGCTCTTGGCGAAGCGAGGTGGGAGCTTGCTCGGCTAGAGCAGCATCGGGGTAGAAGCTTGATTGTGCCTGCTGCTCCTCACTATGAGAAGGGGGAGCAGAGGGCTGTGAAGATGGAGCTGTGAGGGCGGCTTGGTTTTGCTCAAGTGCCGCTGGTTGCTCTACTGGCTGCTTGCGCGGCTTTACATTGCCATTTTTGAGGGCGATCTCCAGCTCTTCTAATCGTGATAGGATGCTGTCGGGGTCAAATTTGGTCTGGGGCTGTGAGAGCCGCACCAATGCGACCTCTAGCTCTACCTTTTTGACGGCAGTTTTACCAAGCCGCACAGAAGTTTCTTGTAAAAGGCTTAATGTATATAAAATATCTGAAAGGCTAAGAGCTGCCGCTTGCTCCTTTAAACGGGGCAGGTAGCTAGGCAGATAGCTTATTAGCTTAGCAGGGTCATTTACCGTTTTGGTAATCATCAAATTACGGTAGTGGGCAATCAGCTGCTCGCAGAGCCTGCTTGGCTCTACTGAGGTAGAGAGGGTGGCGTCTAATTTATCAAGGAGCACCTTGGTGTCCTTTGCCAGCATCAGGTCGGCAAAGGCAAAAAGCTCATCGGCGCCTGTAATCCCTGCGGCGGTCATCACGGTTTCTGCGGTGATGTGGGCAGCATAGGAAGCGCACACGTCTAGAAGAGAGAGGGCATCTCGCATACCGCCCTCGGCCAAGTTGGCAATGATACCAGCGGCGTCGTTGTCGATGGTAAGCCCTTCATTACTACAGATCTCGGTCAGTTGACGGGCAATGATCAGCGGGTCAATCCGCCGAAAGTCGAAGCGTTCGCAACGAGAGATGATGGTAGGTAGCACCTTGTGTAGCTCGGTGGTGGCGAGGATGAAGATGATATGAGAGGGTGGCTCCTCCATGATTTTGAGGAGAGCATTAAAGGCATTTGCCGAGAGCATATGCACTTCGTCGATGATGTAGACCCGATATCGGGTAACCGCAGGGGTAAAAAAAGCTTCCTCCCGCAGCTGGCGGATGTCTTCTACGCTGCTGTTGGAGGCTGCGTCCATTTCGGTAACATCGAGAATGGAGCCGTCCTCCAGGCCTTCACAGATCTCGCAAACTCCGCAAGGGTTGCCCTCTTTTTGGTCAAGACAGTTGACTGCCTTTGCCAAAATTTTGGCGCAGCTTGTTTTACCGGTGCCTCTTGAGCCTGTAAAGAGATAGGAATGGGCAAGCTTCTGCCCTTTTACTTCATTTTTGAGGATGGTGGTGATGTGCTCCTGACCCACCACTTCATCAAAATTTTTGGGTCGGTATTTGCGGTATAATGCCTGATGGATCACTGACACCTCCCTTTAAAAAAATAAGCAGAACAGGATCATGCGTTCTCATGCGAAGGTGCAGATTGACTGCGGCACACAAAGCTGTCCGCTTAATGCTGCTCGGTTCCCCGCCTGACATAGTTCACAGAGCTAAGTTGCACAGGACCCGCACCTCCGCATGACAAAGCACATTCCTTGTCCTGCTATGGCTATATTGATGCCAAAGTGCAATAAACGTTTGTTTAGAAACTCCAGCCTAGTTATTATACACGATATAGCAGGGAATTTCAAGTGCTTGTTGTAATTTTGCAATCTTACGTATTTTAATCGCTCAGTGATAAATACTAATTACAGGGCAAAGGCAAAGTCTTTGATCAAAGCTTTACCAAAACGCCCGAGTTTATCCGAAGGAAGGGACAAAGCGATGCAAGACAATAAAAAAACAAAGCCCCAAAAGATCGCAGAGCAAAACCCTGTGATCAAAGAAAATCAAAATCAGCAGCACAACACCAAAAAGGAAGCGCTGGGCCCCAACACTCGACGCTGATGCCCTAAATAGCCTGCCTTGTGCAGGAATTATAGCGGCCGCTCTCAGGCGGCAGAAGGGAGCCAAGCAATGGCAAAAGCAGGTATGCGACGCCCCGATCCCAAGGAGCCTCATGGCACCGAGAGCAATCATAAGACCCACATCCGTAAGAATGTGGTACCTCCAGTACCTGAGTTTCAAGGCAAAGTGAAGACCGGTAAGGAGAAATCCGAGCCGATCCGCTTTCAGTAGTCTGTAAAGCAGTAAGAAGCAGGGCAAATCGCTCTGCTTCTTATATTTGTAGATGTGCAGGCGAATGCTTTATAGTGTCTGATGTTTCGTTTGTGCTTTGTGGTGATCATTACACAACCGGCTTAGGTTTATCCTCTAATCACTTGGATGCACGTCCAAAATGGAGTGCAACCTATGCATTGGAGCGACTACTCTTGATTATCTTCGCAGGCTTTGGGTGAGGTAGAGCTAGGCTGGGTGTTGCTTCGTAGGTACTGGATTAAATGGTAGATGATTTCACAGATATGCCACCACAGAGCGGCTGCTAAGCACAGAAATATCAGTCCAACACCGATCCCCAGCAGATAATTCGGCTCCGGTACCGATGTAAACCAACCGTCGACCGTCTGGATGTTGCGGTCATAGGGTAAGCGCATGGCAGCCTTAATCGACAGCGCTATGGCTGAGGGCAGGATGGGAAAACAGCCAAGATAAAACAGGTTGTGGCAGAGCTTTGATGTAGACAGTCTGCCAAACTGAAGCTTGTTTGTCATATGACCTCCCAACGGCGTGTAATAATGACGCCAATCAAACTTAAGGAAAGAGCCAGCAAGCCTACTTTGTGGCAGGCTGCTGGCTTGCTTTTATTTTTATCTGAGGTAGGTATCAAACCAGTTGCAGATTTCGGTTAGGCGCTTAATGCGGTTCTTTGGCTTGCCCGAGCGGGAGAGCTCGTGGTTTTCGCCATGGAAGAGGACAACCTTTGAGGGAATATTGCGCTCACGCAGATTGGTAAACATCTGCAGCGGCTCGCTCATCCAGCAGCGGTAATCTTCGTCGGATTGGATAAAGAGGGTAGGAGTGGTGGCGTTGGCTACATATTTCAGCGGAGAGTGGTACCACATCTTTTCGCTGTTGACCCAAGGGCTAGATGCCATCTGGCTTAGGTTGTGGTAGTAGCCGATATCGGTGGTCAGGCACTTAGAGAAGTAGTTGGAGATCGAGCGCTGGGAAGCAGCCGCTGCAAAGCGATTGGTGTGGCCGATCATCCAGTTACACATAAAGCCGCCGTAGGAGCCTCCGCAGATACCGATCTTGTTTTCGTTTAGATCAGGGTAGCGCTTGATCACCTCATCGGTAAACTCCATGAAGTCCTCATAGTCGGTTTCGCCCAGCTTGCCTACCAGATCAGAGAAGTCTTCTCCTCTGCCGTCGCTGCCACGAGGGTTGGTATAGAATACAAACATGCCCATATTGGCCATGCACTGCATTTCGTGATGATAGTTGGTGCCAAATACCACCTTGGGGCCGCCATGCATGGTGAGGATGCCAGGGTACTTAGTGCCTGGGGTGTAGTTAGCAGGCTTAATGACCCAACCCTCCAGCAGATGACCTGCCTTGGCAGTAAAGGTGAAATACTCAGGCTTTACTACGCTGTGGGTATCAGTAAACTCCTTATTGAAGGAAGTGATGCATGTTTCTTTACCGCTTTCGAGGCATACGGTATAAAGCTCCTGCAGCTCGTAGTTGCGCAGTGCCACCATGATTGCCTTGCCCGCGTGGATGTCAAAGCAGTTGATTGAGCCCACAACCTCGTTAATGTGGCTAAGCTTACCATCCTTGTCGAGGCGGCTGAGATAAGCGTTGCCCATCTGGGTGTGTAGGCAGTAGATGCTGTCGCCCACGACCTTCATGGTGGTGCCGCCGCCGTAGCCGATATCGCTGCCCGAGCTAGAGCCCAGCCCTGCATCAAGATCCGCGAAGAGTGTTCTCTCCTTCGTGGCAGGGTCTACCAGATAGAGCTCTGGGTTTTGAGAGGAGGAGCGAATCTTCTGGGAGCCTTCTACCAGAATCTTGCCCATCCAGTAGGCTGCGAAGGTAATGGCAAGCTCATCGGGCTTTACAATGGTATGGATCGAGCGGCTGCCGATGTGGTACTCGTATACTCCAGAGAAGGTTGGCATCATGTCGGTGTAGGTGGGGCCCCACAGCAGCACCTTGGTGCCATCCTCGCTAGCCTTAAAGCCCTGGATGTTAAAGTACTTGTCGGTAAGCTGCTCTAATTTACCTGTAGATGGGGTAAAGAGCATCGCTACGTTTCTGATCTTGTTGCGGATACCCTGACCATTGGCCCAGAAAGGAATTTCGTCAAAGATCAAGAAGTCGGTGCCTTCCTTAGCCTTGAGCTTATCCTCAGGAGCAGGCTCCTCACAGGGCTTAGAGGCGATTACAAGATAGCTGTCATCAGAGAGCTTCTTAAGAGCGGCTACCTTGGCAGGTATGGTAAAAGCAGCTTCTGCCTCTCCGCCCTCTACGTTGATCTTGAAGTAGGTGGTTTTGGCAGCTTCGCTCTTGCCGCGTTTAGAGGCAAAAAGCAGGCTCTTGTCATCTAGCCAGATGTGGGAGCGCTCGTCAGCATTTGCAGTCAGCTTTTTTACGCTGTTGTCGGTGGTATTTAGTACCCAGAGGTAGCTTTTGTAGTTGTTGTCCTTATCATCGCAGTTGCTTACCGTAAAGGTAGCGTATTTGCCGTCGGGGGAATAGCTGACTTCTGAAAGAAATTTATATGCAAATAGGTCGTTGATCTTAATGGCTTCCATAATATCCTAATGTCCTCCTAATTTTTATTGGCGTGTAGCCTGTGGCGCCGCGTGGCCTGCAATGGGCAGCCGCTTACGGCTTAAAACCTGTATGAATGGCTGAAAAGGGGGGACAGGTTTTTACTTTAGGTGGCTGTTCATCCAAGCGGTGATCTCTTCCATACGCTTGATGCGGTTCTTTGGCTTGCCCGAGCGGGAGAGCTCGTGGTTTTCGCCCTTTACTAGGCATACTCTCGACTCAACGCCATGCATCTTGAGGGCGGTAAACATCTGCAAGCATTCTACCATCCAGCAGCGGTAGTCTTGATCGGAGTGGATAAACAGAGTAGGGGTCTTGGCCTTATCGGCATATTTTAGAGGTGACTGCTCCCACTGGAGGTCACGGTTCTCGGTATGGCCTGCTCCGGTCTGATCCTTGCCGAAGTAGTAACCGATGTCGGTGGTGCCTTCAAAGGTAGTCCAGTTGGAGATCGATCGCTGGGCACAAGCAGCCTTGAAGCGATGTGTGTGACCGATGATCCAGTTGGTCATGAAGCCGCCGTAGGAGCCGCCGGTTACGCCAAGGCGGTCAGCATCGATATCGCCATAAGCCTCCAACACCTTATCGGTGAATTCCATCAGGTTGACATAGTCGACGGTGCCGTATTTTGCACGGATATCGGCAAACTCATTGCCCTTGCCGTCGCCACCTCTGGGGTTACAATAGAATACAAAGTAGCCCTCTGCTGCCCAGGTCTGCATCTCGTGGTGGAAGATGTCGGAGAAGACAGTTCTTGGTCCGCCGTGGATGTGGAGGATAGCAGGGTATTTGTTGCCCTTAACATAGCCTACAGGAGGCATTACCCAGCCGTGGATCTCTACGCCGTCGCTACCGGTATATTGCATTTCCTCAGGTACGGCGAGGGTGTATTCGCTAAAGAGCTTGTCGTTGTAGCTTGTGAGCTTGACCTCTTTGCCGTCTTCTAGCTTATAAAGCTCTGCGATGTTGTTGCCCTTAAATGCCGCAAATACAAGGCGATCGCCCACGATGTCAAAGCTGTCGGCGGAGCCTGCGGTGGTGAGGGTCTTAAACTCCTTCGTAGTAAGATCAAAGCTGTTGATATAGCTGTGGTTGACAAGGGTAGTCAGATAATAGAGCTTGCCGCCTGCTACCTTGGCAGTATTGCCGCCTCCGAGGCGTGCATCGCTGTTGACGCTGCTGCCCATACCACTGTGATCGTGGTCGGCAAGCTTAGTCAGCTCCTTGGTCTTTAGGTCGATGGAATAAAGATCACCGTTTTCGCCCATGCCGTATTTGCTGCCGTCGGAGAGAGCAAGGATGGCCTGATTGCCGTTTAGCACAGTCATCTTGATGCCGTAGGTCTTAGGCTCGATGAGGCAGGTGGTGGTCTTATCAGCTACGTTGTATACATAGAGCCCACTCATCAGAGGCTTTACATCGGTATACTCGGCGCCAGTGTAGAGGATGTGATCTCCATCACAGTTATATATGTAGAGGCGGTTTCTCTTGCGGTTGACGATGCCGATGTTATTGGCCCAGAAAGGAAGCTCCTCAAAGATGGTGTGGCGGTTTGCCTTAAGCTCCTCGAGGATTTCATCCCGCTCGCTCTGGCTTAGGCCCTCAAGATTTGGGCGGTTGTTGTCATATACAGCGGGGATTAAGTAGCTGCCATCCTTTAATACGGTGGCCTTGCTTGCCTTTAAATCAACGGTAAAAGCGGGGCTTGCCTCGCCACCGTGGATATTGATGGTATAGTAGGAGGTGATTTCTTCGCCTTTTTCCATCAGCTTCTTGACCTCGGGGTCACGCACGGCGGGGAAGAGGATGGTGGTATCATCTACCCAGCTGAAGGATTTGACCGAGCCCAGTGTGGTCAGGGTTGTAGTTTTGCCTGTTTCGTTACAAAGCAGGTGTATGGCGCCGTTATAGCCGTTGCTCTCAAGGTCGGGGGTCTGCACGATAAAAGCTGTGTGCTTCCCGCTAGGCGACAGCGTAGGGTCGCTGACAAACTTAAAGCCAAGGAAGGACTCGCAGGTGAATTTTTTCATTTCTTGCACTCCGTTTCATAAGGTAATTTTACGATTTTACTGGAATGTTTCATTATAATACTACCAATTATAGTATAGGATAAGCGTTAAAGATAGTCAATGAAATCTGAGTTTGGGGCAAAAAATAGTGAGATTTCATAAAATACCACAGATGGTTTTGTGAAGAATGAAGAAGTGAAAAATCTGGGGTTGTCTTTGCTTAAAAGAGGGTAGCCCCATAGATTTGAAAGGCGAAGACAGTCATTGGTGATTGACTTCTTGCTTGTATGGGGATAAAATGAAAAAAACGACTTTTTTCTGCTTTTGCAGTGAGGATCAGCCTGCTTTTACCGTGGTGATCAAATGTGTGAAGCATCAGAGTCGGGCCTTATTGTGACCGCAAGGTAGACTAGGGCAGTCGATATTTCGATGTGCTCATGCCATGGTTGCACCCTTGTTTGGTAGATGCCTATAATAGGGAATAAATCATCCCAAGTGCCTACCCTGGCTGAAAGTATACGCACAGTACAATATCATGTGGGCATAGAAGCCCCCCATGCCGCTAGGCATTTAATGCGCTACAGGCAAGAATCATCGTGAGCAAAATGTAAGCATGAGCAGCTGGCTTGATGTGCTCATGCCCCACAGCCTTGATTTTGGTAACGCGCAAAAAATTTGAAAAAAGCTCTCCAAGGGTGACACCCTCTTGTCACTCCAAACGGGCAAAGCCTTGGCGGATTACACCGCGCTACGCTGTGGCAGCCCCGACCCAATGGCTTGCCCTTTTAGAGAGCTTTCGGCGCAGTATACCGCCTCGGTATGAGAGTATTTCTGCATACGCGATTTCATAACTAGATTATTTTATTTAACTGATAGCAAACGGATGTGATAACATTGCAAATTGACCTACCCCCCCAGGCAGCGCAGGTGCTCCATCGTCTTGGGGCAGCGGGCTACCCGTCTTATGTAGTTGGCGGCTGCGTGCGTGACAGCCTGATGGGAAGAGCCCCGAAGGATTGGGATATTACCACCGCCGCAACCCCCTGGCAGATCAAAGAAGCGCTGGCTGGATGGCGTCTGCTGGATACAGGCATCCAGCACGGTACCGTGACAGTGCTCCTGAATGATATGCCCTTAGAAGTTACAACCTTCCGGCTAGAGGGGGAGTATCTTGATTACCGGCGCCCCTCCAGTGTCTGCTTTACCTCTGATATCCACGCCGACCTAGCAAGGCGGGACTTTACCGTCAATGCTATGGCCTATAACCCACAGGAGGGTCTGATCGACCCCTTTGGTGGTAGGGATGATATAGCGGCGAAGCTGATTCGCTGTGTGGGAGAGCCTGAGTGTCGCTTCCATGAGGATGGATTGCGTATTATGCGGGGGCTTCGGCTCGCTTCGGAGCTGGGCTTTGCTATAGAAGAAGCCACCGCTCACAGCTTGGTGGCAAATCGTCACATCCTTACCCATATCGCCCCCGAGCGGATTAGCACCGAGCTACTGCGGTTGATCTGCGGGCAGGATTTTGCCGAGATCCTGCGGGTATACCACAGTGTGATTACAGTGGTAATCCCTGAGCTGGCAGAGTCTATAGGCTTTACACAGCACACCCCCTATCACCTCTACGATGTGTATGAGCACACCATTGAGGCAATGAAGCTGGTGGAACCGATCCCTATTTTACGGCTGACTATGCTGCTCCACGATGTGGGGAAGCCCCGATGCTTTAGCCGCGACAGCAAAGGAATAGGGCATTTTTATGGGCATGCGAAGCTTGGCAGTCAGATGGCTGGGGAGATTTTAAGGCGACTCCGCTTTGATAACAAAACCATCGGGCAGGTATGCTGCTTGATTGAGCACCATTATTCCAAGCTCTCGGCGAAGCCTGCGGTGATTAAGAGTTACCTGCGTAGGATTGGTGAGGAGCAGTTTCGCCTGTTGCTCAAAGTGCGCGCCGCCGATGATCGGGCGAAATCCCCTCTTGCGGCCAAGGCTTCGGCTGATACCACCGCCATTGAGGCTGCTTTAGATCAGATCCTTGCAGAAGGGCAGTGCTATAGCCTAAAGCAGCTTGCTATCAGGGGCGACGAGCTTCTGGCAATGGGGCTTGCAGAAGGACAGGGGATTGGTCTGCTGCTTACACGACTGCTTGACGAGGTGATCGAGGGCAGCTGCCCCAATGAAAAGGCTGCTCTGGCAAAGCGCGCTAGAGAGCTAGCAGAGTAGATTCACTCCTAGTTATAGGATAATATTTATGTATCTTTAGGTATGCAGGGTGGTCAATCCCCCTGCTCTTAAAGCTTGACACCGCTTCCGCCTTCTAAGAAGGGCGGGCAACATATATTGAAGCAGACAGCACAGGGTGCTTATTACGGAGATGAATATGAAAAGAATTATTGCAATCCTACTATCCTTGATGTGTATACTCACGCTGGCGGGCTGCGAGCAAAAATCCCCTTTTGAGGGCTATAGCAAGTATCGTTACCAGTTCTATGGTACCTTTGATACCATGGTAGAGGTGGTGGCATATGCAAAGACCGATGAGGTATTCCAGTATTTCGCCACTGTGTTAGAAAACAGATATAAGTACCTTCACAATCTCTACAGCATTTTTGAAGATGCCGAGGGCTTTAACAACCTTAAGACCGTCAACGATCAGGCGGGGATCGCCCCCGTCAAGGTGGATAAAGAGCTCTTTGAGCTGATGCAGTTTACGGTAAAATGGTATGAAGAGGTTAACCAGTCGGTGGACCCTACCATGGGGCCGGTTTTAAACGTATGGCGGAGCTATATGGACATTTATAAAAATAGCCCGGAGGATGCTATTCTTCCCGAGTATAGCCAGCTTGAGGCAGCAGCCAAGCATATGGGAATGCAGTACCTTGTGCTTGACGAAGCGGATCAAACGATCTTCCTTGCCAAAAAAGGCATGGCACTTGATGTAGGAGCAGTTGCCAAGGGCTATGCTACCGAGCGGGTGGCACGCTATATGGAGGAGCTTGGCTTTGATAGCTTTTCTATCAGTGCGGGGGGCAATGTGCGTACCGTAGGAGAGCCAAAGAGCGATGTGGTCAACAAGTGGGGCATAAGCATCCAAGACCCTAGCGGCGCGGATATATTCTCTAAGGAGCAGGATGTGCTGGATATCATCTTTGTCAACGATCTATCGGTGGTTACCAGCGGCAACTACCAGCGTTACTATATCGTAGATGGGGAGCGGATACATCATATCATCGATAAAGAGACCCTCTACCCCGCCAACACCTATGCTGCTGTTACAGTGGTAACTCCTGATTCGGGGGTTGCGGATATCCTCTCAACCTGCCTGTATCTTATGGATCAAGAAACAGGAGCAACGCTTGCCAAGGAAGTGGGAGCAGAGGTAATGTGGGTATATGAAGACGGCACCATCAAGGTGACCGAGGGGATTGTGCCTATGCTCAAGACCAGAGGAGGGGCTACCTCCTCTCGTAGCGGGCATCCGAAGGACTTTGTTAGCCATTAGATGCAAGCAAAGTGAGGCAATAGGGGTTTTAAAGGCTTAGGAGTCAAAAGCTCACGCGCCCTCTATCGTAATAAAAAAGCTATATTTAAATCAAAGCAACAGCAATATCAGGAGGATATATGAATCCGATTTTTATCAACTACCCCAAGTGCTCTACCTGCCAGAAGGCTAAGAAGTGGTTAAATGACAACAACATTGTATATACCGACCGCCACATCGTTACCGATAACCCTAGTAAGGAGGAGTTGGCGGAGTTTTATAAGCGCAGCGGGCTACCACTCAAGAAGTTTTTTAACACCAGTGGTAACCTCTATAAGGAGTTGGGCTTAAAGGATAAGCTTCCCTCCATGAGTGAAGAGGAGCAGCTTGACCTGCTTGCTAGCGATGGTATGCTGGTTAAGCGGCCGATTTTGGTAGGGGAGCATTATGCTTTAGTAGGCTTCAAGCATGAGGAATGGGAAAAAATTAAGTAAGCAGAGGGCATCAAGATGATCAAAGCAGGGCTTTATCGCCACTTTAAGGGCGGGCTTTACCGTGTTTTATATACAGCTCGCCACAGTGAAACCTTAGAAGATATGGTAGTTTATCAGGCGCTTTACGGTGAAATGGGCATCTGGGTACGCCCTGCCGCCATGTGGGCAGAAGTAGTGGAGCACGAGGGCAAACTCCAACCCAGATTTGCATATATAGAGGATTAACCCATGGCAAGGAGGAATATGGCGTGAACATTCAGATTTTTGGTAAGCCGAAGTGCTTCGACACCAAAAAAGCCGAGCGTTACTTTAAAGAGCGGGGCATTAAATATCAGCTGATTGATCTACCAACCAAGGGCATGAGCAAGGGCGAGTATGCTTCGGTCAAGCAGGCAGTTGGTGGCATGGCACCGCTGGTAGATACCGCCTCCAAAGCCTATGAGCAGCAGTTTATGGCCTACATCCTGCCCGAGGCAGCAGAAGCAAAGCTGCTGGAGCACCCTAGTCTCTTTAAGACGCCGATTGTTAGAAATGGTAAACAAGCAACGATCGGCTATTGCCCAGAGGTCTGGGCGAAGTGGGAATAGGGGATTATATTTGTGATGTGTTGGCGGTTACTGCATAGCAAATGCAGTAGTATTAAGAACGTCGATGTGCTCATGCCCCACAGGCATCAGATTTTTTGGAGCCACAAAAATGGTGTCTGCATGGCATGAGTGTATCGAAGCTCTTTCCAAAATAAATTTACATAAGCGTGCTGCCCCTCAATATGCACAATCACTGTAATTTCACTAATGGGATGTCTGCACGCATGCGTGTGACATATTATTTTACACTTGTTTTGTAAGGATTAGGTGGTATTCCAAGGCTCTCTTGTAGACTTCTCCAAGCCTCTCAGCCTCACTACCCCTAAAAAAGTTAAAAATACCACTAGACAGCTTGCGTCGTGCTGTGCTATAATACCAGACAAGATACAACCTTTAACTTGATCCAGAGAGGTCAAAAAGGTGGAGTGAATATTCGAGCTAACCCAAGATGGAGCCTCCAAGGGCACATCGAAGAGTTAAAGAGGATATAAGCATATTTCCGCCTAAAGGTGGAGATATGCTTTTTTTATTGTGCAAAAGGAGGAAACAAAATGTTTGATAAGAAGGACATTCTGGGCATCAAGGAGCTGTCGGCAGAGGAGATGATTTATATCCTCGACCAGGCAGAGGTTATGAAACGGGTGGTGGAGTCGGGCCAGCGAAAGACATCGCATCTTTCGGGCAAGACTGTCATCACCCTTTTTTATGAAAACAGTACCAGAACAAGGGTATCTTTTGAGCTGGCTTCCAAGTATATGGGAGCAAATGCGGTGAATATTTCGGCATCCTCCTCCAGCGTCAAAAAGGGAGAAACTATCATCGACACAGGTAGAAATCTTGAAGTTATGGGCTGCGATGCCATTATCCTTCGCCACTCCTCAGCGGGGTCTGCCCACCTGCTGGCGCGAAATGTGGGCTGCTCTGTGATCAACGGCGGAGATGGTATGAATGAGCACCCCACGCAGGCGCTGCTTGATATGATGACCATAAGGGATCAAAAGGGTGAATTTGCAGGCAAGCGGGTAGCAGTTGTAGGCGACATCTACCACTCCAGAGTTGCACGAAGCGACATCTATGCTCTGTTAAAGCTGGGCGCGGAGGTGCGGCTTGCAGCCCCCGACACCCTCATGCCTATCGGCATAGAGCAGACAGGTGCGAAGGTCTGTGAAAACCTTAAGGAAGCCATCACAGATGCCGACGTGATCATCGGTCTAAGGATGCAGCTTGAACGCCAGCAAAGTGGGCTCTTCCCCTCGGTGGCCGAGTATAACCGCTGCTTTGGCATCGGGCCTGAGCAGCTGAAATATGCCAAGAGCGATGTGATGGTCATGCACCCCGGCCCTGTCAACAGAGGGGTAGAGATGAGCACCACCGTCATCGACGGAGAGCATTCGGCGATATTGCCGCAGGTCACAAACGGTGTCGCCATCCGCATGGCGTGCCTCGACCTGCTCTGCAATAGAAGATAGGGGGGATAGGATTATGAAGCTACTAATCAAAGGCGGTAGAGTGGTGGACTTTGCTACGGGCATCAACGGCATTCATGATATTTTGGTAGAGGATGGCAAGATTGCGGCACTAGCCCCTTCCATTGAGCTTGAGGGTGTAGAGGTGATCGACGCTGCGGGCAAGACCGTCCTACCTGGTCTGGTAGATATGCACTGCCACCTGCGGGATCCCGGCTATGAGTATAAAGAAGACCTTGCCACAGGCACTGCTTCGGCGGCAAAGGGGGGCTTTACCAGCATCGTGCCGATGCCCAACACCAGCCCCGTTTGCGACAACAAGGCTGTCGCATCGTATATCAAAAATACTGCTAAGGTGGTAGGAAAAGTACATGTATACCCCGCAGGAGCAATTTCAAAGGGGTTAAAGGGTATCGAGCTTGCCGAAATGGAAGACATGAAGTCGGCAGGGGTAGTGGCGGTCACCGACGACGGCAAGCCGGTGGAAAATGCTTCTCTTTTTAAAAAGGCACTGATCTATGCCAACATGCTGGGGCTGCCTGTGATCTCTCACAGTGAGGAGCTGTCGCTGATCGATGGCGGCTGCATGAACGAATCCGCCACCTCCAGCCTGCTGGGCCTCAAGGGCATCCCCACTGCTGCGGAGGAGATCATGGTGGCTCGCGACGTAATGCTGGCGGAGTATACAAATACCTCTGTGCATATCACCCACATCTCCACAGCAGGCTGCGTGCGGATTATCCGCGAGGCAAAGGCGAGGGGGGTCAAGGTTACCTGCGACACCTGTCCTCATTACTTCGCCCTCACTGACGAGGCGCTGATGAGCTTTGACACCAACGCCAAAGTAAACCCACCCTTACGCACTCGCCCTCATCTGGATGCAATTATTGAGGGCATCAAGGACGGTACCATCGACGCCATCGCCACTGACCACGCACCCCACCACATCGACGATAAAAACGTAGAGTTAGACCACGCAGCCAACGGCATGATCGGCTTCGAAACGGCATTTGCGATAAGCAACACCTACTTGGTAAAGGCAGGGCATATCAGCATGAATGACCTTGCCCGCCTAATGAGTTTTAGCCCAGCCAAAATTCTCTCCCTGCCTGCAGGCAGCCTTAAGATCGGCGTAGCCGCCGACATCACCATCGTAAGCGAAGACGAAAGCTTCACCGTAAGGGAGGAAGAAATCCTCTCCAAGAGCAAAAACACACCCTTTATCGGTCACACCCTGACAGGTAAAGTACAATATACCATCGTGGCAGGTCAAGTAAACCGCTATTAAACACCAGTAAAGGAGAGATTGAGATGAAAAAAGCCATACTCGCCCTTGCAGACGGCAGCATCTTTGAAGGGCAGACCTTTGATCACAGCCAAAACACCATTGGAGAGGTAGTCTTTAACACCCAAATGGTGGGCTACCAAAAGATCATGACTGACCCCTCTTATATCGGGCAGATTGTGGTGATGACCTACCCTCTGATCGGCAACTACGGGATCAACCCAGAGGATAGCGAATCCCTGCGCCCTTGGGTAAAGGGGATGATCGTCCGTGAGCTCTGCGAAGTGCCAAGCAACTTCCGCATGAGCGAAACACTAAACAGCTTTGCCGATAGCAATCACATCCCTCTGGTATGGGGCATCGACACCAGAGCCTTGACCCGCCATATCCGCGACAAGGGCGCCATGAACGGCATCATCGTGGTGGATGAGGACTTTTCTTTTGAAAAGTACGCCGACGAGCTGGCGAAGTATAAGATCACCAACCCTGCCATGGCGGTCTGCGTAGAGCAGCCCCTGTACTACAAGCCAAAGATCAATAAGGTGGCTCTACTGGACTTCGGCTACCAGAAGAATATCCTTGATGCCCTCCTAGAGCGGCGCTGTGAGGTGGCAGTTTACCCTGCCAATGCTACCGCGGAGGAGATACTCTCCACTAAGCCCGACGGCTTGATCCTCTCTAACGGACCGGGGGACCCAAAGGATTGCAGCTACGCCATCGATACTGTAAAGGCGCTGTTTGGCAAGCTGCCCATGCTGGGCATCTGCTTAGGGCACCAGATCATGGCGCTGGCAGAGGGAGCGGATACCGTCAAGATGAAGTTTGGTCATCGGGGTGCTAACCACCCTGTCAAGGACCTAGCAGGGGGCAGGACTTACATCACGGTGCAAAACCACGGCTATGTAATCGACCCTCAAACCCTTACCCCCTCTATGACCGTCACCCACAGCAACATCAACGACGGCACGGTAGAAGGGCTGGAGTATACAGATAAGCAGGCGTTTTCGGTGCAGTTTCACCCTGAGGCGACGAAGGGGCCAAACGATACCACCTTCCTATTTGACAAGTTTATCAAGATGATGGAGGAGAGAAGCAATGCCTAAGAAACAAGAAATCAAAAAGGTTTTGGTCATCGGCTCAGGACCGATCATTATTGGTCAGGCTGCGGAGTTTGACTATGCAGGCACACAGGCCTGCCGCGCTCTACGTGAAGAAGGCATCGAGGTGGTGTTGGTCAACTCCAACCCTGCTACCATCATGACCGACTCCAATATGGCAGATAAGGTTTATATCGAGCCCCTGCTCGCTCCTGTCATTGAGAATATCATTATCAAAGAAAAGCCCGACAGCATCCTACCCACACTGGGCGGCCAGACAGGGCTCAATCTAGCGGTGGAGCTTGCGGAGAGCGGATTCCTTGCTAAGCACAAGGTCAAGCTCCTGGGTACTGCCATCAGCTCCATCAAGGCGGCGGAGGATCGCCAGCTCTTTAAGGATGCCATGGCAGAGATCGGTCAGCCCTGTATCAAGAGCAAGGTGGTAGAGAGTGTGGAAGCTGCCCTCTCCTACGCCGAGGAGATCGGCTACCCAGTCATCGTGCGCCCCGCCTACACCATGGGTGGCACAGGGGGCGGCATCGCCTATGACCCCGCTCAGCTTCGGGAGATCGGCAAGGGCGGCATCCGCCACAGCATGGTGCATCAAATCTTGATCGAGAAGTGTGTATCGGGTTGGAAAGAAATCGAATTTGAGGCCATCCGCGATGCCAAGGGTAACGCTATCACGGTGTGTAGCATGGAGAATCTCGACCCCGTCGGCGTCCACACAGGGGATAGTATTGTAGTTGCCCCCGCCCAAACCCTCTCAGATAAGGAATATGGCATGCTCCGCGGAGCGGCACTCAGCATTATTTCAGCGCTAAAGATTGAGGGAGGCTGCAACATCCAGTTTGCCCTACACCCCGAGAGCCTTGAGTACGGCGTCATCGAGGTCAACCCCAGAGTTTCTCGCTCCTCGGCGCTGGCTTCTAAGGCGACAGGCTACCCCATAGCTAGAGTGGCTGCCAAGATCGCCATCGGCTACGGTCTGGATGAAATCCTCAACAAGGTGACAGGTACCACTTACGCCTGCTTCGAGCCAACGATAGATTACACTGTTATTAAGTTCCCCAAGTGGCCCTTCGATAAATTTGTTAAGGCAAAGCGTACCCTTGGTACCCAGATGAAAGCAACAGGGGAGGTTATGTCCATCGCCACCTCCATCGAGGGTGCGCTGATGAAGGCGATCCGCTCGCTGGAGTTAAAAATAGAAGCTTTGGATGAATGCTGGTTTGTAACGCGATTAGACGATGCAAGCATCAAGGAGCGCATCCATACCATCGACGATGAGCGGATCTTTGTAGTAGCCGAGGCGCTGCGCCGGGGGCTGATGACCATGCAGGAGATCAACGACATCACTAAGATCGACGTATTCTTCCTCTCCAAGATCAAAAATCTCGTAGATGCCGCCGAGCAGCTCAAGACCATGGGGCTGGCGGACTTTGACGAGGGATTTTTCCGACGGATCAAGACCATGGGCTTTACCGATAAGGTGATCGCTCGCTACATCGGCACGACCCCCGATGCCGTCACCTCCTACCGGGAGCAACTTGGGGTCAAGGCGGTGTTTAAGACCGTCGACACCTGTGCTGCTGAGTTTGAGGCGGTGACCCCTTATTACTACTCTACCTATGACTCAACAGGGGAGACGGTGAAATCCGACCGTAAAAAAATCCTGATCATCGGCTCGGGGCCTATCCGTATCGGGCAGGGGATCGAGTTTGACTACTGCTCTGTACATGGTGTGTGGTCTCTCAAGAAGCTGGGCTATGAAACCATTATCATAAACAACAACCCTGAAACCGTTTCCACCGACTTCGATACCTCTGACAAGCTTTATTTCGAGCCGCTGACCCCTGAGGATGTACGCAACATCGTAGAAACCGAGCAGCCAGACGGCGCAATTGTCCAGTTTGGTGGGCAGACCGCCATCAAGCTTGCAGCAGCATTAGAGCAGATGGGGGTTAAGATCATCGGCACCCAACCCTCTCAGATCGACGCCGCTGAGGACAGAGAGAAGTTTGACGAGGTGTTGGAAGCAGTTGGCCTGCCCAGAGCCGCAGGTGCTCTGATCTACACCGCCGAAGAAGCAGTGGCAGCTGCAAACAAACTGGGTTACCCTGTATTGGTGCGCCCTTCCTATGTGTTGGGGGGTCAGGGGATGGAGATCGCCTACTCCGACAGCGACGTGGCCGAATTTATGGAGATCATCAACCGTAGCACCCAAGATCACCCTGTACTGGTGGATAAGTACCTGATGGGCAAGGAGCTGGAGGTGGATGCGATTTGTGACGGTGAGCAGGTGCTGATCCCCGGCATCATGGAGCACCTAGAGCGTGCCGGCGTCCACTCAGGAGATAGCATCTCGGTATTCCCGCCCATCAGCCTCAGCGATGCCCTCAAGGCAGAGATCGTGGAAGCCTCACGTCAGTTGGCGCTGCGTATGGACGTGCGTGGGCTGATCAACATCCAGTATGTATACTACGAGGGCAGGCTCTATATCATCGAGGCCAACCCCAGAGCCAGCCGCACCATCCCGTATATCAGCAAGGTAACAGGTCTACCTGTGGTTGAGATCGCTACTCGCTGTATGTTTGGCGAGAAGCTTAGCGATATGGGCTACGGCTGTGACCTCTATCAAGAGCCTGAGTACTACTCAGTCAAGGTGCCGGTCTTCTCTTTTGAGAAGCTCCATGATGTAGACAACATCCTAGGCCCTGAGATGAAGTCCACAGGTGAGGTGCTGGGCATTGCCAGAGATTTTGAGACTGCCCTCTATAAGGGGATCATCGGATCGGGTATCAAGCTCCCCGAAAAAGGCAGCTCCATCATTACCACTGTGCGAAATGCGGATAAAGAAGAGCTTGTAGGGCTTGCCAAGGGCCTCTATGACTGCGGTTATCCCATCTATGCCACTGAGCACACCGCCCAATACCTAGCAGCAAAAGGAGTAGCCGCCCAGCAGGTCAACCGTATTGGCGAAGAAGCCCCCAACATCCTCGATGTGATCTCCTCTGGGCAGGTAGGAATGGTTATCAACACTCCCACCAGAGGTCGTCAGCAGTCGAGGGATGGCTTTAGGATCCGCCGCAGAGCGGTGGAGATGTCGATCCCCTGCCTGACCTCGCTGGATACCGCACAGGCAGTGCTTAAGTGCATAAAGCTTGGTACAACTCCAGCAGAAGTCCCAGTACTAGATCTTGATATCTTTAAAAAATAAGATGCCCAAAATGAAATTTTTCATTAGGTGAAATTTCAATATGCAAACCCCCTCTCTGCTATATTTAAGCAGGGAGGGGCTTGCTTTATGGGCTATTTTTGCAAGAAGGCGGATGATTTTCCTGCATTTTCAATTTTCGGTAAAAGTGTACTGGATAATCTCTGGATAAATTTCCAATTCGTTTATAATTTGTGCATGGTAGATAATTGGAAAACACAAGATTGTTAATTTTAAGGCAAAAAAGAGGAATTTGCAAAACAATATTGATATAAAATTAATTATCGTTTATACTTTATTTCAGGCTAGAAAATTACGTAAAAACTAGCTTTACCTTAAGAACTATGCAACCTTTTTACAAGGGGTTATCGTTAAATTGGTAGCGGGCACCTCCCGCTGTTGTATTGTTTCTCGAGGTAAATATTCACGCCTTAAATTATACAGGCGGTTCAATTTGCAAAAGCATATTGAAACAACTAGGAGGAAATGTATTATGAAAAAGATTCTTGTAGCTCTGATGGCAACTGCTATGCTGATGGCTGGTTGCGCACCTAAGACTCCAGCAGCTTCCACTCCAGCTCCAGCAGCTTCTACTCCAGCTCCAGCAGCTTCCACCCCAGCTCCAGCAGCAACTAAGATTGGCACTGCTTCCATCGTAAATGTAAAGGGTGCTAACTACAACACTGCTGACAAGAAGGATGGCACTGCTCAGTCCGACGTTACTATGTGTACTGTAATGCTCGACGATGCTGGCAAGATCACCTATGTTAACTTCGATGTAACTCAGTCTAAGTTTGCTTTTAACGACAAGGGCGAGCTGACCACTGACCTGACCAAGGGCGTTATCTCCAAGAAGGAGCTGGGCGCTAACTACGGTATGGCTAAGGTTTCCGAGATCAAGAAGGAGTGGTTTGAGCAGATCGCTGCTTACGAGCAGTGGCTGATCGGCAAGACTGTTGACGAGGCAGTTGCTATGAAGACTTTTGAGAAAGATGCTTCTCATAAGGAAGTTCCAGATGTAGCAGAGCTGAAGACCAGCGTAACCATTGACATCGGCGGTTACAGAAATGCTCTTGTTAAGGCAGCTGCTAACGCTAAGTAAGCATTATCGCCTTACATAAGCGCTGTATGATTGCATCGCAATAATATGTATAAAAAGCCTCCGAGCAATCGGGGGCTTTTTTGCATGCTTGTTTTGGCGAGCAGGGTGATTATTTCATGTATAAAAGCCTCCGAGTATCTCGGAGGCTTCATCAGTATGTGAGGGAGCCTTAAGCTGTTAGCTCTTTGTGCATAGCCTGGTACCCGATTACCACCGCCCACACATAGGCACAGGTCTTGGGAATCATCAGGACACCCACAATCGGTATGGTATCGGCATATAAAACGACCGGAATGTAGAACGCAAAGCTGAGTACAATGGTCAGCCACATAAAGCGAAAAGCAGTATCACGATGCTCTTTGGCACTTTGATAAAAGAGCACTAGGATCAGCAGCCCCATTAGAGCAAAGGGAATATTGCGATAGATGCCCCATGATAAGGGAGCCTCAGCACTGGTCCATGCATTTTGTGGGAAGAAGCATAAGGCAACTCTGGCTGCGGCAAGCAGATATACGGTGATGCTCAGTGACTGCCTGCCCTGTACCTTATAGCGTAGCCTCCATATATGATATAAAAGCAGGTAAAATATTGTCATGGTAATTGAGGTGATAAATTTGCCGATTCCCAGTGCAGTGGTATAGTTTTGAAGACCGGTGGTGCAAAGTGCCACAGCACGGGGGACAAGATGGAAGGCATCACCTGCGCCAAGGACAACAGCCATCAACCCAAATAAAAAATACTGCTTATTTCCCTTTGATTTTCTCATCATCATTATACCGATTGTAATTACTGAGCTAAGATATACAATATCAAAGCTTGTTTCCATGATTGCTTGCATAAAAACCTCCTACAAAAGTCATATTGTGAACAACGTTCAGATTGAGCGCTAAAAATACCCACCTTGCGGTGAGATTTTTAGTAGATCGACCGAGTGATAAGCTCAGATAGGCAACGGCAGGAAGGATTGCTTTGCATGAGCAGCATCAGAATATTGGAGAATGCAAAATCCACAAGATCTTCTGCCGTAAAATCAGGAGTAAAGGCGTCGTGCCTCACATTTTGATCTTCTCTGAGCACTGTAAGCAAGTGACTTTTGATCTGCCCAAAGTACTGGTTCATGACCTCTCGTCCTTTATGCCTGTCGATACCGGCGAAGCTCATTGAGTGCAAGGTAAAAAAGGACGGGTATTTTTCTGAACCTTTTTGTATGGTCTCAAACAAAGAGCAGATGGTCTCCACAAAGCTTTGGCTAGGTGGGAGGCTAGTAGGGCTATAGATAATCTCACTCCATACCGACTCAATCGTAGCAGCGATCAGCTCACCTTTAGAAGGGAAGTAGTTATACACCGAACCCACAGCAACCCCACAGCGCTTGGCTACCTCTCGCATATTGAGAGCTTGCAGGCCAGATTGTGTTGCAATTTCTTTGCCAACAGTCAAAATTGCTTCTCTTGAAGTCAGCGTCTTATTCATAGGCACCCCCCCAAAACTGAACTACGTTCATTATAGCATATCATATAAATTTGTCAAGGGTATCTATATAAACCTAAAAGCTTAAACTACTGCATGTTTTTGATAATGAAGATTTGTATGTTAATTTGATTTTGTTTTATTGGATTTTTTAATATAAAACTGTTAAATGATCTATAGAGCCTAGATTCAAGGTAGAGAACACTTATCGTGAAATCACATATACTATACTGATCCCTGAATTGGAGGAATATTATGCACAGCTGCGATAAAGGCAACCTGCGTATTATATGTAGAAGCTTTGGGGGGGAATCGGGTAGCTTTTTGGTACAGGTTTTGGATTGCTTTCACAATCCTATTTGTGAACAAATCACCTCGGTCAATCAAGCTGCGCATTTTTCTCTTACAGCCCCCAAAGAGTACAGGATTAGGGCTCGTGCCATTTCCTGTGCTGGCTTTAGCCCTACTGGCCAGACCATCTGGATTAAGATGCTGCCGGGTTGCACATTAGGCAGAGAATTAATTTTTTACCCGATGATCAGACCAATATGCGAGAGGTTTGTAGATGTGAAATTTCGCCTAACTGATCATCATTACCCCAATTTACCCATTAATGAAGGAGTATTGACAATATGTCCCAGTATATAGTAACCATTACCAATGGTGCGGGTTCTAAACGGCTGCCAACCGGCGCTTATGATGTTACCGCATCAGTTACAGGTTATACCGGTTTACTAGACCCAACAACATTTACCGCTACCGGTAGCCCTGGATCAGAGGATTTTACCGTTGCCGCTGAAGGTACTCTAACCCTCGTGATCAACGAAACAGGTGCTAGTGGTGGTACTCCCATCACAAGCGGAACTTTTATCAGATGTAATTCTGACGGAAGCACAACCTACGGTACTGCCAAGACCGTAAGTGCAATCGGCGAATGTGTATTTGATCATGTGCCCTACGGTACAGGTGTCGCCCCCTATGCGTTTTATGTTAAGCAGCTAACCTCCGATGGAAGTCATAACTTTGACACTGACCCCATTACCATTGATATGGCAAGCATTACCCAGACCAATTATGTGCTTAACGCATTGGCTGCATTGCAGTCCTTTACTCTGGTTGATGCTTACTACTCCGGTCTAAATGTCAGCGGCTCTATGACCTTTGACGGCCCACAGTAATACAAAGACTAGCGGGATGTAACAGCATCGTTTAATAACGATTGAAAATTTATCAGGGTTAAAACCCTTTTAGCAGCACACGGTGGTAGCACACTGTGTGCTGTTTTTTGATTTTAGAGAGCTTTGCCAGGTATCAGTGGAATTGCCGTTGTATTTCGTATCATTTACAACAAATACTACAGATAAAAGCTTGGCTACTACGGTGTGCCGTAATGTGACATTTAACCAATAAAACTAGAATTCTTGAGGATAAATTGCTTCTACAGTAATAGTTTAACAATTATCATAAATCATTCATGGTATTTTTAGAATTAGCGCATTGTTTTTTGGACTATAAAGGGATATAATGCAAGGAGTAAACTTGCAAAGGAGCTATTATGAAATCTACAGCTGTAAAAAT
>DAMCAP010000005.1:35489-100792 GCA_032059445.1 Oscillospiraceae bacterium
TATCTGTTGCCGCATTGATTTCGATCTGTGTTATGACTGCTTGCAGCGGTATAGATGCTTCGCAGCCGCTGCCTGTGCAGCCATCGATCCATTATGAGCCTGCCTCAAGTGTTGCTTCGGTACCTCAAAACCTTGAAGACAGCTACGATACCTACGAAAACAAGAAGTTTGACTATAGCTTTGCCTATCCCTCATATATGGCTCTATCTTCGGAGCTTAGCAGCGAAGACGGCGCATATTTCACCGACCCTTATGGTGGTGAGCTGACGGTATGGGCTTCAGCAAATCCTTCTCACAAGATTACCAAGGACCTTTTGGATGATGTCAAGGCAAAAGCCGATGGGGTCATCGATAGCTATATTGATGATTTTGTATTTGAAATCAACTATAAGGGGAATATGAGCGATACCTCGGGTAATTATCATTATTATGAAGCGGCATATGTAAATGAAGAAATTATCGTAAGATTTTTGTACAAATACGATGCGAAAAATGCTGATACCTTTAAGCAGCGGGCAAGGCATATGTCAGAGCAGTTGCGCACTTTAAATGAAGTAATAGGTAAGTAATCACTTTCGCGTATTAAAGTAATTATATAAAAATGTCTTAATTTGGTTTTTGTTGACATTTATCCGTCTTTTATGGTATGATATAACTATTGAGATTTTTAATAAAGAAGGTGAATACATGGATAAACAAAAGATGCTGTTGGATGAAGCGCTGGCCCGTATGACTGCTATAGTTAGATTGACCAACCGCATCCCAAGAACTTATGGGATCGACATGCTGCTGTTTCCCACCGAAATCCATATGGTAGAAGCAATCGCTAATCACCCTGACAGCAATACCACTGACCTAGCAATTTTATTTAACATCACAAAGGGCAGCGTATCAAAGATGCTAACCAAGCTACACTGTAAGGGCTTGATCGAGCGCTATCAGGACCCTAGCAACAAAAAAGAAGTATACTTCAGGCTTACCGAGCTGGGTAATCGTGCAAATCAAGGTCATGCAGAGTTTCATAGCAAGCACGAGCACCAACTCTATGATGAGTTTGCTACCTATACCAAGGATCAGCAGGACTTCCTCATCGATTTTATCAACAAATATACCGATCACGTTACCAGCTTCGTGGAAGACGAAACAGAGTAATACAGGCATGAAATGTCCTATGGATATTCGGGCGAGTGGTATTTGATACTGCTCGCTCTTTTTTATTGAGGTTATGAGGTTGTAGTCCTTGGTTGTGGCTTAGGATAATCTCTATAGCATGCTCAACTGCATATAAAATGTTCATTCAACAAAAAACCTCAAAGTACCGATAGATACTTTGAGGTTTATCTATGTATTGTTTTTTAGGCTGACCTGCCCATTTCTTCTTTCAACTGCTCTCTAGTGAGGAAAGGTACCCCCAACTCAAAGACAAAATGCCCTGAGGCATATTCCTTACCCTCTACACTGTAGCTTACCGCATCTACTTTGGGATCGCCCAGAATAATGGATTTTGCAAGCCCCATCAGGGTGGTTGACTCTGTGTAGCTGCCCTGGCTGACTCTGGTAAGGCCATCCGTGGTAAAATCAATGGTGACCATGCCCTGCTTATCCACGCTTACAGAGCGCCAGCCCAGCTTCGGCAGATGTGCAGGGGCATCCTTGGTGTTAAAAAAGGTATCGCGGTATGCTTCTGCGATCCCCTGAGGGGAGGGAGCAGCGGATAGCTCTACCTCTACTACGGTATCGACCTGATCGGAGGTGGATGCGGGGTCGGCAGTATAGAGCTTGACAAAGTGTTTTTCTGAAGAAGAGGGCGCTGAGATGCAGCCCGATAGTAGAAGTAGCATAAGCGAGATGCAGAGTATTTTTCGTCCCATACAATACCATCCTTTCTGCCACAATACTATCAGATGTGTATTACGAAAAAAGTAAAAAGCTGTAACTGCTTATAATATTTCGTCAGAGCGGCATGACTTTGCTTACGGAGCCGAGTTGGATGAGAAGTACCTCCCTCGTGTTACCCATCCAGTTGCTTGACATATCGAAGCTCCTTAAGTTCTTTGCCTGCTATCGTAATTGTGGTAAAATCATGATTTGCTTTAAAGCCTTGTTTCTCATAAAATCTGCGGGCTCGTGTATTTTGCTCTAGCACCCACAAATAAGCATGCCGATATCCTTTGCTTTGTAGCGCGTTTAAAGCCCCTTCTAGCAGTGGCTGGGCATACCCTGCCCCAAAGTACTCCGGCAGCAGGTAAATCGAGATAACTTCACCCCAGCCCGCCATATTTTCATCTCTGGCAGCGCAAATGGAGGAGGTACCAGCGTATTTTGCACCATCCATGATTACATAAGCATCATACTGAGCTTTGGCTAAAATGGTAGCCCAACGATTCCCCTCCAGCGCATCTAAATAGTCTTGGGGGACAATACCCTGATAAGCGACCTTCCAGCTGCTTGCATAGATATTGCCTATTGCTTCGAAATCATCCTGCTGATGGGCCTTACGTATTTCCATATTGCCTCCTAGCCTATTAGCCACAGATACCATATGCTGCGGGTACCTCTCAGATTATAATGAGGGCAGGCTTATTATATGTCTTTGACAATGATATTGCGAAGTATACCGATTCCCTCGATCTCTACCTCCACAGTATCACCCACTGCCATAGGCCCGATGCCTTCTGGGGTGCCTGTAGTGACCACATCACCGGGGTAGAGGGTCATGCACTGGGTGATAAACTCCAGCATAGCGGGGATACTGGTCATAAACTTAGAGGTACGGGAGCTTTGTTTGACCTCTCCATTTAGGCGGGTGGTAACGGCTAGATCACTTGGGTCAATATCCGTAACCAGCCAAGGCCCGATGGGAGCATGACCGTCACAGCATTTGCCCCTTGTCCACTGACCATCACTTTTCTGGATATCACGGCAGGTTACGTCATTTAAAATGGTGTAGCCAAAGATATAATCATAGGCATTTTCCGCTTTTACCTTTTTAGCTTCCTTGCTGATTACAAAGGCAAGCTCCCCCTCATAATCCAACCGCTGGGTGATGGTGGGGTAAACCACCTCTCCTTCGTGATGGTTGACACAGGTAGGGGGCATGAGAAATAGCACGGGTGTGTCGGGGATTCCTTCACCCATTTCGAGGGCGTGAGCATAGTAATTCTTGCCTAGAGCTACGATTTTGCTGGGCTCACAGGGAGCCAAGAGCTTCAGTTCTTCGATATCATAGATCTTATCGATCATTTTGCCCCCCAGATAAGGTGCTTGATCCATCCTGATTGCCTTATTGCCTTGGAGAGCTGCCCAGAAATCTTCACCGCTGTAGTGGCATTTGATGTATTTCATATCTTGCTCCTTTACTTTGCATCATTAGATTAAAATAATTGTATCCCATGGTTTGGGTGGGTGTCAATTAGAGCAATATACAAAGCTTGGGAGAGTTTCCTGTAATAAGCGTGCTGTACGGAGCACCTAAATAAGAACGAAAAAAGCCGCAGGATTGCTCCTGCGGCTGGTAGTTTGAGGACTTACAATTACTTTCCGAGGGTCTTTAGGTGTGCCATAGAGCCATAGAGATCAAGAAGATGGGCATACTCCTTTTCGTTGTAGAGCTTGCACTGACCCTTACCGAAGTACTTCGCAACCTCGATCATGTAGCGGCCGGCAGATTCGCAATCAACAAAGTTGCTTGCACCGGTTGCACAGCCTGCTACAGGCACCTCAGTAGTGATGGCAATGCCCACTACTGGTGCAGTGGTAGCGGTGCAGGGCTGGAGGATGGAGTTGAGGTGGTATACGTCGTTGCCGTAAGGGGTGATATCCTGAGTAGTGAGGGCGAATACCTGAGGCAGCTTGCCTGTGGTGGTCTGCATGATGTCTAGTAGATCGTCGCTCACCTTTAGGATGTAGCCGTCCTTGACGGTGGGGGAGATAGCAAAACCTCTGTGATTGATGATGCGGTTGCCCTTGGTGGTGTCGACTGAGAGGATGGCATCGAGATCATCGCTGACCTCCTCGCGGTTAACGGTAGCCATATCGACAGGGGAGCCCATAAAAGGCACAGGCTCGTGAGGCTGGGTAGGAGCGTCGGGGCAGATGTGGGTAGAAACTACTACGTCGCCCTCTAGATAGTCGCCCTTGCTCTGCATATCAAGCAGCTTGGCAGCACATGCCAGAGCTACCAGAGCACCGTCACCGTCAGATACAAAGCCTGTCATAGCAGGGCGTGCGCCCAGACCGCCTAGTCTGCCCAGAAGACCAATGGTTGGGGCAGAGCCGCCTACAGTCTTGCCCTTGGTGCCAGGGATCCGTACTCTAAACATTTCGGTCTTGCCTCTGGGGCCTACAACATCATAGTAGTGTATATCGGCATCTGCTTTTATTTTACGCAGATAGTCTGCTACATCCTTGGCACAAGCAGTGCTGGAATCGAGCAGGTCGAATACTTCGATAATTTGTTTAATAATCATTACGCTACTCCTTTAATCTGTATTGTTTCACTATGATCATACAATATTTCAGCCCTTATTTCAATAGCAAAGGCGCCTATATTGACAGCGAAGCAGCTAAATTGTAGAATAAAAGCAGCGAAGCACAATGCAACTATATAGATTGTAAGGAGAAACCCCTATGAATGCTACATTAGATACCATTTTTAGTCGTAGAACCATCCGCAGCTATAAAAAAGAGCAGCTAAAGGATCAAGATATCGAGATCATCCTAAAAGCAGCTATTGCTGCCCCCAGCGGCAACAACCTACAGGGCTGGCATTTTACCGTAGTGCAGGATAAAGAGCTGATTGCTGATTTTGAGGCAGCATGTACCAAGGGGATCATGATGCATGGTACCGAAAAAGCCAAGGCACGGGTAATGGACCCAGATTATAAGAACTTCTATGCTGCTCCTACTCTCATTGTAATCTCCACCGAGAAGCTGGCGCCAAAGCCTCTAGACGTAAGTGCTGCAGCACAAAACATCCTGCTGGCTGCTTGGTCGCTGGGTATTGGCTCCTGTTATCTGGCAAGCCCCCGATACGCCTTTATGACTGAGCAGGGTGATAGCCTACATAAGCGACTGGGCATCCCTGCTGGGTATGAGCACTGTGTAACAATAGGGCTAGGATACATCGAGGGTGCAGTGCCCACTATGCCTGCACGTAGGGCAGATGTGGTGAATTGGGTGCGATAGGTACTTTTTTAAAGAGGCTTATGCATCCGCTCTTTGCACTCATGCCGTGCAGGCACCCCATTTTTGATAGACGTCAAAAATGGGGAAAAAACCGTCAAAGGGCTCTGCCCTTTACCCACGGGCAAAGCTTAGCGGATTACGCTGCGCAGCCTGTAGCTGCTTGCGATAACCGCTTTAATCTATTGCCCTTATAATGTGCCTGTGGCACATTGAAATGCCTAACGGCATGGGGATGCGATCCGTTTAATGAGGAAATTTTGTTATTTTTTATAGAAATACGAAACCCCCAATCACAGCCATTTATTATGCTGCGGATGGGGGTTTTGTGTTGTATATGGTCGTAACTATTTGCAATGGACTATATTCACATAACTTTGCAATAGGGTTTGCTGCTCTATTTGTAAGCAGTGGCAGGTAGCCCTCTGCAATCAAAATCAGCCCTATAACGATAGGGTGGCTGCGCACAGCACAAAGGGGCTGTCAGCTGCACGAGCTACAAGAGCCACAGGTATTGCTATACTCGCGGACCTTTGACATAAAGCGCTCTACAACTGGGGAGAGGTGTTTATTCTTTAGGCGTACCAGGTAGAGGTTTCGCCCGATAGAGGTGTCGTTGATGGTGGAGGTACGTAACAAGCCTAGCTTGCAGTATTCTGCCACCGACATCTGTGACATGATCGAGATACCTAGGCCACTGGCAATCGAGCTCTTGATGCTGTCTACATTGTCCATCTGAGCGACTACATTGAGCTCTTTGGGGTTGATACCGATGCTATTGAGGTACTGCTCGTATTCCTTGCGGGTACCTGATTCTTCTTCACGGGCGATAAAAGGGGCTTGCAGCAGTCGTTGCTTATCAAAGCTCTTGATTAAGCTGTATTCTTTGGTGCTCGGAGTGACTACCACCAGCTTATCTTTGGTAAAAGGCTCGAAGCTGCAATTGCTGGTGTCAGAAATCGTACCGGTTATACCGATATCTGCCCGATTATCCTCAAGATGCTTGATGACCATGCCGCTGTCACATTTGATGATATTGAAGGTTACCTCAGGGTATTGCTGATGAAACTCGGCCAGTACCCCCGGCAGTATGTACTGAGAGGGGATGGTAGAGGCAGCGATTGTGATGTTGCCACAGGGGGCATTTACTCCATGCCCAAGGTCGGTCAGGGCTTTGTCCCGCAGGGAGATGATTTCCTTAGCATAGTTATAGAGGCACTCTCCTGAGTCAGAGAGGGTTAGGGCCTTGGTGTTTCGCAGGATCAGTCGGGTACCAAGCTCTCGCTCTAGTGACTGGATATGTGCACTGACGGTGGGCTGGGTAAGAAACAATCGGTTGGCAGCTTTGGAGAAGCTTTTTAGCTCCACCACTGCAGTAAAGGCCTCCAGTTGTTTAAATTCCATAATAGATCGTCCCCTTTCAGATCGATAACTGTGGTCAGACTATTGAATTTCGTGTGCAAGGGTAGTACAATATACATAGTAATACAGGAGGTGAAAAGGTGAAACAACGTTTAACACATATGACAAAAAGCGCAGGCTGAGCCTCTAAAGTAGGGCCGGGTGCCCTGGATGAGGTTTTGCGCAAGCTGCCAAAGTTTGAGGATAAAAATCTCCTGATCGGCTTTGACACCAGCGATGATGCCTGCGTTTATCAGATAAACGAGCATCAAGCTATGATACAGACGGTGGATTTCTTCCCGCCGGTGGTTGATGACCCATATGTCTATGGTCAAATCGCAGCTGCCAACTCCCTAAGCGATGTATATGCCATGGGTGGGGCGCCTACTTTGGCGATGAATCTGCTTTGCGTACCCAACTGCCTGCCCAAATCGGCAATAGAGGGTATTTTGCTGGGTGGTCACGACAAGGTGAAGGAAGCGGGTGCCATCATAGCAGGAGGTCACACCATTGAGGATGTGGAGCCTAAGTATGGCCTTTGTGTGACGGGCTTCATCCACCCAAAGGATGTGCTCGCCAACAGCAGCAGCCGTGAGGGAGATATTTTGATCCTGACCAAGCCCCTTGGCACAGGTATTTTGACCACTGCGGCAAAGGCTGACCTGCTCAGCGCTCAGGACTATGACCTGATGGTGTCGGTGATGGCGACCCTCAATAAGTATGCTCAGCAGGTGCTAAGCAAGGTAGGGGGCGCTCATGCATGCACCGATGTTACTGGATTTGGTATGCTGGGGCACAGCTATGAGATGGCTGCGGGTAGCAGTAAGACCATTCGATTGTTTTCTAAGGAGCTGCCTCTAATCCCCGCAGCAGTAGAGATGGCAAGGATGGGGATCATCCCAGCCGGAGCCTACACCAACTTTGATTATCTCAAGGATAAAGTATTGATTGGTAGTGGTGTTTCGCGTGAGGTGCTGGATATCTTAAGTGATCCCCAGACTTCGGGTGGTCTTTTGATCTCAGTGCCTGAGCATAAGGCCCAGGAGATGCTTAGAGCTATGGAGGAGATCACTCCATGGGCTAGGATCGTGGGTCAGGTTGAGGCGAAATCAAAGCACGCAATCATCGTAGACTAATAACAAGCAGCATCACCTCTCGGGGTGGTGCTTTTGTTTTGCTTCCTAAGAGTTATGCTTTGGGGCTCATGTATGTGGGGAAAAGCCGACGGTTACCGCTTACCATATTGCCTACCTTCGCTTGTACAAGCGTGCAAATGAGTGCCCCCTATAGGTGATCTGTAGTGATATTAAAATGCCTTGCAGCATCGCCTAGCTTTGGGTGTAAGGCAGCATACCTATAGCGATTCTTCGTTGTAAAAAAATAAGCTGCACCTCTACGGTACAGCTTATATTGTGGCGGGAGTATGTGGGAATCGAACCCACCTAAGCAGCTACTAACTACTATTACTGGTTTTGAAGACCAGAGGGCACACCAGCAACCCATCTACCCCCATATTGCTACAATATTATACCACAAGGTTTGTCTAAAATCAATACTTTTTTACGAAATATTATGGCTATCTGTCTATTCGTTGGTAAAATTAGCGCCCAGCACTCTGGCATCCCCGACCTTCTTGGTGATACCTCGACGATCCCAAAACTCTAGCAGAGCAATGGCGTATTTACGGGAGGTATTTAAGAGATCTCGCATTTCGCCCAGTGTAATCTGTGGGTTGGCGCCTAGATGCTCTGCCAGCTTGGAGAGGGCAGTACGATAGTGATCGGCATGGAAACTGATAGAAGGTGCAACCGTGATCAGCACACCGTCAGATATCAGCGCCTCATACACCTGCGTAAATGCTACCTTGTCCTTAGGGAAAAGGGCGGCTAGCTCTTCCATACTAGGTACGCTGAAGCCTGCTTGAAGGTAGGTTTCGGTAAGCTTCTGATGGATGCGTTTTTGGGCTTCGTTGTAGGTGACGGTAAAACCAGCCAGCTTGACACGCCCATCTACCAGAGCAAAGCGGTCGGCATCCTCAAGTAGGATGGAAATCAGTTTATCGGCGGTGGCGATGTCGGTCTTAAATGATAGCTTGCTACGCAGCTCTTCACGCCTAATGCCCTGCTGTAGAGGATTTTGCTTATGGTAGTCGCTCAGAAGCTTGGTCAGCTCCTCAGCAAGCTTTGCGATGTAATCTCTATGGACGACGGTTTGCTGATTGATGCGGATGATTATATCATCTACCAGCAGCTCACCTAGTACACGCTCAAACTCCTCTGGCTCCATACCCAAGAGGCTTGCAATTGCCGAGGTAGGGCTGAGCTTGGGGCTTGCTTCAAGAATTGCCTGTGCTGCCTTATCTTCAAGGGAACCGCCTTCTTTGATGGCAAGACCCTTGATCGACTCTTCATGAAAGCGCTTATGCTTCACGGGGGCTGGATCGATGATGATACCGCCTCCAACTGTTTCGATAGGGGAGTAGAAGCGCACTACAAAGCGGTCTCCCTTTTTGACGGCGATCTCTTCGCTTAGGCGGAGCTGGGCATAGCCGCTTTGGCCCGCCTCAAGAGCGTCTTTTTCCAAAAGCACCAGCTTGCAGAGTGCATCTCTAGTACCATGATAGAAGTGTAACCGTGAAGCATTGTTGATCACACGGTCATAATCAGGGAGGATCGAGAGCTTGACGTCGAGCATCATGGTATTGGTCATGGTGTCGGGCTTGGCTAGGGTGTCGCCACGGTTGATCTCGGTTTTTTTGATGGAGGCAAGGTTGACCGCTACGCGCTGCCCTGTATAGGCAACAGGTACATCTTTGCCGTGCACCTGTAGATTACGCACACGAGTCAGCTTCTTCTCGGGGTAGATCATCACCTCGTCACCCTCTTTTAGGCTGCCCTCGATCAGGGTGCCTGTAATGACGGTGCCAAAGCCATCTACCGAGAATACTCTATCTACGGGTATGCGAAATGCAGGAGAGTTGGCTTTTTCGGCAAGGGAATCACAAAGCTCTGCAAGTGTATTTCGGAGGGTGTCGATTCCTTGATTTTTGTAGGCACTCACAGGGATAATAGGGGCATTCTCTAGGAAGCTGCCCTTGACCTCATTGCGGATGTCTTCTGTTACCATTTCGATCCAATCGGGATCAACCAGATCGGTCTTGGTCATTACGATCACACCGTGTTGGATACCTAGCAAAGTGAGAATCCCCAGATGCTCTCTGGTTTGTGGCATGAAGCCCTCGTCGGCTGCCACGATCAGCATCGCTACATCGATGCCGCCAGCACCCGCAAGCATATTTTTGATGAATTTTTCATGCCCCGGTACGTCGATGACACCCGCTTTGGTGCCGTTTGGCAGGTCAATGTGTGCAAAGCCCAGCTCTATGGTGATGCCTCGCTTTTTTTCTTCTTTGAGGCGGTCGGTTTCGATGCCAGTCAAGGCTTTAATCAGCAGAGATTTGCCGTGGTCAACGTGGCCTGCGGTGCCGATGATAACATTTTTCATATGGTAGCCAGCTCCTGGTCTGTAATGTTTGATAAAGCCTTCGCGATATAAGCAAAATCGCTGCACTCAATGGTGCGGACGTCTAGGATATAGCGATCTCTAGAGATCCTGCCGATAACTGGGATAGGGGATAGGCGGAGTTTTTCTTCCAGTTGGTTGGGGCTTAGCTGCCCACTGCTGATGGCAACAGCCCAGCTTGGGATCATCTGAGTAGGTACAGAGCCACCGCCAACCTGGCCTTGCTCTTCTACGACTTCAACGCTCAGGCAGCTTGCTGTAGCGCTGATCGCCTCGCTGAGTAGGCAGGCTTTGGCTTTGAGGGCCTCCTGATCAATTGCCAGCATCCCAAGGGTAGGGATGTTTTGCTCCACAGTATCGGTATCAAGATAGGCTCTGAGGGTAGCCTCCAAGGCAGCAAGAGAAAGCTTGTCGATCCTAAGGGCACGGGTAAGGGGGTTTTTCTTCATTGCATCGATATACTGCTTCTTACCTACAATTATGCCGCCCAGCAGCTTGTCGCCGCTGAAGCTGACTACATCTGCCCCCGCAGCAAGGCTGTCCATGACGGTAGGCTCATCGAGGATACCATATTTCTCAAGGCTTACCAAAGAGCCGCTGCCGATGTCATGGATTAAGGGAATGTTGTGCTCCTTTGCCAGCTCAGAGAGCTCAGCGATGGATACTTCTTTGGTAAAGCCCACAATCTTAAAGTTGCTGGTATGGACTTTTAATAGGGCAGAGGTAAGCTCGGGCTTAATGACGCGTTGATAATCGGCAAGGTGGGTCTTATTGGTAGTGCCTACCTCGATCAGCTTGCTGTTGCTCTGCTCCATGATCTCGGGTACTCTAAAAGACCCGCCGATCTCCACCAGCTCACCGCGGGAGATCACGACCTCTTTGTCACGGCAGAGTGTGCCGAGAATCAGCATTACAGCGGCAGCGTTGTTGTTGACTGCCATAGCTGCTTCGGCACCTGTAAGCTTGGTAATCAGGCTCTCTACATGGGTATAGCGGCTGCCGCGCTTGGCTTTTTCTAAATCATATTCCAGTGTGGAGTATCCTTTTGCTACATTTGCAACCGCTTCTGCAACCTGCTCACTCATTTTAGCTCTGCCGAGGTTGGTGTGGAGCACGATGCCTGTACCATTGATTACACGACGTAGGCTAGGAGTGGATTTACGGGTAATTAGGGCGGCGGTGCGGATTTCGATCTCTTCACGGCTGGGCAGAGAAGAAATTTCACCTGCCAACACGGCGCTGCGAATACTCTGGATGGTTTCTCTGACCGCCTCAATGACTGTATTGTAAGGTGCTCCCTTGCAACGCTCCAACAGGGTTTCGGAGAGGAGCAATTCATCTACTTTGGGCAGGGAGCGCAAAAGCTGGGTATTTGGCAGCATAAAACACAACATTTCTCCGTATGTAGATTTTGACCGTTCGCAGCCATACGGTGCTGAGAGCGGGGGCTCTGGCAAGCTCCATTGCTTGCACAAGATGAGCGTATCAAGTATTGGGGGGTACATCCCCATTTACAGTGTAGTTTAACGGGCATATTATAAGCAAATATGGTGCAACATTGGTATACCTAGGCGCTCCAATGTTGCCTGATATTTACCTACAAAAAGGACAGACAACAGCGATGTACCATTGCCTGTCCCATCGTCAGTGGAGACGAAATTTTGCAGGAAGAAACCTAATTGAGATTACTGGGTGATCCAGCCTGCATCCTTAAGCACCTTAAAGCTCTCTTCTGCTCTCTCCTCAGGTACGAGGATGATTGGACCGGTGCAGCCCATGCCGCTCTCAGCATAGATGCCTGCCTTCCAGAGGGACTTTACAGCATCCTCTAGATCCATGATCTCTACACCTGCCAGCTGAGCAGTTACAACTACCTTAGGAGGAGCTACAACCTCTGCCTCTTCGGCAGCAGCAGGCTTAGCAGCAGCCTTGCGGGCAGCGAGGAGCTGCTTTAGGCCAGCCTTGTCAGCAGCAGCAAACTCAGCAGCAGCTACTGCACGGTAGTTGCCTCTTACCAGCTCGCCAGCATACTCGATTGCACCAGCCAGTACAGGAGCGCCGGAAGCACGAGAAACGATCATAACCAGCTTCTCATAGCCCTGACCGATGCCGGGGCCATAGCCGTAGCCGATAGACTCATAGCTGCCGCCGGTGGTGTAAGCGCTCATCATCTTCATGATGATGTTACCGGTCAGAGAGTCAGCAACGATAACATCGCAAGCGCCGGAGAGAAGGTCGTTACCTCTCATGACACAGCCGCCGTCTGCACGGTCGGAGGAAGCGAAGTTGATCTCGTAGCCACTAGCTGCCAGCTGCTTTAATGCACCCTCGGTAGCTCTAGCGCCGTCAATATTTAGGATACCAACAGTTGGGTTCTTGATACCGCAAGCCTTAGCGGTGATGATACCATAGATAGCATTTTTGATCATGCCCTCTACACGGTCAGCAGAGGAAGTACCAGTGGTGGTAGCTACATACATCTGCTTGCCCTTGCCGGGAGTGATCACACGACCTACGGTTGAAACACCGATGGGGAAGGGGAAGTGCATGGTGACAGCGCCATCGATTTCGCCGCTGTCGAGCATGGATTCCATTTTTTTGTGAGCCTCGTCTTCACAGCTAACCTTGGCGGTGGTGAAGGAAGGATCTTCCATGGTGCCGATCAGGGTTACGTCAATACCCTTTTTGGCAGCCATTGCAGCAGCAGCTACAGCGTTTGCTTCGCCGTGCTCACTGCCCAGACCAGTCAGAGCGATCTTTGGACGGTTGCCAAAGCTGCCGGACTCTAGTCCGTTTGCCATATCCAAGAAGGTTTTGGCGATGATTTTTTCGATGTTGTTAGCCATGTTAGCCACCCCTATTCTTTGATGAGGGACGCTGCAAAATCCTTTAGCGCATTTGCAATCAGGCCCTTGATCTTCTCTTCGGAAACAGCACCCTCTTCGCTAGCGCCGCTGTTCTTCTGCATGACGAAGGAAACGCCGTCAAACAGGTTGGTCATTCTGCCCAGGAACAAGCTGCCCTTACCGATGATCATGGTGTTGTTGATCTTGCCGGAGAGAATGTCTTCTCTGCCGAAGCCGATGTAAGGCACGCCAGATGGAATATGACCCTGAGTTGGAGCCCAGCCCACCATACCGTGCTTCTCTGGGAAGCTTGCAAGGTCAGCCTTCTCTAGCTCGCCTCTCTTTACGCCTAGAGCTGCGATCATCTTGTAGTTGGCCAGTGGCACGTCGCCAGCGCCTGCAGGCTTGGTAACGTCTGGGTTCTGCATCTCTACGGAGTACTTGTCGATGTCGGTGATCTTGAGTCCTGCCTTATCCAGAGGAGAGGTTACCAGAGAGGTGATAACTGCCTGAGGAGAAGAGCCAGTACCAACGGTGTGACGACCGGTCATGTTGGAAACGATCTCAGGGTTGATGCCGTCATTCTTGCTTACCAGTACAGCAAAGCCGCCCAGTACGTCTTCAAGGATAGGCATGTTCTTCTTAACATGGTCCTTACCGTTCATGCCCAGCTTAGCAGTACAGCCGCCTGCTGCTACAACTACGTTTTCGTAGGTGCCAGAAGCAACCAGGCCAGCAGCAATGATCATAGCGTGGGTAGGAGCAGCACAGAAGCCACGGACGTCGGAACCGGAAGCATTGGAGAAGCCTGCGATCTCAGCAGCAGCCTTAGCGAAGTTGCCGCCACCACGCTGGTTCATATCGCCGCAAGCCTCTTCGGAGCAGTCGATTACATAGTCGATGGAGTTCTTATCTAGACCTGCATTGTTGATTAGATGCAGCAGGGAAAGTACGCAGGAAGCCTTGGAAACAAGGTTCTCGTGAATGATGTGTGCGTTGAGGTTAGCGTCAACGTCATGAGCTCTCTTGACATAGCCTACCAGCTTACCATCGTGGAAGAGGGGCTCAGCATGCTCGTCATTGACAAAGTGCTCGATCTCAGAGAGCTCTACGCCAGCCTTAACTCTTGCAATAATGTCATCAGACATCAGAGGGTGAGCCTTAAATGCAGGTAGAGTAGCCTCTACGAAGTTTTTCTCAAGCTTTAAGAGGTCAAACACGTCGCATACTTGCATCAGCATCAGGTACTCTTCCTGAGGCATGATCTCGCCCAGCTTGCCGTAGCGCTTAGCATCGGTCATTGGCTTCTCGTACCAAGGCATCTCGATTGCACCAAGCTCCTCAGGAGTCATGTTGCCGATGTAGGTCTGGTTGGGGTAGTAGTTGACTGCTGCCTTGTAATCTCTGATATGCTCAGGGAGCTTCTTGAGGTATTCGGAGCCGGGGTTAACGATCTTCTCAGTGGTCTGAGTAGTACCGTTTTGCATGATCATATCTGGTGTATGCACCAGAACATAGCTCGTTGCCTTTACAACACTGTTCATGGGTTAGTTACCTCTTTCTAAAATGTGTTTGTTTTAGGGCGATATAAAAATAAAAAAGATGACATAGCGCCAACAAGCCACCACATCATCATTCTATCGAAGATATTAAAAAACGCCAGCGGGGTAGACCCAACCCAAGAGTTGCCCAGGAGAGCAACCCCGCTGGCGGCACGGAAATAGGTAGATACTAGTTCCGTAACGGCGTTAGATTAGAACTTACAGAACTGCTCACGAATGCCAGACATCTCGTTTGCGATATCCTCAACATCGATTACCATTTCCATCATGCTAACCTGCTCGTCGTATACATCCTCAGCAACTTCCGACTTCACTTCTTCTTCGCAAATGTGGTAAACCTTTAGTCCTAACTGGACATTAGTCAATGGACCTGCGAAAGTTGGATCTCCAGCGGTAACAGTTTCAGCAGCCAGGCCAGCAGCCTCGCTCTCGGCAGCACCTAGGATAACTACTAGGTTTTCTGCGCCGAACTGATCAGCGAAATCCTTAACTCTCTTTTGATTCTCTAGATCCATTGCACCAGCAGCGGTTCAGACGAAGCACTCCGTAGCGGAGTAAACAACGTCAGCGCCAGCAGTCTTTACGCACTCTTCGATTGCGGGACCTGGCACACCGTCTCTATCGCCGATGATGATAACTTTTTTACCATTTAACAGGCTCATAGATCTTCCTCCTTTTTTTATTCTTTATAAAAAGCCCAAAAGGGACTTTTTATCGATTGTGATGTGGCTGTTTTGTAGATTGCAGACAGCGCAACTGCGGGGTAGGGGATAAAGAAGCCCTTACAGGTACTTCTTAATCATAGCCTCGATCGCCTCAGGAGTGCAATCCTCCTTAACCAGCTCCTCGATCTTCTCGCCGCCCTTATAGATAGCCATTACAGGCAGGCCCATGATCTTCTGGCTGATTGCAAGACGTCTAGCCTTGGTGGTGTTCATAGCGGTAAACTTCAGGGATGCGCCATAGGTATCAGCAAAAGCGTGTACGGTTGGCATCAGAGCCTGGCAAGGCACGCAGCCGTCACCGTAGAAGTCAACAAATACATGGCCCTCGGCCTGCAGTACTTCAGCTTCGAAGTTGTCTTTGGTTAACTCGATCATTATTATCACCTCATAATTTATTTTATCCACCCGCCGGTGCATGACCGGCGGGATAGATAGTTTAATTTAGTGGTTCTCGACGTAGTGGCCAGCATTTACAGCAGCGATAGCGCCGTCTGCAGCTGCGGTTACTACCTGACGTAGGCTCTTAACACGGATATCACCAGCAGCAAATACACCGGGGATATTGGTGCGCATCTCATCGTCAGTTACGATATAGCCGTTCTTCATCTCGACCTTGCCCTGTAGGAAGTCGGAGTGAGGGTCAAAGCCGATGAATACAAATACGCCGAAGGTGCCGTCGTCTTCGTCTGCTTCGATCACACGGGTCTCGCCGGTCTTGACATTCTTGACCACCATAGAGGTCAGGATGCCATCGCCTCTAAGCTCCTCGATGACACTGTCCCACATAAAGTCCATCTTGGGGTTGGCAAATGCCTTCTCCTGGATAGACTTAGCAGCACGCAGAGCGTCACGGCGGTGGATGATGGTAACCTTGCGAGCAAACTTGGTCAGGTACATAGCTTCCTCAACGGCAGAGTCGCCGCCGCCAACTACGTATACCTCGAAGTCCTCAAAGAAGGAAGCATCACAGGTAGCGCAGTAGGAAACACCCTTACCAATATACTCTTGTTCGCCGGGACAGCCGATTGGCTTTGGATGAGCGCCAGGAGCAAGAATAACGGACTTAGCCTTATACTCACCCTTGATACCCTTCAGTACCTTCACATCGCCTTCCAGCTCAACATCGGTGATAGTATCCATTACTCTCTCGCAGCCAAATTCGTTGGTCTGTCTGGTCATTCTGGCTATCAGCGAAGGACCTGTCTCATGCTCAATGCCGGCAGGGTAGTTCTCGATCTCACTGGTGATAACGATCTGACCGCCGTCCTTAGCTTTTTCGATGATCAGGGTACTTAGTCTGGCTCTGCCTGCGTAAAGGCCGGCTGCAAGTCCAGCTGGGCCTGCACCTACGATAATTACATCATAAATCTTGCTCATTATTCTTACCCCTTTTGTAATACGTTAATGGACTACTTTACGTCAAAAATAGTCTGCTCGGTAACTTCAGTAGAAAGAGCCTCAAGAGCGGTGCCCATGATCTTTCTTCTGATTTCCTTCTCTTCCTCCATGGAGAGAGCAGGGTTGCCCAGTGGGTGAGGGATAGCAATTGCTGGTACGATTCTGTTAGCACCAACAGTCATGGAGATAGGAGTTACAGTACATACGTGTACTACGGTGATGCCAGCTCTCTCGATTTCCTTTACCATCGTTGCGCCGCAACGTGTGCAGGTTCCTCAAGTGGAGGTCATGATAGCTGCGGTTACTCCGGCATCTACCAGTTCCTTGGCATATGCAGCAGCGAACGCCTTAGAGCTCTTTACTGCAGTACCGTTACCGGTAGTGGAGTAGAAGTAGTCATGCAGCTTGCCGATCTTGCCAGCCTTCTCAAACTCACGCAGGACATCGATCGCCATTACGCGGTCAGCATCTTCGTTGGCATAGACTGGGTCATAGCCGCCGTGAGCAGTCTCGTAGGTCTCGGAGGTCATATCCATAACGCCAGCAATGTTGTACTTGCCGCACTTGGTAGCGTTGGAAGACTCGATTCTATCTGGGTTGCCCTTAGGTACGATACCGCCGGAAGTTACAACGGCAACGATAGCCTTAGACAGATCCTTAATAGCAGGATTTGGAGCAACTCTGTCGAAGTCAGGCATTGGCAGCTCGGTTACGAACTCAGCGCCCTTCATCTTCTTGAGAAGCATGTCAACAGCTCTCTTAGAGCCTCTGTCCTTCTCAAACATGTTCTTTCTTACGCCGTTTGGCAGGTAGCCTTCAACAGCAGAAGCAAGGATCTCTTCGCCGCGAGCCAGCTTCAGAGCAAGAGGAGCCATCTTCTTAACAGCATCTCTCATGCCAGCTGCGCTGTTCTTGGTCTCTACGATCAGGACCTTGTCCTTAAACATGTCAGCGCCTGGGTTCTCTTTGTACATACCTGTCAGTACAGGGATGTTTAGCTCGTTTGCTACAGCCAGTGCGATAGTTCCGCAAGCTACGCCGTAACGTCCAGCATTAAATGCAGGACCAGCCATAAATACATCTGGGTTAAAAGGCTTGATCATCTCGATAACTTCAGCCTTAGCCTTATCGAAGTTCTCGTTGAAGTAGGAGTCACCGCAGATGATGGTAGCTACGATTTCAGCGTCATTGCCGAAAGCAGTATTAAAAGCAAGACCAGGACCTACAACGCCTTCTCTTACTTCTGGCTTATAATCAGCCATTTCTTCGCCGCCGATCTGTGCAAAGAACTGGTTGATATATTGTACAACTCTAATCTTTCCCATGGTCGTAAATCTCCCTTCTTATTATCTAGCGCTCAGTCTGTTGAAGCCGAGCTCGTTGGTAGCGCCGGTGATAGCCTGTAGCTCAACGGTGATGTTGCCGTTAGCATCGGTGTTGCCATCGAAGCCGCCAGCGATACGATCAACATAGTCTAGGTGGCCGATTACCTTGTCCAGCTTAGGCAGTACGATAACAGCATTTGCGTTACCGCCAGTTACAACTGCGGTTGCGCTTGCGTCAGCGTCAGCAAGAGACTGGGAGGAACCGTCACGTCCAGCATACTCGTCGGTGATGATAACGGTTGGGATATTCTTAGCTTCAACCTTCTTGCAGTTCATGATCAGGTCGGTGTCGGGGTTGCCGAAGCCTTCCTGAGAGATGATAGCGCCGTCGAGGCCTAGGAACTCAGCTAGCTTAGCGGTCCAGTCAGAGGAGCGCTCCTTGTCAGCCAGGTATACGTTTTCGTTGGTGATGATTACGCCTACGAAGTTGATCTCCTTGCCATGCTTAGCAAACAGGTCGTGTACAACTGGGTTGTTGAGGTGGTGGTAAGTGGTATTCTTGTCACAAGAAGATACGCAGTTACCGCTGATGATAGCGCCGTCCATGATCTCGGTTGGGTTGATGATGGTGGTCAGGGTTCTCTTAGCGTCTACACCGTATACATAGGTGTCGTGCATCAGACCCTGGCTCTGCAGCATCTGGATATAGCCTACTCTAGGCAGCTCTGGGAACTTCTTGATGCCCTCAGAAACAGAGTAGGTCTCAAAGGTATCGATAGAGTCTGGAGTTAGGTTACGAGCCAGCTCACCTAGGTATACAGCAACCTTTAGGCCTGCATAGCGAAGTGCCTTCTCATGCTGGTGAGGAGCAAGACCCTCTGCTGGCTCTGCAATCATAACCAGATTAGCGGTCTTGGAGAAAGGAGTGTAATCAGCGCCAGGGCCAGTCATATCGATGATACCTTCCTGGAAGCCTACAACCTTACCAGTAGTAACTACAGCAGCGCCCTTTAGTACGTGGGTGCGTCCGTTACCAACAGTCTCAACCTTGGCGATAACGCCAGGGAACATACCGCCGGTGCCAGATACCTTTACACGAGGCTCGATAACGTCCTTGACTGGTGTGATTCTTACGCTCTCACCTGGTCTTGCGATGTCAAAAGCACAGGATGCGAGGTTTTCGTCCTCCAGTACAAGTGCCTTTACTGCTTCTGCGTCGACGAACAATACGCCGTTCTCGACCTTTGATTCATTTGAAAACTGAATGTCATGAATATTTACATATCCTAATTCAAGTTTCAAATTGAACACCTCCTTGTTTGTAATTTGTTTGAATTTAGTAATGCAATAAAGCTCCTTTTATCAGCGCGAGATCTACTATCTGAAAATCCTCCGCTACTTTAGGAGGCAATATTGGATATTTTACGGGGAACTTATCACAAGTCATGATGCTGTTTTCGATGATGGTTGTATCTTCAAAATTCAGCTTGGTGGCTTGCCCCTCTATGATCACCGACTTGTATGGTGTTTCGTTGGGCTTGACACTGCCAGATAGGGGGTGCGTAAGCAACTTGTGCCCTTTAAAGATCAGATCCCTAACCTTGACCAGCACCTCGCGATAGCTGCAATCGGCATAGATTACCTCATATTCGTTCCCAAAGGTGCTATTTACTAAGGGGTTGTTTGTAATGATTAATATGCTCATAAAATCTCCCGGGTAAATATTTATCTTGATCTGGATGTGCAGCGCATAAAAACGCCGCAACATGTGCCCGGCACCTGCTGCAAACAAAAAAGAGCAAAGGACAAATAATATGCACTTTGCTCTGTACATGACCTGAGAGATTCCCATGCTGTACACGGTTGCTCCATCGGTGCTTACGCTCTCCAGAGATATGTCAAATTACGGTATTTTTACCTGAGATCTTCACCAAAATGCTGGCGTGCAAATTTGGCTTATTCCTTCGGCGCTTAACACTTAAGTCTCTCCCGCAATTGTCATCCATTACTATTCACTTTTACGCTCGATTTACAATACTATATTACAACATATCTGACAAGATTTCAAGTCTTTTTTACGCATAATGTTAAAAAATAATCGATAGCCGGATAAAGCTACGAAATAGCTAAGAATCTTGGCTTAATATACATTTTATAGACTTGATTACTGCATCAATCTGGTCGATTGTAGTGGTGGCTCCAACCGAAAACCTGACAACCCCCTGAGGGAAGGTGCCAAGACTTTTGTGAGCAGACGGTGCACAGTGCAGACCGCACCGGGTCATAATGCCGTAATTGCTCTCGAGAGAAAATCCAATCTCCGCATTGTCTTTGCCGACAAAATCAACTGCTACGATGGGGCAGCGCTTAAATGGGTCGGGCTCTCCGACTATCCGCACACCCGGCAGATCTTCGATCCCTGCTTGTAGGCGTGCGGCAAGCTGCTGCTCATGAAGGCGGATCTTATCGATGCCTTGTTGCTCCAGATAGACCAAAGCGGCATTAAGTCCATAGGTGGCAGGGAGATTCATGGTGCCAGCCTCAAACTTATCAGGCAAAAAGTCTGGGACATCTTCCGAATCAGACTTGCTGCCTGTGCCTCCGCTGATGAGCGGGTCGATTTCTGCTGCGAGCTCATCGGTAATTACAAAGCCGCCGATCCCCTGTGGGCCAAGTAAGGACTTGTGACCGGTAAAGCAGAGCGCATCAATGCACATCTCCTGCATGTCCACCGGGTAGATGCCCAGTGTCTGAGCAGCGTCTACGATGAAGCGAAGTCCCTTTTGACGGCAGATCTGCCCGATTTCACCGATCGGGAGGAGGGTGCCGCAGACATTGGACGCATGAAGCAGTAGGATTGCCTTTGTGCTTGGAGTGATCATGCCCTCGATCTCTGCGAGATTGGGGTAACCCTCTTGATTGCAGGGAATACGGGAGAAGGTAACGCCATACCTCTCCATCTGCACCAGAGGGCGCATCATAGCATTGTGCTCCATCGAGCTGACCAACACATGGTCGCCGGGTTTTAAGAGCCCCTTGATCAAAAAGTTGAGCGAAGTGGTGATGTTGTTGGTAAAGATCACGTTTTTGGGGTCAGGGTGACCTACTAGGCGGGCAAGCCTTAACCGTGTATCGTATACAACCATAGCCGCATTATAGGCTTCGTCGTAGCCACCACGGCCAATGTTGCACCCGACCTGGGTGGTAAAAAACATCATTGCCTCGGCGACGCCAGACGCCTTGGGGAATGATGTGCTGGAGTTATCCATATAAATTCTATCCATATTCTACTCCCAATATACAGTTTACCTATTTATAATAAAGTATTTTTTGCTATTTTTCCAGTGGTATAGAAATTTATTATGTATATGAGGGGTTTATAGACTTCTACTATAGTTAATTGTTGGTTCTGAGAGAAAAGCCACGGAGGATATAGATGATCTCTATAAATACTGGAAACTTATAGAAACAAACAATTTAACATTTTGTGAACAATGCGATATACTTTGTTAAGAGATTACCTAACTTTGCTTATTTTTTAGGAGGATGAAAAGTGGAAAAAAAGAAACTGATTGGAGCAGGTCTGCTAGTCGGTGCCATATCGGTGCTACTGGTGCATCTAGGCAACCCTGCAAACATGGGATTTTGTATTGCATGCTTCCTGCGTGACATGGCTGGCGCTATGGGTATGCACAAGGCTGCGGTGGTGCAGTATATGCGCCCCGAAATCATGGGCTTGGTACTGGGTGCTTTTGGCGTAGCCCTTTTAAACAAAGAGTTTAAGCCTAAGGGCGGCTCCTCACCGGTGCTTCGCTTTGTACTGGGCTTCTTTGTAATGATAGGTGCCCTGATGTTTCTGGGCTGCCCCTTACGTATGGTACTGCGAATCGCAGGCGGTGACCTAAACGCTATCGTGGGTCTGGCAGGCTTTACTGCTGGCATTGCTTTGGGCGTTTACTTCCTTGGCAAGGGCTTTACCCTCAATCGCAGCTATAAGCAGCCTGTCAGCGATGGTGTTGCTTTTGTAGGTATGAATGTGCTGATGCTGGTGCTGTTGCTGGCAGTCCCTGCGGTGCTGATCTTTAGCGAGTCGGGCCCCGGCTCTAACCATGCGCCGATAGCTGCTTCTCTGATTGCAGGTTTAGTGGTTGGTGGGGTCGCTCAGCGTACTCGCCTGTGTATGGTAGGCGGTATCCGCGACGTCATGCTCTTTAAGGATTTCACCTTGATCTCTGGTTTCATTGCAATCCTTGTAGCTTCTGCCATTGGCAACTTTGCAACCGGTAAGTTTGCACTTGGCTTTGCCAATCAGCCTGTGGCTCACACCGATGGAGTATGGAACTTCCTTGGCATGGTGCTTGTTGGCCTTGGTGCTGTACTGCTGGGCGGCTGCCCACTGCGCCAGTTGATCCTCTCGGGTGAGGGCAACTCTGACTCGGTCGTAGCAGTGCTTGGCATGATCGTGGGCGCAGCCTTTTGCCATAACTTCGGTCTGGCATCTAGCGCCAAGGGCCCCACTGTAAATGGTCAGATAGCTGTAGTGCTTGGTCTGGTGATCGCGTTGGTGATTGCCTTTACCAACTGCAAGTCCTTTAGCAAGAGCAAATCAGAACAAACCGTCTAACCATACGAAAGGAGATGCTGCTATGAAAATCATCGATGCCTGCGGCAGAAGCTGCCCCGAGCCTGTAATCCTGACTAAGCAAGCGCTGAGCTCTAAGGAGGCTGCCTATCAGGTGCTGGTTGATAACAAGACCGCTGTAGAAAATGTAACTCGCTTTGCTAGCAACAGCGGCTATACTGTAAAGGTTGAGCAGGAGCAGGAGACCTACAAGCTGCACCTGACTGCCAAGTAGAGGAATGATGACCTACATATATACCTTTCATTCTCATTTTTTTGCTACCCGCTTTCATATGGGGCTCAAGGGTAAGGGGATCGGTTGCACCCTAATGCCTGTACCCCGCAGGGTCAGCTCTTCCTGCGGCACCTGCGCTAAGGTGTCAGGAGATTTTGACCCATTATCCCTAATCGATGACGGTGTCGAGCAGCTGTATCGGGTAGAGGGAGAGCAGCATCAGCTGCTTTATGAGTCAGAGGAGTAGCTTTGTAGCCGATAGTTGATTTATATAACTACTTGATCTAAGAAGACAAGCGAAAAGGATGTTATCCCATTAGGGTAACATCCTTTTTATATATGGGCTATTATGCTCATGTGGTCATACTCCCAGCAGCTGCCCTCGCAGGGAGCTCAAGATCTTTTTCTCCCGTCTAGAGACTTGCACCTGGGTCATACCCAGCTCCTTGGCGGTTACGGCTTGGGTCTTATTACAGAAGTACCGCAGTACTATGATCTGGCGGTCGACGGTACCGAGGGTCGATACTACCTGCCGCAGGGAGATCAAATCAGAGATCAGCTCATCTTCGGACTCGGTGGGGATGTCAAGTTGACCGCCTCCGTTCTCATCCGACTCGGTGAGGGAGAGGGGAGGAGCACAGACATTGAGCGCCTCTACAACAGCTTCCTCACTGATCACCAGTGCATCTGAAATCTCGGTAATGGTGGGCTCGCGGTCGTTGCTATTGGTGAAGCTTTCGCGGAATCTGGCGATTTTGATAGAGAGCTCCTTGATGCTGCGGCTGATTTTCACAGCACCGCCGTCGCGAAAGAGCCTGCGCATTTCACCCAAAATCACCGGCACCGCATAGGTAGAAAACTTAACACCTCTTGAAAAATCAAAGCCGTCGGCAGCCTTGATCAGGCCGATACATCCAGCTTGAAATAGATCTTCGTACTCTATGCCACGCCCTTTAAACCGATGGGCGCAGGAGTGTACCAGACCGGTGTTGTCTTCAATCATTGCCTGACGGTCAAATGTAGGGGCACTGTTCATCTTTACCTCCATCTGCAAGCTGCGTTACAGCTATGCTATTGATTGCACCGGGCATCATCCCCAAAAGCTGCTTGGGGCTTGTGTGATTGAGATGACGCCATGGAGCACAGACTATCTGCTCTGAGCTTTGGAGCGGATGGTCTTATGTAAAGTGACGGTAGTGCCTGTACCGACCTTGGAGCGAACCTGTATCTTATCCATCATGCTTTCCATGACGCTAAAGCCTAGGCCCGAACGCTCACCGGTATCACAGGTGGTAAAGAGAGGCTCCATTGCCTTTGAGATGTCGCTGATGCCACAGCCTTTGTCCCTGATCTTGACGATCACAAGGTTGTCCTCACCGATGGCCACCGTTATGTAGATTTTGCCTACGACGTCTTTGTAACCATGTACAATGGCATTGGTGACTGCCTCTGATACAGCGGTCTTAATGTCAGAGATTTCATCGACAGTCGGGTCAAGCTGGGAGACAAACCCGCTGACTGCTACTCTTGCAAAACCCTCGTTGATGGAGCGTCCATCAAGCTCCAGCTTAAACTGATTGAGTATTTTCATATTCCTGCTCCATTCTGTCGTGTTTGTGAGGTTTGTTGTCGATGACCGCCAGCCTGTCTAGCCCCGAGAGCCGCATGACTGTGCGCATATGATGGGGAGTATTTTGGATCCGCAGCTTGCCATTGTAATCAGTGACTAGCTTGTAGCGCCCCATTACTAGCCCGATCCCTGAGCTATCCATAAAGGTAACCCCACCAAAATCCAACACAAGCTCAGCGGGCTTGTCCTCATCAATGCAAAGATCAATGATGTTTCTGATCTCTCGGGCAGTATGATGGTCGATTTCACCTTGGAGATAAGCGATAGTTTGGGCTTGGTTTTTTTCCAGTACGACTGACATCAAATCTTCCTTTCTATGTAAATTGCGCCTAAATATACAAAAAAGCCATAGAGCTACTAATAGAATAGTCTCTATGGCTTAAAAAAAATGTAGATTTGAGTAATCTGGTAAAATTTGAGTACAAACATGCAAAATAAAAGGGGCTTGCCGTCTGCACTGCTGCAAACGGCAAGTCCCTTCGGCTGCTTAAAGATACTACTTGCATCATTTGGGTTTAAATATCTTCTTATAACTGATAGCTCAAATGAAATTTACTTAAAATATTCCATCACGATCCTGCGCATATCGGTAGCAAGGTAGAGGGAGCCGCAGATGACCAGTACATCTTCGGTGCCAAGATCCCTGACTGCCGCAGCAAAGGCTGCTTCAGGGCTTTCATAAGCGCTTACGGCATCCTTAATAGTCTTTAGCTGCTCTGCCAGCTTCTCAGCAGATAGGGCTCTGGGGGTGGGAGGGGTGACGGTATGGATATGATCTACCATAGCGGCAAGCCTGCCTAAGGAGCTAGAAAAATCCTTATCTCCCAGCATCCCGATGATTAAGGAGATCTTGCGATCTTTTACCATCTCTAGTGCGTTGCAGAGCACATCAATACCCGATTGATTGTGGGCACCATCTAAAATAATAGTAGGCTTTGTGTGCAGCAGCTCCATACGGGCAGGGAAACGCACCTTTGCAATGCCCTCCTCGATACAGGCATCAGAAATCTGATAGCCATGCGCTTCTCTTAAATAAAGCAGCGCCTCTACAGCGTTTAAGAAGTTGTTGATCTGATGAGAGCCCGGCAGAGGCAGTAGGATATCAAGCCCCTTGTAGCGTAGTCTTGTACCCTCAAGGCCGGTTGAACGTACCTCTACAGCGCCGCGATCACCGATGATCAGCTGATTGCTATGCAGAGCGGCTTGCTCTTTGATTACCTCTAGCGCCAGTGGGTACTGATCAGGGTAACAGACGGTGACGGAGCCCTCTTTGATGATACCGCACTTTTCGTATGCGATTTTATCAATGGTATCGCCCAGTATCTCTACATGATCAAGGCTAATTGAACAGATCACAGAGGCAAGTGGCGGCTTAATCACATTGGTGGCGTCGTAGCGGCCACCAAGCCCTACCTCGAGAGATACGATGTCGCAACCGCTGCGGGCAAACCATTCAAAGGCGATGGCGGTTACCAACTCAAACTCAATAGGACCCTCTCCCTCTGCGGTCATCTGATCGGCAAACTGCTTGACATAAGCAGCGCACTCGATCAGTTCATCCTGACTGATCATCTCGTTGTTGATCTGCATCCGCTCTCTAAAGTCGATGACAAAGGGGGAGATGTATTTGCCGGTTTTGTAGCCTGCATTTTGTAGCACACTGGCAATCATGGTCGTGGTAGATCCCTTGCCGTTGGTGCCTGCAATATGCACATATTTAAGCTTATCTTGGGGGTTGCCCATCAGGGCAAGCAGACGGGTGATGTTATTTAGCCCTGCTTTTTTGCCAAATTTATTGAGGGAATGGATGTAATCTAATGTCTGCTGATAATCCATAATGTATCCTCCCGAACTCTTTGGTGTAGTGGTGTGCAGGTGTATGTGGCTCCAATATTCGATGGTGCTGGGTGATCGCGAGCAAAATTAACACATCGATACAGAATCTCTTTACATGGGTACTGCATGCGATTGTACTAGGCAAAATAGGGGGAGTGCGCCCCAAGGGAACACCCTTTGTTATCCCAACGGCCTTGGCGATTGCTACAGACTACGCCTGCTTGCGATAGCCAAGGGGCTGCCCTTGCATGGCTACTCTTCTAATTTGCTACAGCCGTATCATGTTTAATACCTGCGGTTACAAATAACGATGCGCCCATAATCGCCTGAAGCGGTCGACGCAGCGCAGCCCGATGCATCTGTTGAGGGCTGCCCAGCGTCTATTATAATGGGAAATGGTATGCGTGCCAAAAAAGTTATATTGTTTATCTTGTGAAAGCTGTGATGCTTTCTTTGATTTTGCTTAGGCGCTCGGTGGCATTTGCCAGCTTTGCCTTTTCGCTTTCGATGACAACGGCAGGTGCTTTTGCTACGAAGCCTTCATTATTTAGCTTGCCCGAAATTACCGCAATGTCTTTTTCGCAGGCAGCAAGTTCTTTGCTTAGGCGTGCCAGCTCTTTTTCACGGTCGATCAGCTCATCCATAGGGATCAGGATGGTAGCCTCAGCAGTGATGACTCGGACTGCATCCTTGATGTCAAAGTCTTTGCTCTCGATGGTGACATTGCTTGCAAATGCCAGCTTCTCGATAAAGGCAAAGGCATTTGTGAAGTTCTCTTTATATTCGGTAATGATGTGGACACTTGCCTTGCGGCTTGGTGGTACATCGGCATTGGTGCGGGCATTGCGGATCGCCTTGATGGCATTCATCACCATTTCAAAATTGGCTTCTTCACCGCCAAAATCCAGTGCCTTGTCAGCGTCAGGCCACTGAGAAACCATGATGCTCTCTCCCTCATGGGGCAGGCACTGCCAGATCTCCTCAGTGATAAAGGGCATAAAGGGGTGCAGTAGCTTTAAGGTATTGGAGAGTACATAGACCAGCACGCGCTTTACGTTGCTTGCTCCATCACCGCCTGCATTTAAGCGGCTCTTGGCAAGCTCGATATACCAGTCGCAGTATACATCCCAGATGAAGTCATAAAGCTTGCCTACTGCAAGGCCCAGCTCATAGGAATTAAGGTTGTGGGTAACCTCTGCTATCAGGCGGTTGTACTTGTTAAGAATCCATTTATCCTCTGCTGCGAGGGTTTCGGGCAGGGTAAGCTCAATTTCTTCATCGCCGATATTCATCATAATGAAGCGGGCAGCGTTCCAGATCTTATTGGCAAAGTTACGGCTAGCCTTGACCTTATCGTCAGAGAAGCGCATATCAGCTCCGGGTGCATTGCCGATGGTAAGGGTCAAGCGCAGAGCATCGGCGCCGTATAGATCGATAACCTCCAGCGGGTCGATACCGTTGCCTAGGGATTTTGACATCTTGCGGCCCTGTGCATCACGAACGATACCATGCATAAATACGGTATCAAAGGGTACTTCGTTTAGCTGCTCGATGGAGGAGAAGATCATCCTCGCTACCCAGAAGAAGATAATATCATAGCCTGTTACCAGTGTGCTGGTAGGGAAGAAGTAATCTAGCTCAGGGGTATCGTGAGGCCAGCCCAAAGTAGAGAATGGCCATAGGGCAGAGGAGAACCATGTGTCTAGGGTGTCGTTATCCTGTGTCAGATGAGTTGAGCCGCACTTCGGGCAGCGCTCGGGGGTGGAGCGGGCGACGATGATCTCGCCACAGTCGCAGTACCACGCAGGGATGCGGTGACCCCACCAAAGCTGGCGGGAGATGCACCAGTCGCGGATGTTTTCCATCCAGTTATAATAAATCTGGTCGAAGCGCTCGGGTACGAAGCGGACGGTACCCTCTCTGACTACATCGATTGCAGGCTCGGCAAGAGGCTGCATCTTGACAAACCACTGGGTAGACATCAGAGGCTCGATGACGGTGGCGCAGCGCTGGCAGCAGCCTACATTATGATTATAAGGCTCAACTTTAATCAGGTAGCCCTGGTCCTTGAGGTCGGCTACGATCTGCTTGCGGGCTGCAAAGCGGTCAAGACCGGCATATTTGCCGCCGTTTGTGTTGATCGTGCCATCTTGATTCATTACGTTGAGCAGAGGGAGCCCCTGACGCTGACCGACCTCAAAGTCGTTGGGGTCATGGGCGGGGGTCATCTTAACCACGCCTGTACCGAAGTCTTTTTCAACATAATTGTCGGCAACAATAGGGATTTCACGATCCATCAGGGGGAGGATGACGGTTTTTCCTACCAGATGGATGTAGCGCTCATCCTCGGGGTTGACTGCTACGCCGGTATCGCCCAGCATGGTTTCGGGGCGGGTAGTGGCGATCTCTAGATGCCCGCTGCCGTCGGAGAGAGGGTAGCGGATATGCCAGAAGCTGCCGTCAAGGCTGTTATAATCTACCTCTGCGTCAGAGATAGAGGTCTTGCAGTCTGGGCACCAGTTAATCATCCGCTCACCGCGGTAGATCAGTCCTTTTTCATAGAGGCGGTTAAAGCTCTCGACAACTGCTTCGGAGCAGCCATCATCCATGGTAAAGCGCTCTTTATCCCAGTCGCAAGAGGAACCGATTTTTTTGAGCTGCTCGGTAATCCTGCCACCGTATTTTTCTTTCCACTCCCATGCCAGCTCTAGGAACTTGTCACGGCCGATTTCACGCTTATCAATGCCCTGCTCTCTAAGGCTCTGTACGATTTTTGCCTCGGTGGCGATAGAAGCGTGGTCGGCGCCGGGTAGCCACAGAGTTTCGTAGCCGCTCATCCGCTTGTAGCGCACTAAGATATCCTGGAAGGTATTATCCAGCGCATGACCCATATGCAGCTGCCCAGTGATGTTGGGCGGAGGCATCATGACAGTATAGGATTCCTTATCGGGGTTAGGCTTAGCGGAGAAGTATTTATGATCCATCCAAAATCGATATAGACGGTCCTCGACTTGTTTGGGGTCGTAGGTTTTTTCTAACTCTTTTCTCATTATATCAACCTTTCAAAAGAAATATAAAATAATACGATGATGCTGCCATGTTGGTACATGACAGCATTACACATGCCGGCTAATCGGCACAATATGAGAGCAACGGGGTACACTATATATTGATTATAGTTTATTATAGCTTTTGGTACAAATAATATCAAGTACCGACATAAAATAATAGGTACTAATATGTCGCCGCTGCATAGACTTTTGAGTTACTAGCAAGGGGTCTTTTACCGGTAAAATACGTGGCAATCAGCAGACATTAGCGCTCAGTAGTTCTTTTGTCGCGCTAATCGACGTATCACGCAAGGAGGCATGGTATGCAAAATATGCTGCTGGGCAAGTCCCTTTTGCATAAAAATGAAGATAGCCAAGCTTGCCATCTGGCGAAAGTAGCTATAACGATCGTATTTGGCGGATATTTTTTTGTATTATGCCCAAAAAATACGATATTTTTATCTAAATTGCCTATTCTCTGTTGCATTTTTACGGGATTAATGTCATAATACTATGTATACTTTTTACAAGAAACAATATTGATATGGAGGTATACCATGCGTCACCAGCTCGTTTTAGTCATTGACTTTGGCGGTCAGTATAATCAGCTTATTGCACGCCGTGTAAGAGACTGTAACGTCTACTGCGAAGTCAAATCCCATCGAATTACCGCCGCAGAGGTCAAGGAGCTCGACCCCATCGGCATTATCTTTACCGGCGGACCAAACAGTGTTTATCTTGACAATGCTCCTTCAATCGACCCTGAGATTTTTGAGCTGGGTATACCTGTACTGGGCATCTGCTACGGCGTGCAGCTAATTGCGCACCTATTGGGCGGCCATGTAACCAGCCCCGATAATCGTGAGTACGGCCGCACCGAAACCAGTTTTGATACAAGTTGCAAGCTCTTTGCAGGGCTGCCTGCAAAGGCGATTACCTGGATGAGCCATACCGATTATATAGACAAGCTACCTGCGGGCTTCCGCACAGTAGCAACTACCGATGCCTGCCCAGCAGCTGCCATTGAGCATGCCGAGAAGAAGATCTATGGCTTGCAGTTTCACCCTGAGGTGCTTCATAGCGAAAATGGGCTTACCATGCTCAGGAAGTTCCTTTACGATGTAGCGGGTGCTGCAGGTGACTGGACTATGGAAGACTATGCTCGTACCGCTGTAGCAGCTGTAAAGGAAAAGGTCGGCGACGGTAAGGTACTCCTAGCGCTCTCCGGCGGTGTCGACAGCTCCGTGGTGGCGGCTCTGCTGGAGCGTGCCATCGGCAGCAATCTTACCTGTATTTTTGTAGATCACGGCTTAATGCGCAAAAACGAAGGTGATGAAATAGAAGCCATCTTTGGCGGTGGCAAGATCAATTTCGTCCGTGTTAATGCTCAGAAGCGCTTCCTAGATCGACTGGCAGGAGTAAGTGACCCAGAAACAAAGCGTAAGATCATCGGCGAGGAGTTTATCCGCGTATTTGAGGAAGAGGGCAAAAAGATCGGCAGCGTAGACTACTTGGCGCAGGGCACCATCTACCCTGATGTAGTGGAGTCGGGCTCAGGTGAAGCAGCTGTCATCAAGAGCCACCACAATGTAGGCGGTCTGCCTGATTTCGTTGATTTTAAAGACATTGTGGAGCCTCTACGTATGCTCTTTAAGGACGAGGTCAGAGCACTGGGTAGCCAGCTTGGCTTGCCTGATCATCTGGTATGGCGTCAGCCTTTCCCAGGCCCTGGTCTGGCAATCCGTGTGATCGGCGAGATCACTGAGGAGAAGCTCAATATCCTACGGGAAGCTGATTTCGTCTTTAGAGATGAGATCGCAAAGGCTGGTCTTGACCGCAGCATCAACCAATACTTCGCCGTGCTGACCAACATGCGCTCGGTCGGTGTAATGGGTGATGGCAGAACCTACGACTACACCCTTGCTCTGCGTGGAGTGACCACCACCGACTTCATGACCGCTGACTGGGCTAAGATCCCCTACGAGCTCTTAGACAAGATCTCCGGCAGAATCATCAACGAGGTGCGTCACATCAACCGCATCGTGTATGATATCACCAGTAAACCACCTGCAACCATCGAGTGGGAGTAGTATTTTAGGCAAAAACATAGACCACAAACCCAGTGTTTATGCGGGTTTGTGGTCTTTTGCTTTGTGCGGTGATAACATTTTGATAACAGAATTATTTTTTGAGGATAGTGGAAACACTATCCTCTTTTTTATTTTCTGCAATAGATAGCTCAATAATTTGCTCCTCGCCGCTTATGTACATTTCCTCTGTCTGCCGTTGAACTGCCTGTAACTCATTGACTATGTCTGTGATTTTGTTGAATAATGTGTGATACATTTTTTTATAGTCGGGCATAGCACTCACCTCAAACACATTATAGTTAATATATTAAGCATAGTCAATAGATTAAGCATGTTAATATTTAAGCATACTATATTAGAGGTGATGTTAATGATAAACTACAATCCATTTTTTAAATATTTGCTTGACCACAATATAACCGAATATAATTTAATATATAAACAAGGAATTTCGGCAAATACGATTCACAGAATGAAAAATGGCAAACCCATAACAACAGAAACTTTAGACACATTGTGTTTTATTTTGAAATGTGATATTACTGATATAATAGAATATGTTGAAGATAAATAAACTCAGTATGCCAATTTTATAGCATACTGGGTTTGTTTTATATGCTCCAATTCATCTTCCACTCGTAATATTCTTCCTGTGTCAGCTCTCCTTTTTGGAGGGCTTTTTGTTTTTCATACCATTCTTCCAGCAAGCCATCCATTCCCATAATCGACAGGCTAATCCTTTTTACTTCTCTGCCGTCCTCAGTAATTACCTCTTGCGCTGACAGCTTGACCCCATTGCTTTCATCCAAAAACAAAAGTGTCCGCATGATTTCTTCCATGCTGGTAGGTGCCGGTGCCATCAAATAATCGGGATTTACATTTAAAACCTCCGCCATTTTATGTACCATATCAGCCTTGGGCACACGAGTGCCTGTTTCGTATTGAGCGATACGTACATCAGCAGTTACCGCACTAAAGCCTACAAGCTGTCCGAATTCCCTTTGCGTATACCCTCTCAATGTTCTAAGTTTTTTCAGTTTATATCCCATTGACATCGCTTCACCCTCCTGTTAAACAATATTGTTTATAACAGTATACCACAATACAAAACAAATAATCAATAGTTAAATAAAAAAGTTTAACTTGGTAGCCAAAAGGTGTTGACATAAATAAATTTGTTTAGTATAATCAAGATGGGAACTAAACAAATATGTTTGTGTGGTTAGGGAGGAGGAATGTGATGGATAAAAAGTTGTTTATTACGGCAGCCGAAATGGCGGAGTGTCTGGGAGTGTCAAAGGCTCATGCCTATAAAATCATTAAAAAGCTAAATGAACAGCTAAAAAGTGATGGGTACATGACCGTTACAGGCAAGGTAAGCCGTAAGTATTTTGCAGAAAAGTTCTATGGTGTAACAGGGTAAAGGGAGGGATTCAATGTCAGTCAGCAAGGACCCAAGCGGAAAATGGATGGTATCGGTACGGCACAAGGATTACACAGGAAAGATGAAGCAAACCCTAAAACGAGGATTCAAAACTAAAAAGGAGGGACAGGCATGGGAGCGTGAATTTCTTAGAAAAGCTCATACAAACCTCGATATGACCTTTGGAAGCTTCGTAGAAATTTATACTTCTGACATTAAAGACAGGGTAAAAAAGAACACTTGGCAGACCAAAGAGAATATTATAAGCACCAAACTGCTACCCCATTTTAAGGACAAGAAAATTAACGAAATTAAGCCGGCTGATATCATAGCGTGGCAAAACCAAATGATGCAAAGCAAGAACGATAAAGGCAAAAAGTTCTCGCCCACATATCTCAAAACCATACACAATCAGCTGTCAGCTATTTTCAATCACGCAGTGCGGTTTTATGAACTGCCAGCAAACCCAGCAGAAAAAGCAGGTAATATGGGTAAAGAGAAAACCAAGGAAATGCTGTTCTGGACAAAGGAAGAGTATCTGAAATTCGCAGAAAGTATGATGGATAAACCAATTTCGTTCTATGCCTTTGAACTTCTTTATTGGTGTGGAATCAGAATGGGTGAACTGTTAGCACTCACCGCCGAAGATTTCGACTTTGAAAAGAGCACGGTTCGCATCAATAAATCATACCAACGGATTGAAAAAGAGGACATTATCACAGATCCAAAAACCCTAAAAAGCAACAGAACAATCTCAATGCCCGATTTTCTCTGCGAGGAAATACAGGAATATGTAAAGTCAATCTACGGCTTAGAGCCCACCGACAGACTGTTCCAAATCACAAAAAGTTATCTCCATCACGAAATGGACAGGGGCAGCAAGGAGCAAAACATCAAACGAATACGGGTGCATGACATCAGACATTCTCATGTGAGCTTGCTGATAGATATGGGGTTTAGTGCAGTGGCAATAGCCGACCGTGTGGGGCATGAAAGCATCGACATCACGTATCGATACGCTCACCTGTTTCCAACCAAGCAATCGGAAATAGCCAATAAACTAAATGTAGAAAGAGGAGCGTAATATGTCAGCTAAAAATATGGATAAGAAAAACAGATGGCGTAGTAAAACGGTAGGCTTTAGAATGTCACCAGAAGAAAATGAACAGCTTGATGTCCTGGCAAGGCTGTCGGGGCTTTCCAAGCAGGATTACATTATTGCCAAGGTCTTAGATCGTGAGGTTGCAATAAACCCAAACCCAAGGGTATACAAGGCACTGAAAAATGAGCTACAGGCAGTGCGCGAACAGCTTGTAAGGCTATCTCAAATCAATGCAGAGCACGATGAACTACTTGAACTAACAAAATATATGGTAACCATGCTCGCAGCTGCAAAGGGGGAAGTTAATGAATTTGTACAAGAAAAAAACAACTGATTTAACCACATCTGCTCCAACAGATATGAATCAGTCGCTCCATTCCAATATTAATATTATACCCAATTCTCAGCAGATAATCAATAAGAATGTTTTAGAAACGCTCTCGCTCAATGAGATTTATGACACGGTGTTTCAGCCAAAGACACAAATTATCGAGGGTATGCTCCAAACTGGAGCATACCTGTTCGTTGGAGCACCTAAGATTGGCAAGAGCTTTTTAATGGCACAGATTGGCTACTTTGTCAGCAAGGGGTTATCCCTTTGGAATTTCAAAACCTATCAAGGAACGGTACTGTATCTTGCTTTGGAGGATGACTACTCACGAATACAGCAGCGACTATATACCATGTTTGGTGAGGAAGATAACGACAATCTATATTTTGCCACAAGGTCGCAAAACCTAAGTGAGGGGTTGGGTCAGCAATTGGAAAATTTTCTTTCGGAGCATCCCCATACCAAGCTGATTATCATTGATACCTTGCATAAGATACGAGAAAAAGGCAGTGACAAATACAGCTATGCCAATGACAACGATGTTGCATCAGCAGTTAAGGAGTTTGCAGAGCAGCACAACATCTGTATTTTGGTGGTGCATCATACGAGAAAAGGCAAATCCGATGACCCCTTCGAGGATATCTCCGGCACCAATGGCTTGCTGGGGGCGGTAGACGGTGCGTTTATGATGTACAAAAAGCAAAGAAATGAAAGCACCGCCATCATCGATCTTGAGGGCAGAGATGTGAAGAATCAGCGGTTTAACGTTTCCTTTGACACTGAAAAGTGTTTGTGGAGCTTAGATAGCGTAGAGCAAAACCTAAAACCTCCAATGGAAAACCCTCTGCTACAAAAGCTTTCTTCTTTTCTGACGGTGGAACAGCCGCTATGGCAGGGGACGGCAAGCGAGCTGATAGATACACTGGAGCTAATTGATATTACACCAAATGTTCTGACAAGGCGGCTGAATGTTTCTGTGGATGAACTGAAAAACCGTTATGGCATAAGCCTAAAAGGTAAGCGGACACATACGGATCGGCTGATTATTATGGAAAAAACAAACAATTAAGCTATCAAAAAGCGGAGATAAGTAAGGGGGGACAGATTATCCCCCCCTTCTTGCGTCGATATGACGGTATTTTTATGGTGCGTTGTGGTGTGAAAACATCGTCGCATCGTCGCAACAATTGCATTGCATCTTGCTTTTATTCGCCCCGTGGAATATAATATAAGAAAACCATGTTAAAACGAGGTGAATATTTTGGGGTATATTACTGCAAGTCAAGCAGCTGAAAGATGGCGAATTTCTCAAAGGCGTGTGCAGGTACTTTGCGCCCAAGGTAGAGTTCCCGGTGTTTTTAAATTGGGTGAGAACTGGGCTATTCCTGAAAACATAGATAAGCCTGAGGATACGAGAAAGAAAAGGACGAATGACGAGAATGAGAAGAAAGCCAATATTGATTGACCTATTTTGTGGCTGCGGTGGCTTTTCCAAGGGCTTTGAGAATGCAGGGTTTGACATAGCATTAGGCATTGACTCGTGGAAAGATGCTACGGTTACATATCAGCAGAACTTCCCTAAAGCTGTTGCTTTAAATCAAGATATTACGACTGTTACTGGCAAAGAATTATTAAACCAGTTAAAAAATATATCGGCCGAAGATATAGATGTCATTATAGGAGGCCCTCCTTGTCAAGGTTTTTCTCTGTCTGGCAAGCGGATGTTAGATGATCCGCGAAATAAACTTTACAAATCTTTTGTTGAAATCGTAGATGAAATTAAACCTAAAGTTTTTGTCATGGAAAATGTACCCGGGTTAATTAGACTTTTTGATGGAAAAGTGAAAGATGAAATCATTAAAGACTTTTCCGCATTAGGATATAATGTTGAAATGCAATTACTTTCTGCTGATAACTTTGGCGTACCACAGCAGCGGAAACGAGTATTTTTTGTGGGTCTTAATAAAGAAAAGATACACAACACAAAGGTTTTTACGTTTCCACTCCCCACTCATGGCATTGGCCAAACATCACCTACCCCAATAACCTGTAAGCAGGCAATATCTGATCTGGATTTTGTTCCAGATGATATTGCGCTACCAGAGTGCATTGAGTATAAGATTCCCCCACAGAGTGAATATCAGAAGTTAATGAGGAATGGAAGTACCGCTCTCTATAATCACTCCATTACCTTACATAAGGAACGAACCAAGGAAATAATAGCAATGGTCCCAGATGGTGGTAATTACAAGGACTTGCCACCAGAGTTATGGCAGACACGCAAGGTAAATATTGCATGGACACGTATGAATAGTCAAAAGCCCTGTTTTACAATCGATACCGGGCATAATCACCACTTTCATTACAAGGAAAATAGGGTGCCGTCTGTTCGAGAGTCCGCCAGGATCCAATCATTTCCTGATACATTTAAGTTTATTGGAATTAAGACCAGCCAATTAAAACAAGTTGGAAATGCGGTTCCGCCTATACTTGCACAGGCAGTGGCAAGTAAAATAATATCTTTATTAGAACAGGAGGATTGAGATATGTATAATCACGAAAAGCAATACCGTTGCTCTATAATACGTGGTAAATCTCAAAAAGAAATAGACGATTTGCTACCCGCCTACGCTAAAATCATTACTGATATATGCCCATGCAAAAAGGAAACCTTTGAGCATGACTTTAATTCTGCATTTGCAGCGTATATTCCGGCAGATTCAATTAAAAAAACTTTTGACAATCACAGAACTGAGATTGCCGGCAAACTCTTTGGCATGTACTATATTGCTCCCCATGATGATGACACCGAGGATGCCTATGTATATCCATCAGAGCGGACCATGAAATTCATGGAAGACAACGACCAGCCTGCATTCTTCAAAGATATTTGTTTTAAAATGCAGTTCCCGAACGGCATGACAAAAGGTGAAACAGTCAAAGAGCGAGTTGGCTTAGGGATTTCAATTCGCCCTAACTCCTATGTATTAAAACTGTTATTGCTGGCTAAAAATGCAGCCATCACTCTGAATAAGAGTGATCTGGGATATTATGCCTTAAACTCATTGGATGTTTTAACACGTCACGCTACTCCTTTTGAAGTGATAGACCAGATTGAGCGTGATAAAAAAGAGGGTATTGTACGCAAAGTACATACCGATGGAAAAGCTGCATCTTATAATGTTCAGCACATTAACGAACAGATTAACTATTTGGAATTAGCGAACCTTGTCATCACTGACAATGATGGAGAGGTAGCGCTCAACACCAACGATCTGGACACCATTAACCTTTTTGCAGAACTTTGGAACGAGAAGCCTCTGTTCGATTGTGCAGCATATGATTTATCTAGTTTGGTTGGCCGAAAGCAATTTCAATTAGATTGGGATTATTATTTTGCTCAGCTGAGCACTGCTGCTGATAAATTCGCAACAACATCTGCATCCCTTGGGATAGTGGAACATAAGACCATGGTAAAACCGACCACAGGAATAGGCAAAACGGAACTCGGAGACGAAGGTGAATTCTATGTTCTGGACTATGAAAAAGAGCGGGTCAAAGCTTTTGATCCAAGACTTGTGGGAAAAGTTATTCATTTAGGTAAGACGAGAGGTCTTGGTTATGATATTCAGTCAGTTATTGCTGAAAATGGTGATATGGCTGAGTTTGTGAAATATATAGAAGTAAAGTCAACCAAACGTGTTACAGAGCCCGATTTGACTGACACAATGTGGGTGGACACGCTTAACATCACACGAAACGAATGGGTTGCCGCTATGCAACATAAAGATTTTTATTCGATTTTTAGGGTTTATTTTGTGCGGGGAAATATCATTATGTATGTTATCAAGGACTTGTACCAAAAAGAAAAGGATGGTAAGGTCAAGGTTGTTCCTATGACTTATCGAGTCGATTTTGGTGGTACAGCAGTAGATGAAATAATTCCCCATAAGGTACAGGTGATTTAAATGTATAAAGTAGTTTCCCTATTTTCAGGATGCGGTGGGGCAGATTTAGGTTTGGTAGGTGGGTTTGCCTTTAACAATAACAAATACAAAAGCCTACCATTTAAATTAGTTTATGCATCTGACATTGATCAAAAGGCTTTAAATACGCATAAATTAAATTTTTCAAGCGAGCAAACTGTGTGTGCGGATATTTGTAGCATTCCCTCTGAAGCTATACCCGAGCACGATGTGCTGGTTGGAGGATTTCCATGCCAATCCTTTAGCACTGTAAATCCTAATAAAGACCCTTTTGATGATCGCGCTAACTTGTATAAGCAGATGGTGAGAATTGCTGCTGATAAAAAACCAAAGGTTGTAATTGCCGAGAATGTTAAAGGATTTATGACTTTACATAAAGGGCGAATTTATAAGCGTGTTATAAAGGCATTCGAAGATGTGGGATATGTGATGCACACCCAATTAATGAATGCCGCCGATTATGGTGTTCCCCAAAAAAGAGAGCGAGTTATTCTTGTAGGGATTAGAAAAGATTTAAATTTGCTTTTTGAATACCCAGCAAAAACTCACGAGAACAATTGGATTCCACTGTCCGTTGCGGTTCCCGAGCTTGCAATCAATGAAAAAAAATACTATTTTTCCGAACGAGCAGTGCAGGGTATGAAGAATGCAAAAAACAACATGAAACGTGGACTATATCAGGATTTAAATGAGCCCTGCCTAACGATTACAAGTCATTTGGCAAAGGTTAGCTTAAACTCTCGAGACCCTGTACTTCTGGTGGATCCCGATAACGAATTATATCGGCGTTTTACTCCACGAGAAGCTGCAAGAATACAATCGTTCCCAGATAGTTTTGAATTTGCCGGCTCTGAAGCTGATGCCTATCGTCAAATTGGAAATGCAATACCTCCAGTAATGTTTTGGCATATCAGTAATGCTGTTGCAGAAATATTAAAAAAGCTATAATATTTGGTAGTCTTGATAAATAGGTATTTTCCTCCTCTTATGGTATTGTGTGTGCTTGAGGAGGTGAGGTAAATGCAGAAAGAAAAAATACTTAGTGAGCTGTACCGCGGCAATTTAAATCCTGTGGCTAAAAAGGTTGTTCCGGGCAGTGAGTATCAAAAATGTCAACATGAGGCTGCAAATCTTGAAGAAGAAATCTTAGCTGTTCTGGATGAGCAAGGCAAGGAAAAGTTTCAAGCCTTTTTAGCTTCACAGGGGAGCCTGAACTACATCAGTGGTGAGGAACGTTTTACAGACGGCTTTCGTATGGGAGCAAAAATGATGCTCGAAATATTTGAAAAAAATGACGGACAGTTCAAACCGAATACCGGTTAGCTGTTTGTCATTTTTTAATCTCAGAACTTAATCCGCTGGCTCAAAGTACTGACTTATCCTTGTGATAGGTCTGTGCTTTTTCAATATATTCCCGCAACACAGTCGACAGGAATATTCGAGTCGACTAACGCCCCATCCCAACGAAAACAAACGGCTACAAAACAGCATAATTCGTTAAAGATAAATTGCTCTTGCCACTACGGCAAGCGGTAGGCACACGTTGCCCGCTGTGTGCCCCTGTGTGCGATTTTCAGCGAGAGGTAGGGTAGTAATGCCACTGGGCAGAGTTGAGGGCGAATTTGGGCAAGATTGGGGAGCGACTAAAAGACTAAAATTTGGGGGAACCCATGGAAAAAGTTTTCTGCAGTATTACCCAAAAACTACTCTGAACCCCTGGGTCGAAAATAGAGCAGGAGAAAGCAAGGTGCTCCTAAAGGTGCACCTTGCGGTCACAGCGGTCGGCAGTGCCGACCGCTAAAGCCCCACCGTTAGCGAGTTTGTGCCGATATTGCACCATCCACAATAGGTGGTCAGTTAGGGTGCTGTAAATCGCATTTTGTGCTGTGATAGGTGCTGTAAAAATGATAGAATGGCTTGGTTGCAGGGTTTGTGGCTGTTTTTTAGGTGCACCCCAAGGTGCTGGGGGCTTATTTGAGCAGAATTTCAGCCAAATTATTTTACTGAATATTTGCCACCTTTATCAGACTATTCACAGCTATTCGCTGATAACATTTTGATAACAAAAACCGTAATAGCCAAAAGCAGCTGGGCGAATATAGAGAAAAAACAGGCTAAAAACACACATTTTACTAAACAAATAAGTTTAATTTACTAATAAGTTAATCGAGTGGGAATAATGAATGTTGCTCCGAGAATCCTGTAAATCACAGGGCTCTCGGAGCTTTTTTCATGGGAAGCGTACTAAGAACATACTATATTTAACTTGTGATATTTTGTGTGGTTGAGGTATATTTTAACAATTAAATGTGTTAGACTAAATTTATAAAACTTTAGTGCTGGTGATTTGTAAAGCGTATGATAACAATTTTGTTAGGAAATTGTTTTTGAGAATCACTTAGTGTCTGTAGACTTTGAGCAAATCTTTAATTAAGTTTCTTATTATGTTTACGTCTAATCATTATTATTTTGGGGGTTAGAGTATGAAAACAGTGATTACAATTCAACACACTCAGTCTATTCATCATACAAATGGTATGATTGGCTCGTGGACAGATTGGGATATTACCGAACACGGCATTCAACAGGCAGAAAATATAGGCAAAAACCTGGTTAAAGAACTCTATGACAAGGCGGTCAGAATAATTTCCTCCGATTTATTACGTGCGAAACATACGGCAGAAATTGTCGCAAAATATTTCGAAGCAAAGTTAGAATTGGACGAGCGTATAAGAGAGCGCAATCTTGGTGAAGCATGCGGGAAATCTGAGGAGTGGGCTCACGCAAATAGGATTATCTGGGAAAGAACTATTGATGACAAGTCATTTAAAAACTCCGAATCAGAGCGTGATGCGTGGATAAGGCTAGAGCCATTTTTTAAAGAAATTCTCGATAGCAAGGAGGAAGCGATCATTATTGTTTCTCATGGTGGTACACTGAGACAGTTCCATGAGATGTGGTTGGGCTTTGATGTAGAAAAGCAAAATAACTTCGATATACTGGGCATGTCGGGAGGTGTTTCACTATTGCAACAAAAAGATGATGGCTTAAGACGCATCAGGAAACTCAGTGATATGTCATACTCAAAATTATGAGCATTCATGAATATTATATTTGATGGAGTGTTATGAAGTGGAAAAATATATAGCCCTATTACGTGGCATAAACATAAGTGGTAAAAACAAAGTATCTATGCCCTTATTAAAAGTAGCATTTGAAGATGTAGGATTTCTAGATGTTAGCACCTATATCAACAGTGGAAATGTTCTTTTTTCAAGCGATATAAGTGATAAAAACGAACTAATCAATCGGTGTCAGTCTCTCATAGCAGAGAGATTTAAGTTAAATATTCCTGTAGCAATCATAACTTCAAAGGAATTGTCAGAAGCCTTAGACAATGCGTCCGAATGGTGGGATATCGAAAAAGAAAGGATACATCAAGCAATATTTCTTGTATCGCCTACTACTGTAGAAGAAGTATATAAGGCAGTTGGAGATGCAAAACCAGAATATGAAAAGGTAGAATACTATGGTAATGTTATTTTTTGGTCTGCACCTAGGGCAGCCTTGTCCAAAACAAGATGGTATAAAATTGCAAGTTCTTCCGTGAACAGCAAAGTAACAATTAGGAATGCCAATACCGTAAAGAAGCTACTTTCGTTATCAAATGTATGAGTTTTCGAACAACCGAGTAGTAGCTCAGCTTCTCATTATGTAATGTGGACATGTCTATTGCTCAGCTTTTTATTTTTAGATATTATTTTATTCTGTCGAGGAAATTTGAGTATGTCAAAGCTCGAAATAACGAATATGGTCATGGTGCAAAATCGGGATACAGGTGAAGTTATAGTGCAGAATCGTATCAAAAAATGGTGTGGCATATCGTTTCCCGGAGGTCATGCGGAAAATGGTGAGACCATTTATGATAGTTCTATTCGTGAAATAAAAGAAGAGACAGGTCTTGATATTTACAACTTGCAACCATGCGGATTTATGTATTGGTTCAATGATCAAACTGAGGATCGGTATTTTACATATTTTTATAAAACTATCGACTATTCTGGTGAGCTACTAACTGAAACAGAGGAAGGTAAGGTGTTTTGGACAAGTATTGACAAACTCGAAGAAATGAGCCTTGCACCTAATTTTAAAGCGTATTTGCCAATGTTCTTAACTAATCAATATGCCGAAGCTTATTGTGTTTGGAATAATGACATAAAACCGGATATGTCAAAAGAAAATCCATGGGGAATAATTTATAGGTGAGAGAAGTTCATATTTATAAGTTGACTATGCAGTTTTTTACTCTGGGCGGATAGCATAGCCACCTACTTAGCATACTTATTTTACAATTTGGTAAGGTATATGATTCTTGTGCTTCCTACAAAGTTATTGTATAATTTGGATATAGTATAATTTTAGGACGGAGCAGTGCTATGGTAACTCAAAACGATATAGCCAAAAAGCTAAACATTTCTAGGACTACAGTTGCAAGGGCACTGAGCGGACGATCTGTAAGTGAAGAAACGCGGAAGCTAGTCTGCGAGCAGGCGCGAGCCATGGGGTATGTACATAACAGCGCTGCCAGCAGTCTTGCTTTAAAGAATAATCGTAAAGTCTATGCATTTATTATAGCGACTATTGACGAGGGGTATGGTCGGCAGATGCTGGAAGGCATCAAAGAAGTTGCAAACATCTGGCAAGGCTATCATTTTGAGATCGAAGTGATTTTTACAGATATCACTTTAGGCAGAAATCAGTGCCAGACTCAGATGGAGCAGTTTTATCATGTGATCCAAAATGATCGTGTAGACGGCATCATTTTTAGCGCCCTGAGCCAACATAATATGGATGCGGTGACAGAGGTCTGTCGTAAACGTCAGATACCTCTTATGACCCTCGATTTGATCTATCGTAACGAAGAGCTCTGCCACATAGGGCCTGATTATATTGAGCTTGGTAAATACTCTGCATCGTATATTGCAAGCCTCATGCAAAAAAGAGGCAGAATACTAACCTTAAGCTACGATGAAGGGTACGAGCTGGCAAATTATCGTATGCAGGGGTTTCATCAGCATCTGAGCAATTATCCTAATATCATCTGCAAAAGTGTGGATATAAAAATCAACACGGAGGAATGCTATCATCATACTTTAAGCGAGCATCTAGATGATCTTCAGCCTATTGCGATCTACTCACCCTACCATGTAGATTACATAGGCAACTACCTTAAAAAGCACGGTCTTGATGGTAAGATTATTTTGATTTGTAACGGTGTCAATGAACGTGTCGAGGAGTTTCTGTCTGATGGGACCATTACCGGTATTGTATCAGCTAGGCCGTATTTTTTGGGTGCTGTCGCTGCCAACAATTTCTTTAAGTTGTTTTTTCGGCAGTTTGAGATGCTTACAGGTAAAATAGATGTTTCGTGTGATATTTATATTAAAGAAACATACAAGCGTTACGACCGCATCTACTAATAGAGTATTAATGAAATGTAATTTCATCCATAAACAGCGCCTATTTGTTGTACAACACCCACAAAAGATTTTATCCCCATAGTTGCTAATAGAGAAAATGTCTTATGAAGTAATTAACTACTTGAAAACAAAAATGAAATATGTTAGAGTTTTGTCAGATTAAGATGGCTCGATAAGTTTGGTGAGATCAACTTATTGTTTTAGCTGGTTTAAGATGCTGACGAAACAAAATCCTACCCATACTAGGCTTTTGTAAATAGTAATGTAGGATTTTTCTTTTGCCCAAAATGTTCGCGTGCACATGTTCGACCCTAGAGCTTTTTAGCGAGTTTTAGCGGGTTGAACTTTTATTAGAAGCACTATGTTCACGTGAACATAGTAATTTACTAAGAAAGGCGCTTACCGATGATGGATTTAGTAATTCGTAATGTCCGTATCGCTTCCCATACCGGAGTTTTTGTTGGTAGTATCGCAGTGAAGGATGGTCGTATCGCAGCGATTACTTCTGTTGAAGCAACACCTGATGCCAAGCGTGTGATAGATGGCGGTGGTAGAGTAGCGATCCCTGGTTTGATTGATTCTCACGTACACTTCCAAGATCCAGGCATCACACACAGAGAAGACTTCGAGTGTGGTACTATGGCAGGAGCAATGGGGGGAGTCACGACAGCGATCTCCCATCCCATGAATATTCCACCGATAGTGGATGAAGCAAGTTATAATTTTACCATTGATGCTTATGCAGGTAGAGGGTATATCGACTATGGCATCCATGGCGGTGGTACCAGTGATAATATAGGCAGCATTAGAGAGCTGTGGCAAAACACTGGTGCAACCAGCATTAAGATGTTTATGTGCTTTTCTGTAGCTGATTTCCCTTATGTCAAGGACGATGCACTTTATGCGATCTGTGAGCAAGCGGCAGAAATGGATGCGGTGGTGATGATCCATGCCGAAAACAACGAACTGATTGCAATGGAAGAAAAACGCCTCTTATCGGAGGGACGTATCGACCCTATGGCACATGTAGAGTCTCATAGTCGAGTAGGGGAGCTGGAGGCAGTAAAACGCGCCCTGTACTTCTTAGAGGTTACTGGAGCCAGGGGAGTAATACTACATACATGTATGACCGAGGCTCTTGAGGAGATCGCTTCTGCCAAGCGCCGAGGCGTTAAGGTGTATGCAGAGTGTTGCCCACATTTACTCACCTTTAATGAAGATGACATGATGGAATATGGACCATACCTCAAATTTACCCCTGTGATGAGAGACGAAGCTAACCGACAAAAGCTGTGGCAGATGCTGCAAGATGGATATGTTGACACTATAGGATCTGACCATAGCCCCTATACCCCCGAAGAAAAAAAGCGTGGCATGCTGGATATCTGGCAGGCACCCAACGGTATCCCGGGCATCCAGACGACACTACCTGTGCTACTGGATGGTGTAAACAAGGGGCTGCTGAGCTTAGAGCGCTTGGTGGAGGTCACCAGCTACAACCCTTCCAGAGTCTTTGGTCTTGAGTATTGCAAGGGTGAAATCAAGGTAGGGCTGGATGCCGACATCGTGATTTTGGATATGGATCTGGAGAAAGAATTTACCCGAGAGGAAATGTGCTCAAAGTGTAAATGGTCCCCATATATCCAAAGACGCTTTAAGGGATGGCCAGATACCACGATAGTTAGAGGCGAGGTCGTTGTCCAAAACCGCAAGCTGATAGGCAAGGTCGGGCATGGTAGATATACCCCACGTAGAAAGGATTGTTAATATGCAGCGTTATGTACGTGTGAGATACCAAGGTGTAATTTATTATGGTATCATCAATGATGATCAAGTAGAGCTTCTGGAGGGAAACACCCCCGAGAGTTTTACCAAGCTAGGTGTGCAGGTTCCGCTCTCTGAAGTAGAAAAGCTGATACCCTGTGAGCCACAAAAAATCATCTGCAGCGGTCTTAACTACACCGATACAGTCTTGGAAGAAGGAGCGAAATGGCCAAAGGTGCCACTGATCTTCCTAAAGCCCCCAACCGCAATGATTGGCGATGGTCAAGAGATCCACAAAAATGGTATGGTGGAGTGGCTCAATTGCGAAGCGGAGCTAGGTGTAGTGATCGGCAAGGATTGCAAGTACGTGTCGAAGGAGCAGGCGATGGACTATGTCTGGGGCTACATTGCCGCAAACGACATCACTGCAAAGGACCTGCAAAAAGCAGATACCCTGTGGACGAGAGCAAAGTCATTTGATACCTTCTTACCTCTCAGCGATGAAATCGTTTCGGGTATCGATGGTGGAAACTTAGATGTTTCGTGCTATATCAACGATCAGCAGGTGCAAAAAGGCAATACTCGCGATTTGCTTTTTGATATTTCGACCCTCATTAGTTTTTGTTCTACCGTAATGACATTAAAGGCAGGTGATATCATTATTACTGGCACCCCGGGTGGGTATGGCAAGCATATCGTGGATGGTGATGTAGTCCGCATTGAGATCGATAAGGTAGGCAAGGTTACAAACACAGTAAAATACGTGGACTATAACTGGGCTTTATAATCTCGAAGAAAACCCCTAAATTAAAAAACATACATATTAGGAGGAAAACATGAAGATCGTAGATACCGTTAGAAAATTCCCTTGTGGGATGCAGGTTATTCCATTATTACTTGCTTGTACAATTAACACTTTCGCCCCTCAAGCACTAAAGATTGGAGGCTTCACCTCGGGACTATTCTCAAGCGCAGGCGCTCCCACGGCAGTAGGTATGTTTATGTTTTGTACTGGAGCTACCATCGATATAAAAAAGATGGGGGAACCCTTTGCTAAAGGATTTGTAATGTTAGTTGTTAAGTATGTTGTTGGTATGTACCTTGGTATTTTTGTAGGTAAAATTTTTGGACCTCTGGGTATTTTAGGTATTACTCCTCTTGCAATCATTGGAGCTACTACCAACTCTAATGGTGTAATGTACGGTACACTTGCAAAGAAATATGGTGTTTCAAATGATCTGGGTGCGATAGCTCCCCTTGCATTAAATGATGGACCTTTTTTAACAATGATTGCTTTGGGTGCTTCTGGCATGGCGGATATTCCAATCAAATCCCTCGTCGCAGCACTGATACCTTTGTTTTTGGGTATCGTACTGGCAAATATAGATGTTAAGATTCGTGAGCTTTGTGAGGGCGCAGCTCCATTCTTGATCCCTTTTAACGGCTGGACACTGGGCGCTGGTATGACTTGGAACGAGATCGTCAAGGCGGGCTTACCAGGTGTAGTGTTAGGTATCGTGACTCTGTTAGCTACTGGATTAACATCTATGATTGCATTTAACCTAATCTTCCGCAGAGGTAAGCGTCCATTAGCTACTGGATGCGCTGTAGGCAACACTGCCGGCAACGCGATCTCAACGCCAAGATTCTTGGCAGAGGCCGATCCGAGCCTTGCTTCCGTTGCGCCGATGGCAACTGCACAGATTGCAACTTCTTGCGTCGTAACTGCGATTTTGTGTCCGATTTTGACAGCATATATGGACAAAAAAATCACAGAAAAACATGGAAAGTTAGATCAATGTGAGCTTGTAAGCTCAACAGAGTGGTAAAAAAGGGAGAAAAATAATGAGAATTTTAGTTATCAACCCTAACATATCCGAGGATGTAACACGATTAATTGAGCAGGAGTCTCGTCGGGCTGCTTCAGCAGATACCCAGCTTATATTTGATACCGCAAAATTGGGAGTAGCCTATATAGAAACACGCATGGAGTCCCTAGTAGGCGGGTATGCGACAGCTTGCCTAGCAGCTGAACATTATGGTGAGTATGACGGTTTGGTCGTAGCAGCTTTTGGCGACCCGGGGTTATTAGGTCTCAAAGAACTGCTACCCTGCCCTGTGGTAGGTATGACCGAAGCAGCTCTTGCATCTGCCGCTTTGTTGGGACAACGATTCTCGATCATTGCGATTTCCCATCGTATCGCAGCGTGGTATCGTGAAACAGTCGAGAGAAGCCATCTCTCCACTCGACTCGCAAGCATCCGCTCTCTGAATGACCCGCTAAGAGACATCGGTACTGTGCAAGAAGATCACTCTGATCGCCTGCTGGAGCTTGCCAAAGAAGCAGTGCAAAAGGATGGAGCAGATGTCATAATACTGGCCGGTGCTCCTCTGGCAGGTCTCGCAAGAACACTACAGGGCAAAATCCCAGTGCCAGTTGTGGATGGTGTATCTAGTGCTATCCGACACTGTGAGACTTTAATTGCTTTGAATCCTGGTATAGCTAAAGAGAGCAGTTTTGCACAGCCCCCCATAAAGCCCAATAAAGGAATGCCTGAAAAGCTAACTGCCCTATTTAACCGTACACTGTAACCATTTTACAAAGTAGTCTTCTCTACTTTGCCCGCTGGTAACCGCATGGCTCAACAAGCGCATTGACCAGAAGTATGGCAAGAGAGTAGTAGAAACAGCGCAAAAAGCCTAGGTTCTGTCGTAGCCCAACTGCTTCACACGATGCAATAAAGATCTCCTGTTATAGAGTATATCTATAACAGGAGATTTTTCATTTATCCTATAGGGGCTATATAAGTGTAGATGCAGTGGATTAACTCCCTCGGAGTTTTTATTAAACCTACCTGATGGCATTGATCGTCTGTATAATCAAATCGTAAACTCAAAGGCTTCTCATAAAACCACCCAGTGTGGTATAATGAAATTATCATAACTAGCCCCAAGTGTATCTTATTTCGCGCTACAGCAACCATATACTTAAACAAATTGGGCGGGCTTGCGGTATCGAAGTGATTACAGATGCTGTCTGTACTGGTATAATAATCACAGAGGTTTTTATGATAAACGGTCTTTTATGCCCTCTAATATAAACGTAATTTCACCCGTAAACAGAAAAGGATGCTGCTATGTATAAAATCATGATCGTGGAAGACGACCCTGTAATTGCCAAAGAGGTTTGCCGTGGCCTTAGCAAATGGGGTTATGACGCCAGAGCCGCAGAGGATTTTTCGGATGTGCTGAGCATCTTTGCCGAGTATGACCCCCACCTAGTACTGATGGATATTTCACTGCCCTTCTATAACGGCTACCATTGGTGCCAAGAAATCCGCAAGCTCTCCAAGGTGCCAATCATGTTCCTATCTTCTGCCTGCGAAAAAATGAACATCATCATGGCGGTCAATATGGGCGGAGATGATTTTATTTCTAAGCCCTTTGATATGGAGATGCTCTCTGCTAAGGTACAGGCTCTATTACGCCGCGCTTATTCCTTTCAGGTAAATTCCGCTATAGCGGAGCATAGGGGCGCAATTTTAAACCTTGCCGACGGTACCCTCTTCTATAGCGGGCAAAAAATTGAGCTAACCCGCAATGAATTTCGCATGCTGCAGCTCTTTTTTGAGAATAAAGGGAAGATCGTTTCGCGGGAGATGCTAATGAAGCGCCTATGGGAAAGCGATTGCTTCATCGATGACAACACCCTTACGGTAAACATTGCAAGGCTACGAAAAAAGTTGGATGATGGAGGGCTTCTAAACTTCATCTGCACCAAAAAGGGCGTAGGCTATATCTTGGAGGATAACTATGGATAAACCTAGCGATGTAGAGCTCTTACTCAAGTGGCTTCGGTATCGGTTTACCTTCCTGTTGGCAGTGGCGGGAGGGTGCCTTTTGTTTGTTTCTCTTGCGCTGCTCTCTCACATTGACCCGCGCCCCTCATTGTATGGAGCGTGGCTCTGCTTATTTTTGTGCCTGCTTTGGAGCGCTTTTGATTTTTTGCATTTCCGGCAAAAGCTCTGCCGTCTAAACGAAGCGCTTCATAATTTGCAGATAAGCCTAAAGCAGCTTCCCGAAGCGGCAGGCCCTATAGAGGAGCAATATCAGGCTTTGGTCCGAGAGCTCCATGATGATCGAGCTGCACAGATTTCAGAAAATCAAAAGGAAAAAAGCAATCGGGAGGATTACTATACCCTTTGGGTCCATCAGATCAAAACCCCCATTGCGGCACTAAGGCTCCTCCTGCAGTCGGATGATCTGCGGGGCGGTGTATTTGCCATGGAGCAGGAGCTATTTAAGATCGAGCAGTATGCCGAAATGGTGTTGCAGTATCTTCGACTCGAGAGCCTATCCTATGATTTGATCCTAAGAGAATACCCACTGCATGCACTGGTAAATCAGGCTGTTAAGAAGTATGCCACTGCTTTTATCGGCAAGGGGCTTTCGGTGGATCTAGAGCGCTTTGATTTAACCGTAATTACCGATGAAAAATGGATGAGCTTTGTGATTGAGCAGCTACTTTCAAACTGTATCAAGTACACCAATAAGGGTGGCTTGCAGATCAGGCTGGACCCTCAAAGCAATCGCTGCCTGTTGATCTCCGATACCGGCATTGGGATCAAGCCAGAGGATATACCACGCATATTTGACCGTGGCTTTACCGGCTATAACGGTCGGATGGACAAAACCTCCACCGGCATCGGCCTCTACCTTTGCAAAAAAGTAACGGAGCGCCTAGGGCTGGAGCTAAGTGTCAGCTCAAAGCTTGGAGAAGGCACCTGCTACCGCATCTATTTTCCTTCATCTGAGGATACCTTACAAAAATGAAAGATTGCCCCCTTAGATTGTAAGCCAAAGCTATGGCTGCAAATTTTTTGCTTTGCTATGATAGTAAGTAGATAAAGCAAAGGAGGAAATTACATTTGGCTTTACTTGAAGTAAAAAACCTAAAAAAAGTATACACCACCCGCTTTGGTGGCCACGCAGTACAAGCTCTTGAGAACGTGAGTTTTTCTGTGGAAAATGGGGAGTACGTAGCGATTATGGGGGAATCAGGCTCAGGCAAAACAACCCTGCTCAATCTCTTAGCTTCTCTCGATAAGCCTACAGGCGGTGAAATTTATCTGGAGGGGACGCCTTTTTCTAAGGTCAAGCAAAAAGCCCTCTGTGCCTTTCGCAGAGATAATCTAGGCTTCGTGTTTCAGGATTTTAATCTGCTCGATAGCTTTTCTCTGCAAGATAATATTGTTTTGCCATTGGTGCTTCAGGGGGTAAAGCCCGCTGAAATGTTTGAACGCCTAAATGTGCTTGCAAAGGACTTAGGAATCACCGAGCTATTGGAAAAATACCCATATGAAGTATCGGGAGGGCAGAAGCAGCGGGCTGCCGCCGCGCGAGCACTGATCACCCGCCCAAAGCTTGTGTTGGCAGATGAGCCTACCGGTGCGCTGGATTCTAAAGCAGCAGCACAACTGCTGAGCCTCTTTGAGACCATTAATCGTCAGGGTCAGACCATTGTTATGGTTACCCACAGTGTGCAGGCGGCCAGCCACGCCAAGCGTGTGCTGTTTATTAAGGACGGCAGCCTATTTAATCAGATCTATCGGGGCGAGCAATCCTATGACGAGATGTTTCGTATGATTTCTGACACCTTGTCTGTTTTACAGGCGGGAGGAAGTAGCCATGCATAGAGTGCGTATTCTTCCGAAGCTTGCTTATAATAGCATTAAAAAAAGCGCGGCTACCTACCTGCCTTATATCTTTGCCACATCCTTTGCGGTGTTTGTGTTCTTTATTTTTTGTGCCATTTCAGGGAACGAAATGATGAAAAAAATGCCCCATGCGGGCTATCTGCTTATGCTGATGCAGGTAGGCATGGTGCTTTTGGGGTTTGTACTCATTCCCTTTTTGTTTTATACCAACAGCTTCTTGATGAAGCAACGCAAGCGGGAGATGGGGCTTTACAGTATTTTGGGTTTGGAAAAAAAGCATATCGGCCTGATCATTGCCGCAGAAACCCTCATGGTTTGCGCCGTTTCACTGACTTTGGGCATCATCATGGCACTGGTGTTTTCAAAGCTCATTTTTCTTTTGCTACTCAATATCACAAGGCTGCCCATCGATGCGCAGTTTACTGCAGCACCTTTTTGCTATGTTGCAACCGCAGCTTTTTTTGGCGGTGTGTTTCTTTTAAATCTATTGATCAATTTATTTGAAGTATCCCGTGCTAAGCCCTCTGATCTTTTTCAGAGTGCCCGCAAGGGGGAGAAGCAACCGAAGCACCTGTGGCCGACCACCTTGCTGGGGGTCGTTTCTCTAAGCTACGGATATTATTTAGCGGTGAATTTTACGCTGAACAGCAATTTTGTTCTCATTATTTTTGGTGCGATTTTGCTGGTGATTTTGGGCACTTACTGCTTGTTTTCATCAGGTATTATTACGTTTTTGCGGATGCTAAAGAAGAATCAGAAGTTTTATTACAGCAATAAAAACTTCGTCACTGTATCGGGTATGCTGTACCGTATGCGTAAAAATGCGGCAAGCTTGTCAAATATCTGCATCTTTAGCACTATGGTCATCATCACATTGGTGTGTACGGTATCTCTCTTTAAGGGCTTTGACAATATTGCAGATTACCGCTACCCCTACGATGTCGACCTACGCTTTGTAAATAGTCAGTTTATAAAGAGAGAAGAGTTAAAAGAGAAGATACTCACAGAGGCCAAAAGTAAGAATGTAAATGTTTCAAACTTTATTGAGTTTGAGTATATGAGTATGAGTCTACAGCAGCAGGGGAATAGCTTCCAACTTATGGAGGGGGCGGGCTACCACCCCAATGTAGAGGTGTTACGGGTGATACGCCTGGAGGAGTATAATCGGATCGAAAATGAAGCGAAGACCCTTGCACCAAATGAAATTTTGTTCTTTAGCACTTCGACTGACCTTGGTGCCCATGAGATAATTATCGGTAATACCACCTATGCGGTAAAGGAAGAGCTCCAATCCCTCAGCTTTGAGACGAAAGAGCCAAGGGCTTTTAACAACGATTATTATATTGTGGTAGCCGACCAAAAGGAGCAGCAATATCTCTTTGATGTCATGAAGCGCTCGCAGGATCAATGGATCTATACAAGTAGATTTGACATTGAGGGCTTAGAGCAGGACAAGGAAGCCTATGTAGGAGCCCTTGGTGGCTGGGCACAGGGGGTAGAGGGATTTTCTCGTTTTGACAACCGTGTAGACGGTGAAAAGCAGGATGCAGCAATTTTGGGCGGACTGTTATTCCTAGGGGTATTTTTCGGCATTATCTTTATGGTCTGCATGATTATGATTATGTATTATAAGCAGCTCTCAGAGGGCTATGAGGACAAAACCAACTTCGATGTGATGCAGCAGGTGGGCATGAGCCAAGAAGAAGTCAAGGGTACCATTCGTCGTCAAATTCTTACGGTATTCTTCTTGCCTCTGGCAGTGGCTTCTTTGCATACGGCTATAGCGCTCGGTGGGGTAGAAACTATGCTTAATACCTTGAATTTGTATAACCACCCCTTGATTGCATACAGCACCCTCGGGGTATGGGTCGCCTTTGCGGCGGTATACATCGTCAGCTATCATCTGACGGCCAGGGCATACTACCGCATTGTGCGCCGTTGATCAAAGTTCGTATAAAGATAAACCCGAGCTTAGGGCAGTTGTGCTGCCTTTAGCTCGGGTTTATCTTGTAGCTCAGCTATTGATTAAATTGATAACACTTGCGTATCTACACGATTAATAGATATGCTTTCATGGGGCTTAAACCTCCATATACGCTTATGTATAAAAAAATCCGCCCTGTGAGAGGGCGGACTTCTTGTTTCATTTAGACGATCTGCACGTTTACAGCGCGAAGCTTCTTGCGATCCTTTGGATCAGCCTGAATATCAAACATGACCTTCTGGCCTTCTTGCAGGGACTTAAAGCCATTGCTCATGATAGCAGAGAAATGTACAAATACATCCTCGCCGCCGTTGTCATTGGAGATAAATCCAAATCCCTTTGTTTCATTAAACCATTTAACAGTACCGTTATTCATAAACTGTACCTCCTAAAAAAATGTTATTCTGTGCAAAAAATAAAAAACCACAGATACTAAGTCAAAATGAGAACTGACTTAAAACCCATGGCTATCAAATCACTACATTTAGAATACTGATTTAGTATACAACACAAAAGCAAATTTGTCAAGAGCAAAATAAATATAATTTGGATAAGTAGTTTATAGTGATAAAAAGTGCAATTATAGAATGCTTTGCTGCTACGCTTGCTTTGATTATCCTGTGATCACTGTGAACAGGGTGGCTTTTGCTTTGTATCTTGCGGGTACGATAGATTTCAGAGTATTTCACTATGCTCTGGTAAATATATCAACTAGCTATCGTATGAAATAACTAAGAGAAAACGCCATTTGTTAGACCAATCGCACATTGTATGCTTTACCCGCTCCCTATAAAATGAGTGGTAACGCCGATATCAGGCAAGGAGGATGAGACATGAAGTATGTAATTAACAATATTAAGCTCGAAACAGGGTTTGTTACCCACAAGACAGGCCTACAGATCGTGCCCGAAATGACTGTGACCAAAACAGGGGTTTTTAATCTATTGATTGAAGACGGTGTAATCAAAACAATCGTTGACAGCAACACCGAGCTCAAAGCCGAGGGCTGCCGCAGATATGATGCCAAGGGCTTGCTGGCCATGCCATCTTATACCGAGAAGCACTGCCATATCGACAAGACCTATTACGGCGAAGCGTGGAGAGCTGTTACAGCACCGAGGGATATTCTCTCGATCGTAGAGAGTGAAGCAGAGCTGTACCCCACCTTTGAGAGCACCGTATGCCAGCGTGCGAAGCGCTTGATCGACAACTTCATTAAGCTGGGAAGCACCACCATTCGTACCCATATGGATATAGTAAAGGGCAAAAAGCTTGGTAACCTTGAGCAGGTGCAAGAGGCCTTTGCTAGCTATGGCAGCTTTGTCGATGGTGAGATTGTTGCATTCCCTCAGCATGGGCTGCTACGCAGTGATTCTGCCGAGGCGGTGTCGGAGGCTCTACGAAATGGAGCTACTTATCTGGGTGGAGTGGATCCAGAGCTGATTGACAAGGATAGAGAGCGATCGCTGCGCCAGACCTTTGAGATTGCAGCGAAGCACAATGTAAACATCGATTACCATCTCCACGAGTCGGGGGAAATCGGTCTTGCCAGCTTCCACAGCATGGTCAAGCTGATCGAGGAATATAAGTGGCACAATCGTGTCGAAATCAGCCATGGGTTCTTTTTAAGTGACCTGCAAGGGGGTCAAAAGGAAGAGGTCGCTGGCCTCATGAAGCACTATGGGATCAATCTGATCAGTCAGGTACCGGTAAACGGCAAGTGCCCAGATTTTATCTACTTTGATAAGCATGGCATCAAGACTGCCTTTGGTATCGACTGCCTCAACGACAGCTGGTGGCCCTATGGCACAGGCAGCGTTCTGGAGAAGCTCGGGATCTTTGGTCAGATCAACGGCATACGCCGTGAAACAGAGCTGGCAGATGCCCTCAAATACATCACTGGCTATGTGACACCCTTAGATAAAGAGGGAAATATGCAGTGGCCAAAGCAGGGGGATAAGGCGAATTTCTTACTGGTAGATGCTGAGTGCACTGCACACGTAGTAGGTCGCCGACTGCCCAATAAGTGCGTAATCCACAACGGCAATATTGCATATGGATCTATTGAGTAGAGAGCGTAGCAAAGTTTAGTAAAGATGGTTTTTTTTAATTCACTGGATGTTGCTTTGCTAGCTGGGAGTGCAATAAGATAATTGCACTAGTAAGCTACGAGAGTGGTTGTGCGGGCTCTACGAGCAAATGCTCTCCAGATGCTACCGACATACTTAACAACCTATAGCTTAATCATATCAAGCAAAGCGCCCGCCTTATATCAAAGGCAGGCGCTTTATGTATTGATAGAGATTTACTTTGAGCTAATTTACAGCAGTTGAGCTTTTGTGAGGATTGCATCGATGTCCTTTTTAGCCGCTTCCGAGCATTCCAGCAGAGGCTTGCGGACAAAGCAGCCCTTGAGCCCTAGCTTATTCATGGCATATTTAAGCCCCGGTACGCCATATTTACCGGTAACGGCTGCGTTGACAGGGAACATCCGCTTATAGAGCTCCAGTGCATCCTGCCAGCGGCCTGACTCTACTAGGGTCTGTACTTCGATACACTCCTTGGGGGAGCAGTTTGCCAGTGCCATGATAGCCGATTTGACTCCGATTGCCTGCGCAGGGTACCATGCAGAGGCTGTGCCAACGATCAGATTAAACTGAGGATCTAAACCCTTGGTGATAAAGGATACCAGCTGCGCGATATCGCCGGAGCTGTCTTTCATACCGATGATGTTGGGGTGCTTAGAGAGGATTGACACGGCGGCGGGCGAAATGTTGATATGGGTAAACTTGGTCACGTTATAGATTAGTATAGGGATGTCGCAACGGTCAGCTACCTCGGTGAAATATGCGATTTGCGCCTCTTCATTCATATTGGAGCCGTAGTAGTTGGGGGTAAGTAGGAGGGCACAGTGGGCACCTAGCTTTGCCGCTTTGTTGGTTAGGCGGATGGTCTCCTCGGTGGATTCCAAGCCTGTACCAAACATGATGATTTTATCCTTGGCGGCATGCTGCACCGCCAGACGGATCAGTTCAAGCTTTTCTTCTTCGTTTAAAAAGGGAGTTTCGCTGTTGGAGCCCAGCACCAGATACCCTGCTAGTGCGGTGGTGTTGTAGTAGTGGATGTTTTGGACAAATGCATCATAATCAACCGAGCCGTCTGCCTGAAAGGGTGTCGCCATGGGTGGGATTACGCCTTTGATTTCAAAATACGCCATGTTACAAAACCTCCTTATGATGTTAATTTCATTATAATGGATCGCCATGGGATTTGCAAGAAAGTTTGCCCTGATAACAAAAGCCCGATCTGCGATATACAGACCGGGCTTTTAGGATATTTATGGGGGTTACTTAGTAGATGATTAGGGGAATCTTTATTGGAGACTTAAGCCGCTTTCTTTGCAGCTCTACTGATTTTGCGGTTGACGCCCAGCAGTAGCTCGTGGAAGACTAGAGGTGTGGCGCTGATGCAGATGATCTCTAGCCACTGACGTAGGCTCAGAGAAACTGTTTCAAACATAGTTACCAGGAAGGGTACTTCTGTAACAGCGATTTGCAGGCCAAAGCCTATTATAATCGCTAGCAGCATGGTTTTATTTTTAAAGGGGTTAGAGCGGAATACGCTGGTCTTGACATCGCGCATGCCGATGGCGTGGAAGAGCTGGCTGACTGCCAGAGTGGAGAAGGCATAGGTCTGTGCGGCAGAGAGTAAGGAGCTGTTGAGTGCATCGACGATACCCCTGTAGGTGATTGCCTGACCCTGAGCCAGCAGGTGATTAATGGGCACATAGAGGAAGGCGCCGAGGGTTAGTAGAGCGATCAAGGTACCGTAGAAGATCGTCAGGAACATGCCGCCCTCTGCAAAGAGGCTTGCTTTAGGGTCACGGGGCTGTTCTTTCATGATGCCGGCGGGCTTATCGTCGCTACCCAGTGCCAGAGCAGGTAGGGAGTCGGTGATCAGGTTGACCCACAAGATGTGGATGGACTTTAGCGGAGCTGCCAAACCGATGGTGATAGCGGCAAACATCGAGATAACCTCACCTAAGTTGGAAGAAAGGAGGAAGACCACTGTCTTTTTGATGTTGGCGTAGATACCACGGCCTTCTTCGATGGCTTTTTCGATGCTGGAGAAGTTGTCGTCTACCAGTACCATATCAGCTGCACCCTTAGCAACGTCGGTACCAGTAATACCCATGGCTACGCCGATATCGGCTGCCTTGAGGCTGGGGGCGTCGTTGACGCCGTCGCCCGTCATGCTGACGATTGCTCCATCTGACTTAAAGGCGTTGACAATTCGCACCTTATGAGCAGGGGATACACGGGCAAATACGCAGGCTTTTTTGGCTGCACGGTTTAACTGCTCCTGGCTCATAGTGTCGAGCTGGGCGCCGCTGATACATTGATCCTTGCTGGTGGCGATGCCAAGCTCCTTAGCAATCGCAAAGGCGGTATCGATATGGTCGCCTGTGATCATGACAGTCTTGACACCCGCTGAGCGGAAGTTTGCTACCGACTGCTTGGCTTCGGGGCGGGCGGGGTCGATCATACCCATCAAGCCCACGAAGATCATACCCTGCTCAGTGATCTTGTCTTCGTTATATTTCACACCCAGTGCCAGCACACGCAGAGCGTTTGCCGACATAGCTTCGTTGGCTTTTTTGATAGCCTGTATATGCTCCTCAGTGATGGGGAGGATCTGGTGCTGCATCAGGATATGAGAGCATCTTGCCAGCAATATATCGGGAGCACCCTTGGTATAGCTGATGCTGCGGTCGGTATCTTGATGCTTGGTGGTCATCAGCTTACGCTCCGAGTCAAAGCTCAGCTCATCGATACGAGGTAGCATCTTCTCAAGCTCAAAGCGGTGAAGATTGTTTTTGATGCCGATATCGATCAGAGCAAGCTCGGTGGGGTCACCGATACGGTCGCTACCTTCTACAGAAGCATCGTTACAGAGTACCATACCCTCTAGCAGGGTGTTGTAGTCGGCTGTCATGTTTTCTTCTGCTTCGGTAAGGATGCTGTTTGCATAGCATTTGACGACGGTCATTTTATTTTGGGTCAAGGTACCGGTCTTGTCGCTACATACTACGCTGACCGAGCCGAGGGTCTCGACTGCAGGTAGCTTCTTGACGATGGAGTTAACCTTAACCATCTTTTGCACGCCAATGGCGAGTACGATGGTAACCACCGCAGGCAGGCCCTCAGGTACGGCAGCTACTGCCAGTGAAATTGCTGTGATCAGCATCTCTACAATGTAGCGCTTCTGAAGGATAGCGATGCCAAAGAGGGCTACGCAGATCACTATTGCGATGATACCCAGTAGTTTGCCCAGATCAGCTAAGCGCTTTTGGAGGGGAGTCAGGGAATCCTCTTCGCTTTCTAGCATAGCGGCAATCTGGCCTAATTCGGTTTCGGAGCCTGTGGCAACTACTACACCCTCGCCACGACCGTAGCTTACGCTAGTGCCCATATAGAGGGAGTTAATGCGATCGCCGATGGTCAGCTCTTTATCACTGATAAAATGGGCATCCTTTTCGACTGGTACGCTTTCGCCAGTGAGGGCTGATTCCTCAACCTTGAGGTTTTGGCTTTCGGTTAGTCGCAGGTCAGCGGGGATGATCCTGCCAGCCTCTAATAGGACGATATCGCCTTTGACCAGCTTTGCTGCAGGTAGCTCGATCGGCTTGCCGTCACGCCGTACAAGAGCTGTGGGGCTCGACATTTTTTTGAGTGCGTCTAGCGCCTTTTGCGCCTTACCTTCCTGGATGACGCCGACGACAGCGTTAATCAGGATGACGATTGCAATGATCAGAGCGTCGCTGTATTCTTTCAAAAAAACAGATACACCGGCCGCTGCCATCAAAATGTAAATCATGGGCTCATTGAGCTGTGAAAGAAACATCTCAAGGTAGGTAGGCGGCTTTTTGGTTTTAAGGGTGTTCTCGCCGTCGCGAAGAAGCCTTTCCTGCGCTTGAGCCGAGCTAAGACCCTTAGGGCTACTGCCCGTCTCTTCCATTGCCTGCTGCGGTGTTTTGTTGTAAAACATGGTAACTCTCCTTTTATTATGATGCTTAGGGAAATAAAAAAAGACTCCTAACACAAGAATACCTTGTGTTAAAAGTCTTGTCACCTAAACGGAATTTACGCCAGTAGATATAGAAATATCTTACGATTGTTGACGTAAATTTTAAAACTACTCCCTAATAACAGCTTTATTATAGTATGCTTTGGGTGCAAAGTCAAGAGGGGAGGCTGGATTTTTTAATTTTTGGGAATATATAGGTAAAAACCCGAATACTTAAGTTTCATTTGCAGCAATATGCCATAGGTAGAGAGAGGCGACCGAGCCATAGGGAGAGTAAAGGGCGCGGTATACCTCAAATTCCTTTTTGCTCAGCTTCTCCAGACCATATAGTCGCATGATCCCACGGCGGATGGCAAGATCACCCCAGCTAAGGATGTCGGGGCGCAGGAGGGTAAAGAGCATCAGCATTTCTGCCGTCCACACCCCGATGCCGGGCAGAGAAGAGAGGGCTGCGATGACTTCTTTATCCTCCATCTGCTCAAAGCGCTCGAAGTCGATGGTCTTATCAAGAACTGCTTGGGTGATATTTAAGATATTTTGGGCTTTGCGGTTACTCATACCGCATTTTTGGATCTCCTCAAGGCTTAAGGCCATGACGCTTTGAGGGTTGATCCCTCCTGTAAGCGCATCAAGCCGATTGGTAACCGTCACAGCCGCTTTGCTAGAGATCTGCTGGGCAATGATACTACGGATCAGCGAAGGATAAGGGGAGGGGTGGATTTCACGTTGGAGCTTGCCGATAGAAGCGATTGCTTGACCTAAGATAGGATCGGCATTGCTAAGATATAGTATTTCTGTTTCTCCATAGGGGTAGCAGTTATTTTGCATGTCGTTTCTCCAGCTCCAGCAGTTGGATTTTGATATCAAGCCCGCCGCCATAGCCTACCAGCTTGCCGTCGGCACCGATAATGCGATGGCAGGGGATGACAATGGGGATGGGGTTGCGGTTATTAGCCTGCCCTACACTGCGGCAGCCCTTGGGATTGCCCACCTTGTGGGCAATATCTTTATAGGTGGCGGTAGTACCGTAGGGTACGGTACAAAGCTGCCGCCACACTGCTTGCATATAGGGAGTACCAATGGGATTTAGGGGTAGATCAAAGTTTTTGAGCTCCCCCTTGAAGTAAAGCTTAAGCTGGTGGATGGCTTCTTTGATCAGCGGGGTTTCCTCTACCGAGAGCTTTGGGTCTATTGTTTCATTTCCAAAATAAATATGGGTAATGCTCTCCTCTTCTTGGGCGATGGTAAGCATGCCAATAGGAGATAGATAGCTAAATACAGGCATAGAGGCTCCTTTCATGATCGTGTTGTAGTGATCTGTATTGCGGGCGGCGCTTCACAGGTGCCAAGGGCTAGTCCTCATTTACAGCATGTGAGCGACGCTTTGTATCATAAGGCGAGGCAAATTTGGTTAGTTGTATCTTAGCAAATCTCATAGGTCATGTCAATGCGGATCAGGTTAATGTAATTGTATGATGGATTAAAGGAAAACTGCCGCAAGAGAGCCTGCGGCAGCCGATGTATAGGATTTAATACTTAAAACTCGCTGTCGGTATACTCCTGCCAAGGCTCCTCACCTTTGAGTATGCGAAGCCCGCCAAGAGCAAGGGATTGCATTTCGTTTTCACCGGGGATAATCTTAACAGCTGCAATGAAGCTTACCCGCTGGGCAATCAGCCCAGTCAGCAGCTTGGAGTTGGCAACGCCACCAGTCATTACAATTGCATCGATAGGTGAGCCGCTTGCCACCGACATTTCGGCAATGGATTTGGAGATTTGATAAGCCATGGCCTCGTATACTTCTTTTGCGCGATCATCACCTTGTGCAATCCGTTCCTCCACCTCGCGGCAGTCGTGGGTACCGAGCAGCGCCTTTAAGCCACCACCGCCCCGCACCTTTTTGAGCATCTGGGCCTTGGTATAGGCTCCTGAGTAGCAAAGCTCAATAAGGCTGGTGGCAGGGATGCTGCCAGAGCGCTCGGGGGCAAAGCAACCGAAGTCGTCGCTGGTTGAGTCGATGATCCGACCTTTGCAGTGGGCACTGACAGAAATACCGCCTCCCAGGTGTACCATTACAAGGTTAAGATCCTCATAGGGCTTACCTACTGTTTCGGCATATTTACGGGCAATTGCCTTAGAGTTAAGTACGTGGCAGAAGCTATTGCGCACTACCTCGGGCATACCGGTCACTCGAGCGATGGGGTGAAACTCATCGGAGGTGACCGCATCGTAGATGTAAGCGGGGATGCCCAATGGCTCTGCTATAGAGTAGGCAATCATTGCACCCAGATTGGATGCATGCTGCATTGCGGGCTTATGGGTCAAGCGCTCCACCATTGAGCGGTTGACTCGATAGCCTCCTGCATTGACGGGAGGGAGCAGACCACCTCTGCCGATCACAGCCGAGAAATCTGATAGCTGAAACCCACGCTCCTCTATGAGCCCGATGATTGTCGCTCTACGCATATCATACTGCTGGGCAATGGTGTCAAACTGCTCAAGCGCCTTTGGAGAATAGCTAATATTCTCGCAAAGCAGCTCTGTTTCATCTCGATAGACAGCTACCTTGGTAGAGGTGGAGCCGGGATTGATGATTAATGTGGTATAGCTCATAGGTTCACTCCAATTCTTATTGTTGTGGATCAAAATGCAGGGGAATAGTGCTTGAGAGAAATGAATCTATAACCTTGGCGTTAATCGACAAGGGGTATTGCACCCTTCGGGGCTGTGTAGTACAGCGGGCTGAAGGGAAACAGCCGAGTACCCGAAGGGTGCAGGAGGTATGGTGATTTGATTATGGATTGCGTAACGCTTACCATTATGGCATCGACGTACTTATCATATGGGTTAAATCTGATTACTGCCTAAATGCTGATCACACCAATTCAATTCCGGTGGGGAAATGTAAAAATGCTCTCTTGTCTTATACCAGTGACATACCGATATCAAAGGCTTTTTTATTAAGCTCAGCAAAGGCGGGTTTAACGTTATCTTCGATGACTTTATGCCAATTTACTTCCTCAAGGCCCATCAGCTTGACAGTTGCGCCTAGGAGGATTACGTTCATTACCTTTGAGTTACCGAGCTTCTCAGCTTCATCTGCTGCATTGATGACGGTGGTCGGTGTAGCAGCAGCTAACTGCTCTAAGATATCCTCAGGGTAGGCACCTGCCTTGGAGATCAGAGGCATAGGCGAGATTTTATAATCATTTACAATGACATGCCCCTGTGGCTTTAGATACTCCAGCCATCTGAGAGCTTCCATCTGCTCGAAGCTTACTAGGATATCTGCTCCTCCAAGCTCTATTACAGGAGAGTAGACCTTATGGCCATAACGCACCTGCGAAGATACCGAGCCACCTCTCTGGCTCATTCCATGGATTTCACTCATCTTTACATCGTAGCCGGCCTCCATCAGACCGGTGGTGAGCAGCTTGCTGGCGAGGATCGTACCCTGACCGCCTACACCTACCAATAATATACTTTTGGTCATATTGTGCTCCTATCTGCCGAAAACGGCGTGTATTACAGTCTTTTTGATGCCGCGAAGGGCTTTTAAACGCAAAAGTTAGGCTTACTGTACAACTTCAATCGCTTTGACAGGGCAGATCTGGTTGCAGACGGTGCAGCCTACGCACTGAGCAGGGTCGATCACAGATTTCTTAGTGGAGGTATTGAAGGAAATCGCAGGGCAACCACTTCTTAGGCACATCTTACAGCCGATGCAGCGCTCGGTAACCTTCGATTTCTTTTGGAATACTCCGCTAAACTCCTCCTTGTCGGCAGAGGAGAGCTTCTTGAGCACGCAGGGCCAGCGGGTGATGATCACTGAAGGCTCCTCCAAGGAGAGGGCCCACTTAAGGGTTTCTCGTACCTTTGGCAGGTCGTTGGGGTTGATCACTGCGATATGCTTGATGCCGCATGCTTTTACTAAGCCCTCTAGGTTGATGAGCTCGGTAGGGTCACCCATAGCGGTAAAGCCGCTGCCTGGGTTCTCTTGATGGCCGGTCATGCCGGTGATGCGGTTGTCAAGGATGATGTTGACGGTATTAGAGCCGTTATATACCACCTCTAAGAGGGAGTTGATGCCGGTATGGAAGAAGGTAGAGTCACCAAGGACAGCGACCACGCGCTTGCCGGAGGAGCCAGCCATCTTAAAGACTTGCTGTGCGCCGTGACCTGCGCTGAAGCTGGCACCCATGCAGATGTTGAAATCCATGGCGTTGTAAGGCTCGGCAAAGCCCAAGGTATAGCAGCCGATGTCGCCTGCTACCATGACATCCTTATGCTTGCCCAGCTCGTGGAATAAGCCACGGTGAGGGCAGCCAGCACAGAGGATAGGAGGGCGGGGGGAGATGGCATCACGTTTGTAATCGAGCACCGGCAGGGTAGCGCCGTAGAGGGATTTACGCAGTACATCTGGGGTCATTTCGCCGCAGAAGGGGAAGGTATCTCGACCGTGGGGATTAAAGCCCAATTCACGGATAGCTTCTTCTAAGATCGGATCATTTTCTTCGATGACATAGAGCTTAGCCTTGCCCTCGCAGAAAGATCGGATTATTTCGGTAGGGAGCGGATATGTAAAGCCCAGCTTTAGGTAGGAAACACTGTCGCCCAAGACTTCTCTGGCGTAATCGTAGCAGATGCCGCTGGTGATGACGCCTACCTCGCTGTTGTTGTCGACTACGAAGTTAAGCTCGCTCTGCTCGGCATAATCCTTTAGATCCTTTAAGCGCTGCTCAAGCTTGATACGCATAGGGCGGCTCATGGCTGGTACAGTCATATATTTGGTGATCTTTTTTTCGTAGGGCTTGATGGGCTGCTCTACTCTAGGCTGACACTCTACAATACCCTTAGAATGGCAGACTCTCGTAGTAACACGCACCAACACAGGAGTGTCGAAACGTTCACTGACCTCAAAAGCGAGTTTCACCATATCCTTACACTCCTGGCTGTCGCAGGGCTCGAGTAGTGGGATCTTGGCAAACTTTGCATAGTTGCGGTTATCCTGCTCATTTTGAGAGGAGTGCTGCCCTGGCTCGTCGGCAGTGATCAGCACCATACCGCCATTTACTCCTGTGTAGGCATAGGTAAAGAGGGCATCAGCCGCTACGTTTACACCTACATGCTTCATCGATGCCATTGCCCTGCCTCCTGCGATGGAAGCACCTACAACAGCCTCAAGGGCAACCTTTTCGTTTGGTGCCCACTCGCTCTTGATCTCGGGGTAGGTAGAGATGTTTTCGAGGATTTCGGTGCTGGGTGTGCCGGGGTAGGCAGAGCAGAAGTGCACGCCTGCCTCATAGGCTCCACGGGCGATGGCTTCATTACCGGTCATGAGTAGTTTCATGGTAAGCTCCATTCCGCCGCCCTAGCGGGCGGCTGTAATTATAATATTTCGCATTAAATTAGACTGAATGATGCTTATGCTCGTTGCTTACAGATGCTTTATTAAGTCAAAGCAGTTAGCGTGAAGCCGCAGCACAAAGTACGATGGATAAAAACTTCTCCTCGCTGGTAGCACCACGGGAGGTCAGCACGATAGGTGCCTTTGCACCGATGATGCAGCCTGCCATTTTGGCGCCTGCCATATAAAGCAGTGACTTGCATAGGATATTGCCCGCCACCATGGTGGGGGTGATCACCAGATCAACATCGCCGGTGACGGGGCTCTCGAAGCCCTTGATTTCGGCTGATTCTTTGCTAAAGGTTAAGTCAAAGCTGATAGGACCCTCTACAATACAGTCACCTAATTCTCCTCTGGCACACTGTTCCTTGAGCTCGGCACCATCTACCGTCTCAGGCATCTTGGGGTTGATGGTTTCGACAGCGGTCATCACTGCCACCTTAGGCTGCTGACAGCCCAGCTTGCCCAGGATGGTATTGCAGTTGAGGATCATATTCTTTTTTGCTTCGAGATCTGGGGAGATCACCATGCCGGCATCGCTGAGTGCCAGCAGCTTATGATAAGCAGGGATCTCAAGGAGGGTAAAGTGGTTCATCA
>DAMCAP010000005.1:100802-102782 GCA_032059445.1 Oscillospiraceae bacterium
CACGATTGACCACCGCAGATAGGAGGGTGGCGGTTTGCAGCTTACCCTTCATGAGGAAGTCACCCTTGCCAAGGCGGATAAGCTCCACAGCTTTTGCTGCCGACTCTTCGTCGCTCTCGCTATCAATGATCCGATTTGGCTCTACATCATGCCCTAGCTCCTTGCCGATAGCGAGGATGCCTGCGCGGTCACCCACTAAAATATAGTCGATGATCCCTTTGTCGTGAGCATCAATGACCGCCTCCATGGCGTGGTGGTCATGAGCGGCAGCCAGTACCAGCGTTTTTTTGGAGGAAGCGCCGAGGGAATCAATCAATTCCTGAAAGTTCTTCAAGATAAACACTCCTTATTGTTGTTTTCGCTCTTCTGTATGTTTGAAATCACAGACAGTCGTGCACACTTTATCATCAGTATAGCATAATAAGAACAAAAAAAGAAGATAAAAATCAAAAAAATTAAGCATATAGTACAAACCGCTTTAAATTGACATAGTGGTATTTTCACAATATTTCATAAGATTTTTGTAAAATGTTATAACGTTGATTTGCAGCTTTAGACTCTTAAATTTCACACGGAGGTATGATATGATAGCAGTAAGATTTGCAGCATCTTATCTGCACCGCTTTCATTTGGCGGCAGTTACAGGCAATCAGTTGCCTGATTAAGACAACGAAGATTACAGGAGGAACTATGCCACAGGTTATTTTTAAAGGAATAGAAAAGCAGAAGCTGATTACGCTTTCCGACGGGTTGATTGCAGCGCTCTCCAAAGCCGCCGATACTCCGGAGGATTGGTTTATCCTCGAGCACAATGAGGTATCCTTTATCTATAAAGGCATGGAGGTACCGCATTATCCGGTGGTTGCTGTGTGGTGGTTTGCCCGACCTCAAGAGGTGCAGGATCATTGTGCAATGATTATCCAAAGCTACCTACGACAGGTAGGGTATGGTGAATCTCAGATCAGCTTTCATACCTTTGACAAAGAGGGATACTACGAATAAAATTGAGCATAAAAAACGCACCTTGCGATTCTTTCAAGGTGCGTTTTGTTGTAAAAATTATTTAGGCAGGAGAGGGGAATCCAGCTCCTTGACAGCATTTAAACCATTGGCGGAGCAGACGTTGATCAGTGCATCGTCAAAATAAAGCTGCCAGATATCACCCTGCTTATAGCAGTTGACGCTGATGGTTTCGGAGAGTGTGCTGATCCCTTTTGCTTTGGAGATTTCCTTGGCTACGGTATTTAAAATGTCCGTAACCGCCAGCTCAGGGCGAAACGAGCCTGCGATCATCTGCTTGAGGATGTCTGTAGCGTGGGTTTGATAGGCTGTTTTGACAAAGGGCGATATATCGGGGTAGGTGACGTCGACGGTGGCAGTTGCTTTTGCCTCGCCCTCTTGCTTGATATCTGTAATCTCATAGCTGAGATTTTGATAGAGGACTCTGGCTGCGGTTTTGACTAGTGGGCTCTCGAGGTTAAGGTCGCCCAGTTGATTTTTGGTCTTATCCCCCAGATACTCTGAAGGAAGTGGGGAGGTCTTTTTGATCGTCTCTACCTCGCCTGCCTTAAGCCCCTCAAAGAGCAGCGCGATGGGGTGGCTGGGCTTGCTGAGGGTATAGGGATCATCTTCTACTTTGCTAGGCTCCACCTGCTTTTTGGGTATAGTACATGCAGTGCAGATGATCACCAGAGCGACTGCGGTCACGATGTATTTCAGCTTCAGTTGCATGATTTCCTCCTTATGGCTTCAGCGCTGATTTGTAGACGATTTGGGGAAGCCTGGGGTGTAGCAAGTGTTGGTCTAGTTTATAGATATTGTCCTCGTTTGCAAAAAATACCTGATTCCTCCATACTTATGATGATTAAAGCTCAATCTCCAGCTCCACACGCTCTTTTTCGTTAATGAGGCACTGAGCCAGTACTGCTTGGGTGTTATCTTTTAGTAGGGAGAGCAGGTTGACGAGAGTTTCGAGCTCTC
>DAMCAP010000005.1:102792-106737 GCA_032059445.1 Oscillospiraceae bacterium
CGGGTGCGCCCTTGGGTAATAGCGAGGGTAATCGCTGCCGCTGCAAGGATTACTTGCTCTGGCTCGGGTAAACAACTACGGGGTGATGGTTTTTTTGATATAACCATCACCCCCTTATAAAATATCTATCAATAGTATATTGCTGGATTTTGTTTTTTATTACTTTGTGCGCTCGTAGAATACCCCAATGGTACCAGGCCCCGAATGGGTTGCCATGGTGGCATACATAGGATTGATCATGCAGCGCAGGTCGGGGTAGCTCTCTTTGATTTTTGCTGCCAGTGCTTGTGCATTCTCCAAAGCACCGCAGTGAGAGATATATAGGGTGGTATCTTCGTCGGCTTCCTTAAGGAAGGACGAGGCGATTTTGGCGATACCATTTTTATAGCCCATAGCAATGGCATGGTTGGTGCCGTGACCCTCGATGATGGCAATAATGGGCTTGATATGGAAGGTTGAGATTACCGAGCCTTTTAGATTGCTGACTCGCCCACCTTTTACTAGGAACTTAATATCATCCACGAGGTAAAAGGTCGTGGTGCGCCGTTTTAGAGCGTCAATACTGCTTAGGATCGCTTCGATCGATTCCCCTTGATCGATCATCTCCTTTGCCAGCTCCAGTTGCATCAGCTCCACCAGTGAGGTAGACCATGAGTCGTGGATGTGTATCTGGCAGCCGCAGTTTGGATGAGCTTCTTCAAACATCCCTTTAGCAATCACTGCCGAGTTGTAGGTGCCGGAGCCACCCACCGACATGGTGATTACCAATATGTGCTGATAGTCAGCCATGTACTTCTCAAAGTACTCAATAAAGGTAGCGGGGCTTGGTTGGGCAGTGGTCGGGATGTTTTGGCAGTTCTTTAGGGTGTCGTAATACTGTTGGGGGTCGATTTCGTAGAAATCGCGGTACTGCTGATCCTCTATAGTTACGATTAGTGGCACGAGGTCTACCCCGAGGGCAGCAAGCTGCTGTGGTGTAGCATCACAGCCGGAATCAACAAGGAGCTTAATCGTGGGCATTGAGTTTCCTCCATTATATTTATAGTATTTGTTTCATCAAAACCGTTCTCCCTGCGATCTGGCAGCAACCGCCGCTATACAAGGGGCTTAAGATGTCAGTGCTAACATCATAGCATTTAATGTCGAATCAGGCAACTATATTTACAAAAATAAAATTGCACTTTGGTTTTACTGTGCTATAATTAATCCAAAGCGTTTATCGCAGATTGCTTATAATATTCAGACTAATCTATACTGTCAAAAAGCCTCAAATATTCTGTATAAAGCATTGAATTATTCATCTGGTAAAAGCTAAGAGGCGATTGTGATGGAACTCGCTCTGGATCAAAGCAATAGCTGCGATGTCTATACCCATTGTGGATAATCCATAACACGAATACAAGTGTCAGAAAGGACGGAACTATGATTACAGTTATTAAAAACGCAAAGATCTATGCACCTGAGTGCCTAGGAGTAAAAGACATCGTATTGGTTGGTGATAAGATTGAGGGGATTTATGATCATGTAAACATTCCCGATAACTTTATCGATATCAGCGTCATCGACGCAAAGGGCAAGATTGCTACCCCCGGCTTTATTGATGCCCACGTGCATATAACCGGAGGCGGTGGTGAAGGTGGCTTTAAGACCCGTACCCCTGAGCTCAAGCTCTCTGATGCCGTGGTTGCAGGCGTGACTACGGTAGTAGGGTGCCTAGGCACCGACGGAGTATGCCGTGATCTTAAAGCATTGGTTGCCAAAGCAAGAGGGCTTGACGAGGAAGGTATCACCGCCTATGCCTACACAGGCTCTTATGAGGTGCCTGTTGTGACCATCACAGGCACAGTGCGCTCTGATATTATGCTAATCGACAAGATGATCGGCGCAGGCGAAATCGCCCTAGCAGACCATCGTGCGGCATGGCCTACCTATGACCAGCTGGTCAATGTAATTGCGCAAGCTAGAGTGGGCGGTATGCTCAGTGGGAAGGGCGGCGTGGTCAACATCCATATGGGTGAGGGTTTAAGCGGCTTTGATATGCTGATCCGTATGGCAAAGGAAACTCAGGTGCCAATTACGCAGGTTGTGCCTACCCATGTCAATAGAAACGCTGCGCTGATTGCCAAGGGTATCGAGTATGCCAAGATGGGCGGCTATATCGACCTGACCGCAAGCGATACTCCCGGTACCACTGTGGATGACACCAAGGCTAGCCGAGTGCTCAAAAAAGCGCTATCCGAAGGGGTCAATGTATCTCAGATCACCATGACCTCTGATGGACAGGGTAGCCTGCCGAGATTTGATGAAGATGGCAAGTTTGTTGGCCTCGGTGTAGGCTCCTGCAAATGCCTCTATGAGGAGCTAAGATTTGCAGTGCTCAACGAAGGTGTAGATTTCACCGATGCTCTCTCTACAATCACGCTTAACCCTGCCCGTATCCTTAAGCTTAACCAGAAGGGAAGACTCGCAGTAGGTATGGATGCTGACATCAATCTGCTTGAAGAAGGAACACTGGAGCTTTGCCATGTGATTGCCAAGGGTAGAGTAATGATGCAGGATGGGGAAGTCATTGTAAAGGGTACCTTTGAAGATTAGTAGTTAGACAACTAGTTGCAAATTAAATAAGCCCTCTGCTTTTCATCGGCAGAGGGCTTTTATCGTCTATCACAAAGTATCAGGTATCGTAGGAATGTTAGTTATATAAAGATTGTGTACTTTTTTGCTTGTTTTTTAAAGCCAAGGCGAAATACTCCTTGCATCATTAGCAAAACCAATATGTAATGGTAGATTGGGTAGAGGGTTATTGCCCCAAACACTCTGCTTAGCGGCGAAGTAAACACATTGATGATAGCGGCTGCTAAGGATAATAGGGGCAGGAAGTACATCTGTGGTCCAATGTTTAGCAGATGGCTACGTATAGGTAGAGGGGCTCCCAATTGGGCAGCGGTCAACACAATGACGCTATATAGGCCTAGGCAGTGTGCAATGAGCGCGGCTTTTGTGGGGGAATAATACCTGCTGCCAAAGCCCTTGCCTACAAAATACCATAGAGTCAGCGTAATAAGGGGGAAAACAAAGCGTAGAATAGGTGTAAAAATATACTCCGGGATATATGTCATCAAAAACTGTGCGCTGTAACCAAGCAGCAGAGGGATCAGGATAGACAGTGGGATGAGAAGCTTTTTCATTGTAACTCCTTTGGGCGGGACACCATGCCTCTTTCCTGCTGTAAGCGGTACACCGGCAGGAGCATCCCAAAGTATTTATAGTTCACGTGAATCGGCCGTTTTACAGTCGAAATGGTGGCTAGCCTAAAGTTTATAAAGATGATGGTCTGACGTTTACTTCGTAGTATCGATTGATGATTGGTGCAATGTTACAGTGGAGTGTGTTCGTAAGACTCAATGCACTGAGCTTTGAGAGCAGCCCCGCAATATCCACGTGTGCTTTATCACGGGGCGCTCATACTATGTAAGGTTTATCGGGACTTTACAGGAGCTTAGCAGCCAAGGAAGTCAAGCGCACTTTGTACGATGATCTCTACGCCGATTGGCAGGGCGTTTTCGTCAGGGCTGAAGCCGCCGTTGTGGATCGGGGAGATCTGATCAAAAGGTACTCCGGGCTTGCGGCAGCCCAGCCAGAAGTAAGCACAGGGGAGACGCTCGCAGAAGAAGGAGAAGTCTTCACCGCCCAGCGCCGAGCGCTCGGGTACCATAGCGCCTGCGCCCAGTACCTTTTGCATCGAGCCAAGCACCATATCTGCCATAGCCTTGTCATTGACCACAGGTGGGTAGCCATTGACATAACGGAACTCATAACTGCCGCCCATAGCGCTGGTTACACCCGAAACAATCCGCTCGATGCGCTCGGGCATCGCATTTCTGACGGTGGGGTTTAGGTTTCTTACAGTACCCTCTAAGCTTACATCAGAGCAGATGACATTAT
>DAMCAP010000005.1:106747-108275 GCA_032059445.1 Oscillospiraceae bacterium
CCACCCGAGATTTTGCCGATGGTGACTACTGCACTGTCAAGGGGGCCAACGTTACGGCTTACGATGGTTTGCAGGGCGCCGACCACTGCCGATGCCATTACAATCGCATCTACGCCGTCTTCGGGAGCAGAGCCGTGGCTAGAGCGACCCTTGACGTCGATAAAGATACGATCAGATGCAGCCATCATGGGGCCGGGCTTGATTGCTGCGGTGCCGGTTTCGTACTGGGGCCATACATGGAGGGCTACCATGGCGTCTACCTTGGGGTTTTCCAGCACACCGTCTTGGATCATGCCGGGAGCGCCGCCGGTGGGATTGCTTTCCTCAGCGGGCTGAAACACCAGCTTCACTGTGCCTTTGAGCTGGTCTTTGATCTCCCACAGCACATGTGCTGCACCAAGGAGCATGGCTGTGTGCATGTCGTGACCACAGCTGTGAGATACGCCCTGATTGACAGAAGCATACGCAAGCCCAGTGGTTTCGGCCATGGGCAGTGCATCAATATCCGCCCGTAGAGCAATAACCTTGCCGGGTTTACCGCCCTCAATGATACCGACCACGCCGGTCTTACCTACACCTCTTAAGGTGGTGATGCCGATGGATTCAAGGGTGTCTGCAATCAAAGCGCTAGTTCTATGCTCATTGTAGCCTAGCTCAGGGTGTGCATGAATATCTCTGCGATAGGCAACAATCTTATCAAGATAGCCCGCAACGACTTCTTTGAGATTTGTCATAATGCTACATCTCCTTTTAGTATTTAAAGTAATAAAGCCACGAAAAATGAAGATCAAATCTAGATATATTGTAATATATTTACTATAATAAAGCAAATATAAAAATGAAAAATGGATTTTGTGTAAAGTTTCAGTTTTATAGTTGTTTGTTGAATAAAAAATGTGAAATATTTTTTGTGCAAAATAGTTATATAAATGTTATAATTACTTTGAATGTAACCGCTAGGCTGCCTAAGCAGCGGCGGTGCAGCTGTGTCTGCCAAAAAATGAGGCACAGAGAACTTTTAAAATTAACTATCGGAGGCGAATCGATGAGCATTGTCGACATTATTTCCCTAGGCGGCGGACTCGCTTTGTTCCTTTACGGCATGACGGTCATGGGTGGGGGACTCGAGAAACTGTCGGGCGGAAAAATGGAAAAAACTCTGGAAAAGCTAACCGGAAATATTTTTCTGAGTGTTTTGGTGGGTGCTGTGGTTACCGCAACCATACAAAGCTCCTCTGCCACCACAGTAATTGTTGTAGGTCTGGTCAATGCGGGCATACTGGGCTTAAGGCAGGCGATTGGAGTAATCATGGGTGCCAATATCGGTACCACCATTACTGCACAGATTATCAGGCTCAGTGATATCAGCAGCGATAACCTGCTGCTCAATCTCTTTAAGCCTGCTGCTTTGGCACCAATGGCTGCTGTAGCGGGTGTGTGTCTGTTTTTGTTTGCCAAGCAGTCCAAAAAGCGGGAGATCGGTCAGATGCTTCTGGGTTTTGCAGTGCTGTTTACCGGGCTTTTTGCT
>DAMCAP010000005.1:108285-122998 GCA_032059445.1 Oscillospiraceae bacterium
GTACTTCTCCGGTATTTATGGAGCTGCTCTCCTCTCTATCTAATCCGATTTTAGGTGTGCTGGCTGGTGCATTTGTTACTGCGGTAATACAAAGCTCCTCAGCGTCGGTGGGTATCTTACAGGCCATCAGCTCTACCGGTATATTGAAGTTCTCTGCTGCCTTCCCCATCATAATGGGGCAGAATATCGGTACCTGTATTACACCGATTCTTTCGAGCATCGGTGCCAGCAAAAATGCAAAGCGCTCCGCTTTGATCCATCTTTACTTTAATATCTGCGGTACGGTTATTGTATTAGTAGCTTTTTATAGCTTTAACTTCATTATCGGCACGCCATCTTATTGGGATGATCCAATCACAAAGGGCGGTATTGCCAATTTCCATACCTTATTTAATATTGCGGTAACAATTATCTTCTTGCCATTTGTGGGCTTACTCGAGAAGCTGGCGCTAAGCACCATCAAACAAACAGAGGATGAGCGCAAAAACGATCTCGTTGTGTTGGACGAGCGTTTCTTAAAGTCTCCCAATATAGCGCTGCAACAGAGTGCCCATGTGCTGCTCAACATGGCGAAAAACGCTAGAGCAAACTACTATGATTGTGTAAGCTTGCTGGATAAATACGATACCAAAATTGCCGAGCGTGCAAAAGAAGTAGAAAACGTCATCGACAAGAGTGATGATGCTCTGGAGGCTTATCTGATCAAGCTGTCGGCCAACCCCTTAAGCGCTGACGAAAGCCATAATGTAACCTCGATGATGCACTTGATCAGCGAGTTTGAGCGTATTGGGGATTACTCCATCAATATCATGGAATCTGCTGAAACCATGCACGACAATCAGATTAGCTTCTCTCAAGAAGCCGTCCATGAAGTGGGCACCTTAACCTCTGCGGTAGGTGAGATCATCCAGCTGGCTCTTAATTGCTGCGAAACTTACGATGTAACGGTGGCTAGGAAGATCGAGCCTCTGGAGGAAACCATCGACAAGATCGTCGACAAACTAAAGGACATGCATATCGAGCGCTTAAAGGCGGGGGTATGTAGCATTCACTCGGGCATTGTTTTTCTTGAGATCCTTACCAATCTTGAGCGCATCGCAGATCACTGCTCCAATGTAGGGGTCTATGTAATTATGGCAAGCAATAAAAACATCGATTATGACAAGCACGAGTATCTGCGTAAGACCCACTACGGCTCTGACAGCACCTATCATGAGCTTCATGCCCATTATCTGAGCACCTATTTCGATCAGATCAACAGCTGCAAGCAAAAGCAGTAATTATTATGTACAGGGGAGGAGCATGGAACGTGCTCCTCTTTTTGTTGGTCAGTTCTTCCAAAATAGCAATATAGAAATGATAATCGTTATTACAATTCTATAAATTGTATCTACAATTGGTAAAAAGTCTTGATTTCTGCAAAATACATGTTATAATTCATGTAGAAACTAATGTTAACTAAGTTAAACAAAATAGAAAGGAAGAGATAATATGGCTAATCTAAAGGGGACAAGAACTGAGGCAAACCTTCAATCTGCATTTGCAGGAGAATCTATGGCGAGAAACAAGTATACCTACTATGCTTCTCAGGCAAAGAAGGAAGGCTATGTGCAGTTTGCCAATATCTTTGAAGAGACTGCAAACAATGAGAAGGAGCACGCTAAGATTTGGTTTAAGCTGCTTCACGACGGTGCAGTACCAACCACTCTGATCAACCTCAACGATGCTGCAGACGGTGAGAACTATGAGTGGACCGATATGTACGATAAATTTGCTAAGGAAGCTCGTGAGGAAGGCTTTACCAAGATCGCCGCTCTCTTTGAGATGGTAGGCAAGATCGAGAAGCACCACGAGGAGAGATACCGTAAGCTTATCTCTAACCTTGAGGGAGATAAGATCTTTAAGAGCGAGGAGAGCGAAGAGTGGATCTGCCTAAACTGCGGACATATCCACCACGGCAAAAATGCCCCTGGCATGTGCCCTGTATGCGATCATCCTCAGGCTCACTTCCAGAAGATCTGCGAAAACCTGTAAGCTATAGTTGATTTACATAGGCTGGCTGCCATTTGGCAGGCAGCCTTAAAATACGATTTGGAGGCGTAACGCTTGGATACCAAGATTTTATGGCAGCTTTCTTATGGCTTGTATGCCCTGTTGGCAGATGATCATGGCAAGCCTTCTGGCTGCATTGTCAACACTGTTTTTCAGATCACTAGCGCTGACCCGATCATAGCGGTGAGTGTCAACAAAAACAACTACACCAATCAGTTGATCAAAGACAGTGGATTTTTTGGAGTATCAATTATCTCACAAGATACCCCTAAGGATACAATCGCAAAGCTGGGCTTTGCCTCTGGTCGGGATACTGACAAGCTGCATGGCCTTAAGCATCATATCGCCGAGCACAACATCCCTATACTCGACGAAGCTTGTACAGGGCATCTGCTGTGTCAGGTGGTATCGGTGACCGAAACCTCTACCCACGATGTGTTTCTGGGTAAGGTGATTGACACTCAAGCAGGGGTAAAGGCTGAGCCTATGACCTATAAATACTACCACGATGTGGTTAAGGGCGCAGCTCCTAAGAATGCTCCCACCTACCGTGCTCCCGAAGCGCAGGCTGAGCAGAGCTATGTGTGTGAAATTTGCTCCCATGTATATCACGGCGATATCAGCAAAGAGTCGGATGATTATCGCTGCCCTGTCTGCGGTGTAGATAAATCACACTTCAAGCCGGTAGAGCAGGCACCTGTACGCTATATCTGTGATATCTGCTCTTATGTATATGAGGGTGACATTACCAAGGAGCCCGACAGCTATCGCTGCCCAATCTGCAAGGCAGACAAATCACACTTTAAAAAGCTATAGTGCAGCGTTGCAGCAGAGTACGCATGCCGGCAGCAGTCGGTGAGCTACTTTGCTGCATTTATTTTTGATGTACACTGGGCTTAAGCGCCCCAAACTTTGGCCATATTTAGGAGTAACAGGTTATGAAGGAATTGATTTGCCCAGTCTGCGGTGAGATCCTCGGTCGCTTGGGAGCGGCATATAAATGCTCAAAAAATCACAGCTTTGATGTTTCGGCAGCAGGGTATGTAAATCTCCTGCTCCCCAATCAAATGCATGCAAAGGTACCGGGAGACAACAAGGCCATGGTGGCAGCGAGAAGAAATTTTTTGAGTAAAGGCTATTACACCCCATTAAGTGAGGAGTTAAACCGCACCGTCTATACACATATTAACTGTGTATCTTACCCTCGGATTATCGATGCAGGCTGTGGTGAGGGGTACTATACAGGCAGGCTTTTTGAGTTTCTTCAGGCGCAGGGTATCAGTCATCGGCTGATCGGCTTTGATATCTCAAAATATGCCCTAGCGGCGGCAGCCAAGCGACACAAAGAAATTACCTTTGGTGTAGCAAGCCTCTTTCATATGCCTGTATCTGATGGGTTTGCCGATTGCCTGCTTAACCTTTTTGCTCCCCTATGCCCCGAGGAGTTTCACCGTGTACTTAGGCCCGGAGGCATTTTGATTATTGCAGCACCAGGGGCACAGCACCTCTGGGGCTTAAAGTCGGTACTCTATGAGCAGCCTTATCAAAACGTACTCAGCGATACAGCCATAGAGGGCTTTCGCTTGCTTGAGCAGCGCAGTGTCAATGAAGGAATTGTGGTTGAAACCAATCAGGATATATTAGATTTATTTTCGATGACACCTTATTACTGGAAGACCCCAAAAGAAGGGGTGGATCGTTTGGCTGCTCTCGATACTCTTAAAACGCCAATTAACTTCGAGCTATTGATCTATACAAAGGAGTGAGAATATGATGCGTAAAAATAAGTTTGTAATCACCTTGCTGGTGGCTGTGCTGGTGATGGGTGTAGCTGCAGTGGCTTATCGATACTTGAGCAACCGATATGAGCCTGCTGTACCCCCTGCGGCCAGTACCCCCGAATCTAAGCAGGAGATCAAAGCCCCCGATTTCACTGTCTATGATCAAGATGGCAAGGAGGTCAAGCTCTCGGATTATCTGGGCACTCCGGTAGTAGTCAACTTCTGGGCCAGCTGGTGTGGCCCCTGCAAGTCGGAGATGCCACATTTTGAGAAGTTAAGTAAAGAATACGAGGGTAAGGTGCAATTTTTGATGGTCAATCTCACCGACGGCGACAGAGAGACCAAGGAGAACGCAGAGAAATATATCTCCGAAAATGGCTTTACCTTTAAGGTACTGTATGATACCGATCTCGACGCTGCTCAGACCTACAACGTCACCTCCATCCCGACATCAATCTTTATTGATGAGCTGGGCAATGTAGAGCTGGGTTATAGAGGTGTCATGAGCGAAAAACTTCTTAAAGAATATATAGACCAAATTCTCTAGAAATCGGTGTAGCTTTGGGTGGGTCATTTACCCTACTTGATGAGGCCTTCTCAGATTACTTCGTAGCGGCGATAAGGGTTTGTAGCCGCTGGTTGTTAAATTCTGAGGAGGTCTGCTTTTATCTGCAAAAGCGGTTATACTAAAAATAAAGAAATCTTATCAAAAAAATGTCTTGATACTTTTCTTTGCGAAACTTGTCGCAATACTCTATATTTTTTGTTTAGGGAAACAAAATACTATACAAAGAGTACAATAAAATCCTTCAAGCTCTGGCAGCAGAGCGTGCTTTAAGAAGCTATAAACTCAAGGATAACGAAGCAAATCAAAGACAAACAGAGTAAACCCCGTATTTTTTTGGTTGAAATCAAGGTATATTCTTAAAAATACAGGATTTTAAAGAAATTTGGGCATAAATCATTGACATTGTAGGATTTTATGCTATAGTATTATCTGAGATATGGTCCTACCATATTGCTGCCTAAAATGGCAGCTAGTCTATACTGCTAGATGCAGTTATTTATTAAAATAGCGTTGCTATGATCAAAATAACCTATGCACAGTGTCGTATGTACCGACTAACACCGGGAGCACCGGTAGGAAAAAACCTTTTGCGGGTAGCGGTATTAAAAGGGCTGTGGGTCGCAGTGCATCTGCGTCTAAAACCGCAAAGGGGGATGATTATCATGAACCAAAACTTAATCGAGCTGCGCAATGTGGCGGTGGATTTTGACGGGATGCGGGTGCTAAACGGCATCGACCTCGAGATCCGCGACAAAGAATTTATCACACTACTGGGTCCTTCTGGCTGTGGCAAGACTACCACACTCAGAATAATCGGCGGATTCGTCGATGCCTCGGAGGGTGATGTTTTTTTTGATGGTCAGCGCATCAACGACCTGCCCGCATATAAGCGGCCTGTCAATACCGTTTTCCAGAAGTATGCCTTATTCCCACACCTCAATGTTTTTGAAAATGTGGAGTTTGGCCTCAAAATCAAAAAAGTACCCGAAGCCGAGCGCCGTGCTAAGGTGAAGGAAATGCTGGAGCTCGTTAACCTTAAAGGCTTCGAGCGCAGAGATGTCAACCAGCTTTCGGGCGGTCAGCAGCAGCGTGTGGCAATTGCCAGAGCGCTGGTCAATCACCCAAGAGTACTGCTCCTCGACGAGCCTCTGGGCGCCCTTGACCTAAAGCTTCGTAAAGAGATGCAGATCGAGCTTAAGCGTATCCAGCAGTCTACCGGTATTACCTTTATTTTTGTAACCCACGATCAGGAAGAAGCCCTTACCATGAGTGACCGCGTAGTGGTCATGAAGGATGGCGACATCCTACAGATCGGCACCCCTCAGGATATCTATAACGAGCCAATCAATGCCTTCGTAGCAGATTTCATCGGCGAGAGCAATATCGTCGAGGGTGTCATGCGTGAGGACTTCTTGGTCGAGTTTGCCGGCAACAGCTTTAAGTGTGTCGACACAGGCTTTGACCCTGATCAGCTGGTAGACGTGGTGGTTAGACCGGAGGATATCACTGTATGCGATGCTGAGGAAGGCATGCTGACCGGTGTAGTCAAATCGGTTACCTTTAAGGGCGTGCACTACGAGATGATCGTAGAAGGCAGTGGCTATGACTGGATGATCCACTCCACTATCGCCTGTGAGGTGGGCTCTTTTATCGGTATGCAGATACAACCTGCCAACATTCATATCATGGATAGAATGGGGGAGGACGAGTGAAAAGTAAACTGGCTGCAGTCCCATACCTGATCTGGATGGTGATTTTTACCCTGCTTCCTCTCGGTTTGGTGACATACTTTGCGCTGACCAACGATGCGGGCCAGTTTACGATGCACAATCTTTCTGATGTATCGGAGTACGCCGCTGTTATTTTCCGTTCGATTTGGCTGGCGGCGATTGCCACGGTCTTATGCCTTGTAATCGCTTATCCGCTTTCTTATACCATTTCGCGAGCCCCTGCCGCTAAGCAGAAGATCTTCCTCATGCTGGTAATGCTGCCTATGTGGATGAACTTCCTGCTGCGCACCTATGCTCTGATGACCCTGCTTGAGAATACAGGCGTAATCAACAAGCTATTGGCGCTGGCAGGTATCGGCCCCTTTAGAATGATCAATACCCAAGGTGCAGTAGTGCTGGGCATGGTGTATAACTATCTGCCCTTTATGATCCTGCCCCTTTATTCTGTCATGACCAAGATCGACAACCGCCTGATTGATGCAGGTCACGATCTGGGTGCTGACAAGTTTGATATCTTTAGCAAAATTGTGCTGCCTTTGAGTGTACCCGGTATCATGAGCGGTATTACCATGGTATTTGTGCCTGCGGTTAGTACCTTTATCATCTCCCGTATGCTGGGCGGTGGCTCTAATATGATGATCGGTGATCTCATCGAGCTGCAATTCCTAGGCAACAGCTACAACCCTAACCTTGGTGCAGCCATTTCACTTGGTCTGATGATCCTGATCTTGGTTTGTATGAGCGTACTCAACCAGTTTGACGACGAAGACAAGGAGGGTATGATCATATAATGCGTAAATCAAGCAGATTTGGCAAAACTTATATCGGTCTGGTAATGGCCTTTTTATATGCTCCTGTCTTTGTAATGATGATCTTCTCCTTCAACTCTTCAAAATCCCGCTCTCTTTGGACAGGATTTACTCTGGAGTGGTACCAAAAGCTCTTTACCAACGAAAAGATCCTAGCCTCTCTGGCAAATACCTTGGTGATTGCAATGATTTCGGCAGTGATCGCCACGGTGATCGGTACCTTGGCAGCAGTGGGTATCAACGGCATGCATAAGCGTATTAAAAATATTATTATGAATATCACCTACCTGCCTATTATCAACCCCGAGATCGTGACCGGCGTGTCGCTGATGCTACTCTTCGTATTTATCAGAGACAAGGTGGGTCTACCCCTTGAAATGGGCTTAACCACGCTGGTGCTGGCGCATGTTACCTTTAGTATCCCTTATGTGGTCCTCAATGTAATGCCCAAGCTTCGGCAGATGGATAAATACATCTATGATGCTGCCCTTGATCTGGGCTGCTCTCCTGCACAAGCATTTATGAAGGTGGTAATCCCGGAGATTACCCCCGGTATTATGAGCGGGTTTCTGATGGCTTTTACCTTCTCTCTCGACGATTTTATCATCAGCTACTTCGTAAGCGGTCCTGCCTTCCAGACGCTGCCTATCGAGATCTACTCTATGGCGCGTAAGAAGGTTTCTCCTGAGATCAATGCTCTCTCCACCATCCTTTTCTTAGTGGTTATGAGCGTGCTGATCATTTCAAACTATCTGGAGTACCGCAAGGAGTCTCACAACAGAAAGGAGTCTATACAATAATGAAAAGAATTTCAACCATCGTTTTGGCTGCTCTCCTATCAGTCATGCTTTGCTTTGGTACAGCCGCTGAGGGTCCTCACGACTTTTTGGCAGATTTAGATCAAGACTACTACTCCAAGCTCAAAGGGCAGGATGTAACCATCAATGTCTATAACTGGGGTGAGTATATCGCCAATGGAGAGGACGATACCCTCAACGTCAACAAGGCGTTTGAGGAGCTGACCGGTATTAAGGTCAACTACACCAACTACGCTACCAACGAGGAGCTTTATGCCAAGCTTCGCAGCGGCGGCGTGAGCTACGATGTGATTATCCCCTCTGATTATATGATCGCTCGTATGGCTTCTGAGGATATGCTAGAGAAGGTGGATCAAAACAATATCCCAAACCTTCAGTATATTAATCCTGACCTGAGAGGGATGTCCTTTGACCCCAAGGACGAGTATTCGGTACCCTATACCTGGGGCTCTGTTGTCATTATCTACAACACCAAGCTGGTAGATGCAAATGAAGATGTAGACACCTGGAACCTGCTGTGGAACGAGAAATACGCAGATCAGATCCTGATGTTTAATAACCCCAGAGATGCCTTTGGTATCGCTCAAAAGAAGCTAGGCTTGACCCTCAACCCTAAGAGTGTCAAGGAGATCGAAGAGGCTGCTGAGCAGCTTAAGCTGCAAAAGCCTGTAGTGCAGGCCTATGTAATGGACGAAATCTTTGATAAGATGGGCTCTGGTGAGGCTGCCATTGCGCCGTATTATGCTGGTGATGCACTGATCATGCAGAGTGAGAACCCTGATCTTGCCATTGCAATGCCAAGAGAAGGCACCAATATTTTCTTAGACGGTATGTGCATCCCTAAGGGTGCCAAGAATAAGCTGGCTGCCGAGATGTATATCAACTTTATGCTGGAGCCTCAGGTGGGCGCCGCAACTGCTGAGTATATCGGCTACTCCACCCCAAATCTGGCAAGCCTTGAGCTACTAGATGAGGAGATTACTTCAAACGAAATCTCTTACCCATCCGATGAGATGATGAAGAAGATGGAGTTTTTTGAGGCGCTGCCTACAGAGCTCAACCGTGCTATGGACGATCAGTGGAAGAACATCCTCTCTGATGATGCAAGTTTCAGCTTCTGGCTGGTGCCTGTGCTGCTTGTGCTGGGTATCATCTTTAGCATTGTGATCGTTATGCGCAAAGCTGCCAAAAAAAGAAGACAGAGCTACTAAGTAAAATAACTTATAAAAGCAAGGGTAAATAGCCCTTGCTTTTTTGCGTTTTACAGTTCCCTAGATAATTGTTAAAAGTAAGTATACTATATTTGTATATTTAATTGGTATAATAGAGATTAGGGTATTTAGCATCAGGCTTCCGTGCTGTAAATCCCAGTATACCGATCCTAGATAAATTTCATTTTAAGCTTGTAGTGAAATTAAGATATGACACAGAATGAAGCCTCGTAGAATAAAGCCCTGATAAATCCACAAAATAAATTGTAATTGAGCCTAAAATATGCTAGTATATTTTTAACGGTAAAAGGGAAATATTACTGTTTAAAGGATTAGAATGTTGGAAGCTCTTGACTTTAGGGCTTAAAGCTTCCTGCCTTATCACACTGTGCTGGCAGGATGCGATGAATAGATGGATAGATCTAAGCCGATGCACAGCGGCGGAATGGAATGAAATGATGGATAATATAACACAAAATAAAACGCAGGGAGTGCTTTCCAAACAGGTTTTGGAGCAGGGGATCGAGCTCTATAACATTAAGGATAGCAAGTTTAAGCACAACCGTATCTCGGTGCATATGGTGCTGCCGCTGGATAAAGCTACCGTAACGGAGTATGCCGTTTTGCCTTTTATCATGCGTAAGGGATATAAGGGCTGTGAGGATTTTAGCAAATTTAACGAAATGTTAGACCGTCTTTACGGAGCTTCGCTGATTACAGAGGTGGGTAAATTTGGCGCAAATCAGGTACTGATCTATTCAATCCAGGCCATCGACGAGCGCTTTACCCTTGATAATGAAAAAATCATCCGTCGCTGCGCTGAGCTGCTTTGCGATGTAGTGCTAAACCCTGATATTACCGATGGTGCATTCCCAGAGCAAGATGTAGCACTGGAGAAGCAGTTTTTGATCGATACCATTACCGCTGAGATCAACGATAAGCGATCTTATGCAATCAACCGCTGTAAGCTATTGATGGGAGAGGACAACCCCGCTTCCATCCGCAAATATGGGTACGTGGAAGATGCAGAGAAAATTACTCCTGCATCCGCCGCTTTGGCCTATGCCGAAGCCATCAAAAAAGCCAATATCAAGGTGCTGTTTATCGGCTCGGGCGATAGCTCCGCTGCCTTTGAGGTAATCAAGGAGCGATTTGCCAAGCTTGAGCGGCAGCCTGTGGCCCTAAACCCCATCAAGTATTTTGCTGCGCCTGCTGAGCCCAAGTCGATTACCGACTTGATGGAAGTCAATCAGGCAAAGCTGGTAATGGGCTTTCGTATGCCCGAAGCAACTACACCTCTGGAGCTGACCATCAATAAACTGATGGTGGTGCTTTATGGCGGCACACCAGCCTCCAAGCTATTTATGAATGTGCGTGAGAAGCTCTCCCTTTGTTATTACTGCGCTGCGCGTTTTGATCGCATGACTGGTATGCTGCTTGTAGATAGCGGCGTAGAGCTTGCCAATATCGAGCTTGCAAAAGCAGAGATTTTGCATCAGCTTGAGGATATCCGCCAAGGGGTCATCACTGAGGAGGAGCTAAACAGTGCTAAGCTGATGGTCAAAAACAGCTTACGCGCCGTTGGTGATTCTCTCGGCTCCATCGAGGAGTGGTATCTGCTGCAATCTTTCCTCGGTACCAGCAATACCCCCATCGAGGAGTTTGCTCTGATTGATCAGGTTACCAGCGATATGATTGCAAAGGCAGCCCAAAAGGTGGTACTAGATACGATATACCTGCTTTCTGCCAAGCAGGATTAACTGTTGCAATCCTCTGCAACAGAAAGTTAATGCCGCCCTGCGGCAGAATGGAGATTTAAATGGAAAAAATAACTTCACATAAACTAGGGGAGCAGTATCAGCGACTGGTGCATTCTAGCGGTCTAACCGTGCTGCTCTGCCCTATGCCTGCTTATTCCACTGCGTATGCGCTCTTTGGCACCCGCTATGGCTCGATTGATGAGAGCTTTAAGACTTCCCTTGAGGAGCAGTATACCACTGTGCCTGCGGGCATAGCTCATTTCTTAGAGCACAAGCTCTTTGAGAATGAAGAGGGAGATGCCTTTAGCGAATACTCTAAGACCGGTGCCTCGGCCAATGCCTATACTTCTTTTGATCGGACAGCCTATCTCTTTGGCTGTACCGATAACTTCAGGCAGAGCCTTGATATCCTGCTGCATCTGGTGGTAAACCCTTATTTTACCCCTTCTAGTGTAGAAAAAGAGCAGGGGATCATCGGGCAGGAAATTACCATGTATGACGACAACCCTGAGTGGAGGGTGTATTTTAACCTGCTTGGTGCCCTCTATCAAAACCACCCCATCCGTGTGGATATTGCAGGCACGATCGAGAGTATTTCTAAAATCAATGCAGATATTTTATATAAGTGCTACTATACTTTTTATAATCTCAGCAACATGGTGCTCTCGATTGCAGGCAACTTCCAGGTAGAAGAGGTGCTGGAGGCACTGGATAAGCACCTAAAGCCTTCTGAGCCTGTCATCATTGACCGCAAGCCGGTAGATGAGCCCCGAGAGGTAGCCGCCCCTCGTGTAGAGCAGAATCTTCAGGTAGCTGTGCCTCTATTTCAGATCGGCTTTAAAGGCCCAGCCGGCTCTTTGCATGAAAATATGGTCAACCAGACCATCATGGAGGTGCTGGTGGAGGCGATAGTTGGCGAAGCTACCCCTCTTTACCGCAAACTATATGATTTGGGCCTTATCAATGCTACCTTTGGCGATGAGGTGCTGGGTGGAGATAGTTACTTTACCACCATCTTTGCGGGAGAATCCAAAGACCCCGACCAGATCAATAAGATACTGCTGGAGGGGATTGAGGAATTCCGGAAAAACGGCATCACAGAAGAAAACTTCGAGCGTGCCAAGCGTGCCTGCTACGGCCGCTACATCGGTATGTATGGCAATGTAGAGTCGGTGGCAAGCATCATGATGATGTCGGAGTTTGCAGGTATGAGCGCTTATAATATCTTGGATGTATTCCTCAATATGACCTGTGAGCAGGTAAATGCTCTGCTACAGACCCACCTTGACCCTCAGTACTCTGCGCTTTCGGTGATTAAATCTAAGTAATAGCTATTGCACAAAGGATATAGACACCACACAAGATGGGCTTTGCCCATCTACATATTTGATAGACCATCGGTGATATTGTCGCCGAAGGGGAGGTAAACATGACGCAACTGATTCGTTTCCCAGGTTTGGGATTGGAGTTTCAAATCAATCCTGTAGCTTTTTCACTGGGCAGCTTCCATATTTTTTGGTATGGCATTATCGTAACTACAGGTATATTTCTCAGCATTTTGTATATCCTGCGCCGCAGCAAGCAGTTTGGGCTTGACCCAGATAAGCTTTTAGATCTGGCGATGTTTGCGGTTTTTGCAGGTATCATCGGTGCGAGGATCTACTATGTGGCGTTTTCGTGGGATTATTATAAAGATAACCTTATCGATATCTTTAAGATCTATGAGGGCGGTATAGCCATTTACGGTGGCTTAATCGGCGGTGCAATTGCTGTGTATTACCTCTGCAAGCGCTATCAGATGAGATTCCTACCTGTGCTTGATATTGCTGGTACTGCCTTGTTGCTGGGGCAGGGGATCGGTCGCTGGGGCAACTTCGTCAACGTAGAGGCATTTGGCTCTAATACTACCCTGCCATGGGGTATGACCGCTCCAAGGATCACTGAATACCTCATGGCTGTCAAAGACAGTCTGTCAAAAAGCGGCGTGATTGTAGACCCTGCCATGCCAGTGCATCCTACATTTTTGTATGAATCGGTCTGGTGTTTAATTGGTTTTGGGGTGCTGGCTTGGTATACCTCAAGGCGCAAGTTTGATGGTGAGCTTGTATTGCTCTATGCTATTTGGAATGGCTCGGGCAGATTTGTGATAGAGGGGCTGCGTACCGACAGCTTGATGATGGGCAATATCCGTATTTCGCAGCTCTTGGCGGGGCTTGCCGTACTGGCATCGGTAGCGTTGCTGGTGTATCTACACAAGAACCCTCAAAAGCGGCCAGCATTATCCACTCCACTTACCGAAGAGAAGCAGGGCGATGCATCTCTTGATGCAGAGCCTTCGCAACCTATGGAGGAGAGCACGCTGGAGCATCATGCTGACCCTGCCTCAGAAGAAACCTCTGATTTGGCTCAAGGAGCTTCGGCTCACAGCGATATAAATTTACAAAACACGGAGGAAGACACAAATGGCACAATTAATTGATGGTAAAAAGATTTCTGCCCAGATCCGTAAAGAGCTCACCGACAAGGTCGCGGAGATGACCGCCAAGGGCTACAGACCAGGTCTGGCAGTTGTTATCGTAGGAGAAGACCCTGCATCTAAGGTATATGTCCGTAATAAAAAGCTGGGCTGTGAAGAAGTTGGCATCTACTCTGAGGAGTATGCACTGCCTGAGTCGACTACTCAGGAGGAACTGCTAGCGCTGATCGACAAGCTCAACAACGATGATAAGATCGACGGTATTTTGGTGCAGATGCCTGTGCCTAAGCACATCAGCGACAAGGCAGTTATCGCTGCTATCTCTCCTGAGAAGGACGTAGACGCGTTTCATGCAACAAATGTAGGCAAGGTGATGATCGGCGAATATAGCTTCGCACCCTGCACCCCTTATGGTGTAATGGAGCTGCTAAAGTACTCTGGCATCGAGGTTGCAGGCAAGAACTGCGTAGTAGTAGGCCGTAGCAACATTGTGGGCAAGCCCATGGCAATGCTGCTGCTAGAGAAGCACGGCACTGTTACCATCTGCCACTCCAAGACCAAGGATATCGCCGCTATCACCAAGACTGCCGATATTTTGGTAGCAGCTGTGGGCAGACCAAACTTTGTTACTGCTGATATGGTCAAGGACGGTGTAGTGGTCATGGATGTAGGCATCAACCGTGGTGCAGACGGCAAGCTCTGTGGCGACGTAGATTTTGCGGGTGTAGAGCCAAAGGCATCTTATATTACCCCCGTACCCGGTGGCGTTGGCCCTATGACCATCACTATTCTGCTTAAGAATACTGTACAGTCTGCCATCAACCGCATGGAAGGCAAGAGATAACAACATAAACGTTGCAAAACCGCTTGGCAGCATTTAGGTATCAGCAAACTGCGGTAAAACAACTAGTCGGTAGATGGGGTGACGCCCTGTCTACCGATTTTTATTAGACAGGGTAGAATAAGTCTAAATACAATGCCCAATGAAGAAATAGAGCTTGATTGCTGCCACGGATAAGGCAATGAATAAGAGCGTTTGACAGTTTAATTAGCTTTCGGCGATGCTGGACTTGTAGTAAGCTGGGTTTAAAAGCTCATACGTTTATCAAGAAGTGTAGCCTAAGATAGAAGCAAATATCACCTCAACCCAAGGTAAGATGCTCATGCTAGATGCTTATAATGCTTTTGGAGTCGCCAATCAGTCGGAGCCTCAATACAACATGGATGGGAGAGCAACCTTAATTTACAGGATAATAGACGGGCAGTGGCTCTGTGCGATCGACATTTCATACAGGACCGCACTGCTGATCTAAGCTCTATTTGCTAACTTTTTAGTTAAATGAGGGGATACGCTTCTTAATAGTGTATGAAGCTTGCAAGGTCAATAATCTAATCGAATGTCCTGCCCATGTGTACAGTGTTTCTCCTAGGAATTTTATTGATTTTTGGACTGGAAATGTATGTCCTAAAATAGCTCCTTTGTAGCAAGATGCACATATAGGATCGAA
>DAMCAP010000005.1:123008-124213 GCA_032059445.1 Oscillospiraceae bacterium
AAGGTATTCTGCGGAAAAATGATACCAAAGCCAGAGTACATTTGGTATAATTTATATTGAGATGATTTCCCGATGCAACTTGTGAAACATATCGGCACCCCTGGCTGCATATAGTTCATGGACAGGGTTATAGGCAGGCTCTGCTTAGAGTGCTGCTACTCTGTGATAGGGGCTGTGTAGCTCAAAAATTACATAAAGGAGAAAACAAATGTTATTCATCAAAAACGGTTACATTAAGACAATGGCAGGCCCAGATATCGATGGGGGCTCTATACTGGTGGATAATGGCAAGATCGTAGCCATCGGCAAGGAGCTGACAGCTCCCGCAGGTGCCGAGGTTATCGACGCTGCAGGGATGTTTATCACCCCAGGTCTGGTCGACGGACACTCCCACATTGGTATTGGTGAGGATTCGGTCAGATTTGAGGGTATGGACTATAACGAAATGACTGATCCTGTAACGCCTCACATGAGAGGTCTCGACGGCATCAAGCCAGTGGATGAAGGCTTCATGGATGCCAAGACCGGTGGTGTTACCACTGCGGCAATCGGCCCTGGTAGTGCCAACGTAGTAGGCGGCACTTTTTCCGTACTTAAGCTCTACGGCGACCGTGTAGATGACATGATCATCCGCCAAGATATGGCGATGAAGTGCGCCTTTGGTGAGAATCCAAAGTTCTGCTATGGTCAAAAGGGCAAGGCTCCTATGACCCGTATGGCAGTTGCTTCGCTGCTGCGTGAGCTGCTGGCAAAGACCCGTGAGTATGACGAGGCTAAGAAGCTGGCTGAAACTGATCCTACTAAGAAGCCAAAGTTTGACATGAAGCTTGAGGCAATGCTCCCTGTTATCCGCAAGGAGATCCCTCTAAAGGCACATGCTCATCAGGCAGATGATATTATGACTGCTATCCGCATCGCTAAGGAATTTGACGTACTGCTTACGATCGAGCACTGCACCGATGGTCACCTGGTGGCTGATCATGTAGGTAGAGAGAAGCTAGGCGTATTCCTCGGCCCAACTCTGGGCAGCAAGTCAAAGTATGAGCTCAAGAATAAGACCTTTGATACCCCAAATGCTCTTTACAAGGCTGGCGCGAAGGTCTGCATCATTGTAGACGCTCCTGTAATCCCTCAGAAGTATTTGGCACTCCATGCGGCTCTTGCTGTTAAGGCTGGTCTACCAGAGCAAGAGGGCTGGAAGGCAA
>DAMCAP010000005.1:124223-128876 GCA_032059445.1 Oscillospiraceae bacterium
AACCCTGCCGAGGTAATCGGCGTAGCTGACCGTGTAGGCAGCCTCGAGGTTGGTAAGGATGCAGATATCGTTCTGTTTAGCGGCAACCCAATGAAGGAAATCGAAGCCACTGTGCTTTATACCATCATTGACGGCGCTGTACAGTACAAGAAGTAGGAGATGACAATATGATACTGATTAAAAACGGCTATATAAAGCCTATCGTAGGTGAAGATATACCCGGCGGTAGCCTCTTGCTGGATGGTGGCAAGATCGTTGCCATCGGTAAGGAGATCACAGCGCCCGCAGATGCTCAGATCATTGATGCAGCTGGTGCGCTGGTAACCCCTGGTCTAGTAGATGGACACAGCCACATTGGTCTTGTGCTGGAGAGCATTCGCTTTGAGGGTCAGAGCGGCAACGAAGTGACCGATCCTCTTACCCCACATATGCGTGGCATCGACGGATTTAACCCTCAGTCGGAGTATATCCGTCAGGGATTGGCATCGGGAGTCACCACTGCTTGTGTAGGCCCCGGCAGCGCCAACGTTGTAGGAGGCACCTTCTCAATCATCAAGCTTCATGGTGATTGTGCCGACGATATGCTGGTCAAGGCAGACGTTGCAATGAAATGTGCATTTGGTGAGAACCCTAAATTTGCCTACGGTCAGAAGGAAAAAGCTCCTATGACCCGTATGGGTCAGGTTGCTCTGCTAAGAGAGCTGATCTTTAAGACCATCGAGTATAACGATGCAAAGAAGCTGGCTGAGACCGACCCCAGCAAGGCACCTAAGTATGACCAGAAGCTGGAGGCAATGCTGCCTGTTATCCGTAAGGAGATCCCTCTTAAGGCGCATGCTCATCGTCAGGAAGATATCTTTAACGCGATCAGAGTTGCCAAGGAGTTTGACCTGCTTTACACCATTGAGCACTGTACCGAGGGCTGGATGGTAGCTGATCATCTGGCAAAAGAGGGTGTTAAGTGCTTCTTAGGCCCTCTTGCTCCTATGTCTAAGAGCAAGTATGAGGTAAGAAACCTCAGCGAAAAGGCTCCTAAGATCCTCTACGAGGCTGGTGTGAAGTTTGGCATTATCGTAGATGCTCCCGTATTGCCACAGGATCATCTGCTGCTACAAACTGCTCTGCTGGTACGTCAGGGTCTGCCCGAGAAGGCAGGCTGGGAGGCAATCACCATCAACCCTGCTGATATTATCGGTGTGGCTGACCGTGTAGGCAGCCTTGAGGTTGGTAAGGATGCCGACGTAGTTATCTTCAGCGGTAACCCAATGAAGGACATCGACGCACATGCCAAGACCGTCATCCTTAACGGTGAAGTGGTATATCAAGCATAATCAAAAAACTAAGTACCTTACCGCCGCTTTTCTTGTAGAAGTGGCGGTAAGTCGCATATTGCAGAGAATTTACGACCGTAAAAGACAGAATCTGACGGCTTGCTAGACGCATGCCAAAAGGAGAAGTGAAAATGAAGAAGACTCTAATTATCAATCAAAAGGAAGTGCGTGAGCTGCTTAAGATGGATCAGTGCATCCAGGCGATGGAAGAGTGCTTTAAAGATGTGTCGACAGGCGCTACAGAAATGCTGCAGCGCACTATGATCCACCACCCAAATGGCAACATTCTGGCGGGGATGGCATCTAGCCTTCACAATAAAAGCATCACAGGCAGCAAGGTGATTATCTTCCCCGGTGCCGAAACCAAGAAGGCAGGCACCAACCAAGGAATCGTACCTATTTTTGATATTGCTACCGGTGCTTTGGTCACCATCGTAGATGGCGAGATCATTACAGGAGTACGCACCGCAGCTGCCACTGCCGCGGCCACAGGCTGGCTGGCAAGGGGAGATGCTTCTTCACTAGCAATCCTCGGTGCCGGTAATCTGGGTAGGCTTCATGTCGATTCCATCAAGCTAGTCCGTGATATACGCCGCGTCACAGTTTGGGATATTAACCCAGAGGCTACCGAGGCTCTCTGCAATCACATTTTTGATAAATATAGCATGGAGGTGGTGCCCTGTGCCACTGCCCAGCAAGCCGTTGAGGGTGCGGATATTATCTGCACCATGACTAAGGCAAGCACGCCGATCTTAAAGGGCGCATGGATCAAACCGGGAGCGCATGTCAATGCAATAGGCGCCTGCTCGGCCAAGGTGCGAGAGGTAGATACCCAAACGGTACTCAAAAGCAGAGTATACTGCGATAAGGTAGAAGCGGTGCTGCGGGATGCAGGTGATCTATTGATCCCCATGGAGGAGGGGGCTTTAACCCCCGATCATATTGTGGGTGAAATCGGCAACGTGATGCTAGGCAAATTAGGGGGCCGCCAGAGTGCAGAGGAAATCACCATGTTTGAAACAGTGGGCATCGCTGTGGAAGACCTAGCTGCTGCTTGGCTGGTATATCAGCAGGCAAGAGAAAAGGGAATGGGCGTAGAGGTAGAGATCTAAGTATATGGTTGCTTAATTTAAGCTATGGCCGAATACACTTCAAGTCAGATCATGAAGCTAGTATAAGAGCATCAGGAGGGAGACAACATGGGCTTTAACGAAAAGGTACATGCATTTATTGCAGCTAAGTATTACGAGCACCTTACAGCTGCTTTTGAAGAGAGAGGCCGCAGAGCATTTATCCATGGTACGCAGTATTATGCCCAGCAGCGGGGTAGGCGTATGGCGCAGCGTGCGATCAGAGATGGGCATGCCCTTACCTTTGATGTATACCAGCAGTATGGTGAGTGGGTCAACACAGAGGAGGTCAAGGCTCTTGGTTGCGCCAACCGCTCAGAGGTAATATCGTATTCACCTGATCTGTATACACGGATCACCTGCTGCCCATGGCATACACAGTTTCAGGAGATGGGGGCAGTAGAGGCAGGGCACGAATACTGTAAGCATCTGGATAACTCCATCTGCCGTGGCTTTAACCCTTACATCCGCTATGATGTTGATCAGACTCTCCACAAAAGCGATTGTTGTATCCATATTATCCGAGATGCTAACTTCCCCGAAGGCGCCTTTTATCCCAAAAAAGCGGAGTATCTCCACGGCTTTGACTACCACTGCGGCCATTCCTATTGGGCTTATAACGAGGTGACCGCAGCGATCTTTGGTGCAGCGGGGGAGGCGGTCAACAGCGCAGTGCTCGAGGACTTCCGTAATACCTACGGCGATGAAATGGCCGATACACTGGCGAGCTACCGCAATACCAACTTTAACGTATGTGATTAAGATAAAGCAGAGGGGAGTACCCTCTGCTTTGTGCTTGTACCGTCTTATAAATCATATGATCCTACGATTCGCTTCGTAGAGCCAGCGAGACAAAATGCTACGGAAATACCCAACTAATTTTTTATAAGCTTACCTCTTGTTTTTGATCAGAATGATGCGTATAATAGCATTTGTAAGTCTTTTGGCGTCAGACAAAAATCAAACAGTTTGTACAAAATATCTGTGGATATTCTGTGAAATTCCTTGACAAGGCTCGGACACTATGGTAGAATATTGTATGCCGCATGATATAGGCTTAAGTGGGTGCGAGCCCCGCCTGAACTCAGCGAGATTAATAAAAGCAGGTGCAAAAATGTACGCAATCATCGAAACAGGCGGAAAACAGTATCGTGTAAACGTAGGCGATGTTGTTTTCGTAGAGAAGCTGGGCGCCGAGGTGGACAGCGAAGTTAAGTTTGACAAGGTAATGGCTGTAGGCAATGAGGATTCCGTAGTAGTCGGTTCCCCAGTTGTTGCAGGCGCTACTGTAACCGCAAAGGTACTCAGAAACGCTAAGAGCAAGAAGATCACTGTCTTTACCTACCGCGCTAAGAAAGACTCTAAGCGCAAGATGGGCCACAGACAGCCATACTCTAAGATAGAGATCACCGCAATCAACGCATAAATTTAACGAACGAATACGGAGGTGCAAATCGAATGGCACATAAAAAAGGCGTAGGCTCGACCAAAAACGGTCGTGATTCCGAAAGCAAACGACTGGGCGTTAAGAGAGCTGACGGTCAGTTTGTACTGGCTGGCAACATTCTTGTTCGTCAGAGAGGCACACACATCCATCCCGGAATGAATGTGGGCAAGGGTTCTGATGATACTCTGTTCGCACTCACCGACGGTAAGGTAGCATTTGAGCGTCTGGGTCGTGACCGTAAGAAGGTCTCTATCTACCCAGCTAACTAATCTATCAAGATACGATGTAAAATCCCGAGTTATGCTCGGGATTTTTGCTTATAAGAATCTGCTATAATTACTCTAATTTTGCTTCTAGTCTGGTATCGGTGCGCTAGATCATCACTCATTGATCTAATAGTGCGATGCCTAGTGGCTAAGATGCAAACTATGAAGTATATAATGGGTTTAATCGCAGAAAAGTATGATATTTATTGCGGGCAGGCTTATACTATAGGTGTGCCCGCTTTTTGGGGTTTATTGAGTTGCTCTTTAAGAGCTTGTTATAGAATTAGGCGGTGAATAGATGTTTGTTGATATAGCCAGGATAAAAATCAAAGCCGGTGACGGCGGTGCGGGTGCAGTACACTTCCATAGAGAGAAGTATGTAGCAGCCGGCGGTCCCGATGGCGGCGATGGCGGCAAGGGCGGCGATGTGGTGTTTGTTGTAGACACCAATGTTTCGTCTTTGCTGGATTTTAAATATA
>DAMCAP010000006.1:0-1140 GCA_032059445.1 Oscillospiraceae bacterium
GACCTTATACTCCCAATACTGCAGGCGGAGAGCGCAGACCTTATACTCCCAATACAGCGGGTGGTGAGCGCAAGCCTTATACGCCAAATACCGCAGGTGGTGAGCGGAAGCCTTATACTCCTAATACCGCAGGCGGAGAGCGCAAGCCTTATAACAATGATCGCCGCCCATATAGCAATGACCGTGTATTTGATAAGGATAAGGATAGCAATCAGAAGGTATACAATACCGTTAAGTCTATGCCTCGTCCTCCAAGACCTGCCACACCGATTGTACCTAGAGAGCCACTGCCACCCGGCACAGCCAAGGGCGGTGCAAGGCATGTGGATATGCGCACCTCTAATGTGGATTTAGAGAAATACAACGAGAAATACGAGCAGATTGCTACAAACACTGCCACCACTGTAAAGGATACTGGCCCTAAGAAGCAGAAGTTTAACCAGAAATCTAATCGCAAGCCTGTGCTTTCTCGTAGAGAGCAGGAAGCTGAGAAGATGCGCCGCTTAGAGCTGGAGCGTCAGCGCCGTCAGAAGCTGGAGATTACCCTGCCTGAAGAGATTTCTGTAGGTGATCTTGCACTCAAGCTCAAGGTGCAGGGCTCAGAAATCGTCAAGCGCTTGATGGGCATAGGCGTGATGGCATCTGTTTCACAGATCATTGATTATGATACAGCAGCATTGGTTGCCATCGAGATTGGCGCTAAGGTAGAAAAAGAAGTGGTTATCACCATTGAAGACCGCCTCTTTAATGCTGAGGAGGATACCGACGAAAACCTCCAGCCACGCTGCCCTGTTGTCGTGGTTATGGGTCACGTTGACCACGGTAAGACCTCTCTGCTCGATGCGATCCGCAGTACCGAAGTTACCGCTGGAGAAGCCGGAGGCATCACCCAGCATATCGGAGCATATCAGGTTGAGATCAATGGTCAGCCCATTACTTTCCTTGATACCCCCGGTCACGCCGCCTTTACTTCGATGCGCGCAAGAGGTGCACAGGTTACCGATATTGCGGTGCTGGTAGTCGCAGCCGATGACGGCATCATGCCCCAGACCGTAGAAGCAATCAACCATGCAAAGGCAGCTGATGTTTCGATCATCGTTGCAATTAATAAGGTTGATAAGCCTACCGCAAATGTAGAAA
>DAMCAP010000006.1:1150-2720 GCA_032059445.1 Oscillospiraceae bacterium
CAAGCAGGAGCTTACCGAGCATGGTCTTGTAGCCGAGGAGTGGGGCGGAGATACAATCTGCGTGCCGATCTCAGCGAAGACAAGATTTGGTATCGATGACCTGCTGGAAAATATCCTCCTAGTGGCCGAAGTCAAGGAGCTCAAGGCAAACCCTGACAGACTAGCCAAGGGTACTGTAATCGAGGCTAAGCTGGATAAGGGCAGAGGCCCTGTTGCAACCGTACTGGTACAAAACGGCACACTACGCACAGGTGATATTGTAATTGCAGGTACCTCTGTAGGTCGTGTTAGAGTTATGCTCGACGATAAGGGCAACCGCATCGAAGAAGCAGGCCCATCTACTCCTGTAGAAGTTACCGGACTTTCTGAAGTGCCTACCGCAGGCGATGTGCTCAATGCTGTAGAGGATGAGCGCCTTGCTAAGGAGCTGGTAGATCAGCGCCGTCAAGAAGCTAAGGAAGAGCAGTTTAAGGCTTACCAGAAGGTTACGCTGGATAACCTCTTCTCCCAGATTTCTCAGGGCGATATCAAGGAGCTGCCTGTTATCGTCAAGGCCGACGTAAACGGCTCTGTCGAGGCAGTCAAGCAATCTCTGGAGAAGCTCTCTAATAGCGAGGTAAGAGTACGAGTGATCCACGGCGGCGTGGGTGCAGTCAGTGAGTCAGACGTAATGCTGGCTAATGCATCTAATGCAATCATCGTAGGATTTAACGTAAGACCTGATCCATTGGCTCGAGAGAGCGCAGACCGTGACGATGTAGAAATCAGACTCTATCGTATCATCTATGATGCGATCAATGAGATTGAAGCTGCAATGAAGGGCTTGCTGGCACCTAAGTATCGAGATGTTGATCTGGGTCGCGCAGAGGTAAGAGCCGTGTATAAGATTACCAATGCAGGCACAGTAGCGGGCTGCTATGTACTCGATGGTAAGATCACCCGTGCTGCCAATATCCGTATTGTGCGTGATGGTATCATTGTGGCAGACGACAAGCTAGACAGCCTCAAGCGCTTTAAGGATGACGTCAAGGAAGTTGCCACCGGTTATGAGTGTGGTATGAGCCTCTTAAAGTTTAAGGACATTAGAGAAGGCGATATCTTTGAGGCATATATCGTTGAGGAATACAGAGACTAAGCATTGATCTGTACAGAGCATCTTGCGTGCTGACTTTATCCTGTAGATACTACAAGCATAGGGAACAGCACCCAATTAATCTAATATAATGCCCGACTTCTGCCGGGCAATTAGACCATAAGCTACACTTATGCTCTAATAAATAGCACCAGTGTAGCCAAGGTAAAGCCATTGGTCAACATTGGTGCTGTTTTTCGGTTTACAGATAGGACAACGAGGTTTTGGATCAAGCAAGTGGGGAATATAACTGTTGCGGATATCGGGGCTTTGACGTGAAATCCTATTTGTATCACACTCACACCTGTATTTGTTGATCGAAGCAGCCGCTTAGGCTCGACACTTTGATTTTCACTGATAATACAGGCTCTAAGAAAGAGGTATAATATGTCATCACATCGACTTTCCCGCACCGGCGAGGATATTAAAAGAGAGCTT
>DAMCAP010000006.1:2730-6540 GCA_032059445.1 Oscillospiraceae bacterium
GAGCTTTCTGCAATCCTACGAGAGCTCAAAGACCCCCGTATTACCGGTATGATCAGTATTGTTGCCACCGACCTGTCAGGCGATGGCTCTCACTGTAAGGTGTATATCAGCTCAATGGATGGTTTAGAATCAGCAAAATCAGCTGTGGTAGGGCTTAACAATGCGGCAGGCTTCATCCGCCGTGAAATCGGCAGTAGGATCATGATGCGCCACACCCCATCTTTTAAGTTTTATGCTGATGATTCTATTGCACATTCTGCTGAAATCATTAAGATGTTAAACGATCTGGAAGGCTAGGCATGCCGACAGTTCAACCGTAAACGCTGATCCGTAACGGATTACTTTGGGAGGAAACATGCTAATAGATATTAATAAAACCGCCATGCTGCTAAAGTATGCGGACGACATAGCGATACTTTGCCACCGAAGCCCCGATGGAGATACCGTAGGCTCGGCGATGGCGCTTTATTATGCTCTCAAGAAGCTGGGTAAGCGCGTTGCGGTCAAATGCGCAGATCCTCTTCCGGCTAGATTTAGTTATCTGTATCCCGAAGCATTTGATGAAGTGAGCGGACGATACGTAGTTGCAGTAGATACAGCTTCACCTTTGCTACTGGCGCAGCTGCAAGAAGTGTATCCTGTGATTAATATGTGTATTGATCATCATCCCACCAATCCCGACTATGCAGAGTATACCCTCTTAAAGCCAGATGCTGCCGCTGCAGGAGAAGTGATGGCTGAGGTCATCGAAGCTATGGATTTGGAGCCTGATCTCAACATCGTCAATAGCCTTTACACTGCCATTGTATCAGATACAGGGTGCTTTCGTTATTCTGGTACTTCTGCAAAAACCTTTGAAATTGCTGCTTGGCTGCTACAAAACGGTGCAGAAAGCACAAAGATCAACCAGTTAATCTTTGAAACGAAGCCTAAGGCACTGGTCAAGCTGGAGGCGTCTGCCGCAAACAGTCTGCGCTTTTATTATAATGATATCGTGGCAGTGATGCCGCTCTCTTATGAGATGATCAGCACTAGCGGAGTATCTGATGAAGATCTCGACGGTATTGCGTCACTGCCACGCAACATCGAGGGAGTGGGTATCGGCATCACCATCAAGCAACAGGCTCCCAATGAATGCAGGGTGTCAATCCGCTCCACGGAGCCTTATGATGCAAGCCTGATCGCAGAGGCTTTTGGCGGCGGAGGGCACAAAAGAGCTGCCGGTTGTCGCTTTAAGAATCTTCCGCTGGAGCAGGTGATCGAGCTGCTGGTCAAGGAAGCCTCACGGGAGTTACAATCCCTGTAAGGAGCCAAAAAACGGAATTGATCAAGGGCTTTAAGAAAACAACTACAATACAAATATCGATATGGAGGGCAGCATGGAGGGAATTTTGTTGATCGATAAGCCAGAGGATTGGACTTCGTTTGACGTTATCGCAAAGCTGAGAGGTGCAATCCGACAAAAGCGCATCGGTCACGCCGGCACACTAGACCCGATGGCAACGGGGGTGCTGCCCGTATTGATTGGCAAGGCTACGGTATTAAGTGATCGCCTGCCCAATCAACAAAAGCGCTATACCGCCAAGCTGCAACTGGGAATCACCACCGATACGCAAGATATTACCGGTAACACACTTTCTACGCAGGATTACTCTCGGGTTACAGCAGAGGATATACAGAGAGCCCTACCTGATTATATGGGGGAAATCTTGCAGGTGCCCCCTATGTATTCGGCGATCTCTATCGGTGGGCAGCGACTTTATGCTTTGGCAAGACAGGGCATAGAGGTAGAGCGCCCCGCCAGACCAATTACGATATATCATGTGGAGCTGCTTGGCTTTGATGCTGCTACAGGGATTGCCACTCTAGATGTGCTATGTTCAAAAGGTACTTATATCCGCACTCTTGCCCACGACATCGGTAATACGCTAGGCTGTGGTGCAGCACTGTGTTATCTGCGTAGGACTATGTCCTCAGGTTTTGAGATTGATCGCTGTATCCCTTTACAGGATGCTCTTACACTGGCGGCAGAGGGTAGGTTGGCAGAGCATCTTTTGCCCAGCAGCAGTGCTTTTGCCGAGCTCAGTCGCCTAGAGATCGGTGAGTGGCAGCGTGATATGCTTCGAAATGGTGTGCGCCTAAGCTTAGAGAAGCTTGGTAATCCTGACGATGGAGCTTATCAGGTGTGGTGCGGAGAAGATTTTTTGGGGCTTGGCACTGCAGGGGAAGGGCAGTTAAAGCTAAAGCAGCTATAAGCTGTATGGCTTATCATGACAAGGCGTGAAATGCTAGTCAAGATTTCTGATACGAGGTAAGCATGAAGATAACAAAGAGTTTTGAGATAGATGAGCCGGGGTACACCGCGGTTGCGCTGGGCTTTTTTGATGGGGTGCATCTTGGGCACAGGGCAGTGATACAAGAGGTAGTCAGCTGCCGTAAAGATGGTCTTACTCCGGTGGTCTTTACCTTTACCACTTCAAGCTGTGCACCCAAAAGAAAGCAGGGGGCTGGTCTCTTGCAGACCACCTTGCAAAGGGAGCAGAGCCTAAGAGAGCTAGGGGTAGAGCATTTGGTGATGCCGCCTTTTGAGCTATTTATGGCAATGACCCCTGAAGAATTTGCAGTAGATATTTTACATACCAAGCTAAAAGCCCGTGTTGTGTGCTGTGGGGAGGATTTCCGCTTTGGCAAAGGCGCAACGGCTACTTCTGCGTATCTGCGGGAGGTGCTAGAGCCTCTGGGTACAGAGGTGCATATCATTCCACCTGTGATTTTGCAGGGGGATGTTATCAGCTCTACTCGCATCAGAGAGTCCATCGGCAAAGGGGAGATCGAGCTTGCTAATCGACTCCTTGGCAGTGAGTTTAGCATTACAGGTAGGGTCCTCCATGGCAAAAAGCTAGGGCGTACCATTGGCTTTCCTACTGCCAATCAGGCTTTCCCCGCAGAGCTACAGCTGCCCAAGCTGGGAGTGTATGAAACCACCGTGCATATTAGAGGGAAGAGCTACAAGGCAGTCACCAATGTGGGGCTGAGGCCTACCGTAGAAGGCGACGCAATCCCCAATGCCGAAAGCTACATTATAGGATTCTCCGGTGATCTTTATGATCAAGAAATCAAGGTGTGCTTCCAGAGCTTCTTGCGCCCTGAGAAGAAATTTGCCTCCGTGGAGGAGCTCAAAAGGCAGATTGATCACGATGCTGCCTTAGTAGCAAAGCGCTGCCATAAGGAATTATAATGGGTCGCTCACTCACGATAAAGCTTGCTACGCCTCGGTAAAAGTGCCTATATTGATGCACTGGGAGCCACGAATGGATGATCTCTAGGCTTTATTAATTTTGTATGAACAGGTATAATTGTATTTACACCTTAGAATAATTATGATATAATGCTATGCGTATGACTTGACCACGGTTTTAGGCGGCTGCCCTTTTACGGGGAACTTTTCTGACCTTCTGCTGTGGCTGGCCAAATAACTAAAGAGAAAAGAGGGCATAAACATGCTGCTAAAAGACCAGAAAAACGAAGTAATTGCAAATAACCAGCTTCACGGAACCGATACTGGTTCTCCTGAGGTACAGATTGCAATCCTGACCCGTAGAATCAACGACCTGACCGAGCATCTAAAGATCAACAAGAATGACCACCACTCCCGTCGTGGCCTGCTCAAGATGGTAGGACGCAGAAAGAACCTGCTGGCTTATCTGATTAAGACCGATATCGAGCGTTACAGAGTAATCATTGCTAAGCTAGGTATCCGTAAGTAATTAAGACCTGTATTCATAGATCGAATCACCTTGGCGGCTATTT
>DAMCAP010000006.1:6550-21946 GCA_032059445.1 Oscillospiraceae bacterium
CGCCAATTAAGATTTTTCCCTATGAGCACAGCTTCTCAATCCCGGTATTTTGAGGCAGGTGTATGTTCACCTGCCTCTTTATATAAGTATCCCTGTAAGAATTCGGGCTTTGGTCGGTTTAGCGGTAAATCGATGGCTATTGTTCTGCTGATAGCCATGGATTTATTGTTAAACCTCCACAGCTCCCTACACCGCTAATGCGGACGATTTTAAGCCATGTGTATATCACAAAGGCAGATGGAGGTTTATAATGGAAAAAATGTTCCCCAATTATCATGTATTTGAAACAGAGTTTGCAGGTAGCAAGATCAGTTTTGAGTCGGGCAAGCTGGCTGGGCTGACAAATGGCTCCTGTGTTGTACGTTATGGTGATACCACTGTAATGGTCAACATCACCATGAGTGAAAAGCCAAGAGAAGGCATCGACTTCTTCCCTTTGTCGGTGGATTTTGAGGAGAAGCTCTATGCAGCTGGTAAGATCCCCGGATCCTTCCTGCGTAGAGAGGGCAGAGCAGCCGATAAGGCAGTGCTTGCATCTCGTCTGGTTGATAGACCAATCCGTCCTCTCTTCCCTAAAGACCTGCGTAACGATGTAACTGTTGTAATGACAGTGCTAAGCTACGATGAAGATTATTCTCCTGAGATTGCAGGCATGGTGGGTACCTCCTACGCGCTTAGCATTTCTGATATTCCTTTTAACGGCCCAATCAGTGGCGTAAATGTAGGCTTGGTAGACGGCGAAATCGTCATCAACCCCAAGGCTGCCCAGAGAGCTCAGAGCACCCTTAACCTGACCGTTGCCGGCCTTGAAGATAAGGTATGCATGATCGAGTGTGCTGCTTCTGAAGTGGACGAGGCTACCATGGTTAAGGCCATCGAGGCTGCACAGGCTGAGAATGCTAAGATGGTACGTTTCATCAGAGAGTGTGCCGAGAAGATCGGTAAGCAAAAGATTGCTTTTGAGGCTCATGAAATCAATCCGGAGCTATTTGAGGCAATCAAGAATTTTGCGATCGAAGATGTACGTGCTGCTCTTGATACTGACGATAAGAACATCCGCGAAGCTCGCCTAGCACCAGTGGTTGCAGCAATCCACGAGAAGTTTGACGAGCAGTGCGATGATAAGTTTATGATCGACGAGTGCATCTACTACCTACAGAAGTTTGTAGTAAGACGCTGGCTCTTAGATGATGGCAAGCGTGTAGACGGCAGAGGTCTTGACGAGATTCGCCCACTGGCTGCTGAGGTTGCACTCTTCCCAAGAGTCCATGGCTCGGGCCTCTTTACCCGTGGCCAGACTCAGGTCATGACCATCGCTACCTTAGGCCCAATAGCTGATGCGCAGCTCCTCGACGGCGTCGACGGCGAAAGAGAAAAGCGCTATATGCATCACTATAACTTCCCATCCTACTCTGTAGGTGAAACCCGTCCTTCCAGAGGCCCCGGCAGACGTGAGATCGGACATGGCGCACTTGCCGAAAAGGCACTGGTGCCTGTATTACCTTCTATCGAAGAGTTCCCTTATGCGATTCGTCTGGTATCTGAGGTAGTCAGCTCCAACGGCTCCACCTCTCAGGGCGCAATCTGCGGCTCTACTCTGGCGCTGATGGATGCAGGCGTGCCGATCAAGGCACCTGTAGCAGGTATCTCCTGCGGATTGATCACCGAGGGTGACCGCTGGATGACCATGGTAGACATTCAGGGTCTTGAGGATTTCTTCGGCGATATGGACTTTAAGGTAGGCGGTACCCATAAGGGCATCACCGCAATCCAGGTGGATATCAAGATCGATGGTCTGAGCATCCCCATGATTGCTGAAGCACTGGAGAAGACCCGCAAGGCAAGGCTCTATATCCTAGATGACATTATGCTCAAGGCAATTCCTCAGTATAGATCTGAGCTGTCGAAGTATGCGCCTAAGATGCTGACCATCACCATTGATCCTGAGAAGATCAGAGAGGTTATCGGCTCTGGTGGTAAGGTAATCCAGAAGATCACTGCTGAGTGTGATGTTAAGATCGACATCCAGGATGACGGACGTGTGTTTGTATCGGCAATTGATATTGACAATGCAAAGCGTGCTATCCAGATGATCGAAACCATCGCTAAGGATCCTGAGGTAGGGGCAATCTACAAGGGTAAGGTTACCCGCCTGATGGCTTTCGGCGCTTTTGTCGAGATCGCTCCCGGCAAGGAGGGCTTGGTGCATGTCAGCAAGCTAGACACGAAGCGTGTAGAGAAGGTAGAGGATGTTGTAGCCGTAGGCGATGCGATCCTGGTCAAGGTACTAGAGATCGATAGCCAAGGTAGAATCAACCTCTCCCGCAAGGATGCCCTCGCAGCTATCGAAGCCTCAAAGAACTAAAAACAACAAAATCCCTCACTGCACTGCTGTGAGGGATTTTTTGCACATAAGTCATTTTGCATGGAGAGAGGTATCTGTGACAGCAGCCAAGTAGGCTTATAGGAATCTGCTTGGTAGAGGAGCATTTGGAGGAGAAATATGGATATCATGAGATGGGTAGTACTGCTTGCATTGCTGATTTTACTCGTACAACAAATACAGCATGCAAGGCAAATAAGGCTAAAAGCAATCATCAGCACCTTTGCTAAGGTTGCATTAACTATCGGCATCATCACAATCTTAGCATTGGCATATTTTTTTGCGAAGAATATGGTACAATACTGTATCGCTGCGATCGGTATACTATTTGTTCTTGTCGATTGCAACAAGCAAGGGATATCGGATCAGGGGGTACTTGTAGTTGCAAGAGGGAAAGAGCTATATCGTTGGGAAGAGATTGAAAGTGCTTTAATTGAAGTAGATACTACCTTGAATATCAAGTTTTATTTGCCCACAGGAGTTAAAATTGCTTCTCACAAATACAAGCTCGAAGAGGATGCTAAGATACGAAGCTTATTGAAGAGCAAAGGCATAAAGGTTGCAGACAAACATCGATAAGCTGGGGTGAGCAGTGATCATGGCACGCATGATTCATCGTCAAGGCTTCAGGGGGATGGATTTTTCTTCGCTGGTGCCGACGATGCTGGCTCTGGGTTTAAAGGGACCGGAGGCAGCCGCTGACCAAGACTAATCTGCTGATTGAGTTGCTGTGCGATCGCATCAAAGCTCTCATTGCTAAGCTCATAAACATGATACTTTTCTGATCCTACCTGCAGGATGGCTTCTTGAGCATCTTTATCAAGCCAGAGTGCAAAGGAAAGGTCAGAGGGGTAGATATGGATATAGTCACCTTCGGGAGTTTCGGGTGCTGTACTGCGCATTTCGAGGTAAGATAAGCGGTCAAGGGGTAGATGGCTATAGACTTCTTGTGCAGTAGCGGCAGTTAGCCCCATAGACCCTAGCTTGGAGATAGAAGAGTAGATGCCGGAAGCCGCACCAGAATCATCGGGATTATAAAGCCATTGAGGCTGAATGATTAGATATGGGTTTTTGACATAAATCCCTTCATCTAGCTGACTGGAAGCTTGACTGTTCGCTTGTGATGGAAGAGCATCAGTGCTGCAGCCGCTTAGCAGAATAACGATGCTTATGAAGATGCTAAAATATTTCATGGATAGTCCTCCCTTTGTTTTGGACCTTATCTTTATTATAACCAAAACAGGGGGAATAGTAAACAGTAAAATTATATTGCATTTTGACACAATAGATAATATAATAAACACTAGTGTTTATATTGATTTGCTTTGCGCCCTATCGATGGGAGATGGGGGTTCTATCGCCAGCAGTGCTTAGATAGAATAAGCATACTACCCTTTTGATACTCGATAAACTGAAATCGGAGGAATAAAACATGGCCGACAACAAAAAAATGGTGGAAGCAATCACCCCTATGGATGTAGACTTCGCCAAGTGGTATACCGATATTGTAAAAAAAGCTGATCTGGCTGATTACTCTACGATAAAAGGCTGCACAATTATCCGACCTTATGGCACCGCAATCTGGGAGAATATCAAGAACATCCTTGATACCAAGTTTAAAGAAACAGGGCATGAAAATATCATGATGCCCCTCTTTATCCCTGAGAGCTTGCTGCAAAAGGAAAAGGATCACGTAGTAGGCTTTGCTCCTGAGGTTGCGTGGGTTACCCATGGCGGCGACGAAAAGCTCACCGAGCGCCTTTGCGTACGCCCTACCTCTGAAACTCTATTCTGCGAGCATTTTGAGAAGGTTATCAACTCTTACCGTGATCTGCCTCTGCTTTACAATCAGTGGTGCTCAGTTGTACGCTGGGAAAAAACCACCCGCCCCTTCCTTAGAACCACTGAGTTTTGGTGGCAGGAGGGTCATACTATGCACGAAACCGCGCAGGATGCTATGGAAGAAACCGAGCGCATGCTAGGGGTCTATGCTAATGTAGCAGAGGAGTATCTGGCGATCCCTGTGATCAAGGGTCAGAAGACCGACAAAGAGAAATTTGCAGGCGCTGAGCGCACCTATACCATTGAGGCGATGATGCACGATGGCAAGGCACTTCAGAGCGGTACTTCTCATTACTTTGGTGATGGCTTTGCAAGAGCATTCAACATCCAGTTTCAATCCAGAAACAATACTCTGGAATACCCTCATCAGACCTCATGGGGTATGTCTACCAGAATCATCGGTGCCATCATCATGACCCATGGTGACGATAATGGTCTGGTGCTGCCACCTGCGGTAGCTCCTACCCAGGCTGTGATCATCCCTGTAGCAATGCATAAGGAAGGTGTACTGGAGCGCGCAACTGCTCTAAAGGAGCAGCTTGCTAAGGTATGCCGAGTAAAGGTAGATGACTCTGACAATTCACCTGGCTGGAAGTATGCTGAGTATGAGATGAAGGGTGTGCCTCTACGCATTGAGATTGGGCCTAAAGACATTGAGAAAAATCAGTGTGTAGTGGTGACCCGCCACAATCGTGAAAAGCACTTCATCTCCCTTGATGAAATTGAGAGCAAGATCCCCGAGCTGCTGCTCAAGGTGCGTGATGGTATCTATCAGCTGGCACTTGAGCGCAGGGAGAAAAACACCTTTGCTGCAACTAGTATGGAGCAGATCAAGGAGCTTGCACAGGGCAACTGCTTTATCAAGACCATGTGGTGTGGCGAGCTTGATTGTGAGCTTGCTATGAAGGAAGAAGTGGGACTAAGCTCTCGCTGCATGCCTTTTGAGCAGGAGCAGCTTTCCGACATCTGCCCAATCTGTGGCAAGCCCGGCAATAAGATGGTCATCTGGGGTAAAGCATACTAAGAGCAAATCCTTGTTACTCCACTGATTAGTTGGGTATATACAGCGGGTTAATCGCTGATTGTTAAACAGGATATATGTAAGGATACGGCAGGGCGGCAAGTAAAGCTTCCCTGCCGTTTAGATAGGAAAACAAGGAGGTTATACAATGCAGTATACGGATTTTAAACATGACGGGATCAAGGTCTCGAGATTTGGTCTAGGGACTATGCGCCTGCCCAAGATCAAGGATGAGGACGGTACCGAGCAGATCAATGAGCCTGAGGCAATTGCGATGATCCGCAAGGCAATTGATAGCGGCGTAAACTACATAGATACGGCCTATATCTACCCCGGTAGTGAAGAAGTCGTGGGCAAAGCACTAAGGGATGGTTACAGAGAGAAGGTTATACTGGCTACGAAGCTTCCCGTTTCGATGCTAAAGGAGCAGGGGGATCTTCAGAAGTTTCTTGACACTGAGCTTGAGCGCTTGCAGACCGACCATATCGATGTATATTTCCTACACAACCTCTACACCGCCAACTGGAAAAAGGTGTTGGAGTTTAATGCGCTAGATTTTATGAGTGACCTAAAGAAAAAAGGCATCATCAAGTACATAGCGGTTTCAATGCATGAGAAATACGAGCATTTTGAGCATGTAATCGACTTCTTCCATTGGGATCTGGCAATGATCCAGTATAATTACTATGATCGCTTTAACCAAGCGGGGGAGAAGGGTCTGAAATATGCTGCTGCCAAAGGAATCCCAGTAGTGACCATGGAATCGCTGCATGGCGGTATGCTTTCTACCAATGTACCTCAGAAGGTACAGGATGCCTTCGGAGATTGGAACAAAGATAAATCCGATGCCGAGAAATCCTTCATGTGGCTTTACAACCAGCCCGAAGTCACCGTTATCCTCAGCGGTGTTTCCACCATGGAGCAGTTGGACGAAAACCTCAAGATTTTTGAAAACGCACAGCCCAACTGCCTGACTGCTGAGGAGCTGGAGCTTTATGAAACTGCCCGCAAGGCTTGGAACAGCTTTATCAACGTAGAGTGCACCGGCTGTGCTTACTGTATGCCCTGCCCCATGGGTGTAGATATCCCTACTGCGTTCCAGCTTTACAATGACTTTGCTAAGAGTCAGGCGCAGTCATGGCTCTATAATGTCATGCTGATCCTCTCGGGTAAGGACGCTACCAAATGTGTGGCTTGCGGCAAATGTGAAAAACAGTGCCCACAGCAGATCAAAATTATCGATACCCTCAAAGCAGCCCATGAGGCTATGGCGCCAAAACAGGCGTAATTATCACATAATTCATAAAAACCTCTCAATCAGGCAGTTGCTTGATTGAGAGGTTTTTGTCTATCTACCAGAAGCTATGTAATCATCTCGTGTTTGTACAGTGAAAAGTGTATGCATTTTAATCCACTTGTATATAGCTCATATACAAACGACCAATATATTGTGATCATTTACAATTTTTATCAATAAAGTAAATGTATGTTGTAAATAACGCATAACTATGTTATCATGAAGACATATTTTATATAGAAATGAGGGATAATTGTGAAAAAACTGAGTCTTCCTACAAAAATTCTATTGGGATTGGTTCTAGGCATCTTTGTCGGCTTGGCTATGCAGAGTCAGGTAGCCATAGCAAATACCTACATAAAGCCCTTCGGTACATTGTTCCTTAATCTTATTAAAATGATCATCGTACCATTGGTATTCTCTTCTCTGGTGGTTGGTGCTTGTGGATTGGGCGATATCAAGAAGTTTGGTCGTATTGGCGGTAAAACAATCTCCTATTATCTACTGACTACTGCATTTGCAGTACTGCTAGGTCTGATCCTTGGTAATCTCATGAATATTGGTGAAGGTTTTAAAATTGCAACTGATGCCAAGGTAGATATAGCTGCTGCTCCGAGCGTCATTGATACCTTTATGAATATTATCCCTAGCAATCCTCTAAAAGCACTGGTAGATGGCAATATGTTGCAGATCATCGTATTTGCGATCATCATTGGTGGCGGTGCTGTTGCGATAGGTGAGAAGGGTAAAGTAATCGAAACCTTCTTTGACTCTATGGCAGAGATCATGTACAAGATCACCGGCGCGGTTATGTCCTTTGCACCTTATGCCATCTTTGCACTGATGGTACCAGTAGTGGCTGCAAATGGTCCTTCTGTATTATTGCCGCTTGCAAGTGTAATCGTAGCTGTATATCTAGGCTGCTTCCTACATGCTGTGTGCGTATATTCTTTGACTGTAAAGATTTTTTCAAAGATGAGCCCTCTTACCTTCTTTAAAGGTATGATCGAGCCGATGGTATTTGCCTTTACCACCGCGAGCAGCTCCGCAACCCTTCCTGTTAATATGGAAGCAACTGCTAAGCTGGGTGTTCCTCAGTCCATCAGAAGCTTTGTACTGCCATTAGGTGCTACCATCAATATGGATGGAACTGCTCTGTATCAGGGTGTATGTGCATTGTTTATCGCTACAGTTTATGGTCTTGACCTAAGCTTGGCACAGCAGGGTACTATTATCCTTACCGCTACGCTGGCATCTATCGGTACTGCAGGTGTACCAGGAGCTGGTATGATCATGTTGGGTATGGTGCTTCAATCGGTTGGACTGCCTTTGGAGGGTATCGCTCTGATCGCAGGTATTGATCGTATATTGGATATGGCCAGAACTTCTCTGAATATTACCGGTGACGCAGCTTGTGCAGTAATCATTGCAGCAACCGAAAATGAACTCGCTCCAGTAGATGCAAACCGTTAATGTAACCGCCTATACAATAAAATCCTCCCTTGCCCGGCAGGGCAGGGGAGGATTGCTTTGTTACTAAGGTAGTGGAGGAATTAATTTTTCTTTAAATAGTAAAGCAAAGCCAACACGGGGAACGCGATTGCCAAAGGTAGCAATACATAGGTGAGCCCAGAAAAAATAATGGTTGACTGCATACAAAATCCTCCTTTAAATCTTTAAAACGATATCTCAACTTGAGGGCTAGGGATCGTGAGGTGGAGGGATAAGAGGGGTGTGTAGAGAAGTCCGTGTTTATCTAATAATATGCGAATTGCACGTATCTCATGTTTTCTATATCATATGCTTCTAAATACAGTCTGTCAATCGTTTACTGATCGATATTTTACACAATTCTTTTGATGATATCTTGTACACCTAGACATATAGTGAGAAAGTATGCCATAGAGTATAAAAAACTATAAAACTAGCCTTAAATCCCCTTTCTGAAGGGGATTATCTATATCTCACAAAAAATAGATCAAAAAATCTATAAAACGGCGAAAAAAAGATTGACACTGATAAAAAAGTATTATATAATGGTAAAGCACTTATAAATAGTGTGATTTGCCATGCCAGCTTTGGCAAATAATGCGAAACACCGAGGTTTTTGGCCTGTGGCTTTGCAATATAAAGCAAAAGCAAAAAAAGTTATAATTTTTTATCGAAAGCTCTTGCAATAGGGCTATGGGTATGGTATTATAACTAGGCGTGACTGCACTAGATATGCGTTGATGCAGGAGGTTGCTGTCGTTTGACAGGTAATTTCTGCGGAGTATGTCCGATTTTAAACCGGGCGACTAAATACTGATACCAAGGGTCTATCTATAGACTCTGTGTGTTGTGTGTAGGTGGTTTTCCACCAGGTCCGGCTTAAGCTGCGTTTAGCGGTTTAACCGGTTTTTTCTATGGAAAAACGCGAAACACCCGGCACAGTGTATGGTAAAAAGCCGTCGCCTAAGGAACAAACACAACTAGGAGGCGATGAAAATGGCAGTCAAGGAGAAAATCAGAATCAGACTAAAGGGCTATGACCATCAGCTAGTGGATACAGCGTCTGAAAAGATCGTTGAAACCGCTAAGAGAACAGGTTGCGAGGTAGCAGGACCTATTCCACTACCTACCGAGAAAGAAATCGTAACCATCCTTAGAGCGGTACACAAGTACAAGGATAGCCGCGAGCAGTTTGAGATGAGGACTCACAAGAGACTGATCGACATCCTAAGACCGTCTGCAAAGACTGTTGAGGCGTTGACCGGTCTGGAGCTACCCGCAGGCGTAGAGATCGAGATCAAGCTGTAAGCTAGAGCTCGACCCCGCAGCGAGTAAAGGTAATGTTGGCATCTGCCAACCAATAACCAAAGAAGGAGAAAAAACGAAATGCAAAAGTGTATTATCGGCAAGAAGCTCGGAATGACTCAGCTCTTTGATGAGAAGGGCAATTTCATTCCAGTAACAGTTATCGAAGCTGGACCATGCGTAGTCGTACAAAAGAAGACAACCGAAAACGACGGATATGAGTCTGTGCAGATCGGTTTCGGCGACGTAACGGAAAAGCATGTTAACAAGCCAATGAAGGGCCACTTCCAGAAGTCTGACGTTCCCTATAAGAGGACTCTTATAGAGTTTAGACTTGACGACAAGGATGCTCTGAGTGTAGGCGACATCATCAAGGCTGATACCTTCGCAATAGGCGATAAGGTTGATGTCAGCGGTGTAAGTAAGGGTAAGGGATTCTCCGGCAGCATTAAGCGCCACGGATTCGCTTCTCTGAAGGACACTCATGGTACAGGCCCTGTACACAGACACGCAGGATCTATGGGCGCAAACTCCGACCCTTCTAAGATCATGAAGGGCAAGGGTATGCCAGGCCACATGGGTGCTGAAAATGTAACCGTGCAAAACCTGGACATCGTTAAGGTTGATACAGAAAACAACCTGATAGCGCTAAGAGGTGCGATCCCAGGCCCTAAGGGTGGTATAGTGCGCATCACTGACAGCACTAAGGCTCGCAAAGCTTAGAGAGAGGAGGAATTACAATGTCGAAGGTATCCGTTTATAACATGGCAGGTACTGTAGTAGGAGAGATTGAGCTTTCTGAAGCAGTATTTGGCATCGAACCAAACAAAGAGGCAATGCACGCAGTTGTTAAGAACTATCTTGCCAACCAGCGTCAGGGCACACAGTCCACACTTACTCGTGCAGAGGTAAGAGGCGGCGGCAGAAAGCCTTGGAAACAAAAGGGCACCGGTCGTGCAAGACAGGGCTCCATCAGAGCTCCACAGTGGAGACACGGTGGTATCGCTCTTGGACCTAAGCCTCGTGATTACAGCTTCTCCATCAATAAGAAGGTAAGAAGACTGGCAATCAAGTCGGCGTTCTCCTCTAAGGTGAACGAGAACAACCTGATCGTTGTCGAGGCAATCGAGTGCAACGACTATAAGACCAAGACAGTTATCAACATGCTGGCTGCTCTGGGCGCTAACCGCAAGGCACTGATCGTTTCTCTTGACAAAAACGAGAAGCTGATCAAGAGCGCATCTAACATCCCAGGTGTAAAGACTGCACTGGTAAATACCATAAATGTATATGACATTCTCCACCATGATAAGTTTATCATCGTGAAGGATGCAGTAGCAAAACTAGAGGAGGTGTACGCATAATGAAGGCAGCACATGATATTATCGTTCGCCCAGTAATCACTGAGCGTTCTATGGCTGGAATTACTGCGGGTAAGTACACTTTTGAGGTAGCTACTTCTGCTAACAAGATCGAGATCGCTAAGGCTGTCGAGACACTGTTCCCAGGCACTAAAGTAGACTCTGTAAACACCATGCACGTACGTGGCAAGTTTAAGAGAATGGGCGCTTCTGCCGGCTACAGAAAGTCCTGGAAGAAGGCTATCGTAAAGATCACAAAAGACTCTAAGAAGATTGAATTCTTCGAGAGTATGATGTAAGAAAGGAGAGAGAAAAAGTATGTCTATGAAGATCTATAAGCCTACGACCCCCGGCAGACGTCAGATGACTGTAACTGACTTCTCTAACCTTTCTAAGGTAGAGCCAGAGAAGAGCCTGATTAAGGTTCTTAAGAAGAACGCCGGTCGTAACAACACTGGCCGTATCACTGTCCGTCACAGAGGCGGCGGCAACCGCCGTAAGTACCGTGTAATTGACTTTAAGCGCAACAAGCACGGTATGCCTGCAACTGTACTGACTCTTGAGTACGATCCAAACCGTTCCGCTCACATTGCACTCGTGCAGTATGAGGACGGTGAGAAGAGATACATCCTCGCACCACACCTACTAAAGGTTGGCGACGTAATCATGAGCGGCGCTGAGGCCGACATCAAGCCCGGCAACGCACTGCCACTGAGCAACATCCCTGTGGGTACCTTTATCCACAACGTAGAGCTGTATCCCGGCAAGGGCGCACAGTTGGCTCGTTCCGCCGGCATCCAGGCGCAGCTGATGGCAAAAGAGGGCGCACACGCGTTGATCAGATTGCCCTCCAGTGAGCTTCGTAAAGTACCGGTAAACTGCATGGCAACCATCGGCCAGGTAGGCAATATCGAGCACGAAAACGTGTCTATTGGTAAAGCAGGTAGAACCCGTCATATGGGTATCAGACCAACCGTTCGTGGATCTGTAATGAATCCTTGCGACCATCCACACGGAGGTGGTGAAGGTAGATCTCCTATCGGACGTCCCGGTCCTGTTACTCCTTGGGGCAAGCCCGCACTTGGATACAAAACTAGAGATAAGCACCACCGTTCTGACAAGTTTATTGTCAAGCGTCGTGGCGCTAAGTAACAAGGGAGGCAGAGCTTAAATGGGTAGAAGCATTAAAAAGGGCCCTTACGTGTTTGAAAAACTACTACAAAGGGTTATAGATCTAAACGCAGCTGAAAAGAAGGTTGTCCTGAAGACCTGGAGCAGATCTTCTACAATTTTCCCAGAGTTCGTTGGACATACCTTTGCGGTACATGATGGCCGCAAGCACGTGCCGGTATATGTGACTGAGGATATGGTAGGACACAAGCTGGGTGAGTTTGCACCCACCAGAACCTACCGCGGTCACGCCGGCTCTAAGAAGTCCAATAACGGTAAGTAAGGCACCCGAAAGGAGGATACATCATGGAAGCAAGAGCATATCTAAGAGGACTTAGAATATCTCCTCGCAAAGTGTCGATCGTGCTTGATCTGATCAGAAACAAGCCAATCGACTTGGCTTTGGCTACTCTGAGGCACACCCCTAAGGCTGCCAGCGAGCCAGTCATGAAGCTGCTGAAGTCAGCTTGTGCCAACGCAGAAAATAACCATAGCATGGATAAAAAAGCTCTGTATGTTGCTGAGTGTTTTGTAACACCAGGACCTACAATGAAGAGAATCATGCCCAGAGCACAGGGCAGAGCTTTCCAGATACTCAAGAGAACATCTCACGTTACAATCACAGTAAAAGAGAAGGAATAACCGAAAGAGGAGGTAAACTATGGGCCAGAAAGTCAATCCCCACGGTCTGAGAGTGGGCGTAATTAAGGATTGGGATTCCCGCTGGTTTGCCAAGGACAACGCTTTCGGCGATATCCTTGTTGAAGATTACCAGCTTAGAAAGTTTCTAAAGAAGCGTCTGTTTGAAGCAGGTATCCCAAGGATTGAGATCGAGAGGGATTCCAGCAAGGTGAAGATTCACATTCACTGCGCTAGACCAGGCGTTGTTATAGGCAGAGGCGGCTCTGAGATCGAGAAGATCAGACTCGCTTGCGAAGAGCTCGTGAATAAGGGCAAGGCTACCAAGACTCCCGTTTTTGTAAACGTAGTTGAGGTAAAGCAGGCCGACAAGAATTCTCAGCTTGTAGCAGAAAACATCGCAGCACAGCTAGTAGGCCGTGTTTCCTTTAGACGTGCTATGAAGCAGGCTATCGGACGCGCTATGAAGCTGGGTGCTAAGGGCATCAAGGTACAGGTATCCGGCCGTCTGGGCGGTGCCGAAATCGCTCGTACCGAGCACTATCATGAGGGTACTATCCCACTACAGACTATCAGAGCGGACATTGACTACGGCTTTGCTGAAGCAGATACCACCTATGGCAAGATCGGTGTTAAGGTTTGGATCTACGCTGGAGAGGTTCTTGCAGATGTCAAGAAGCCACGCTCGGAAGGAGGTAGCCGCTAATGCTACTACCAAAGAGAGTTAAATATCGTAGAGTACACAGAGGAAGACTGACTGGTAAGGCTACCAGAGGCAATACTCTCGCTTATGGCGAGTTTGGCCTGCAGGCTCTTGAGCCAGCTTGGATCACCTCTAACCAGATCGAGGCTGCCCGTATCGCTATGACACGTTATATCAAGCGTGGCGGTAAAGTTTGGATTAAAATATTCCCAGATAAACCTGTAACAACGAAACCAGCTGAGACTCGAATGGGTTCCGGTAAGGGCTCACCCGAGTACTGGGTAGCGGTTGTAAAGCCAGGCAGAGTCATGTTTGAGATCGGCGGCGTTTCTGAGGAGCTGGCTCGCGAGGCTATGCGTCTGGCAATGCACAAGCTGCCTATCAAGTGCAAGTTTATAAAGAAGGAAGCCGAGAAGGAGGTTGCAGAATAATGCGCGTAACTGAAATTAAAGAGCTGTCTGTAGCTGAATTAAACGAGAAGCTTGCAGATCTAAAGTCTGAGCTGTTTAACCTTCGCTTCCAGCATTCTATCAACCAGCTGGATAACCCCAAGAGACTAACTGCTGTTAAGAAGGACATCGCAAGAGTCAAGACCATCTTAAAGCAGCTCGAGCTAAAGAACGCATAATCGTCGGAAGGAGGAATTAAACTATGCTCGATAGAAATCTTAGAAAGACAAGAGTAGGTGTCGTTGTCAGCGATAAGATGGACAAAACCGTCGTAGTTGCTGTAGAAGACAGCGTATCCCACCCACTTTATAAGAAGATCATAAAGCGCACCATTAAGTTTAAGGCCCACGACGAGCTCAACGCTTGCGGCGCCGGCGACAAGGTAGTTATTATGGAGACCCGCCCTCTGTCTAAGGATAAGAGATGGCGTGTAATCGAAATCATTAGCAAGGCCAAGTAGTTTTGCTTTATAGATAGCCGATTTGAGCGGTTACACAAAGGGGTGTAATCAGTGGCAGCAGCGCTGTCCAGGCAATCGGTGATAACCGAAAGGAGGACCTACCAATGATCCAAATGCAAACACACCTAAAGGTAGCTGATAACACTGGAGCCAAGGAGCTTATGTGTATCAGAGTACTTGGCGGTACAAGAAGAAGATATGCAAATATCGGCGATATAATCGTTGCCTCTGTTAAGAAGGCTGCTCCAGGCGGCATTGTTAAGAAGGGTGACGTAGTAAAGGCTGTTGTGGTAAGATCCGCTAAGGGTCTACGTCGTGAGGATGGCACATACATCCGTTTCGACGAGAATGCAGCAGTTATTATCAAGGAAGATAAAAATCCAAAGGGCACACGTATATTTGGCCCTGTGGCGAGGGAGCTTCGTGAGAAGGACTACCTCAAGATTTTAAGCCTCGCCCCAGAGGTACTATAACGGAGGTGTACGACGGTGAATAAGCTTCATGTAAAAAAGGGTGACACAGTCGTCCTTCTGTCAGGAAAAGATAAGGGCAAGCAGGGCAAGGTGCTCGCAACTAGCCCTAAGGAGCAGAAGATCATAGTTGAAGGTGTAAATATCGTAACTAAGCACGTCAAGCCCCGTAGAGTGGGTGAGACCGGCGGTATCGTTAAGGTAGAGGGTGCGTTTTACGCTTCTAAGGCTATGCTCGTGTGCCCAACTTGTGGCAAGCCAACTAGAGTGGCTCATAAGATCCTGGCAGATAAGACTAAGATGCGTGCTTGCAAAGCTTGCGACGCAACATTCTAAGTGAGGAGGGTTAAGACATGGCAAGAATCAAAGAGCTATACAGAACTGAAATAGCGGCTGAGCTTCTCAAAAAGTTTGGCTATAAAAGCGTCATGCAGATCCCTAAGCTTGAGAAGGTAGTCGTCAACGTAGGCTGCGGAGAAGCTAGGGACAACGCTAAGATGGTTGAGGCAGTCCTCAACGATCTAGGCAAAATTACAGGACAAAAGGCCGTACCTTGTAGAGCAAAGAAGTCTGTAGCAAACTTTAAGCTCCGTGAGGGCATGGTAATCGGTGCAAAGGTTACTCTGCGCGGTGATCAGATGTACGAGTTTATCGACAGACTCTTTAACGTGGCTCTGCCTAGAGTTCGTGACTTCAGAGGAATCAACTCCAACGGATTTGACGGACGCGGCAACTACTCTTTCGGTCTGAAAGAGCAGCTTGTATTCCCTGAGATCGAGTTTGACAAGATTGACAAGGTGCGTGG
>DAMCAP010000006.1:21956-35233 GCA_032059445.1 Oscillospiraceae bacterium
ACGAAGAGGCGAGAGAGCTGCTTACACTGCTCGGCGCCCCATTCGCAAAGTAAGGAGGAGAGTTTAGAAAATGGCTAAGAAGTCGATGAAAATCAAGCAGCAGCTAACCCCTAAGTTCTCCACCAGAGCTTATAACAGATGTAAGATCTGCGGCAGACCTCACGCTTATCTGCGTAAGTACGGTGTCTGCAGAATTTGCTTCCGTGAGTTAGCATACAAAGGTCAAATCCCAGGCGTTAGAAAAGCGAGCTGGTAGTTAAATTGCAGAGGAGGTAACGGCATGCATATCACCGATTCTATTGCTGACATGCTCACACGCGTGCGTAATGCAAACTCAGCAAAGCATGACACGGTTGATGTACCAGCATCTAACATGAAAAAGGCTATCGCCCAGATCCTGCTAGATGAAGGATATATAAAGAGCTATACTGTCATTGAAGACGGCAAGCAGGGTATTATCCGTATCACCCTAAAGTACGGTGCAGGCAAGACCCAGGTAATTACTGGTCTGAGAAGAGTTTCCAAGCCAGGTCTTCGCATTTATTCCAACTGCGAGGAGATGCCAAGAGTAATGAAGGGACTGGGTGTTGCAATCCTGTCTACTTCTAAAGGCGTCATTACCGACAAGGAAGCTAGAAAACTAAAGGTTGGCGGCGAAGTTCTCGCCTTCATCTGGTAGGGAGGGCTTTTGAATGTCAAGAATAGGAAGAAAGCCAATCGCAATTCCCTCTGGAGTTGAGGTTAAGCTTAATGGCTCTGAGATTGTTGTTAAGGGTGCCAAGGGCACACTAACCCAGAGCTTTAACCCTGATATGCAGATTACTGTAGAGGGTACTGAGATCCATGTAAATCGTCCTTCCGAGTCCAAAGAGCACAAGAGCCTTCATGGCCTAACCAGAACACTGATCAACAACATGGTTGTAGGTGTATCTGAAGGCTTTAAGAAGGAGCTTGAGATCCATGGCGTTGGTTACCGTTGCGCTAAGCAGGGCAAGGTACTCAATATGACCCTTGGATACTCTCATCCAGTGCTCATCCCTGAGATCGATGGCATTTCCATCGAGGTACCAGCACCCAACAAAATCATTATCTCTGGTCCTGACAAGCAGGTGGTTGGACATTTTGCGGCAGAAGTCCGTGAGAAGCGCCCACCAGAGCCATATAAGGGCAAGGGTGTAAGATATGCCGGCGAAGTTATCATCCGCAAGGAAGGTAAGGCTGGTAAGGGTAAGAAGAAGTAAAAAAGGAGTGAATTAAACGATGGTTAACAAGCCTAACAGCAATGCAGCAAGGCTAAAGAGACACGCCCGTGTGCGCAATAAAATCAGCGGCACTGCAGAGCGTCCACGCCTGAGTGTATTCCGCTCCGAAAAGCACATCTACGCTCAGATTATTGATGATGCAGCAGGTGTAACCCTTGCTAGTGCTTCCACTATGGAAAAAGACTATGAGGGCTCTACTGGCAATAAGGACGCTGCTCGTGCAATCGGTATCGCTGTAGCAAAGAGAGCGGTTGAAAAGGGCATTACTGATGTCGTTTTTGACAGAAGCGGATATATTTACCACGGACGTATCAAGGAACTAGCTGAGGGTGCCCGTGAGGGTGGACTCAATTTCTAATAGAGGAGGGATAGGATTGGCTCGTATCGACGCATCGACTTTAGATCTTAAAGAAAGAGTAGTTACCATTAACCGTGTTTCTAAAACCGTTAAGGGTGGTCGTATATTCAAGTTTGCAGCCCTAGTTGTTGTTGGCGACGGCAACGGCGTAGTTGGGTTTGGACTTGGCAAGGCTTCCGAAGTTCCTGACGCTATTCGTAAGGGAATTGACGACGCTAAGAAGAATCTTCATAAGGTTGCTCTTCGTGGCACCACCATACCTCACGAGGTTACCGGAGAATTTGGCGCAGGCAGAGTACTGCTGATGCCAGCTCCTCAGGGTACCGGTGTTATTGCAGGCGGCCCTGTCAGAGCGGTACTTGAGATGGCTGGTATCAGAGATATCAGAACTAAGTGCATTCGTTCTAACAACCCATGCAACGTTGTAACTGCAACTGTAAACGGACTAGCACAACTAAGAAGTATCGATGAAGTAGCTGCTATTCGCGGCAAATCGGTTAAAGATATCATCGGATAGGAGGCTATACCATGGCAAACATTAAAATCAAGCTGGTTAAGAGTCTTGCTGGACGAAAAGCTGACCAGATTGCCACTGCTGGCTCTCTTGGACTTCGCAAAATAGGCAGCGTAACCATACAGCCAGACAATGCGGCGACAAGAGGCAAGATTGCCAAAATCTCCCATCTAGTCGAAGCAACAGAAGCTTAGAGAAGGAGGTTTCGCACAGATGAAATTGCATGAATTAGCACCAGCACCAGGCTCAACTAAGGCTGCATACAGAAAGGGCAGAGGCGCAGGCTCCGGCAACGGCAAGACTGCAGGTAAGGGCCATAAAGGCCAGAATGCCCGTGCAGGCAAAGGAATGCGTCCTGGATTTGAGGGTGGTCAGATGCCACTTGTCAGACGTATCCCTAAGAGAGGTTTTAACAATATCTTTGCTGCAGAATACGTTGCAATCAACGTCGACGTCCTCAATAGATTTGAAGACGGCGCAGTAGTAGATGCTAAGGCCATCTCCGATGCCGGTATCATCAAGAATACCAAGGATGGCATCAAGATCCTCGGCAGAGGTGAGCTTACCCGTAAAATCACTGTAAAGGCGGTAGCTTTCTCAGCTTCTGCAAAAGAAAAAATTGAGAAGGCTGGCGGAAAGGCAGAGGTGATGTAGGATGCTCGAAACCCTTAGAAGTGCTTGGAAAATAGAGGATCTAAGAAAGAAGATGATCTTCACCCTGACCATCCTCGTAATCTTTCGAATAGGTTCAGTTATTCCTGTTCCGTTCCTAGATCCAACCGCGCTTAAGGCGATGATTAGCTCTAGTGGCAATCTGCTGGGCTACATCGACATCCTATCCGGCGGAGCTTTTGCCCAGAGTACTATCTTCGCTTTGAGTATCTCACCTTATATTACTGCTTCTATCGTTATCCAGCTTCTAACCATCGCAATCCCTTACCTTGAGAATCTCGCCAAGGAAGGGGAGGAGGGTAAGAAAAAGCTCAACAAAATTACCCGCTACACCGTTGTGGCTCTGGCACTGCTTCAGGCTGTTGCCTACACCACTCTGGTACACAGAATGGGAGCAATCTCTATTTCTGAGGGCTGGCAGGGTGTTTTTGTAAGGCTGGTTATTGTTATGACCTTTACCGCAGGTGCTATGCTGATCGTATTTCTCGGTGAGCAGATTGACCAACGCGGTATCGGCAACGGTATCTCTCTGATCCTCTTTACTGGTATCGTATCCCGCGGCCCTGCCACCCTGCTCAAGCTGTGGTCTTATATCCAGCTGGCACTGGAAGGCGCTTACGGTTACTTCTTCGCAGTACCGGTGGTTATTGCTCTGTTCCTCTGCGTCATCGCTTTTATCATCGTTATGACCAATGCAGAGCGCCGTATCCCTGTACAGTACGCCAAGAAAGTTGTTGGTCGTAAAATGTACGGCGGTCAGTCTACTTTCATCCCAATCAAGGTAAATATGTCGGGCGTGCTGCCTGTTATCTTTGCCTCGACACTTCTCGCAGTTCCTGGTACCATCAAGGGCTTCGTTGATCCCGAGGGTGCAACCTTCTGGGGCAAGATGCTGGGTGCTTTTAACTACGATAAGATCTGGTATGGAATCCTGTATTTTGCACTGATCATGGCATTTAACTACTTCTATGTTGCCATCCAGTATAATCCCATAGAAATTTCCAATAATCTACGCAAGAACAGTGGTGCGGTACCCGGTATCAGACCCGGCAAGCCTACTTCTGATCACATTGCAAGGATTGTATCTAAGACTACCTTTATGGGCGGTATCTTCCTGGGTATCATCGCTACCCTGCCGATCTTAGTCGGTGCGGTTACCAAGATGAATATATCTCTGGGTGGTACATCTGTAATCATCTTGGTTGGTGTAGCACTTGACACCGTCAAGCAGCTCGAAAGCCAGATGATGATGCGTCACTACAAGGGCTTCTTAGAATAACAGGAGGCAACTAATGAAGATAATTTTATTAGGTGCGCCCGGAGCCGGCAAAGGCACTCAGGCGCAGATAATAAGCGAGAAACTATCACTGCCGATCATCGGCACAGGCAACATCATCAGAGCCGCTCTTAAGGATGGCTCTGAGATGGGCAAGCTGCTGAAATCTTATATGGATGCAGGCAAGCTGGTACCCGATGATGTTGTGGTCAAGATGGTGGCGGAACGCTTGCAGGCTTCTGACTGCAACAACGGCTACATCCTTGACGGCTTCCCCCGCACACTCCCACAGGCTAAGGCCTTTGAAGAGATGGGCGGAGAGATCGACATCGTATTGGATTTTGACATAGAGGATGCGGTTATCGCAGGCCGGCTCTCCGGTCGCAGAATCTGCGCAAGCTGCGGTGCCACATACCACATGGAGCATCAAAAGCCCAAAATCGAAGGAAAATGTGACCTCTGCGGTGGAGATTTGATCCGCCGCAAGGACGACGAGCCAGCAACCATTGCAGCTCGATTTGAAGTGTATCATGCTGAGACCGCACCGCTAAAAGGCTACTATGCCAATACCGGTAAGCTGGTTGTCATCAATGCACGTCATAGCGTCGAGGACACAACCGCTCAGGTTTTGAAGCTTTTGGAGGCAAAATAACATGGTTATCCTTAAGACGAAAGAGGAACTAGCCATTATGAAAAGAGCAGGCAGCATTGCTGCCGAGGCTCTTGCTGCGGGTGGTGCAGCAGTCAAGCCTGGTGTCACCACAGCAGAAATCAATCGTATTATCCACGACTGCATCGTTAGGCATGGTGCAAAGCCATCCTTTTTGGGCTACGGTGGGTTTCCTGCCAGCGCCTGTATATCGGTAAACGATGAGGTTATCCACGGTATTCCGTCCTCCCGTATCATCCAGGAGGGGGACATCGTCAGCATCGATGTTGGCGCCGTTTACGGCGGCTATCATGGTGACAATGCCCAGACCTTCTCCGCAGGGGTTATCGCTGCTGAAGCGAAAAAGCTTATTGAGATCACTCAAGAGAGCCTTGAGCTTGCTATAGGGATTGCGAAGCCCGGTGCAAGGCTGGGAGATATAGGCTACGCCATCCAGAGCCACTGCGAACAGCATGGCTATGGCGTAGTGCGGGAGTTTGTTGGTCATGGCGTAGGCAAATCTCTCCACGAAGACCCTCAGGTGCCAAACTATGGCAAGCCGGGGCGTGGGGTCAGGCTTATGCCGGGTATGACTTTTGCAATTGAACCTATGATTAATCTACAGGGTGAGGCTATCTATCAACTGAAAGATGGCTGGACCATCAAGACACGAAGCGGAAGTGTATCGGCCCATGTCGAGCACACCATTGCGATCACCGATGACGGTGCCGTAGTGTTGACCCGCCGATAGAGGTGCCTATGATTTGCAAAGGCAGGATTGTAAAAAGTAAAGCCGGACATGACAGGGAAGATTTCTTTGTAGTGATTGCTACACTGGGTGAGTTTGCTATGATTGCCGACGGCAAGCACCGCAAGCTTCAAAATCCGAAGAAAAAAAACAAAAAGCATCTGGCTCCTACCAAAGAGCTGGTGGATGTAAGCGGAATTACCACTGATAAGCAGTTAAGAGCAGTGCTAAGAGCTGCTCGCAACAATCAAACCGAGATAGAAGGAGGCTTTGACCTTGGCGAAAGATGATGTAATCGAAGTAGAAGGCATAGTACACGAATCGTTGCCGAATGCTCAATTTATTGTTGAGATTCAGGGTGGTCATAAGATTTTAGCACACATTTCAGGTAAGCTGCGGATGAATTTTATCAGAATTCTTCCTGGAGATAAGGTAACAGTGGAGATCTCTCCCTATGACCTAACCAAGGGACGCATCACCTGGAGATCGAAATAGTAGGCAAAAACTCAAGGAGGTACTAAAGATGAAAGTAAGACCTTCAGTTAAGCCCATCTGCGAAAAGTGCAAGGTAATCAAGCGTAAGGGTAAGATCATGGTGATCTGCCAGAACCCCAAGCACAAGCAGCGCCAGGGCTAACTTTTAAAGCAAATGCGAACCCTAAAGCCTGCCTGATAAGCAAGTCAAGGGGAGCCCAAGCAGCTGGCTCTTTTGCCAATCGCTGCTTGCGCCAAGCATCATATTTTTTGGAGGTGTACAAAGAATGGCTCGTATAGCTGGTATAGACCTTCCACGTGAGAAGCGTCTTGAAATAGCACTAACCTATGTTTTCGGCATTGGCCGCAAAACAGCTCACGATATCCTGGCGGCTACCGGAGTAAATCCTGACATTAGAGTTAAGGATCTTTCTGAGGATGACGCAGCTTTGATCCGTGAGTATATCGACAAGCACCTGCCTGTAGAGGGCGATCTGCGTAGACAGGTTTCTCTGAACATCAAGCGTCTGGTAGAAATCGGCTGCTACAGAGGTGTACGTCATAGAAAGGGCCTGCCTGTAAGAGGTCAGCGCACTAAGACCAATGCGAGAACTCGTAAAGGTCCTAAGAAAACCATCGCAAATAAGAAGAAGTAAGAGGGAGGGATATCAGAGATGGCAAAGCAGAATACCAAAAAGGCAGTGGCCACTCGCACTAGACGCCGCGAGCGTAAAAATATCGAGCGTGGTGCAGCACATATCCAGTCCACCTTTAACAACACCATCGTTACAATCACCGATACTCAGGGTAACGCACTGTCTTGGGCATCCTCAGGCGGCTTAGGCTTCAGAGGATCCAGAAAGTCCACCCCATATGCTGCGCAGACAGCCGCTGAGACTGCTGCAAAGGCTGCTATGGAGCATGGTCTAAAGACAGTAGAAGTTTATGTTAAGGGACCTGGTGCAGGCCGTGAAGCTGCAATCAGAGCACTGCAGGGTGCAGGCTTGGAAGTAAGCATGATCAAGGATGTTACTCCAATTCCTCACAATGGTTGCCGCCCACCTAAGAGAAGACGTGTGTAATTTTTACACACTAAGATTTACAAAAAATCCGTATCCTAAATCAGGAGGTGCAATTTAATGGCAAGATATACTGGTGCATCCTGTAGACAGTGCCGCCGTGAGGGCAAGAAACTTTTCCTCAAGGGCGAGAGATGCTACAGCGACAAATGTGCAGTAATTAGAAGAGCTTCTCTACCTGGCCAGCACGGAAAGGGTAGAAAGAAGTCATCCGAGTATGGCATCCAGCTGCGTGCAAAGCAGTCTGCCAGACGTTTTTACGGTGTACTCGAGAGTCAGTTTGAGAACTATTTTAACATGGCAGAAGCAAAGGCCGGCATGACCGGTGAAAACCTGCTGCGTATCCTGGAGTCGAGAATCGACAACGTGGTATACAGACTTGGTTTTGCTAGCTCCCGTAAGGAAGCTCGTCAGCTGGTACGCCATGGTCATTTCACCCTTAACGGCAAAAAAGCAGATATCCCATCTATCCTACTGAAGGCCGGCGATGTAGTCGCTGTAACAGAGAACTCCCGCAATTCCGACAAGATCAAGGCTGTGATCGAGGCGTTTGGCTCCAGAACTGCTCCTAAGTGGCTGGATCTTGACCGCACCAATCTAACTGGCCGTGTGATTGAGCTGCCTAGCAGAGAAGACATCGACTGTGATGTTGAAGAGCATCTGATCGTTGAGTTCTATTCTAAGTAAGGACTATCTTCGTATCTTTAGCAGGGGAAACTACGGCGGAGCGATCCGCCTGAGAGGGAGGGTAAATTATGGTTAATATCATCGAACCAAAGATCGAAACTGTGGAGCTTTCAGCAGATGGCCGTTTTGGCAGATTTGTTGCAGAGCCGTTGGATCGAGGCTTTGGAACCACTCTTGGCAATAGCTTAAGAAGGGTTCTTCTTTCCTCACTTCCTGGCGTGGCACCAATTTCGGTTAAAATCGACACCATTGTCCACGAGTTTTCTACAATCGAGGGCGTAAAAGAGGATGTTACCGAGATTATTCTAAACATTAAGGGTCTTAAAGCTCGCCTGCGCTGCAAGGGACCTAAGACAGTGCGTATCGAAGCTGAGGGAGAATGTGAGATCACTGCGGGTAGTATCCTATGTGATTCGGAAGTGGAAATACTAGACCCTGATATGCACATTGCTACACTGGGCGAAAACGGCAAGCTAACGATGGAGATCACCCTCAAAAGAGGGCAGGGATATGTGCCAGCCGAAAAAAACAAGCAACTCGAGCTTGATAAGGCACCAATTGGCACGATTCCTGTCGATAGCATCTACACCCCAGTGCTAAAAGTCAACTATTTCGTAGAAAATACAAGAGTTGAGCAAGTTACCGATTATGACAAGCTTACGCTCGAAGTAAGCACAGATGGCACCATTTCCGCTAAGGAAGCGGTTAGCCTCGCTGCCAAGATCCTCAATAGACAGCTCAATCATTTTGCGCAGTTATCAGAAGAAACCGGTTCTACCGAGATCCACGAGAAGAAAGAGGAGAGCGGTAAGGAAAAGGTTCTTGAGATGACCATTGAAGAGCTTGACCTTTCGGTAAGAGCGTTCAACTGCCTAAAGCGTGCGGGTGTTGATACCGTAGGCGACCTTGTCAACAAGTCCTCTGAGGAAATGATGAAGGTGAGAAACCTCGGAAAGAAATCTCTTGAAGAGGTTGTTTCAAAGCTTCAATCCTTGGGGTTTGACCTGAGCAAGGATGAGGAATAATGAAATCACAAAGGAGTGAATAACTATGCCAGGTACCAGAAAACTAGGTAGAGCTAGCGATCATAGAAAGGCTATGCTTAGAGCGATGGTAACTTATCTTATGGAAAACGGTAAGATAGAGACCACTGTAACCAGAGCCAAGGAAGTTCGCGCTGTAGCTGAGAAGATCATCACCATTGCAAAGCGTGACGATCTGCACTCCAAGCGTCAGGTATTCTCGTTTGTTACCAAAGAAACCGTGGCCAAGAAGGTCATTGATGATATAGCTCCAAAGTATAAGGAGAAGAACGGTGGTTACACCCGCATCATCAAGATTGGCCCCCGCCGTGGCGACGCTGCAGAAATGGCAATCATTGAGCTGATATAGTCAGCCCTTTGTTTGACGGAATAATATAGATGCTGCCTCACTAACAGTATCTAAAGATTTGCTGCAATAGATTGATCCCCCTGTGCTGACGAGCGCAGGGGGATTTTTGTTGTATATGCGCAGCATGCCTATGTAGACGCCCGTGGGCCCAATAGAATGGTTTAGAAATCACTCTAGATAATCCAGCCTTGCAGTACCGTAAACCAAGCTTATGGTGCCAGTGGCAGGGCTAGGCGAGCATTTGGCATATATAGCCCTGTGATGATTTGCTTATAGAAACATAATCATTTATTCTATACATCCACGTTCACCATACGATAATTAAATATCTTCATTATTGAGCCAGCGGGAGATAGTTTCAGAAATACTAGCTAAAAGTACGCTTGTGATTGTATGTATGAATATGGTAAAATAAGCGAAAGTGTAATCATAAGGAGGCCGCGTGATGCTGGAATACCCAGAAGCCCTTACAGTTGCAAGGCAGATCAAAGATGAAGTAGTAGGTAAAAAGATCCGTCATGTATACCCACCGGTAAAGGAGCATAAGTTCTGTTGGTTCTCGGGGAGCCCCAAGGATTATGATGCGAAGATGAGCGGAGCTATTATTACATATGCAGAGAGCTTTGGTATGTATGTAGAGATGACGTTGGATAATGGGGTAAGGTTATGCTTCCACGATGGCGTAAACGCCAGACTGGGGAAGTTAGCTGATACCCCTAAAAACTATCAGCTTCTAATCGAGTTTACGGATGAAACAGCACTGGTATTTACCGTTACGATGTATGGTGGTATCCTCCTGCATGATGGTGATTGCGATAACCCATATTACCTTAAGAGTCGGGCGGCGATCTCACCTTTTTCTGATGCGTTTGCTCCATACTACAATCAGATTTTGGCAGAGAGCAAGCCTTCGTTGAGCGCAAAAGCATTTGTTGCGACGGAGCAGCGATTCCCCGGTATCGGCAACGGAGTGCTTCAGGATATTTTGCTCGCCGCGGGGATTCACCCCAAACGAAAGCTCGGCACGCTAAATGCAGCGGAGCAGGAAAGACTACGAAACAGCATTAAAGCTGTGTTAAAAGAGATGGTTGCCAAGGGTGGGCGTGACACCGAAAAAGACCTGTATGGGCAACAGGGAGGCTATCAGACAAGGTTATCCAAAAATACCTTGGACAAGGGTTGCCCTCATTGCAAAGCTCGGATCATCAAAGAAGCATATCTGGGTGGAGCGGTGTATTTTTGCCCTGTCTGCCAGCCGCTGGATCAGTAATCTCAACTAAATGCATAGTTTTCTGTATAGTACAGAGCAGCCATGGTGGAGCAGGCAGAATATCATATGGCATAATAAAAAACAGGGGCAGGTATCAAAACCCGCCCCTGTTTTTATCGTATAAAGAAATTACTTCGCAGAGAGGTAATCCCAAGCTGTCTGTGCCAGACACGCTGTGCCTACCCAGAGGCAGTCCTCATCGATGTTAAAGAGGGAGTTGTGCCCGCCTACTGTAATACCCTTTGCTACATTGCCTGCGCCCAATGAGCCGATGACTCCTGGCACCTTCTCCAGATAGTAAGCCATGTCTTCTGCACCCATCGATGGTACAGGTAGCTCGATGACATTTTCAGCACCTACGATCTTGGCAGTGCTGCCTACGGCGTAATCTCTGATAAACTCTGCATTGTTGTAGAGTACAGGATAGCCCAGCTCAAGCTCTAGCTTGCACTTGCAGTTAAAGGAGATTTCGATACCTCTGAGGATTTCGTCGATCCTCTTATGGATAAAGGTACGGATATTTTTATCGAGTGTACGGATCGTACCGGTCATCACAACTTCATCAGCGATGATGTTATCCTTGGTACCGCCGTGGATGGTACCGATGGTAACAACGCCTGACTGCACGCCTGAGATACTACGGCTGATGATCTGCTGTAGGGAAGTGATGATCTGGCCAGAAATCGCGATAGGGTCGATCGTCTTGTCAGGATGTGCGCCGTGACCACCTACACCAATCACAGTAATGGTAAATTTATCGGCACTTGCGCTAGAAGCGTTGGGTTTAAAGCCAACGACACCCGCAGGCAGAGTGGTATTGACGTGGAAAGCCATGATGGCATCAACAGTAGGGTTTTCCAGCACGCCTGCATTGACTAGACCAATAGCGCCGCCGGGGGTTTTTTCTTCTGCTGCTTGGAAGATCAGCTTAAGATTGCCCTCTAGCTCATCCTTGACTTCGTTGATCACCAGTGCTACACCCATCAGCATTGCTGTATGGGCATCGTGGCCGCAGGAGTGCATTACGCCTTCGTGCTTGGATTTATAGGGCAGTTCGTTCTTCTCAGGCATAGGCAGGGCGTCGATGTCTGCTCTCAGACCAAAGGTCTTGCCCGGCTTGCCACCGCGGATGATGCCTACTACAGAAGTATCAGAAACGATGGGTAGGATCTCGATACCGTTGTCAGTCAGAAACTTCTTGATCTTCTCACTGGTTTTAAACTCATGGAAGGATACCTCAGGCTCGCTGTGGAAATCCCTGCGGTATGTAATAATTCTGTCATGGTATTTTTGGGCTAGCTCTTTAAAATTCATAAGTATTACCTCCCTGATTGATTTGAATAATATATGTATTTCAAGTATACCCTTGATGGCTGTATCCTGTCAATAATGGTTTCACAATATAATCTTTTATACTCAGTAGATGGCGAGGAGGGAAACTTGCAAGAGAAATAAATAAAAAAACAAGGAGGATTGCTCCTCCTTGTCGTGTATCAACTTATGCCAGTAGGTTTTCCATCAGTACGCCCACAGCAGTACCCAGCTTTACAGGGTAACCGACGCGGTGCAGAGTTCTCTCGATGGCAGCTACAGTCGCAACCATGTCATGGGTATCGATGTTGCCCATGTGACCAAGTCTAAACATCTTGCCTGCATAAGCGCCAAGGCCGCCAGCAACCATTACGCCTTCTTCAGCCAGTACAGAGCGGAACTGTGCATCATCAATGCCAGCAGGGTAGATCAGGTTAGAAAGGGTAACTGCACGGTGATTCTTGTCAGCCAGTACAGTGAAGCCCAGGCTTTCCATAGCTGCTCTCATAGCATTAGAATTCTTGATATGACGTGCGAAGCGGTTCTCCATGCCTTCTTCAAGCATGATTCTTACGCCTTCCTTCAGTGCCCATACCATGTTGACAGCAGGGGTGCCGAAGTACTTCTGAGGATTATCCATAACTGGATCCCACATCTTAAAGTCACAGTAGTGCTCTGGGATATCGCCAAGGGATGCTCTACGCTCGAGAGCTGCCTTGTTGGCCCAGACCATTGCCATTCCAGGAGGTACGCCAAAGGCCTTCTGAGAGCCAGTCAGCACCACGTCAAGACCCATAGCTTCCATATACTCAGGCTCAGCACCAGTAGCGCATACGCCGTCGACGATCAGCAGGGTGTCAGGAGAGGTGTGTACGACCTTAGAGATTGCTGCGATGTCAGCACATACGCCAGTAGAGGTATCTACATGGGTAACGGTGACTACTGCATAGTGTTTTTCCTTGATCTTTTCAGCTACCTGCTCAGGGGTAACAGTCTTGCCCCACTCAGCAGCGATAACGTCTACATTCAGACCCTTATCTTGACAGAGCTTCACAAAACGGTCACCAAAGAAGCCATTGGAGAGGATCAGGATATTGTCGCCTCTCTTAGTGGTGTTGGCAACAGCGGTTTCCATACCCAGTGTGCCGGTACCAGAGATGATATATGCCTGGCCGTTACAGTTAAGCATGCCCTTAAGCTGCTCGGTCAGCTCTTTGTGCTCCTTGATAAAGCTGGGATCGCCGAATGCAACGGTGTCTCTGCTTAGCTGATCAAGAATGGAACGAAGCACAGGTGTAGGGCCCGGGATCATTACAAGCTTTTTGTTGATCATATAAACACTTCCTTTTTAAAATTATATTTCATTATTATAGTAGCACAATTATTTTTACTTAGCAATAGGCTAAAATGAAATCTTCTAAGAGAGTTTGCTGGCTTTGCTAAAATCAAGGATGCTGATACTAGGATGATACACCACACCATTGACTCCGTTTTGCTGCACGAGGCGGCTGGGGGATAAGAATAAAGGCAGAGCCCTATAATCATCTAGAAGGAGCTGCTCGGCTGACTTAATGTAGCTTGCTGC
>DAMCAP010000006.1:35243-36925 GCA_032059445.1 Oscillospiraceae bacterium
GCTGCACCCGAAGCGGATGAGGATAGGAGCGAGTGAAAAATCAACTGCTCAAGCTCTGTAGCAGTAGCATCGCCACTACCTGTAAAGGGGCGCAGGTAGGCTTCGGCAGAAATGGCGGTAGGCGATACAGGATAAAGGATAATCTGGTAGGCTCCGGTACTATATTTCGATGAAATTTCGTCGTAGGGGATGATTTCTAGATTGGCATAAACCGAGAGCTTATCAAGTAACTGCCTTTGGACCATGCTGCCGATCTCAGGGCAGGGAGCAAGATCAGGTACTACGATATTGACACGGGGCATTTTATTTAAACCTAATTCTTTGAGTCGGCCATATAGAGCTTCCATGGGATTTCCAACTGGGCTTGGAGCAAGTGGCGGTGTTGCTAGTTTGCCATAGCTCTCACCCGGGAGCATGGTATCAGGGGGCACAAAGCGAGAGGTAGAAACTAGGGGGGCGCTAATTTGGGAGCTAAGCTCTTTGCTATCAATAACAGATAAAATAGCCTGCCGGATCACTAGGTCATTTAAGCCCTCACTCTTTGGATTGACGACCAAAGACCAGTTGGTGTTGAAGTACTCTTGATAGGTATACCCAGAGGCAAGATCAATTTGATGAAAGTCCAGCATATAGAGGTCGGTTTTTTCCTTAACAAAAAGCTCCGAAGCCTCTCCTCTACCAAAGTAAATATTTACCCCCGGTGTAGAAGCGAGAGGGTTATGATTGGGGTTGGGGCGCAGATTGATTGAGGTGCTGTTCCATTTATCAGGTAGCAGGTCACCATTAAAGAGGGTGCTTATCACGCCTGTGGCATAGCGGCCCTTTTGCTCAGTAAAGAAGCGTTCGTTACAAGGCATTGAGGCAGTGTGTGCCATCAGCGCTAGGAAGTGTGGGCTGGGTTTATCCAGCTCGATGACCAGCGTACGATCATCTGGGGTATTGATGCCGAGGGCTGACAGCTCTGCTTGCCCCGCAAGTACTGCTTCGGCATTTTTGATAGAGAGAAACTCATCGGAATAAGGAGATGGCGACTGACGATTAAAGAGTCGCTTTAAGCCAAAGGCGTAATCTTTAGAGGTAATAGAGGAGCCGTCGGACCACTTGAGCCCCTCTTTTAAGGTGAAGCGGTAGGTTAATCCATCGCTCGATACAGTGTAGCTTTCTGCGGCGTCGGTCACCAAAGAGCCATCGGTATCGTAGCACATCAGCCCGTCAAATACATTATATATAATTGTGCGCTGCCCGATATCGGTAGCAAACTGGGGATCGATACTAGAAATCGCCTTGGGGAGGTCGTATTGCAGGATCGTTACCTTATTGTTGCCGCCACAGCCCGTAAAAATTATGGCGCTCATCAGAAGTATGTAGAAGCACAGCAGAGACTTACGCATGTTGTTGCACCTCGTATCTATATTTTTCGGTCAGGCAAAAGCGCAAAAAGCCATTGCGAAGACCGAATATTACTAAAAGTATTTTGTTCCGTTTCATTGTAACATATAAATAAAAAGCATACAATAAAAAAATATGTCCCCATAAAAAACAAAAGGCCGCCCCGTGTATCGATACACAGAGGCGGCAGATTTTGCTTGAAATAAAGGAAAAATGTTTGGCTAAGGCTACCTTTAAACAGTAGTTAAGAAGCTTCCTAGCAGATCAGCAGACGGCATAGGCAAGCTCATACA
>DAMCAP010000006.1:36935-45216 GCA_032059445.1 Oscillospiraceae bacterium
AGCCTTACCTTCCTGGATGGAAGCTTTGGCGTCTAAGATCCGTTGATTGCGACTGCCTGCCATATGCAGGGTGAGATCACGCTCTGCCAGCAGGAAGGGGCCGTCTACCAGTATATCGGTAAGGCTCAGCAGCTGGGGGATTTGAGGCTCAAGAGCAGAGCGCTTTAGCAGCTGCTCAAAGGTATAGCCTGTAAAAATCACGAGATCTTTGCCCAGCTCCTTTACCTTCGTGACGAGCTCAAGCAGAGCAGGCACCTGCTCCATAGGCTCCCCTCCCGAAATCGTCATACCGGTAAGGTAAGGGTTTTTGGTGAATTCAGTGATAATTCTATCGATAGAGACCATCCTGCCTCCCTCATAGCTGTGGGTAGCGGGGTTATGGCAACCGGGGCAATTGTGAGGGCAGCCTTGGGTAAATACCGTAAAGCGGACTCCCGGGCCATCGACAATTGACTCTCTGACAATACCTGAAATACGAAGTTCCATTTCGATCCTCCCAAGTGGGCTGACTTGGCAAAAAGGACGCATACGCTGCGTCCTTCTGCCTGGGGTGAAGTGTTATGATGATGTTGTAAGCGATTGTAATGAGCCATTGATATAATGAATGGCTGCTTTTATAGGGTTTCCATGTCTGAGACGATGCCGTGCTTGACTCGGTCGTTGACCTCTGCGCGCTTAGCATTGTTAAAGCGATCGAGAGTACCTACCAGATACCCTGTAATGCGGCGGATACGCTCAATGGGTGCAGCGGTCTGGTCATCTTCCTTGCGTCCACATTTGGGGCACTCGTTGTCGATGATACCGGTATATCCGCAGACCGGATCACGGTCTACAGGGTGGTTGATTGAGCCGTAGCCGATACCTGCGTCCTTCATGATCCGGATGATCGACTCAAAGGCTGCAAGATTCTTGGCAGGGTCACCGTCTAGCTCCACATAAGTGATATGACCAGCATTGGTCAAAGCGTGGTAAGGAGCCTCCGCGTGGATTTTATCATAAGCAGTAATGGGGAATCCAACAGGAATATGAAACGAGTTGGTGTAGTATTCTTTGTCGGTTACGCCCTTGATTTCGCCATATTTCTTTCGATCCATCTTGACAAATCTACCTGAAAGCCCCTCAGCGGGGGTAGCAATCAGGGTGAAATTCAGCTTAGCTTCCTGTGATTTTGCATCCATACGCTCCCGCATGGTCTTTACAATCTTCAGGCCTAGCTGCTTTGCCTCTTCACTCTCGCCATGATGACTGCCTACTAAGGCGGTGAGGCACTCTGCCAGACCAATGAAGCCGAGGGTAAGGGTTCCGTGCTTTAGCACCTCGCCCACGGTATCTTCTGCCGTGAGTTTTTCGGAGCCCTTCCATACACCCTGCCCCATAAGGAAGGGATAGTTCTTTACCTTTTTACGAGATTGGATCATAAAGCGCTCTAATAACTGATCGATAACGATGTCTATTTTGGCGTTTAACTCTTTGAAGAAAAGATCCTGATCTCCGTTGGCTTCTATTGCAAGACGAGGTAGGTTGATGGAGGTAAAGCTTAGGTTGCCACGCCCGGGAGTAGTCTGGCAGGAGGGGTCATGGATATTGGACATGACTCTGGTACGGCAACCCATGTAGGCTACTTCGGTTTCAGGGTGGCCTTCCTTATAAAAGGGGATGTTATAAGGTGCATCAATAAAAGAAAAATTGGGGAATAGCCGCTTTGCAGATACCTTGCAGGCAAGCTGGAATAGATCGTAGTTAGGGTCTTGAGGATTATAGTTGATGCCCTCTTTGACCTTAAAGATATGAATAGGGAAGATGGCGGTTTCGCCACCACCAAGCCCTGCATCGGTGGCCAGTAGCAGGTTTTTGGTAACCAGACGACCCTCGGGAGAGGTATCGGTACCGTAGTTGATGGAGCTAAAGGGGATCTGAGCACCTGCACGAGAATGCATGGTGTTGAGGTTATGTACCAGCGCCTCCATTGCTTGGTAGGTGGAGCGGTCGGTTTCCTTTAGGGTGTAGTCCTTTACCCTCTGGATGACACGCTGGGCAGTTTCTTCACCTAGCAGCGTACTTAGGTAGCTTAGCTCAAGGTGATCATAGTCTGCGCAGTCTCCCAGTGTAGGGCTGGTGGATGCTGCTTCGGAGCGTGCTTTAAGCTCCTCTACAGTTGACTCGGGGGTTTCGATCCCCAGGATATCCAGCACCTTGAGTAGGTTGCGGTAATAAAGCTTGCGGTAGGTCTTGGCTACGCCTGCCGCCATATCATAGTCAAAGCTGGGTACACTCTGGCCGCCGTGTTGGTCGTTTTGGTTGGATTGGATTGCAATGCAGGCCAGTGCAGCATAGCTTTGGATGTCATTTGGCTCACGCAGATGACCGTGCCCAGTGGAGAAGCCGCCTTTAAATAGGTTGCTTAGGTCGATCTGGCAGCAGGTGGTGGTCAAGGTCAAAAAGTCGAGGTCATGGATATGGATGTCACCGTTGAGGTGAGCTCTGGAGTGCTTAGGGTTTAAGATAAACATCTCATAAAACTGCTTTGCGCTCTCGGAGCCATATTTCAGCATGGTACCCATGGCGGTATCGCCGTCGATGTTGGCGTTTTCACGCTTGATGTCGTTGTCGATAGCGTCCTTAAAGGTCAGCTCTTCAAATACCTTCATCAGTCTGGTATTCATTTCACGCACACGAGTACGCCCCGAGCGGTAGAGGATAAACTCCTTGGCGGTGCGGCTGTGTCCGTTTTCGATCAAGGTGTGCTCTACAGCATCTTGAATTTCTTCGACGGTGGGCGTAGTATTGTTTTTTGACTCTAAATACTCCACCACCTCCAGCGCCAGCTTGTGGGCTGTCAGCTGATCGCTGCCACCTACTGCTTGCGCCGCTTTAAAGATTGCTTGGGAGATCTTGTTGATGTCAAATTCGACTTCTCGGCCGTCCCGCTTTTTAATAACAGAAATCATAAGGGCACGCTCCTTTTATGGTATATGTAAAAAAAGTAAAAAATGGGGGAATCTATTTCTTTAGAAGACTTTCCAATTCTAACACAATATATTGTATCAGTCAAATAAATACTTTCTATATATCGTATATACTCCTTTGTAAAGATGATGATTTTTTTGCAGGTTTTTTAGCAGAAACAGCAATATTTCACAAAACAATACCAAACAAGTAGGAGATTATCACGGTTTATTATACCGAAGGTATTATAATCAGAATTGTAAATTTTGTGTGAACATGCACTACAAAAACAAAACTGCGGAGGCGCCTGATGGCAGCGCTCCACAGTTGGGGGTACATACTTTAACTCTTCTTCATGGTATGTGAAAACGATGTGTGAAAACGATGCCCGAAGGGCATTTAAAATGCGCCGCAGGCAACTTCATAAGGGCAATAGCTTGAAACGGTTATCGCAAGCGGGCGTAGCTTGCGTAGCGTAATCCGTCAAGCTTTGCCCGTGGGGTTAAGGGCGTAGCCCTTAGACGCTTTTTCCCCCATTTTTGGCGTCTACCAAAAATGGGGTGCCTGCACGGCATTAGTGCATGGAAGGATGATACTAATGACACACTTATACCCTGTGCATCAAATCAGTATAGGTAGGGATAGGCCAGCAATCTTCTGCGATGACTGTCTCCACCTTATCGGTGATCTGGCGAATGGTATCCATATCGGTTTTGATTTCGTCACGGATATAGCGGCATTCGGTGAGGATATCGTGGGTAGGGATAGCGCTGATATGAGCCGCCAGATTATCAGAGCAGTTTTTAAGCTCGCTGATTGCCGCCAGCAGACGACGCACATGCTCCTCGAGCTCCTTATTATCAAGACCCACTGAGCGGATATGGGCAAGGTGCTGGGCATTTTCTCCTGCACAACGGATGATTGCGGGGAGTATCTGCCTACGCATCATTTCAAGCAGGGTAGAAGCTTCGATCAACACGATCTTGCGGTAGCTTTCCATCATGACTTCGTAGCGGGAGTGGCATTCGTTTTGGCTGAGCACGCCAAACCTGCCAAAGAGCTCGATGGTCGCCTCCTCTTTAAACACTCCGATGGCATCTACACAGTTGGAGTAGCAAGGCAGCCCTCTGCGCTTTGCTTCCTCCTGCCACTCCTGAGAGTAGTTGTTGCCGTTAAAGATGATGCGGCCATGCTTGGTATAGGTCTCGGAAATCAACAGCTTAATATCCCTCTCAAGGTCGCTGCTGCCCTCTAAGCGCTCTGCAAAATACCCGATGCTGTCGGCAAGGATGGTATTGAGGACTGTATTGGTAAAAGCGATAGACTGAGAGGAGCCAGGCATACGAAACTCAAATTTGTTGCCTGTGAAGGCAAGAGGGGAGGTACGGTTGCGGTCGCAGTCATCTCGCAGCAGCTCAGGCATCGAGCTTACGCCAAAGCGCATAGGGCTCTTGCCGCCTGTGGTGCAGCTGCCATCTAAGTAGTTTTGTAGGATGCTTACCAGAGAATCACCTAGGAACATCGAGATGATTGCGGGAGGTGCTTCGAAGCCTCCTAAGCGGTAATCGTTGCTGGCAGTGGCAGTGGAGAGGCGCAGCTGGGCAGAGTAAATATCAACTCCACGTATAAAAGCACAAAGAAATAACAGGAATTGGGGGTTATCCTTCGGGCTTTTGCTGGGGGACAGGAGGTTAACGCCTGTATCGGTGGCCAGAGAGAAGTTGTTGTGTTTGCCGGAGCCATTGACTCGTGCAAAGGGCTTCTCATGAAGCAGGCAGGCAAGGTTGTGACGCTTTGCGACGGTCTTCATCATCTCCATTACCAGCTGGTTGGAGTCACATGCAATGTTGGCGCTCTCATATACGACCGCAAGCTCGTGCTGCGTAGGGGCTACTTCGTTGTGCTTGGTTTTGGCGGCGATACCCAGTCTCCAGAGCTCTTCGTCAAGCTCGTGCATAAAGGCTGCTACACGTATCCGTACCCTTGCATAGTAGTGGTCGTCAAGCTCTTGGCTTTTTGGAGGTGCAGAGCCGATGAGGGTACGCCCACAAAGCTTTAGGTCAAGGCGCTTTTCGTATTTATCACGGTCGATCAGGAAGTACTCCTGCTCGGCACCTACCTGTGGGATTACACGCGTGACAGTATGGTCACCTAGGATATTGAGCAGGCGCACAGCCTGTGTGGATACAGCATCCATCGATCGCAGCAGTGGAGTTTTTTGGTCGAGAGCCTCGCCACTGTGGGCACAAAAAGCGGTGGGTATGTAGAGAGTCTTTTCTCGTACAAATACCGAGGAGGTAGGATCCCATGCAGTATAGCCTCGTGCTTCAAAGGTATTGCGGATACCACCTGAAGGGAAGGAAGAAGCATCGGGCTCCCCCTGCACAAGAGCTGTGGGGCTAAACTCCAGTATGGCGGTGCCGTCAGCATCAGGTACTAGGAAGCCCTCGCTCTTGCCGGCGGCGGCATCGGTCATGGGCTGAAACCAGTGCACATAGTGGGTAGCACCCTGCTCCACGGCCCAGTCACGCATACAGGTAGCGATTGTATCGGCTATAGAGTGGTCTAGTGGGATGCCCAGTCTGCGGGTGCGCCGCAAACTCTCGTATGCCGCCTTAGGGAGCCGCTGGCGCATAACTGTATCGTTAAACACATACCGACCGAAGTTATCAAGTAGTTCCATTTGTACCTCCCGCTTATATTAAATTGAATGTGAATCGATCTAGGAGAAATCGTGCATACAAAATTCTGTACCCTAAATGTTCTATGTGTAAAAATATACAAGAAAAACTATAGAAATTCAACAAAAATGTTTCATTGGGGTCAAATTTCTGTTATTGTCACAAAGCATCGTATAAAAATCACAAAAATACAAGGTATTTTACCCGAAAACAATAGGTATTCTCGTGATTTTATACGATTTACGTAGGATTTTGATGCCCTATAGCTTCGGACAAAACACTTTTAATCTTAAAGCAATTCTATCCCTAGGGATTTGGCTTCTGCAATCATGTCACAGGGCCATAGAGAGGCCTGCACCTCGCCGATATGGGCTTTTTCCAGCAGGTACATGCAGATACGGGATTGCCCCAGCCCTCCTCCGATCGTCAGCGGCAGGGTGCCGTTTAAAACCATGCTATGGAAGGGGAGATTGCGGCGGTCATCGCAGCCCTTACAGGCAAGCTGCTTGTGCATCGCTTCGACATCCACACGGATGCCCATAGAGGAAATCTCCAGCGCTTGCTCTAGCACGTTGTCGTAGACAAGCAGATCACCATTGAGCTGCCAGTCGTCGTAGTCGGGAGCTCGGCCATCGTGGGCAGCTCCGTTGCTGAGAGGGCTGCCGATCTGCATAATAAAGACTGCTCCGTGCTTCTGCGTGATTTGATTTTCACGCTCTTTGGGCGTCAAATCTGGATAAAGCTCCAACAGTTGCTGGCTACTAATAAAATATATATTCTCAGGCAACTTGATCGTATACTGAGGATACTGACAGACCAAAGCGGATTCGGTATTTTTAAGAGCACTATAGATTTTACTTACGGTTTCTTGTAAGAAGTCTAGATTTCGATCTTCAGCAGAGATTACCTTTTCCCAGTCCCATTGGTCTACATACAACGAGTGGATGGCATCCAGCTCTTCATCGCGACGGATGGCATTCATATCAGTATAGAGGCCGGTGCCTGGGGCAAAGCTATAGCGGTAGAGGGCTAGTCGCTTCCATTTAGCAAGGGACTGGACGATCTGTACATCAGCATCGCCAAGCTCAGGGGCATCAAAGCTCACGGGGCGCTCTATGCCGTTGAGGTTGTCATTGAGCCCGCTACCGGCGGTAACCATTAGTGGGGCCGACACTCTGGTCAGCTGCAAATTATTTGCAAGTTCCCTCTCAAAAGTATCTTTCAGCAGCTTGATTGCAAGCTCTGTATGCATCAGGTCTAGATGTGGTTTGTAATCGACGGGGAAATGCTTGTTGTTTTTCACAATAGACAACCTCCTTCTTTTATTGTGTGCAGTACCGTGATACATAGGGTCAAATAGACTGATTACTGATCAAAACAAGAACTATCTCTAAAAGTAATCGGCAATCTGCCCTTGTATTGCGGACGATATTTCTGATTTTTATGGCTCTAACCATAAAAATATGTAGGCTATTATACCACCTTTGATTAGACAGTGCAATTGCAAAATGCAAGAAAAACTATATCAAATTTCATTTAATTTATTAGTTTAATTTGTTAAAATCGACGCAGATGGTTTTGCTTCAAATAACTATAGCTCATGGGTTTGTCGCAGCAAACTCGCTCATTGACAAATAGTTATAAGCTGTTACAATGAAATTATAGATCATTTTGTTGAAGGTGATAAAGCATGAATAATAAGCCCCGGTGGCTGGGTTTGGGCTATAGTGTGCCTGCAAGCCCCTCAAAATCCAGAGTATATGTCTGGCGAAAGCTAAAGGATCTGGGCGCACAGTATTTTAAATCCAGTGTGGCTGTTTTGCCCAATACTGCTTCTAATCTCAAGAGCTTTATGACCCTTGGCGAAAAAATCAGGGAACTAGGCGGAGAATCCTGGGTAGTTGAGCTAAACTTTGTTACGGCTAAAGACAATGAGGAGATGGAATCCCGCTTTTATACTGCGATAGCTGCTGAGAAGCAGAGCTTTTTGTCGGAGTGCTCTGCGGTGCTCAAAAAGCTGGATAAGCTTAGCTCTCAGGAAGAAAAAAAGAATCTGGTAGCCGACCTTAAAAAGATTGCAAAGGCTTATGAGAAAAACCTTTCTAATGATATCAGCGGCGGTATGTCAGAAGAAATCGAGATGGCTATGCGTCAACTGCGAGAGGGTATGAGCGGTATGCGAGAGGAGCTGTCCTCCATGGTTAAGCTTTGGAATCAGCTTACTTCAAAATAATTTAGGTTAGGATCGGTATAGGAAATGATTGTATTTCTTATACCGATTGTTTTTATGCTTGTATATTAAGTAGGTTTGGTGTCAGACATTAGAATGCGCCGCTATAATGTATAAAGGCGAGCTTTGAGGCGGTTGTCGCAAGTAAGCGTGGCCCTGTGCAGTGCAATCCGCCAAGGCTTTTTGCCCGTGGGGGTTAAAGGTACTGACCAAGACGTTTTGCTTCTATTAACGTCTATTATATATGGAATGCCTATACTGCATGGGTGAATCAAGGTTAGGGCTGGTACTTCCTATGCTCATGATAAAAATACAGATGATATTTTATTGAGTTATTTTAATGAACATAGGTGTGCAAGCGTACTTTAAGCTCTGCGAAAGGGCTATTTCATAATAAATGATAATAGGGCTGGGGTTCTATCAT
>DAMCAP010000006.1:45226-60599 GCA_032059445.1 Oscillospiraceae bacterium
GTATATATTGTTACTCCGGTATTTTGGTACGCTCAAGATACTCCACACGCTGATAGTAAAATAGACCTGTTACCATGATCACGGCACCTACAAGCATGATGGGCTTTGGTACTTCGCCCAGCAGGAAGAAGGCAGTGATTGCGGTAAAGAATGGAGAAGCAAGGTTTAGCACCGAGATCGAAACCGGTTTGATATACTTTAGAGACCAGATGCTGATGGAGTGACCAAACATGGTGCATCCCCAGCTTAGACCCAGCAAGGGGAGGATTGCTTCGCGAGGTATCGCAAAGCTAAAGCCCTGTATCAGTGCATAAGCGCCTGCAAGCATTGAGCAGATAAAGTAAGATACACCCATCATCGGTACGATCTCCATCTTTTGGCGAGTAACTCTACCACAGATGGTATTGAGAGAGTTGCTGATGCAGCAGATCAAAATGACCCACATTGAAGCGGTGCTCCCCAGCTGATTGATATTTTCGATACTGATGACGGTTACACCCACCAAGCAGATGGCGATACCGGCAAGAGATTTGATGGAGGTTTTTTCTTTGAGGAAGATATAAGCAAAGACCACCACAAAAATCGGAGCCATATTGGATAATGTGGTCATGGTAAAAGCGGGTGTGCCCATTCTCAGTGCCTCTGCCCATAGCAAGAACCCTCCTGCCTTGGTCAGTGAATATGCCGAAAGCTGAAGCCAGCCTGTTTTACCTAGATTTTTTAGGTTATCACGATAGAGCTTTTTGCTAAATACCATCGGTAGCATGATGACAGATACCAGAAACAATCGGTAAAAGGTTACTACAGGGGAGGCCATACCGGTTTTGATAATCAAAGACAGGGTGGGGGAGATGAAGGAGTTGATTACCATACCGCCAATGGCAATTAAGTATACTTGTTCGACAGATATGTATTTTTCTTCTGACATAGCACATCTCTTTTCTACCGTATTTGCTGGTTGTTCATATCCGGATGAAGCGAAATATTGTTTTATATGTAAACCAAACAGTTATACATACATCATAATATAAAAGCATACAAAAATATAGTCACCTAAATGACCAATTGTTTCAGCGACTTTATTAGAAATTTGGATGAAAAGCATGAAAGACCAAGTCTTGTGAAATGGGTACAATATTTCATAAAAATTTTAGTTATTTAGTAAAAACTCTGTACACAAAAATCTAGATATGATAGAATACATAAAAAACGGACGATGTAACAATCAATGAAGGAGAAAAACGATGTCTGACTTAGTAACATGGCTATTTGAGACCAAGGCAGTGCGGGCCTGCCCTGACAATCGACCTTTTTGGTACACTTCGGGTACCATCGGCCCCTACTATATTAATACACATTTTTTGTATGGTAGTGAGGAGCTGGCAGTAGGCTTACTTGCCAAAATTGACGAGGCGCTAAAAGAGCCTGATACCTGTAGTCAGGTTGTGCTGGCAGAAACCATGGCGAACTACCACAGCAACCAGATCTTTGGGGGTACAATCGACCACATATGCAGCTTTATCAAAGAAACCATCGGTGTAGAGCAGTTCGATTGTATCTCAGGTGGTGAGCGTCGGGATTGGTTTTTTTCCCTGCCTGTAGCAAAGCTGCTGGGTAAGCCTCATCTGACCATATTTAAAGATGGTGCGGTTAGACTCTTAGATGAGAGCGGCTCTCATCCTGTGGAGAGCTTACAAGGTAAGCGGGTGCTCCACATAGCTGATCTGATTACCGAAGCCTCAAGCTACGAGCGGGCATGGATCCCCGCAGTGAAGGCACTAGGCGGTGAGATGCACTGGAGCATCGTGGTGGTAGATCGTATGCAGGGGGGCGGTGAGCTGCTAGCTGCCCACGGAGTCAAGAGCTACGCCCTTGCTTCGGTGGAGACCACCCTCTTTGATACCGCAAAGGCACTGCGCTTGATCAATGACGCCCAGTATAAGATGCTCTGTGACTTTTTGGCAGAGCCTACAGGCTCGATGCGCAGCTTTTTGACAGAGCATCCCGAGTTTTTATGCGATGCGCTGGCAGGTGACCCCAAAACGGCTGCAAGAGCAAAGCTCTGCTTAGAGAAAGATTTTTATGGTGTAAAGCTCTCATAGTACTTTGGTATAAAATGAATGCGAGGTTGTTATGGATGTAATCGTAAGAGCAGCTGCCATGAACGATGCAGAGCCACTATGGGAAATGATGTCGGCACTTGACTCAGAAACAAACTACATGATGTATGAGCCAGGGGAACGAAGCAGAAACTTGAATATAGTACAATCTAATATACAGCAAGCTGTGGAGGGTGACAATTTGCTTTTGGTCGCAGAGGCAGATGATACTATCGTCGGGTACATAGCTGCTCAAAAAGGCAAGCTGCAAAGAGTAAAGCATACCGCATATATTGTTGTCGGTATACGAGCTTCGTATCAAAATCAAGGCATCGGCACGCGATTTTTTCAGCAACTGGATAACTGGGCTAAGGATAAACGTGTAACTCGACTTGAATTGACGGTCATGTGCCCTAATCTCGCTGCAAAGCATCTGTATGCCAAAAACGGATTTGAAATTGAGGGGATTAAAAAGCGATCGATGCGTGTTGATGGTGTATATGTAGATGAATATTACATGGCAAAACTGCTATAGCCAGTATGCGATAGTGATAAAGAATCTGTTATAGCATTATCAGCACAGGTAACACAATTACTTGCTATATTTAAGAAATCCTTTTATAATAGCAAACCCAGTTGGACGAGGGCTCTCGCAATAAAAGGGCACTACAGCGAAACAGGCAGGAGGGTAATTTCCCTCCTGCCTATCTCTTTTTGAACATGTTTTTAGAGTATAATCAGTAGATAAGGCGGTGAGGATTTTAACTTCTTGCAAGATAAACAAATACTTCTAAGAGTTTTTTAGCTTGCGAAGATGTCCGGCTTATTGAGCCGGTGGATTTAATCAGCAACGACTTTTATTTGTTACAGTTGGAGCATAGTGCGAAGTAACCTTATATAGGGATAGTGACCATAAACTTCTAGTTTGCTTCTAAATAATGCTTGACAGAGATGCTTTTTTATCCTATAATTTAAACATGTTTAATACATGTTTAATGGAGGGTCCTAATATGGCTACTCAGGATACAAGAAGAACTCTCATAGATACCACGAAACGGTTGCTGACCGAAGGTACGCCCCTCGAAACCTTGACGGCACGGCAAATTTCTACTGAAGCAGGAACAAATCTAGCGATGATAAACTATAGCTTTAAATCCAAGGATGAGCTGTTAAAAATTGCCATTGACGAGATTATAGCCGAAGAATTTGATCAGCACTCCCACATAGAGACACCAAACATACCAGCCAAGGAGCAACTGCGTAATTTGCTACTTCATATTTGTTATGCAATGATTAAATATCGAGAGCTTACTAAGTTATCGATACCATACTTAATGTTAAATGAAGAAATCTCTCTGCCCCTCGATATACTTCCCTACATCAAAATCCATTTCGGAGCTCAAAAAAGTGACACCGATTGCCGTATAATCGCATTTCAAATGGTATATACAATGCAGCTGATTTTTTATAGGGCAGATGATTTTCGCAAGTATTGTGGAGTTGACATTACCAATCAACAGCAATTACAGGGCTTCCTTGATGCACAGTTAAATTTATTTTTGGGAGGTGCCACTGATGAAAAATAGTCTAAAGATACTCTCGCTAACTTCTTTTATATTTGCTACTCCTGCACTTATCGTGGTCGACTGGTACTACACAGGCAACGGGATCTTGATCATGTTCCTTTTAGTAACAATCGGGCTTGTTCTTGACCAAATTGTACGAATGAACTACCCGAGCGACATCGTCGTTCCACTCTCCAATTACCATATTAATAAGCTACTTAACATATTTACACTCGTTTTGCTTGTTCAATCTCCCATGGCATTGATTTTTGGCAACAAGGTGATGGATAAATTAGGTTTTTGGCTCATGACAATCATGATTTGCCTTGGTCTTGTACTCAATCAAATTGCGAGATTGAGATTCAGCTATTGTATAGAAAAGGAGGATAATGATTAATGGCTATTTTGTTAAAGATAATGGGAGGCACATCGATCTTGATGCTGATTTGCACCATTATCTGTGGGTCGTGGATACGGTTTCATCCTCAGGAGGATATGCAATTTCATTTTGTGCTATCACTTACAACAGTTGTCATTTCACTACTAACCATTGTTTTATTCATGCTCAAGAAGTAATTAGCTTTATCTATTGAGAGAGATACCAAGGATGAAATCATGGTATCTCTGCTTTTATTTATAATAACCTAACGATGTTTCTTGTGCTGTAAGGAGAAAGCTTGTAGGCGATATCGGGCAAACTTTGCTTTTTTTACATAGACAGCCCAACAGGGGTAGAATCCTGGAGATTTTTATGATAAAATCATGGTGGTATGTGAAATAAAATAAATCCTTATTTCATATGGTTTGATAGGGCAATGAAATGACAGTATAGAAATTGGGGGAATGTTATGTATCAGTTGGCCATGGTTGGCGTAGCCTTCGTATGCCTCTTTATCATGCTCAAAAAAAAGGTGAATTTCGGGGCAGCAATGGCAATTACAGCAGTTATTTTGACACTATTGGCGGGCCTAGGGCTTAAAGGCTTAATGGAGGTCATTTATCAGACCCTTACTTCGCCAAAGTCTTTTGATACCTGTGCGGCGGTATTTACCATCGGCATTTTGGGTGGTCTGTGCGGGCGTTACGGCTTGCTTTATCGCATTGTAGATGGCCTTGGTGATCTGATCAGCAGCAAAAAAGTAATCGCAATGATTATCCCTGCACTTATGGGTATGATGCCTGTACCCGGTGGAGCGGTTATGTCGGTACCGTTTATCGATAAGCTGGGTGAGGATATCGAGCTCTCCCAACCAAGGAAGTCGGCAATTAACCTTGTGTTTCGGCATGTGAGTATGCTGGTGCTGCCTTATTCCACCTCCCTGCTGATGATCAGTAGCATTCTTCCCCAAGTGGGTCTTTATGACATCATCCCTCTCAATGCAGCGTTTATCGTTGTGCTGTTACTAGCGGGCTATTATTGTTTTATTAAGGATGTAAAGATCCTGCAACCCAATCAAGCTTCCTTCAGCTTTAAAAAGCTAGCAAGGTTTCTGATAGATATGTCTCCAATCTATGTGTGTATTATCCTAAACTTTAGCTTCGGAATCCCAATTTATTTAGGTGCGATCGTAAGCTTCTTGATTGTATACCTGCTTAGTGACAAGGTGGATTTCTGGGGTAAGTTTAAGGCATCGGTCAACTTTAATGTAGTGGGTACCATCCTTGGCGTGCTGCTGCTGCAAAATGTCATCGGCAGGCTCGATGGGCTTCTGGGACTTCTGACCGGTTCAATTGGCACAGGACTGTGGGCAATGGGGCTGCTGGCAGTGGCTGCTTGGTTCTTTGGCACCATCACTGGCTTGTCGCTTGCTTCATTGGGTATAATACTGCCTATCTTAGGTGCTATGGGTCTTAGTGGCAATGCACTGCTGGTCTACACCTATGCCGTATTTGTTTCTTCTTACATAGGGTATTTCTTCTCTCCACTACATCTGTGTCAGGTATTTACCAATGAGTTCCTCTGTGTTTCTACCGGAGAGATTTACACCGAATATCGCAGGTATTTTGTGATTACAATCCTTACAGCGGTTGTGACTTCACTGGGCTTCTATTTCTTATTGATTTAAATGACAGCGTTGATTTTTTATCATCTTTGGGCTTGCAGGCTTTCGTGGCCTAGCAAGCCCTTGACGCTTATAGGCATGTGAAGTACGATAGCTAATCGCCCTTGGGGCAGGAGGAGATTATAATGCGGCAGATCAATATAGCAGAGATTACGGATACAGTGGCAGAGTTGTTTTTAGAGGCCAACTATGTGATGAGCGAGGATGTAACGCAGGCGATTACAGGATTCCTGGCAAAAGAGACTTCCCCCATAGGAAGCAGTGTCTTGGATCAGATCCTTCGCAACAATCAAATCGCAGCCTCAGAGAGGATCGCCATCTGTCAGGATACAGGCATGGCCGTGGTATTTGTCAAGCTTGGTCAAGAGGTGCAGGTCGTAGGGGGCAGCTTTAATCAAGCGATAAACGATGGCGTAGCAAGAGCATACAACGAGGGGTATCTACGTAAATCCATTGTGGATGACCCGATCTTTGAGAGAAAAAACACCCAGACCAATACGCCTGCTGTGATCCATCTGGAGCTGGTGGAGGGGGACGGGCTTGAGATCACTGCTGTAGCAAAGGGCTTTGGCAGTGAAAATATGAGTGTGCTTGCCATGCTGACTCCTGCCCAAGGTGTAGAAGGAGTAAAGAAGGTGGTACTGGATGCTGCGGCAAAGGCTGGCCCCAACCCCTGCCCGCCCACGGTAATCGGAGTGGGGGTAGGCGGCACCATGGAAAAAGCCGCTCAACTGGCAAAGCAGGCGACAATTCGGGAGCTGGGTAGTCGTAACCCCAACCCTATGTATGCCGCTTTGGAAGAGGAGCTCCTGACCGAAATCAATAAGCTGGGTATTGGACCCAGCGGCACTGGCGGCAATACAACCTCCATCGGAGTCAACATAGAGTATTACCCTACCCATATTGCAGGCTTGCCGGTGGCTGTCAATGTGTGCTGTCATGCGGTACGCCACGCAAGTCGTGTGCTTTAATCGATATTCATTGCATCACGGGCTTTATTATGCTATATTTTATTCAAAAGCTAGAGCATCGGCATTGTTGATGGATCATTGCAGACACTTTTCCACATCTATCGCACAAGATGTGGAAAGCTATGCTGGAATCGACGATCAAGACGTAAGCGATAAAAAATCACTTCGCTCTTAAGCTCTGCTTGGCAACTGCCCGTGAGCTACAGCAGACAAAAAGATCATGAAACGGAGTTTAATATGAATGATGTGATCAAACTTACCCTGCCTGTAGATGACAGCATCACCCAGCACCTAAAAGCGGGAGATAAAGTAGAGCTGACAGGCTGGGTATATACCGGTAGAGATGCCGCACATAAGCGACTCTGCCAGTTGTTGACAGAGGGCAAAGAGCTTCCTTTTGACATCAAGGGGCAGGCTATCTACTATGTGGGCCCTGCACCTGCAAAGCCCGGCTATGCTGTGGGCTCTGCGGGGCCTACCACCAGCTATAGGATGGATAGCTACACTCCACCACTATTGGAGCAGGGGCTTAAGCTAATGATTGGTAAGGGGCAGCGCTCCAAACAGGTGATCGATGCCATGATCCAGCATAAGGCAGTGTACCTAGGGGTGGTAGGCGGCGTCGCAGCACTGGTATCTCGCAGTATCAAGCAAAGCGAGGTAATCGCTTACCCAGACCTTGGTGCAGAAGCGGTGCATCGGTTTTATGTTGAGGATTTCCCTGCAACAGTAATCATCGATTGTATGGGTAACAATCTCTATGAAACCGAGCCCCCTAAGTATCGAATAACCGACTAAGTTTACGCAGGCAAGGAGCCCTATCATGAAACAATCACATAAAGTAACCTATGGCATACTGGCGCTGCTGCTGTGCATCGGTGGGCTTGCTTGGCTTTCCGAGTATAGTGCCACCCCACTGCAAAGCAGCCATCCCACTCAGGAGCAGCAGGAGCCTGCACCTGTGCCGTTTACACCCCGCAGTGTTAGGCTGATTGCCGCAGGGGATAACCTGATCCATGATGTAATCTATCAGCAGGCAAGGGCAAGAGCGGGCGGTGAAGGCTATGATTTTGATGCGGCTTATGCGCAGGTCGAGAAGCTTTTTGATCCCGAGGCGCTTACCTTTATTAATCAAGAAACCCCGCTGGCATCAAAGATCCTGCCTTTGTCAAATTACCCAATGTTTAATTCGCCCACCGAAGTAGGGGACAAGCTGGTGGAGATGGGTTTTGACGCTATCAATCATGCCAATAACCATATGCTTGATAAAGGCGAAAAAGGTCTGCTTGCAACAATGGATTATTGGGAAGCTCAGCCTGTTGTCTTTATAGGGGCATGGCGGAGCAAGGAAGAAGCGGATAAACCGATTATTGTAACGAAAAACGGCGTTGATATCGGCTTTGTAGCAGTCGCCGAGCAGACAAACGGTCTGAGCCTACCCCAAGGCAGCCCGGTGCACTACCTTCTATCTTCTGATCTTGCTGGGATTAAGCGTCAGGTCGAGCTTACCCAGGCACACTGCGATTATCTTGTGGTGTCGATCCACTGGGGAGAAGAAAATGTGTTTAGCACCACCCCGGCTCAGGATGCATTGGCACAGGAGCTGGCAGATATGGGGGTTGATCTGGTATTGGGGCATCATTCCCATACCTTAGCACCCATGGAGTGGCTGCAAGGCAAGGAAGGGAAAAAGACACTGGTCGTCTACTCTCTTGGCAACTTTATCTCTGCCATGGCTTCCCCGCAAAATATGCTGGGTGGTGTGCTGGATATGCAGCTGGTGGAGGATACCACTACAGGGGAATTTACCGTAAAGTCGGCGCAGATGATCCCAGTGGTTACCCATTATGGCTATAGGTATCAAGATCTTAAGCTGTACCCCTTGGCAGAGTATACCGATCAGCTGGCAAAGGAGCACGGTATACGTGGGAAGCACCCGAACTTTAGTCGAGGGTATCTTTGGGAGATCTATCATAAGGTGATCCCGAAGGAGTTTGCGACCGCATAATCGATTTTAAGAGAGCTTGGAATTGATAAATATGGGATTAGGGCTTTTATTATTTCGATTTATGATATATAATAAACATAGTGTGTGGATTATCATGATTGCTTTTACACTCTTAGACTGTGCAACGCAGTATTTTATCTAAACCGATGCACTGTATTTATAGTACCTTATGTGATTGATTCTATATAAAGGAGAAGTTTCTGATGAAAAAACTATTTGCAGGCGTTTTGACTTTGGCTATGATTCTAAGCATGTCCCTGACTGCGATGGCAAGTGAGCTGATTTCGATTACCCTCGAGGGGGAAGATTACGAAACAGGCTGCTTCGTGCCAGGTAAGACTTACTATTTAGAGGCTATGGATGGCAAATATCAAATCGACGATGATTTCTTTAAATACTTTAAGACCAAGATTGATATCCTTGGCGATGGCAAGAAGTATATCACCGGCGCTAAGTTTCAGAAGATGCGCGATGGCTACTACCGCTTGACATTTAAGGTAAACCCTAACTATGGCTATAAGGATAATGTAGATATTGAGATGCATATCCTTGCTACCGATAAAAAGGATAGTGACAATATTTATACCACAGTACTGAATTTCACAGTAGGCTACGGCGGTAATCCGGAGTTCTGTTCTGATGAAGAAATGACGATCTATGCTCGAAATCCTCTCGTTGAGTTTGACGAGTATTTAAAGGGCAAGACCACTAAAATTAATTTTGACGACTACGGCTCTTACTCCTTTAAGGTAGGCACAGCTCGTATGATCAACTTTGCCCATACTATCGAGCCCAACACCTCGGTCGAGAATGCCAACCCCAGCGCTGATCTGACGTTCTTAGATTTCTACGCACGTCCTACCTTTGGCACAGAGGGTACACTGCGCATGTATGCCCCCGATGCAAAGTACCTCTATAAGGTAGCCAGCGACAATAGCCTGACTCGCTTGATTGCACCAAAAGATGACGATGAGTTCGTGATCAAGACCTCCAGTCTTGACTCCTATGTAGCCTCCAACATTGCCCTCAAAGCAGTAGGCACCGAGTCAACCGGTGGAAGCACTGAAACCACACAACCTGATGACACCACCCCTGATAATACAAGCAACACTGGCAGCGGCTCTGGCAGCGGTATAAAGCGAAACCCTGCTACCGGCACAGCAGCATAGGAATGATCTAATTTGAAATAGCAGGCGAAGACAGCAAAAATACGCTGTCTTCGCCTGCTTTGTTTGATGGAACGACTATTAAAATTCTTATAGCCTCTTTGGTAAAATTTCTATCTATAGAAAATATCTATAGAAACAGAAATCCCATAAAGATTATGAATTTGATTTTATATGTCGTTTTTGTTATGATTATGTAGAATTCTGATGAAACTTAAATGAGGAGAAATAATTATGCAAATTAAAAAAGAAGTAAGTATAGAAAAAATCAGGAAGGAAGCAGAGGATCTATTTCGTGGCGGATTCTTTTGCTCCGAGGCAGTAATTTCAGTCATCCGCTCTAATTTTGAGCTGGATGTACCCGAGGAGATTATTGCAATGGCTTCCGGCTTCCCTGTAGGCATCGGCCGCTCTAAGTGCCTTTGCGGCGCTGTATCAGGTGGTGTCATGGCGATAGGTCTGCTTTTTGGCCGTACAGTACAAAAAGACCCCCAGGTAGAGCAGACACTGGCTCTTTCTAAGGAGCTTCACGATTGGTTTAAGGTTGCTAATGGCAAAAATGCTCTGTGCTGCCGTATCCTCACCAAGGAGTTTGACATGGGGCAGGGTGAGCATAAGGAGCAGTGCATCCGCTATACTGGCTTAGTGGCAGCCAAAGTTGCTGAAATGATTGTGCGTGAAAAGGGTCTCGTCAATACCGACGTTGCCTAATTTGGAGAGGATATAACTATGGTTAAAAAGATTCCCCTACCGATCACAGGTGTAATGCTGGGGCTGGCAGCCCTGGGAAACCTACTGCAAAGCTACTCTGAGGGTCTGCGCCTACTGTGTGGCGGAGCCTCTGCAATACTTGGCATACTGTTTCTTATCAAGCTCTTTGCTTACCCTGGCATGGTGAAAGAAGATATGAAAAATCCTATCATGGCAAGTGTATCAGGTACATTTCCGATGGCACTTATGCTGCTGTCGGTGTATCTTAAGCCTTTTGTAGGTGCCGGTGCAGTTTATTTGTGGTATATTGGCATAGCACTCCACGTGGTGCTGATCCTATACTTTACCCAGAAGTTTATGATGAAGCTTGACGTCACCAAGGTTTTTGCAAGCTACTTCATCGTGTATGTAGGCATTGCAGTAGCGGGCATCACTGCTCCTGCTTTTGGTATGCTGGCAATTGGTAGCGGGGCATTTTGGTTTGCATTTGCAGCTCTACTGTGCTTATTGGCGCTGGTAGGCTATCGATATGTCAAGTTCCCGCAGATACCTGATCCAGCCAAGCCACTCTTTTGCATATTTGCGGCTCCTACCAGCCTTTGCCTTGCCGCTTACATCCAGTCGGTAGAGGCTAAGTCTGCATCGATGGTAATGGGTATGCTGCTGCTCTCCAGTGCTATCTATCTGCTTGTTCTCATCAAGCTGCCTTCGCTGCTTAAGCTGCCCTTTTTTCCGAGCTATGCAGCATTTACCTTCCCCTTCGTGATTACTGCCATCGCTGCCAAGATGTCGCTGGCCTTCTTTACCAAGGCACAGATTTCTGTCTCGTTTTTGCCATATGTGGTGATGCTTGAGACTGCTATCGCTGCTGTGTTGGTTGTTTATACACTGATTCGCTATATGCATTTCCTTGTAGCAGCTCCTGCGGCTGCCAAAAAATAAATTTGCTTCTCCTATTTTCTTTATAAAAGGCGGCTGTCAGCATGTTTACTGACAGCCGCCTTTTAATTTATTGTAGGATAAAGCAGATATCGAGTATCACCTTGCCTGTTTCATCTTCATGTGTAAAACGCGGGCATACATATCGTTCAAAGACGGTCAGTACACCGTTTGGGTCAGCTCCGATCTGATAGCCTTGTTCCTTTAGCAGTTGGGCGCAACGCTCTTCATTGCCATAAAGCTCCCCGTTATGAGGGGTGCCATATACCCAGCATACGCCCAATTCACTGGCAGGGTAATCAAGCGCATCAAAACCTTCCGGTACATTGGTGCCTGTAGGGGTAAAGACGCCGATCCAGTACTCCATGGGCTGAGGGTCTTTTACTCGGCATAGCCCGATAAATGCCTCTGCCTCTGGGAAGCTGCCTTGATCTTGGTTAATGCACTCTGAGATGATCTGATCAAACCAGTTCTTTTGAAACCATTCATCCCATTTGGCTGCAAAGCTTCCATTGATGCGATCACTGTCAAAATACTTCTTACCGATAAACCGTAGGGCTGGCTGCGATTGTGTGTAGGTTTTGATAATCTCTGCCATGCTGTCACCTCTCTGTTATTTCTTGGTTGTTAGGAGTCACACGCTTAATCAGGGAGAGCATTAGGGTGGGCTGAAGGCAATTGCTCTTTACTTTTACACAAAACGGCTCTCCACTAAGTGAAAGAGCCGTTTGTAGATGAATTATAGAATGAGCCTATCGGCAGGAGCGCATAGTAGAAGAGTTACATACTACTCCTCGTACCGCGTCGATCTGAGCGGTAACGCCATTTTTGAGCAATAGAGTGGCGTTGGCAGAGCCTACGATTACAGGGATATCCAGCGTTAGCCCTACGACTGCTGCATGGGAGGATAAGCCCGGCTCTTCGGTGATGATACCACATGCGCTACGCAGCAGAGACATAATTGCATTGGAGGTCTTGGGGATTACGAGGATATCCCCGGGGCGAAACCGATCCTTGGCCTGCTGTTCATCTTTGGCGACGCAGAGCTTGGCTACCACCGAGCCCCTACCTACTCCTTGACCGGTAGCAATGACGTCGCCTACTACATGAACTTTAAGGATATTGGAGGTGCCGGGTATGCCGATGGGTACACCAGCCGACAATACCACTAGATCACCATCATTGACCATACCTGCATCTCTACACGCATTGACCGAATACTCAAAGAGCTCGTCGCTGCTGGCAATGGGGTGGGTCATCAGTACAGGCTCTACTCCCCAAGAAAGACCTAAGTGTCGGTAGGTAGAAATTAGAGGTGTACATCCGATGATCTTGACTCCAGGGCGGAAGCTAGATGCCATGCGCGCGGTGTAGCCCGATTGTGTGATAGAGATGATGGCAGTCGCCTTGATGTCGTGAGCGGTGGTACAGGTAGCGTGGGCGATGGCATAGGTGATGTCGGGCAGGGCAGGGGAGTCCATATCCTTGAGTCTGCGCCAGTAGTTGATATCCAGCTCGGTGCGCTCTGCGATGGTAGCCATGGTCTTGACCGCCTCAATGGGGTAAAGACCGTTGGCGGTTTCTCCCGATAGCATGACTGCACTGGTACCATCATAGATCGCGTTGGCCACGTCTCCCGCCTCTGCTCTGGTGGGGCGAGGGCGATTGGTCATGGAATCAAGCATCTGAGTGGCGGTGATGACGCTCTTGGAATGCTCGAGGGATTTCTTGATCAGCGCCTTTTGTACGATAGGCACCTCTTCGGTGGGGATCTCTACACCAAGATCTCCGCGTGCTACCATGATGCCGTCGGCTACTCGCAGGATTTCGTCGATATTGGCTACTCCCTTGGCGCTCTCGATCTTGGCGATGACTTTGATGGTGGTGCAGTTGTTATCTCCGAGGATTTTCCGGATCTCCAGCACATCTTCTGCACAGGTCACGAAGCTGGCTGCAATATAGTCAAAGCCGGTACGGATGCCAAAAAGGATATCCTCTCGGTCTTTTTCGCTAATATAAGGCATGGAAAGATCGATACCCGGCACATTGATGCCCTTGCGGTTGCTAAGCGGTCCGCCGTTGATGATCTGGCAATGGATCTCTTCCCCCTGTATTTTTTCGACACTCAGCTCGATTAAGCCGTCGTCGATGAGGATACGGGTGCCGATTCGTACATCCTTGTATAAATCCTTATGGCTGATGGAAACAATAGAAGCATCGCCCTCTAGCTCTTTGGTAGTCAGGATGATGGTGTCGCCGGCTTTGAGCTCTATCTTGCCTGCTGCTAGCACACCGGTACGGATCTCTGGCCCCTTGGTATCAAGTAGGGTCGCTACAGGTAGCTTCAGACGATTTCGTATTTCGTCTACAATGTCAAACATCTTTTTATGCCCTACATGATCAGCGTGGGAGAAGTTAAACCGCGCCACATTCATACCGGCCTGCATGAGGGCTGTGATCATTTCGGGGGTCGATACAGCAGGTCCGAGCGTACATACGATCTTTGTTTTTCTCATTTGTTTCTCATTTCTCCGAGTCTGCATCTGAGTGCATGTCCGAAACTCTCACAATACGCATCTTCTTTTAAGCGGCGATAGCGGCTTTGCTAAGCTTTGGATACTCTTTAGTATCCCTACGCTTTTTGCCTAGCTTCGCACCCTGCAAAAATCCGCGGATTCTTTCTTTCCAGACAAGCCTGGTCTGCCCTCGGCACAGACATTTTATAATAGTAATGTATAGCTCTATTGTAAGATAGCAAAATATGCTTGTCAACTCAAAACTCATTTCCAGAGGCTTGTTATTTATTTGATTTTTTGTTTCTGGCAAAAGCAGTAAAAATAAACTTCAAAAGCACTATTGACATAGTAGGGAATCTATGTTAAATTATGATTGTATTATTCGTATTAATACAATTGGAGGTGGCTACATGATAATCCTCGATAGCAAAAGTAAGGAACCTATCTACCTGCAGCTCAAAAGCAAAATCATTCAGCTGATTGGCGCAGGGGTGTTACAAAAGAATCAACAACTGCCACCCGTAAGGGTATTGGCAAGAGATCTGGGGGTCAACCCCAATACAGTGCAACGTGCCTACACAGAGCTTGAGGCACAAGGGGTTATATATCAGATTGTGGGCAAAGGCAGCTTTGTCAGTGATGATATCGGTACCTCTGCGGCGCTGAAATCAGGGAAGCTGCGAGAGCTTAAGGGAGAGTTTTTAAAAGCAGGGCAGCTTGGGATCGTGCGCAGCGAAATCATAGAAACACTGGAACAGGTGTATAGGGAGGGTGGTATTCGTGATTAAAGTTGAAGGGGTATCAAAATTCTTTGATGACTACTCTGCATTAGACAACGTTGGCATAGAAATAAGCCCCGGAGTGATCTTTGGACTGGTAGGCACCAACGGCTCAGGTAAATCTACGTTGCTGCGGCTGCTGTCGGGTGTATATAAGGCCGATCTCGGTAAGGTAACATTAGATGGTGCGCCAATCTGGGAAAACCCCGAGGTAAAAAATAAGATCTTCTTTGTATGTGATGATCTGTATTTCTTCCCTAGTGCTACCCTTGACAGCATGGCTGATTTTTATCGCTCTGTTTATAGCAACTGGTCACAGGAGCGTTATCTCAATCTTTGCACCCTCTTTCCTTTAGGGCGTAAGCGGAAGATCTCTACTTTTTCTAAGGGTATGAAGCGGCAGGCAGCCCTGATTTTGGCGCTGGCAAGTGCTCCCGAGTATCTATTGCTCGACGAAGCCTTTGACGGCCTTGACCCTGTTATCCGCTTTACTGTAAGGCGCCTGATCTCTGACATTATGAGCGAGCACAACCTGACGGTAATTATCTCCTCTCAC
>DAMCAP010000006.1:60629-75952 GCA_032059445.1 Oscillospiraceae bacterium
AGAGGATTTCTGCAACGTAGTAGGGCTGGTGCATAAGGGCAGGATGATCTTCCAGTGTGATATGGATAATCTCAGCCTGCAATTCTCAAAGGTGCAGTTTGTGCTGAAAGAAGCAAGGGAGCAGATACCCGATATCGGTCTGAGAGTGCTCAGTCAAGATATGCGCGGTAGTGTGGTTACCCTTGTATGCCAGGCAAGTGAGAGTGAAATCCTAGAGGCAGTTTCGAAGCTTGACCCAGTAATCTCTGAGATCATTCCTCTCAACCTGGAAGAAGTATTTATATACGAAATGGAGGCGGTGGGATATGACTACAAAAACATCATTTTCTAAACCATCCAAATTTTTTAGCTTCTACAAAAATGCGCTGCGTCGTCATTTAGGCTTAGGGTTGTTTTTTGCTGGATTGACTGCTGTATTCCTACCTGTCCAGTATATTCTGACCCTATTTAATATGAGCAGGATCGACTCCAACGTTTTAGACGTTACCCGTTTTTTTATGGGCCCTGCCAATACCTATAACGGCGTTGCTATCGTACTTTTTACAGCAATTGAGCTGGTCTTACCAGTGGTGCTGGGTATCAATATATTTTCTTACATGCACTCCAAGCAGGCAGTCGACGTGTTTCACGCACTGCCCATCAGCCGTAAGGATCTCTTCTTGAGCAATTTTGCAGCGGGTTACACCCTGATTGCTACCAGCCTGATCTTTAACTTTGCTGTGATCTGGGTGGTCAGCTCCTTCAATTTCGGCATTGCTCAGGGCTTGGGCGTATTGTTAGAGCTTCTAATCTGGCTGGCGATTACATTTACCATTTATGCGCTCACAGTGCTTGCTATGGTGAATGTAGGCACAATGTTTGATGGCTTTGCCTTTACCATGGCACTGCTGGGAGGGTTCTCTGGTATCTACGGCATTGTCTTTATGCTGATGCAGACCTATGTTTATGGCTTTGCCGATATCAGCATGCCGATTGACAATATGATCAAGCTGTCACCTGTATCGACAATGGTGCGTCGTATCGCATTTAGCAGCAGGTATCTTGATCAGCAGGGGATGAACGAAAACCTCCTGACTGTAGCCCTGTGGTTTATTGCCGCGATCGGTGTAACCTTCTTGGCGATAAAGGCATACCAAAACAGAAAAAGTGAAACCGCACAGTCAGTAGGCATTATCGGACCTGTGCAGATCCTTGGTCGTGCCGAAGCGGTTTTTGCCGGCGGTGTAATCTTGGCTGCGCTGTTTGTAGGTGTCTTTAATATCGAGGGTAAGGGTGCGTTTTCACTGGCAGCAGTGGTAGGTGCATTTATTGCTTACTTGATCATGGATCTGGTACTGACCCGAAATGTAAGCAGTGTATTTAAATCTCTGCATATTGCAGCGATTGCTTCGGTGGTCTCGGGCGTACTGGTCTATATAATCTGCAATGGCTTTTTTGTATACGAAAACAAAGTACCTACCGTTGATTCCGTCGAGGAAGTAAAGATTAGCTACAACACCATGTATGGCGATGAGAAGATGCGTGTTTCGTCGTATAGTGGACCTAACAATTGGATCTATAACCCGATTGTGTTAAAAGACCCCGCTTCCGTCGAAACTCTGATCGCAGTACACCAGACAGAAATCGACTTTAAACCCGGTGCGGTACGTGGCACCGATGAGGAAGACCGCTACTATGGTGCGAGCATGCGGATTGAGTATACCCTCAAAAACGGCAAAAAGCTTTACCGTAGCTACTCAGGGCTTCACCGTCAAAATATCGACAATATGGTGAAGTTAGAAGCAGCAGACGAAGTAGTTTCACAGGTTGTGCCTCTCTTTAGCCTTCCTTTAGAGGATGTCCGAGAGATGGGGCTCTATACCATTACCACCAAGACGGAGCCTGTCTATACCTTTAGCAAGTCAGAGCATCAGAAGCTGATTGAGGCAATCAAGTATGATCTCCTCTCCATCACTTCAGAGCAGCTCAAGAAGCAGGAAAAGGCAGTTGCATACATCCGCTATGATTACTTGTATGTTGATCCCGGCATGGCGGTGGCAGAGAGTGCTAGCCAGTATGCGCCTACCCGTGAGCTAGAAGAAAGCTACAGTAGCTACATCATGGTCACCGAGAGCTTTACCAATACCATCAAGCTTCTACGTGAGATCGGTGTATATGATCAGCTAGCAATTGATCTAAGCAAAGTAAAGCAGGGGATCATTATTGATGATTACTATAGCTATAGAGGCAATATAGTGGGTATTATGCCTTACCATATGCATAGCGATTTTGCTAATCAGGTCAAGGAGGACGAATACCAGAAGTTTAGAAACACTCAGGTAAGCGACCCTCAGGCTCTGGTTTCGGAGATCAAGGACCATTTAAGTCATCAGGTAGTCAACGGCTTTACGCAAGGCTTAGATAGTGTGGTCGTGGGCTTTGAGCTAGAAAACAACGAGTGGGCATTTTACTATGTAGACTATAGCAAGCTCCCAATCCTCTATCAGCAGAAGCTCAACGAGCTAAGAAGCAATTACTAAACGATAGATCATCCAAGAGGTAGCTTATTTTAAGCTGCCTCTTGTGCTTTGTGAGGTCGCTTCCTTTGTGTGATTGTTGCATAGACAAACTAATATACGCAGAAATTCCAGTCAGCATGAACATATTTCCTTTTGCAGCATATGATGTAGTAACTACAATGCAAACAGTGATCGTTATTTACCCTCATCTATAGCGGTCACCTCTATTGCTTGATAGTTTGCTTCACGCCCGCCTATAGCGAAGGGAGTTATCTTTGCTGTAGGGTGAATTAGCAGATGCCAGTACGCAGCACTCTGCCATGAGAGCAGCTGCAACACAACAGCAGTTATGCAGGAAAAGACATTGTTTATTAGGATGCAAGAAACTCTTGAAGATTTTTGCAACACCATAACTGACAGAGTAAGAGATACCCCCGTCATACGGGGCACAAACTGCCTATAGGCGTTTGGACGATGCCAAAGGCTTTTCTGCACGAAAAACTGCAGGTGGGTATGTATCTGCTTGCAGACGATCCGACAACCCTTGCCGGTAACGGTAGGGGTTGTTTTTATTTTAAGTAACATTTCAGAAGGATGAGATCATAACTGCTTCAAAGACACAACAATAAACGCAGGAGTACCACTCCTGCGTTTATGTTTCAATATGCTTTGCTAATATCAAGCCTAAGAAGTATGATGCCCTACCCATTACATCAACGGAGCGAACACCTTTAGGATCGCTACGATCAGTCGTTTAAAGGGATTGTAGACAATGGTATCCTCCAGTGTAACCTGATGACAGACTTCAAGGGTATTGATAATATCCTGCCGTACAGCGTCAACTATTGAAGACTTATAAAATGATACACCGCACTCAAAATGCAGATACAGGCTGCGGAAATCCATATTAATGGTGCCTACAATTGCGACCTTGTCATCGCTGACGCACTGCTTGGAATGGATAAAGCCGGGTCGATACTCATAGATTTTTACTCCAGCCTCAATTAGAGGGCGGTAGTAGCTGCGGGTGGTCATGTGTACAAACCACTTATCACCGATATAAGGGGTGATGATGCGCACGTCGATACCGCTCTGGGCAGCGTTGATAAAAGCGGTCATGGTCTCGTGATCGATGATGAGGTAGGGGGTTGTTACATAGATATAGTCGGTCGCCATATTGATCATATTGAGATACGCGCCCTGACCTACGTTGACGTTGTCAAGGGGAGAGTCACCAAAGGGCTGCACATATCCGTCGGTCTTGCAGCTGATGGTGGGCACATACTCGTAGAATTTCAGCGGGTCTTCGGCATTGGAGAAGTTCCATAGAGTGATAAAAAGGGTTGTCAGGTTCCATACGCCATCTCCTTGGAGCATGACTGCGGTGTCCTTCCAGTGGCCGTGGACATTTACTTTATTGATGTACTCATCCGCCAGATTTGCCCCGCCACAGAAGCCCACGTTGCCGTCAATTACGCAGATTTTACGATGGTCACGGTAGTTCATCGCCATGTTGAGATGAGGTGTATAGGGGTTAAAAACCGTTACATGGATTCCTAAGCTGCTTAGATACTCGTCGTAACCCACCGGTAGAGTGCTTATGGTACCCATATCGTCATACATCAGGTAAACCTTGACGCCCTGTTCCATCTTCATCTTGAGCACATCCAGGATGGAATTCCACATGATACCCTGCTCAATGATAAAGTACTCGAGAAAGATAAAGTGCTGGGCTTTTTCAAGCTCTTGTAGCATACGGGGCAGCTTATCATCACCTAAAGGGAAAAACTCACAAGCTGTATTTTGCCACACGGGGAACCCTGAGGTTCTTTTGATATACTCACACTGCTTATAAAGGCTAAGGTCGGTATTTTTTAGGTCAATAGTGGGGTCTTCACCGATGGCAAAGGAGGCTAGCTCGTTGTAGTAATACTCCTCCAACCTCTTTTGAAGGGATTTAGGGATTCGTTTGTTTCCCCAAAGCATGTAAGAGATTCCGCCCACAAGGGGAAGCACCAGGATCATGATAATCCACGGGATTTTAAAGGATGGATTCTCGTTTTTACCTACGATATACAGCACAGCAAATACACTGCACAGCTGTAATAATACGTATATAATAAAGGCTTGGGAAGAAAGAAACACCAGAATCGATGTTAAAAACAATATCTGGATCAAGATCGAAAAGCTTACGATACCAAGCCGGCCAAACATACTCTTGAGTAGCCTCTTCGCTGTCATTTTGCACCTCTGTTTTTGTATTTTGAAACCTCTATAAAATTAATATCATAGAATATAGCCGCTAGGCACCGTGAACCTAACAAATCCCTCTTATGAGATTATCCTTTGCTTAGGGAGTGAGCTTGTAGCAATTGGTACATTGATACTGCTAACGTATGGGTTTATTGAATAAAGCAAATAATAGAATTGGACATCGCCCTCGGTGTGGCGCTAATAGTGGATATATCAAAAGTCTTTCGTTTATTATATCATAAACGAAGCAAATGTTAGAATTGCCCATCTGGATTAAAACAATGGTTATAATAAAGTTATTGAGTTTATTATATCATAATATGGCAATTATAGTAAGGTTTATGGGGTTGAGTATTGCAAATATTACACTGCCTAGGCAAGTTTCCCCTTGCGAGATCCTGTAAATTGTAGTATTCTTAAATAAAATCCTATGGATGAAGTTGGTAAGGAGAGCTTATGATTACTGCTAAAGATATATTATATAATCCCCAGATCAGGACATATATACAAAAATCTGATGAAGTGCTAAAAAGCCTGGGGTATACCGAGCACAGCCTAGCCCATACCGCAAAGACAGCTCAGCTCGCACATGATATTTTGATAAAGCTCGGTTATAGCGAAAGAAGTGCGGAGCTGGCTCAGATTGCAGGGTATATGCATGACATTGGTAACGTAATCAATCGTATCGATCATGCCCAGAGCTCTGCGCTCATGGCGTTTAAGATTTTAGGTGATCTGGGGATGGATCCAGATGAGATCGGATCGATCATTTCGGCGATCGGCAATCATGACGAACACACTGCCAGTACAGTCAATGAGATTGCGGCAGCGCTTATCTTGGCAGACAAGAGTGATGTGCGTCGCTCAAGGGTGCGTAACCGTGACCGTAGTACGTTTGATATCCACGATCGAGTCAACTATGCGGTAGAGAGCTCAGAGCTAGTCCTTAGCACCGAGGCGATGACGATCACATTAATTTTGCAGATTGATCTGGAGATCTCTTCAGTGATGGATTACTTCGAGATCTTTTTGACTCGTATGCTGCTGTGCAAAAGAGCAGCTACCTTTTTCGGTCTGACCTTTAAGATCATTATCAACGGAAACAGTCTACTATAATAAAAGCCTTGGTACAGAAAACTGTATCAAGGCTTTGCTCTTTCAATTGGAGGGGTACGCTGCACCTGTAGGGGGATTAGGCTTAAGCTTGGTAACTGAGGGCGTATCGAGAAGCTTATTGCTGATGACATAACGCCCTAGGTGCATAGTCTCGATGACAAAAGCTCCATCTTCTTTGGAGTATATTGCGTCGGTTACTGCTTGTAGACCGTTAATTGTGCGCTGATAGAGGTAGCTGCCGCTCTCACAGTAAAGATACAGAACCCCACGTCTGTTGAAGATGGGTTGATGACTCCAGCCTATAAAACGAAGAGTTGCATCTGGGTAGCTCGCCTCTATTTCGTCGCTGGCTGCGGTAATGAAGCTAATATTGACCTCCCCTTGATTGTAAGGGTCTATTTCAAATCTTGCAAGACCTTCAAAATCAATGCTGATTGTACGATCATTTTGCGAAGGGGTATAAATCGGGTTAAGAGGGTCGTATTGCAGAGGGATTGGAGGAAGATTAGCTGCATCATTCATGACTGTAATCTGAAAAGGCTGAGTTTTTAAAGACTTAGCAATTCTTTCACCGAGCATAACTTCTCCTTTTAGGCTGTAGGTATCAGAAATCATGTATGTAGAGTCAATTTTCATCGCAACTAAGTAGGTAAATCCCAAGGAGGTTTTGCCATCGTCAGCATATACTTTTTTGTACTCGATTGAGGGGGTTACCGTAGTGGGCGGCTCCTCATCCCAACGGATGAGCCCTCGTAGCCCAGTTAGGTCATGGGCTCTTTTGGCACCATCAATCTTGACATAGACGGTGGCATTGGGGGGGATAGGGCTGAGCACCTTGCCTCTGTGATGGGGGATCGCGATTGGCGACTCATCTCCTACTGAATAAAACAGCTGATCGGTGACGACAGGGATCGTCTTGGTATCTACTGCGATAGCTGGTATAGTAAGTAATAACACCAGCAGTATAATAAAAATCCTTAAAGCAAATGTCTTACCCTTCAAGCTATCACCCCTATCCTATGTTAATTATAGAAGACTGGGGGCTTTTTTGCAATAGAATATTGACTTTTTGCTGTGACTGTTGTACAATGAATAAGCAATTTGCCGCTGTGGTGGAATCGGCAGACACAAGGGACTTAAAATCCCTCGGTAGCAATATCGTACCGGTTCAAGTCCGGTCAGCGGCACCAGAAAGGCTCTCACATGCTGTGGGAGTCTTTTTTGCTGTCCTTGTAATTATCGTTGATGTGATCTAAATAGAAAAACAGAGCGATCGAGTACCTTGTGGGTATTTTGATCGCTCTGTCTTACTGTCGAACAAACAATAGATTTTTATTACAAATAAATAACCATAGTTTCAAAAAACTGTAGTGCAATCAACGCTTTCATGGGTGGGTTAAATAGTTGATAAACACAAAGTAATTGCTTTATTACCACGCGTTTAACGCACGCTCTCTCGCAAAATAATTTCTCCGCATTCTCTACTATGTACTACGGAAACATTTGGATTATTTATCATGGCAATTAAATGTCTGATTGCACTGGCACATTGAAGCTCACGTGCATCACGCATTGTGGTCAGCATTGGACGAAAAAACATAGTAACCGGGTAATCATTATACCCCAAAATAGAGAGTTTATGGGGTATAGCTACGTTGTGAGCGATAAGATATTGCATCACCACGCCCGCTACTCCGTCCCATTGAACAAATAAAGCATCCGCTTGACTTAAGGTAGCATAGTTTTCGTTAATTAAATCTTCGACTTTGTCTGGATTCATACTAAATTGTATAAATTTAGAATCAAGTCCGTGCAGATTCATTGCACGAAAATAGCCTTCTGTTCTCAGTTGATAGTCATAATGTTTTTCTGTATTAGCAATGGTTACAATGCGTCTATGGCCTCTTTTAATTAAAAACTCGGTGCAAATAAAGCCGTCCTGTAAGTCATCAGTCAAAAAATATGAAATATCCTTTGGCAAATCAGGTGGTGCCATCATGCAAAAAACAAATGGAACGTTAATTTCTTTTAAATAGTCTAGATCTTCCTTTTCTATTTCATCAGAAACGAATATGAATCCATCTACAATCCCTTGATTACAGATTCTTTGTACCATGCTCTCCCCATCGATGTTTTTACTGGCGTTTATAGTGAAGGTATATCCATAATACTCGATTTCACGCATAAGCAATTGTTGTAGCATTGAGCCTAGCAAGACAGCATCGCCATCAAACATAAGGTTTCGTGAAAAGACAAGAGCGAGGTTGTATGTTTTTTGTAGCTTACTACGAACCTTTGCATTATGAACATAATGGTGCTGTTTAGCCAAATCTTGAATACGTTTTTTTGTAGGCTCTGATATTTCATGGCTGTTGTTGAGTGCCTTTGAAACAGTTGAGTAGCTTACACCTGCTAGTCTTGCTAATTCTTTTAAATTCAAATTTACACCCCCTACAAAATCAAAGTATTGTTATGGATGTTAATATTTATCAACGAAAACAGTTTTCGTAATATAAATGTAAATATATTTATGGTTTTTGTACATGCTTGCGAAACTACACAATAGCTGCAAATCACATTGACTTTGATTTTCTCATAAGTCATACTATACCCATAATGAGTGCATTCGTTGTAACACTATAGATGAGATAGGAGTACTGCCAATGAAACACAAAGGTATATTAACGATTGAAAACTTTAGTTTCGCTTTTATGCAAGCATTTTACTGGGCTGGTTTCTGCATTTTATTTGCTTATATTAATCCTTACATGTTGTCCTTAGGATGCACCAATACACAAATGGGTGTTATTATTGCAGCTAACTCAGCGGCTAGCATTATTGGACAACCTATACTCGGCTACATTTGTGATAAGACCGGTAGCATAAAAAAGGTAATGATCGGCTCTTTTACTGCAGGATCAGTACTTGCACTTGGCTTTTTTGTTATCGGCAGTAACTATTATGCTATTCTTGTACTTTCAACTATTGTAGCATTTATTGTACAGGCTGTCTACCCACTTATCGATAGCTGGACAGTGATTGATGCACAAAAAAACCCCAGCACCAACTACGGGATTACTCGATCCATCGGGTCGATTGGCTATGCTCTTACCGCGGCGATTGTAGGTGGTTTTTTCGAAAAACATGGATTTCAATGGATTTTTCCACTCTTTGTTGGAACCATGATAATTTGTATTTTCACCTGTTTTGGTCCGAAGGATAGCACAAACACTCAACAAAGCGAACCGATTAAACTAAAGGACCTAAAAAAGCTCTTTGGAAACTATCAATACATGTCCTTTATTATCATCTCTACAATTATGTATATCGCTTATCGCTCTTGCCACAGTTTCCTCTCTGTTTTAATGACAAGTGTCGGTGGCACAACTACTCAGCTAGGATATGCGTGGTCAGTATTAGGGTTAAGCGAGGTTCCCTTCCTGTTGATCGCAGGTTTGCTCCTTAAGAAAATGAAGGACTCTCACCTTATCCTTGTCTCCATGCTATTCTTCATCCTTCGTGTATGGCTGCCATCCATAGCAACCACACCAACACAGCTTATTTGGATGACAGGACTGCAAGGATTATCTTATGGACTATTTTTACCGGCTTCTGTGCATTTCATCGCTCGTGTTGTTCCTAGCAATCTCGCTAGTACGGCTCAGGCTTTTGCAGTTGCTATGTATGCTGGAATAGGTATAAGTGTTTCCGGTATCACAGGAGGTATATTGTCTGACGCATTTGGTATTGTTAGCGTATATCAAATTGCAACAGTTGTTATTATCTTTACTACGCTTACATTTGCTGTTGTAGTTTTTAAATCCAAAAATCTAGAAGAAAATAGTCCCGTGCAAACGAAACTTAATTAGAAGTAGGATTAAATAAACACTTACAATAAAGGAGGAACACCAATGCATATATTTGATATTGTCATATTGGTGATATATATCATCGGGCTCTTATTTATAGGATTCTATGTGGGCAGAGATAATAAAACCCAAGCAGATTATTTTGTAGCCAGTCGAAGTATGCATTGGTTTCCCATAGCTACATCTATAGCCGCGTCTACTATTAGTGCAAACGGGTTTATTGGTGGCCCTGGTTGGGCATACGATTCTGGTTTAAAGGCATTTATGCTTCAAATTAGCATTCCCTTAGTTTTAACGGTGGCTTGTGTAGTATTTATCCCTTTTCTTTATAACCTGCGTGTCATTTCCTGTTATGAATATCTAGAAAAACGGTTAGGTCCTAAGAGCCATACCGCAGGTGCTGTCGGATTTTTGGCTGTTGCTCTTATACAAGTCAGCGCTATGATTTACACACCTTCCTTAATTTTTAGCCATATTACAGGGTATGACATTAAACTTGTAATGCCAGCAGTAGTTGTGGTGTCTGTCATATATACTTCAATAGGTGGAATTAAAGCGGATATCTGGTCGGATTTTATTCAGATGTTCATTTTATGGGGAGGACTTATTGCTGCGTTTGTCATCTGCCTTAGCAGTCTTGATATGGGCATGTTGGATGTGTTAGCTACGGTTAGATCAGCAGGTAAGCTCAATGCATTGGATTTTTCACTGGACTTAAGCATGGAAAACGGCGCATGGGTTACACTTGTCGGTGGGTTTATAATGTGGCTCCAATATTATGTTACAGACCAATCTCAGGTACAGCGCATGCTAACAGCCAAATCAGTCAATGAGGTACAACGCTCTATCTCAACTGGCGGATGCATTATGAATATTATGTATTTTATTTTTATGCTGCTAGGGCTCTTACTATATTGTTACTATGGAGGTAAGGAGTTCCAAAATACTAACATGATCATGACGAGCTTTATCATGGAAAGAATTCCGGTAGGAATTTTAGGCTTAATTGTTGCCGCAATGTTTGCTGCGGCACTTTCCAGCATTGATTCTATTTTGAACTCTATGACAACGGTCTTTGTAAAAGATATCTACGAGCGTCGTCCTGGCAATGACGGTTCAGAAGCTTCTCTCAAGGTGTCACGAAGATTTACACTTTTAACGGCACTACTCATATCGCTCTTTACTTATTTCGCATATATGGGTACTACTGCATCCGTTCTTGCTGTTGTAGGTGGTTATATTTCTTATCTCTGCGGCTCAATTTTGGCTTTGTTTGCATTAGGGATGTTTACCCGAAGAGCAACTGACTGTGGTGCTGTCTTAGGCTTTGTTGTTGGTATCGCAGTCACAGCGATAGTAGCACAGACTACGTCTATTAACTGGCTATGGTACAACCTAGTGGGAGCTGTATGCTGTTACATTGCTGGATATGCAGCAAGTCTAATTTTAAAGGATAAACAACCAGAGCACGTGGAGCAGTTTACATATCAAGGACAGCGTCGCTTGATTTTAGCACAGCAAAAAGCAAATCCCGAGATGTTACAAAATCTTCCTGGTAAGATGACCCGTAGTGCTTGGATGCTTGTAGCTTTCTTTATAGTACAGTGTATTTTTTTATATTTAATCTGTTTATAAGAGAAAAATTATTAATTAGGAGTGTTTACATATGAATAACTTTCAAGAAGCAAAAAAGATTGTTCTCCAGTACTTTGATGTAATGGAAAAATGCACAGCCGAAGAGGTGGAAAGTGTTTTGAGCCAATATATGTCAGATGATTACAACTGGAAGGGTGTCTATCCTTTCGGTGAGCTAACAGATCAAAAAACAGTCGCACAAACATTCTGGTATCCTTTTAAAAAAGCTCTGCCAAAAATGCAAAGGCGCTTGGATGTTTTTATCGCAGGAAATAACTGTTTAAAAGAAGATGAGGAGCAGTGGGTATTAAGCACTGGAAACTTCTTGGGACTTTTTGATGAGGACTGGCTAGGAATTCGACACACAAGAAAAATCAACTGCCTACGCTTTGCTGAGTTTAACTGTGTGAAAAATGGTAAGATAACTAAAACTGGCTTGTTTGTAGATATTTTGGGCTTTATGAATCAAGCAGGCATTCATCCGCTACCACCTGAAACAGGCATTTATTTTGTATATCCAGGGCCTCGTGATCACAATGGACTTTACTTTGAAGATAGGCCACCACATGAGGGCATTGAAACTATGGCTCTTATCAATAAGATGTGTGATGATTATGGCGAGTTTGCTAAGAAAGGCGTCTTAGACTATGATAAATGGAGTGATAATTTCCGTATAAACTTTGCAGAAGATTTTATTTGGTATGGTCCTTGTGGAGTTGGCGCAACCTTCACTGTCCCTCGTTATGTGGAGCAGCATCAAGGGCCTTTTATGAATACTTTGGCTGAAAACTCTGGTAGCACACATGTTACACGTATCTCTGAGGGCAACTTTGGTGGATTTTTCGGATGGCCAAATTTTACATGTGTGCCAACTGGAGGCTTTATGGGGCTTCCATCAAACGGTGCTAGAGTCACTAGCATGCAAGTTGTAGATGTTTATTACCGTAAAAACGGAAAGTTGGCAGAAAACTGGGTTTATATCGATATACTCGGTTGGCTTGCTCAACAAGGTGTAGATGTTCTTAACCGTACTGCTCGTATTGTCAATCCTAAATAGGTATAGATATTTATTAATGAGAGACTGTTAATTTAACACCTATACTCACTTTCGAGCCTTCAGATCAAAGACTCCCTAGTTTTTTGTGAATCTAACAAAAACGCATGTAACTATATTGTGATTCCCTTAAATCACGATTTAGAGGTTGACAGAGCTAACAGAGCGATCGAGTACCTTGTGGGTATTTTGATCGCTCTGTTTGTTATAGGACTTATGCTAATATATTTTGCTACGTGGTCTAGCTATAGCAGTTTGCTAAGCAAAATATCTGTAAGAAGTATTTAAGCCGTTCTTAATTGATCCTTATCAGCCCCCCTTTCAAAGCTGATAGCTACCTCCTGATTTTGCGTATCTGGTACTGCGATTCTAAAGGTAACTGTGATCTTATCCTTATACACATCAACCCGATCTAGGTAAGAGGGCAGCATCCTTCTGATCTGACGCTTATCTCTCTTAAGCACATAATCTTTGAAACAACCAATATACTTCTCAACCATCTCTGCTGTCACATAGGTGAGCTTTCGGGCTTTTTCAGCACGAAGTTGCATAGCGGTTACTGTTGCTATCTCAGATTCAATATCAGCCAGCTTCTGCTCAAAGGTATCGTTTGAAGGCTGTTTTAGTGATTGCTCGATATTGTTTTTCTTGTTATTCTCAAGTTTCTTGATACGTTGGTACCTTATTGGGAATACGAATGATCTCTTCAACCTTCTTGTAGCTTCTGGTGCGAGAGCCATCAGAGCGCCTTTTGGTATGCTTGTTGTAGATAAACACCCCTTGTAACATTCGAGGATCTCATAGAGGCTTTTCTTTCCAAAGAGCTGCCCTATTTTGGTGGTGTAGCCTTGAGCATTAAGCTTTGTGATACCAAGAATCAAGGAAACCTGAATACGAAAAATAGAACCGCCTAGGAGAGAATCCTAAGCGGTTCTGATTTTTGGTTACACTTTATCGTACTACCGACATCTTTCTTCAGCGGTATCATAAGCTGCAAAACAAACACTTCATCTGCGGTTTCAAAGGAGTAAAGTCCGCCATGTCGTTCTACTATGGCAACCATACTCTTGATGCCAAAACCGTGACCTGCCTCATTGCTTTGTGATTTGGGTAGCTCTCCTTCCATCTCAATCTTGCCTACATAGGCATTTTCAGTAGAGATGACCAGCTTGTCATTGCTAATTAGCGCGTGAATATATACCTTGCGGAGCTTTTCGTCCCTCACCTGTGCGGCGGCAGTGATGGCATTCTCCAGCGCATTAGAAAGAAGCGAGCAAAGTTCGGTATCGTTTATTCCCAGTGCCTCTGGCAGTTGGATATCTGTGCATAGGATAATACCATCCTTTTTTGCTCGTGTTTCAAAGGTGGATAAAATCAGATTAACTGTTTCATTTTCACAATAGCGGACCAGGGTTAGTGCATCAATGTCAGCTTCTGTTATGGAAAGATACTCTTTTATTTTGTGTATATCTCCTTCGGCGGCAAAGCTCCCTATCAGCGACAGATGGTGGCGCATGTCATGGCGATACATTACGGTGCTTTTTTGCACTTGCCTCATAGCATCAAGCTCTGACTGGGCCTGCTGGAGCTGAACAGCAAGGATATCCCTCTCCCTGAGCGCGTCCGCCTGTTTTTGCGCTTCGGTGTAGTATAGAAGCACAAACACAAAGTAAAGGGTGGATATAAGAGAAGGCATAAACTGAACTGCACTTCGTGCTCCCGAGTACAGTACATCCGAATAAACGCCGGCTGTGTAATCAAACACATAATAAAAAAACGGAACTGCGCCAAAGAGCAAGCATGCCTGTGTTGATTGCTGCATCAGCTCTTGGACCGAGCTGGCTACACATCTTTTGAGGAAATAGTACACTACAGCTATCGCTACAATGCAGCTGATATGCTCGGCACGTCGATCATTAAAAACTGCCATAGCCATTGACCCAGCCCAGCGAGGCACCTGATAGCAAAGAAAAGCTGCAAGTACGCTGCTTATGGACATGACCCACGAGCGCTTAAAATAGAGCACAAGGAACAGGATCAACGGTAGGTGAGTAATGAGGGGATAAATTTTGGAGGTAAAGCGCAAACCCAATGTCCGCCAGAATAGCATTTGAAGGAAGAATAGGACTGCGCAAAAGCAGGCGGTAGCCAGTCTATTGGCACGTGTACTCCTTACACCGCAAAACAAAAGTGCCACGGTCACACCAAACACCAAAACTAAGCAGTAGCGTAGAGTACTTATAACGGTGATCATTACAGCGTATTCCTCCCCCTGCCCGAAGATAGAAGAAATTTCATATACGCTGTCTTTGTCTGCACAAACAATTCCCTTGCCACAGGTACAATTTGGCCTGTAATCATGACAAACCCCGATTTATCAAGAGCTGTTACCTGGCGTAGATTTACAATATAAGAGCGATGGGGCTTCAAGAAGCTTGCATCTAAAAGCAAATCCTTTTCAAAGTCCACCAGATAGCCGTAAGAGTCCTTGACTTCACCGCTTACAAGCGTAAATTGCACCTTGCGGTTCAATACCTCAACATATACAATGTCCGAAAGAGGCAGCCTTACAAGGCTGTCTCCTGTTTTTAGTGCAAGATAAGCCTCACCCTTCGACATTTTGGTAAGCAGCTTATCAAGGACATGAAAAATCTCCTCAGCTTGTACCGGCTTTAATATGTAATTTTCGGCGCTCACACGATAGCTCTCCACCGCAAATTCTCGGGATGATGTTAGAAAGATAATGGGTATAGTCGCATCCCACTGACGGATTTCCTTTGCTACCTCCATACCTGTGAGGCCCGGCATTAAGATGTCGATAAGCAGTAGATCAAATTGCTGCTTGTTCATTGCATCCAGAAGCTCTGTGGCGCAATGAAAGGTGTCGTATGTAATTGA
>DAMCAP010000006.1:75972-84532 GCA_032059445.1 Oscillospiraceae bacterium
CCCGCTGCTTGCGGTAGTTCTCTACCAAGGCGGTGATGCGACAAAGGTCGTCTATGTTATCATCACAAATTGCAAAATGCATCAAACCATCCCCCAAATATAATTGTCCAAGTATATTTTACCATGCATAAAAAGTGGCTTCAAGTGTCGTTTTTTACGATTCGTGCGGTAGAAACCACGATTGGTGCGGCAAATAGTTATATTGAAAGTAAATATGCTATATTTTTTGCAATATTATGTTGTTATGAGGAAGTGAGTGATGTTATGTGACCACAGCGATGCTGGGATGGTTTATTGCAGGAATTTGCTTTACAGCCTTTATAATTTTATGGTTTTGGGTCAGCTACAGAGAAATTTATGCGAAGCGCTGTAGCCTTGATTCCATCAGCGAACAAGTAACAATGCACCGAAAGCTCTTTATGCAGGAGCGAGGCGGTGCATACGATGCATCTGCTCAAACTGTGCTTACCAACAAGCTTATCGCCTATAGCAAGGCGGAAATGGAATACAACGCACTGCTAAAAAAACCAGCGCATTGTATCCCGGCTTATATCTTAGGCTTTCGCCCCGCAGGAAAATCGGACAGGCTATAACTTGTGCCTGCCAAATTATAAAATCATATACACTTAAAGGGGGACAAAATATGAATAAGCGACTACTTAGCATACTTCTTGCACTCTGCATGATGTTTACAGGGCTACCGAGCTCGGCTCTAGCAGCATCAAACGTTCCAATTGATACAGGAGCGGAGATTATAGCCTTTGAAGCGCTGACCGAAGCCCAAAAAACGGTACCTTTAGGGACACCCGAAGCAGATTTAGCGCTTCCAGTAAATCTGATGGCTAAGGTAAAAACAACAGCAACCACAAACAGCGGGATCCCGAGTAGCGGTGCAATATCACAAGAAGAAGATATGCTTATTGCAGTGACATGGATTTCAAATCCACAGTACAACATGGATACCGCGGGTATGTATACCTTTAGCCCGGTAATAAACGGATATACGGTAAGCACCGAGTTGCCGGAGATTGCCGTGACTGTGGGTGCTACGCTTATGATGCCGCTCATGGCGGGTGCTCCAATAGAGGTCAACAGCTTGTCAGAGCTTCAAGCTGCCATTAATAATGCGATGGGCGACCTAAACCTAAAGCTTTCTGATAGCTACACCAGTAGTGTGGGAACGCTGACCATCGGAACTAATTACAACTTCACCATCGACCTAAACGGCAAAACCCTCGATGGCGGCGAGAATACTGCTATCGTACAAAACGGCACTGGTACACTGACCATCATCGATAGCGGCACGGGTGGCAGGGTTACTACCGACAATCCTTCCTCTAGTTCCGGCGCAATATATATCCAAACCGGTAACCTTGAGATAAACGGCGGTACGGTGAGTGCCCTCTACTGCGCGATTTACAACGATGGCGATGGTGCGGTGAGCATCTCGGGGGGCACGGTGAGCTCAACGAAAGGTAAAGCTATTTATAACAAGCTTACCGGTACGGTGAGCCTCACAGGCGGTTTGGTAAGCTCAAGTGAAGATATCGCTATTTATACCAACGTCGGATATAACGGTAAAATAATCATCCCAAGCGGTAACCCTCTCATCTTAGGCGCATATCAGGTAATGAACAAAGCCCCCGATTTGAGCGGCTATGACGATGTGAAGATTCAAGGAAGCACCACTAGCGCAAAGGGTACCGGTGTGGGTGGAATTACCAAAAGTGACATTGATACAGATGAAGAGGTCCGAAATTACAAAACCCTAAGCTTTTGGAAAGACGACTCGCCCCAACTCTATACCATCACCTATGACCCTAATGGTGTCCCCGGTAGTGCGAATAAGCGCACTGCTGGGCGAGGCATCGCAGTCCAATTGCCCGGTGGCGGGTTGTTTACTCCCCCCGACGGCAAGCGATTCAAAGCCTGGGCGATCGGCAGCCCCTCCGGCTTGTTGGTATATGAGTGGGATAGCTATATGTTTATGGCTGATACCACTGTCTATGCCGTGTGGGATGATACTTTCGTCGAAATTAATGGCAAAGGGTACCCTACCCTGCAAGCGGCAGTGAATGCAGTGAAAGAGGGAGAGACCATTAAGCTGCTCAGCGACATCTCCCTCGCAAATCAAAGCACTGTCACCACAGGCGGTAGTACGCCGTCTTTTAGGCTCGACCTAAACGGGAAAACACTAGACTCTAAAGAAGCAGTCGGTCAACAAAAACCTGCCCTCCGTCATTACAGCAGCGGCACGCTGACCATTATCGACAGCAGCCCGAACGCTGCCGGTAAGATCACCTCTCCAAACTTTCGCACCTTGGAGAATACGGGTAACCTAATTATCGCCGGAGGTACGGTAGAAAATGCCGCAGTAAGTGCCGGTGGCAGCAGCGCCATTTACCTCTCAGGACAGGGCAGCGTTACCGTTTCTGGTGGTGTAGTGAATGTAATCGACATCGGCGTGGCAATTGACAGCGTTTTCAATGCAACCGGTAGCGTGAACATTTCGGGCGGAATGGTGAGTGCGAATGGTAGTACGAGTATTGCGATTCGCAACACGCAGGGTACGGTAAACATTACGGGCGGCATAGTAAGGGCTGGCTTGGCGGCGATTCACAACGAAAAAGCCGGCAAAATTACTATTTCGGGCAACGCTAAGGTCACTAGCACCAATGGCCGCGCGCTGTCTGGTACGATTTTTCTAAACGAAGGCACAGCTGATAAAACCGTCCTTGAAATCACAGGGGGTATAGTGGAAAACACCGTATGGGGTGACGCGATTTACAACAACGCCAATGGCAAAATCGCTATCCCTAGCGGTACACCGATCATCACGGGCAAAATTCAGGCAATGAACAAAGCCCCAGATTTGAGCGGTTATGCCGATGTGAAGATTACAGCGAGCACTACTGACGCAAACGGCAGTGATGCGGTTTCGATAACCAATAGCGACATTGATACAGATGCAAAGGTCAAGGCTTACAAATACCTAAATTTTGGGCAAATTACCGCACCAGTAGCCTACACCATCACCTATGATGCCAACGGCGGCAGCGGCTCCATGTCAGACGATACTGCTACCCAGGGCACGGCATTCACACTGCCCGATAGCAGCTTTACTGGACCAGAGGGCAGGCGGTTTAAAGCTTGGGCAATTGGAAGCAGGTCTGGCTCACAGGTAATTCCAGATGATACATATCTCTTTACGGCTGACACCACTGTCTATGCCGTCTGGGAGGATATTCCTACAGTTATCGTCGCCGAAATTAATAGCAGAGGCTACGATACCCTGCAAAAAGCATTTGATGCAGTCACAGAGGGACAGACCATTAAGCTGCTCAGCAACATCACCCTCAAAGACACTGTCAACTTGGTATATGGCAAACCGTCCTTTACCCTTGACCTAAACGGCCAAACGCTGGACGGCCGACTTTACAACGTCATTCTCCATAACGGCAGATGCACGCTGACCATCGCCGACAGCGGCACAGGCGGCAAAATTACAAGCGCACTAGTGAACGGGGTTACGGGAACAATTAGAATGTACAACGGAAGCCTGGTGGTCACCGGCGGCACAGTGGAAAACACTGGTACACATGGCAGAGGTGCGATCTATACCGAAAATAGCGGAAATGTCAGCATACAAGGCGGCACGGTGAGCTCATCCCCAACAGGAATTTTGAATAATATAGGCAGCGTGACCGTTTCGGGCGGTATGGTGAGTGCAGACAACGGAGGTGCGATTTTTAACACCGGCATCGGTAGGGTGACCGTTTCGGGCGGCACGGTGAGCGGTGGCTACACGCCGGCAATTTATAATCAGGGTACAGGCAAAATTACTGTTTCGGGCAACGCTAAGCTCACCAGCAATAATTCCGGCGGTACGATTTCTCTGAATCTAGGCACAGTGGATAATACAGTCCTCGAAATTACCGGTGGCACGATAGAAAATGCCGAATGGGGCTACGGGATTAACAACTACGGCAATGGTAAAATTGTTATCCCAAGTGGCACACCAGTCATTAAATCCACAAATATTGCCATGAACAAAGCTCCCGACTTGAGCGGTTATGACGATCCTAAGATCACGGGAAGCAAAACTGACGCAAACGGCAGCGATGCGGTTTCGATAACCAAGACTGACATTGATACAGATGCAAAAGTAAAAGCCTACAAATACCTAAACTTTGGGCAAACCGTCGCACCCGCAACCTATACCATCACCTATAACCCAAGCGGTGGCAGTGGCTCGATGACAAGCGACACTGCTTCTCAGGGCACAGCATTCACACTGCCCGCCAGCAGCTTTACCCCACCCAGCGGCAAGCGGTTTAAGGCTTGGGCAATCGGCAGCACATCAGGCACACAGGTAAATGCAGGCGGAAGCTACACCTTTACGGCTGATACCACTGTGTATGCCCTGTGGGAGGATAGTTCCTCTGCGACCTACACCATCACCTATAACGCCAACGGCGGCAGTGGTGTGATGCCAAACGGCACTGCTTCGCAGGGCACTGCATTCACACTGCCTGTTAGTAGCTTTACCGCACCCAGCGGCAAGCGATTTAAGGCTTGGGCAATCGGCAATACATCAGGCACACAGGTAAATGCAGGCGCAAGCCATACCTTTACGGCTGATACCACGGTCTATGCCCTATGGGAAAGTGTTCCTTCATCAGCCTATACCATCACCTATAACGCCAACGGAGGCAGTGTATCTCCTGCAACTGCCACAACAAACAGTGAACAGAAGCTTACAACTTTGCCAACTCCCACACGCAGCGAGTATACATTTGGCGGCTGGTATACCGCAGCCACTGGTGGCACAGCTGTAACGACCTCTACAGTTTTCACTAGAAATACCACGATTTACGCCCACTGGACTGCAGTCTCAGTGAATATTTCAGGTGTGGTAAAAGATCACGAAAGCAATCCGTCACAGTATGCCACGGTAAAGCTTCAGCAAGGTGCAATAGAGGTTGCCTCTACTTTAACCGATGTAGATGGACATTATGAAATCCTAAATGTAAAGCCGGGGATTTACAATATCGTTGTAATTTTTGGAGGAAGGACATATACCCTTGATACCATTAAGGCTATTGACAAAGATATCATCATCAATCCTCAGTTGCCTGACATCGACAAAAACACTTTTCTTATAATAAACGGCAGTGTAACACCAAATGTGACTGTAGATGGGCTTGTAACTGTTTCTAGAAAAAACAATGCTGATATTACAATGATTGTGGAAGAAAAGCCTGAATCAGCAGCAGATCATGCAAGCGGCATTAAAGCGCTTGCTCCTGGTAAAATGCTGCAGTATTTAGACATCAGCCTGAAAGCCGGTGAATCGCCGCTTTCCAGTGCAGGTTCGGTACTAGAAATCATCATACCGTTTGATTTCACAAACAAGCAAAGTATCTCTGTATATCGCTACCACGATAACGCGCAAGCCTTTATAGAGGCAGACACAGGGCTGGATGGCACATTTATGCTTGACCGTATTAATCATGTTATCCGTGTATTTGCAAGCCAGTTCTCTACCTATGCTATAGGCTACAGTATCTCCACAGATGATTCTTCCCCTTCGAGCGACGATGCTAGAAACGACAGCGAGCTCTGGGAAGATGTGCGCGAGGCTATAGATGACGCAGCTAAAAATGAGATAATAAAGGTAGATGCGAAACCTACCGACGCTATGCCATGGGATGTGATGGAAAAGCTGTATGACAATCAGGTGGGTTTGATCATCGAGTACCCCGATGGTAAAAAGATTTACATTCCTGCTGGCAAGGCTGTAGACCCCAAAGCAGAGTCGGGCAGACTGTACTATCCTATTTCCTACTTAGAAAAGCTGTTTGCAGTTAAGCAAGCTGAAGCACCTTCACTTAGCACAAATAGCAATAGAAACCCAAAAACAGGTGCTGTGGTATAGGGAAATGCGCTTCCAAGAGAGGGGGCAACTTCATTCATCAAGGAAATTTAGATGAACTCAAGTATGCGAGGTTTGTACTTTCTCTGGATGAATGGATGAATATTCTGCGCTATTGATTACTATGCCGCAGGCTATGAGTCTCCGAAGCAAAAACTCACTATGATTACTTGATTGCTTCCTTTTGTAGAATGCAGTCATAGAATCCTTTTATCGGACTCTAAAAAAGAGAGCTTGTTCAGGATGTCGATTATGACAATCCTGAACAAGCTCGAGTGGAAATATTCAAATACATCAAATCCTATTATAATACCAAACGAATTCACTCTGCTCTGATTGGCTTAGTCCTATGCAGCGTGCAATACAAAAGTCTTAAATGCTAGTTGTTCTTGACATTTCCAATTTGCGGTATATAATACTGTGAACTTTAGGGGTGCAGTTCAAATTTGGTTGGCAATGGGGTTTAATTATTTAGTGCCAGTGTCGTATGATAAATAACTGTGTTTTTAAGACTGATATTATGATTCGAAATTTATAAGATTCAAAACCCTCAAATGTGTAGGCTGCCTTTTGGGTTATTAAAGCATCTCTGCTGCTAGCTTCTTGGCATCCGGCACATCGTCCACTGTTTTGGCATAATGGGCATAAAGGATCTTGCGGTCGGTATCCAGCACAAAGGCTGCGGGTAACTGCAGCTCATCACCTTCATACCGCCCATGCTTGTGACCGGTAGCGGTTGCCTTGGCGATCTTAATCAGAGTGCCGGCTCCCGCCATCTTGATTTTGCTTTCGGCAGGGAGGATGCCCAACTGTGCATATAGTTCGCCCTTGGGGTCACAGATAATGGTATAGGGGAATGCATTGGAGGAGCCCAATTCTTCGGCTAGCAGCACAGGATCGCTTTGCAGCACCACATACAGCTGCCCGCCTGCATGTGTAATCTCAGCATATTGCGCCTTGTACTCCGCAAGGTCAAGCTGACACAATGTGCAGCCGTAGTAGCGCAGAAATACCAGCGCCGTCTTTTTCTCCTTTACCGCCTCCGAAAGCCTTTCCCCCTGTGTAAAAGGGGTGCAAAACTCAAAATCCGGCATGATATCACCGATCTTTATACGCTCCATATCTCTCTCCTACTAATTACATATTAAAAACGTAGCGGTCAAGGCGGTCAAAGGCTTCCACAACAAGTGAATGAGGTAACGCAAGATTTATGCGGATGCTGCATGAACCGTGGAACATTCGTCCGTCCTGCCAGATGACACCCACCTCTACACCTGCACGCTGCAGCTGATCGATGGTTTTGCCATGCTTCTCACACCACTCGCTGCAATCAAGGAAGAGCATATAGGTGCCCTCGGGCTTGGCAAGACTTACCCCTGCAAAATGTTTGGTAATATAGTCATAGGCATAGTTGACGTTGTCGCTGAGCACCTTGTTGAGCTCGTCTACCCATTCGTAGCCCTCCGGCTTATAGGCGCCCATCAGAGCGTGCATCGACAGCACATTCATGCTGTTGTAGTGGGACAGCGAGGATTCCTTCTGCACCCGCTCACGGATATACTTATTATAAATGATGTGGTAGCTGCCGACAAGGCCTGCCAGGTTAAAAGTTTTGGAGGGCGCGTAGATGGCTACTGTACGGTTTCGGGCATCTTCGCTGACTGATTGGGTAGGGATATGCTTGTGACCGTCTAGCACAATATCCGACCAAATCTCATCTGAGATCACACACACATCGTTGGCACGGTAGATTTCCATCGCTCGCTCGATCTCCTCCCGCTCCCATACACGACCGCAGGGGTTATGAGGTGAGCAAAATACTGCGGTATGGATCTTATGCTGCTTGAGCTTGGCATCCATGTCCTCATAGTCCATTCGCCATACCCCGTTTTCATCCAATCTTAAGGGGGAGTGGACAATGTTGTAGCCATTATTTTTGAGGCTCATTGTGAAACCGATATAAGTAGGGGAATGCAGTAGTACGTTGGCGCCCTTGGAGCAAAATACATTGAGTGCGCTGACTACGCCGCCTAGTACACCATTTTCGTAGCCGATGCACTCTGCTGTCAGGTCATTTACATTGTTGCGTATTTGCTGCCAGCGAATGATTGAATCAAAATACTCCTTGGGAGGCTGGAAATAGCCATAAAGGGGGTGCTTTGCACGCTCGGCAATCGCCTGCGGGATGGTGGGAACAGTTGCAAAATTCATGTCTGCTACCCACATAGGGATTGCATCAAAGCCAGGCTTTGTTTCTCCCACCGGTGTAAATCCCGGGAACACTGGTCTGTCTACGGCAATCGAATCTCTGCCGTGGCGATCAATTATACTGGTAAAATCGTATTTCATATATAAAGCTCACTTTCTTTTTTCTAATTTTGCCGATGAATAAAGCACATCCACTGCTGCCCCCTGCTTTGATAAAATCAAAATAGGGGAAATGTGTCAGAGCCATGTCTGGCAGCTAAAATTGGCATGCAGGCAGCAACTCCCAGCCGCTCATACAAGCGGTTATGCCGGAAGCTGTGCCTGCAAGCTTTAACGCAAGCAAGAAGTATATTCCTGCCCCCTTAGAATGGAACCCAGCCACTTTCGGTCAACACCACCATTATGACAAACGAAAGA
>DAMCAP010000006.1:84542-110745 GCA_032059445.1 Oscillospiraceae bacterium
GCACCCACTTCATCCATTTGGGGAAAGGCAGCCCTACCGTCACGCAGGAGCCTACCGTCCAGCCTAAGAAGGGGGAAATCAGGTTGGTAAATCCATCACCATACTGGAAGGCCTGCACAGCAAGCTCTGGCTTAAGGCTGAGCACTTCGCTGACTGGCTTGATAATTGGGATCAAGATTGCCGCCTTCGATGAGGCCGAAGGTACGATCATATTGATTAGCGAAATCACCGTGACCATACCAATGCTGGATACAGAACGAGAGAGATTCATCAACGGCAACGTCAGCACATACACGATCGTGTGCAGGATGTTGCCGTTGGTCATTACGATACTCATTGCTTTGGCAAGACCGATGACAAAGACCACGAAGGCCATAGAAGCAAGACCTTTTGCAAATTCATCGCCCAAGCGGTCAAAGGAGAATTTGCCGATGAAGCCGCATGAGATGGAAACCACGATGCCTAATGCGATGATCAATGGAAACAGCTTGTTGCTATTGCCGGTTATCAGCGGATAAGCCACTAGTACGCCATACTGACCAAGGTAAATAATCAGGATCAGGATGGTTCTCCAGCTTAGAGTCACTTCCTTGACGAGAGCGCTTTCTTCCTGTGCCGAAACCGTCATCGCCTCTGGGCGCCAGCCTTCGCTCCACATCAGGGAGGTAGTCGGATTTTTACGGATCTTCTTGATATAACTTAGCAGGAAGAACAGACCCACAAACATAAAGATATTCATTGAAATAAACATGGTAAAAAAGGTGCCGTAGACAGGTACGCCCATCATCAACTGCGAAATTGTCTGTTTGGTGGGGCCGGTGCCGAAGCCCAGCAGTGTGGCGTAGGTCGATACGCCCATCGCACAGACAGGATCTAGTTTCATCTTTTTGGCAAACATCACACCAATAGGTACCACTGCAATCAGTGCATCTGAGCCGCCGAAGGCACCGAGATAAACCATAAGTGCAAACATTAGGGATATTAAAATATTCTCATTTTTATTGCGGAGCTTATAGATAGACCAGTTGAGAAACTCGTCGATGGCACCGGTACCAATGACCACCGCAGTCATGGCACCCGCAATCATTACTGCCCAAACAACCACGCCAGAGCTGCTTAGCCCATCAAGTAGCAGCATCAGCATTGCCAGAGGGCTGACAGGAGTCTGGTGGCCCAGATAATTAAACTGGGTGCCGATCAGCTGCTTGGTGTTGGGATCGATTGCAAACTGACCTGCTGGGATGATGTAAGTAAGCAGACTCGTGGTAAGTAAAAGGCCCATCATAATCCAAAAGAGGTGGGGCATCTTAAATTTCTTCTTCTGGACGGTTCCGCTTGTAGTAGCGTTTTTCATAAAAACCTCCTAGAATATTAAAAATAAAAGTACGCAAATTATATGCTGATTGCTGCGATTGGGGGCACTTCGCGCCTTATTCCCCCCAGTCAGCCTGCATATGCCTGTTGAAAGCATTTATGCCTGCTCCATGACCGCCATAACATACTTCAGGGTTGCTGCCAGACCTATGGGTAAAATGCTTTCATCCACATCGAAGTACTCGTTGTGATGCTCTGCCCCGGTCCCGGCGACCAGATTTTTGGTACCCAAAAATGCAAACACTCCGGGGTATTTGTTTAGATACCTGCTAAAGCTCTCGGAGGCATACCATTTATCACAGTGGGTAATTGCATCCGCTGGCAAGACCTCATTTATTGCCTGCTGCGCAAGCTGCGCGTAGGCAGCATCATTGATGACAGGCCCTACGCCGAGGACAGTATCTAGAAACTCTACCTTACAGTGATGCATTGCTGCTGTATGTTCTGCCACCTGCTTTAAGATCTCCAAGCCCTTTTCGCCCTCTTTTACATTGAAGAACCGCAGTGAACCCAGCACATCGGCGGTATCGGGGATGATGTTGCCCAGCTGCCCACCTTGAATGGAGGTGATGCCCAACGTCACGGTTTCGTTCGCATCAATCTGGTTGGCAAAGGCAACCGCTAGATTATTCAAAAAATTAGCTGCACAATAAACTGGGTTGATTGATAGGTCAGGCCGAGAGCCGTGCCCACCTCGGCCGACAAAGCGAAGATTTACCTTGGCAGCGCCCGCCATGCGGGGGCCTGCTTCCACGCTGATCTTGCCGGATTCCAGTGCAGAGTAGACATGGATTGCCCAGATGGTATCGATGCGGTGCTTGTCGAGCAGATCCAATATGGCCTGTACTCCCGCGCCGTTTTCCTCTCCTTCTTCAAAGCAGAAAAAGATCTTACCCTTTAAGGAGTTTTTATGGGCTGCAAGGGCTTTCATAGCGCCCAACAGCATTGCGCTGTGTGCGTCGTGCCCGCAGGCATGACTGGTTTTTGGGTTATCCGAAACACATACCCTCGGACCTGTAAGGTTATTAGGGTTTTCTGGTACAGGCAGCGCATCAATATCTGCCCGTAGCGCTATATGAGGTCCCTCACGCCCGGTATCTAGCACTGCAAACAAGCCTGTATCGGCGGCGATTTCATAGCTCAGTCCTGCGGCTTGGATCTGACTTTGGATAAAGGTGCTGGTTTTTACCTCCTGCCTGCTCACCTCTGCAAAGCGGTGGATGGTACGGCGGCAGTCCACAACATAGTCGGTCAATTCTTTCACAGCAAGGCAAATTTCTTGATTGGTCATGGTCACTCTCCCTTTCCTTTTTAAACAGGGCCTCACATGACAAACCGTGAATGCCCTGTATGTTACGGTCGTGCTTTTCTCATGCTCCAAGCTTTGCTAAGTGTATGCCTTTGAAACTATCCTAAACACGGGTGCTGCTGCTTTTTGGTAATTAGTTTTGAGGAATTTTATATGTTTCATTTTGTTGCAATGCGGTTTATTATTATAATTTATGATGAGATATTCGCAAGTAGACGTAGTATAAAGTTCTCTAAACAAATGAAACAGATTTCTTGGTGAAAAAAGTTATTCTATTTTCTTTTTCTATGATATAATTTGGTAAAGATTACAAGTAGAAAGGAACTAGCATAATGGAAGATAGAAGCAAAAAAGCGATTCACGGTAAAAAAGTAATTCTTCGTGGCCATCTTAAAGAAGACGTAAAATATTTCGCGTATTGGCATAACCAGCCTGACATTATGTTTAAATGTGGTTTTAGGAATGTAACGACCGAAGAGCAGGAGCTTAACCGAATTGATCTGCGTACAAAGGCTAAAGATGCAGATTGGTATACCATAACAGATCTAGACAATAGGATCATTGGGGAAACGGGGCTCTTGAGAATGTGCCCGGAATGGCACCGTACAGACTTATCTATAATCATACCAACTCCAGAAGACCAAGGTCGTGGTTATGGAGCCGAAGTAATCTCCTTAATGTTTGAGTTGGCATTTACCCAATATGATATGAATCGTATCGCTATAGGTGTCGTGGAAAAGAATAAATATGCTTTAGATTTTTATAAGCGTGTAGGGTTTCGACAGGAAGGAATAGAGGAGCAGGGGTATTACTATGATGGAGAATACAGTGACTTTATCATGATGCGGATTTTACGTGAGGAGTGGGCAAAATTCACGAAATGAAATCTTTGATGTGAACTATATAAGAGAACAGAGCGATCGGGTACCTTGAGGGTATTTTGATCGCTCTGTTTGTTGTAGGGGTTGATGATATATTTTGTAATTAGGTCTACCTATAGCCTTTGACCTTGAAGCTGCTTTTTTATATCTAACAGACCTCACAGGTCGCACTCTAAGCTGGCTGAGGAATAAATTTCTCTATAATAGAGTTGGGATAGGATATATAAAGGGGAATAGGAGTACCTCTTAAGATAATTTCAAAGAGATACTATGTATTTAGAAATTCTTATATCATAACTGAAAACTTTAGATGGCTTCGGCGATGATAACACAACACATTACTAAGATGAAATATCTAAAACGTTGGTGTTCATACAAAGATCACTTTGTAGGCAGATATCTTATCCAATGCTTATACATCGGTTCAAGATTTATATAAACTGGCTGAGGATCATTACTCACATTTCAGCGGCACCGTTGGTATCCGTATTATTTAACCCATTGGGTTATAGTAATACGGATATTTTTATTCTTGCCTACCCCTACTCTTTTTCAATTGCTGCATTGATTACCTTAATGAAAATCATTTACAAGTGATGTATACAATAGTCGCAATAATATGTAATAATTGGATTGGGGACATCTTAACTAAAAATAGAATAGCTCAATGCACAAGTATATTTCTCGAAATATGAAGGTAGGTATATTATGAGAAGACTATGTATACATGTTTTGATTAGTGCAGGTGTATGTTTTACAGGGCTGAGTGTTTTAATAGCACTCGTTTTGCATGTGCGCATTCCGATGGATTTTATATTGGCTATTTATCAATTATTACTTTTGTTAACAGCTATAAATTACGTTTTGTTCTTGATGAATTTTAGGAGTATACAGAACACCAATAGAAAAAAGCTCTGCTATTTAATTATTTTTTCGTTATTTAATCTGATATTATTTTTTTCTTGTTTATGGATTGTTGTCGTTATTTATTTATTTTTTTAAGGAGACCTGTCGGGCAGCAAAAAGAGCCTGTAATCCTACAGGCTCTTTTGCTTCGCAGTTATCTACCCTTTGAGAGAACTAACCGTTCCTCTTAAATAGGGTTACTTTTGCTATAAGTAAAATATAAATTAAAAAACTAAACAGCACATTATATCCGATACCTTTGATTGTAGTATAGCTATTGCTAAGGAATTGGTATTGAATATACGGGTAAAAAAGCAAAAATACCAGTATCAACAATAAGCTTTGCGTGATCACCAAAATTAGTCCGAAGCTTTTAAGCCCCCACCTCTTAGCCAACTGGTTCATAAAAGGCAGATAAATGACAGTCCATACTAAAAATGAACCACTACTAAATTGATATATTCCAAATATGCCCGCAAGGATTTTGTACCAAAGTGGGATAGTTATGTGTTCATACAGCAGATTGTATTGTATGGTCATCACTAACGATAGCAATGAAAATGAAATATATATACAAGGTATCCACCAGTCTTTTTTAAGTATATTCCACATATGCACTCCTTCAAATTAGTTGTATTCCGCCTTATCTCAGGGGCAGTATTTCTATAACAAAATTGTAATCAAGTTATCACTATATAACAACTATACCAAAAAACCATACTTTGTCAAATGGTTTAATAAGCTTGGTCCTCTTAAAAGTCCATCACCCATCGCTTAGATTTCTTTACGGGCAATGGAGATTTGCCATTTATTCTTCTGCACCTTTGGTATTTTTATTTGATATGGGAATAATAGATCAACAACATACCCGCAATCAAGTACAAATTTGAACGATGCATGTCAATATTGGTGGAGATATGAAAAAGAGAGTTGCGATAATAGGTAGTGGAATAGGTGGATTATGCACAGGCATAAGGCTGTTATATGAGGGATTTGAAGTCGATATCTTTGAAAAGCAAAAGTATGCCGGAGGAGTAACAGGGGCAAACCCTGAAGATAGATTTAGGTTTGATACCACAGCATCTATCGCACTTGATCCCTTAGAGTATGATGCTGTTTTTAGAGATTGTGGACTAAACCCCAGAGAGTATGTTCACTTTATTGATTTAGATACCCTGTATACCGTGTTTTTTGAGAATGGCAAGACATGGGAGCTTAAAAGATACGCCAACACTGGAAAAAGAGATTTTTCGAACTGTTTTGGTGAGTCTTTTAGAAATTATGCTGCATTTATAAATCAACTTTATAAGAAGTATCAAGTGGCAGATAAGTTCTTTTTAACGCAACCTTTTTGTAGGGCCAAAAGCATCATCAACACCCATACATTAGCAGCGGCCTTAGAGATAAGGCCCTATAGAAGTGCATACAGTGAGATTTGTAGCTATGTTGATAATCAAAATCTTCGTGATTTACTTGCGTTTTTATGCTTTTATATGGGCATTTCCCCCTATAAGCTAATTAATATGTATGCATCTGTGGGGGCAGTTACCCAAGTAAGGGGAATCAAGCATATACAGGGCGGTATGCAAAATTATACTTTGGCATTGATTAAGGCTTTTGGAGATTTGGGTGGTAAGCTCTATTGTGATACACCCATCGATGAAATAGTCATAAAAAGCAATAAGGCCTATGGTGTTAAAGTAAATAGTAAAATCATCCCCTACGACATTGTCGTTTCTAATGCAGACTACAGCTACACTATATCAAACCTGATTAAGAAAAAAACTATTTCTAAGAGATATAATCCAAGAATAACCAATAACTTCACGATGTCCTGTTCGGTCTTTATCCTTAGGCTTGCCTTGTCAGAAAGGCTAGAGAACCTTAGCGTCCATAATATCTATATAAGCAACGATTTTAAGAAGGAAATAGAGCGGGTGTTTGATGGATTAACCCCTCAAAATCCTCCTATATATCTTTATTATCCATCCTCCATTGATGAATCCTTTGTTTGCGAAGGAAATGGGTGTCTTAACATTATGGTTAGGGTACCAAATCTTAAAGATAGCTTTGATTGGGATGATCATACAATTGGGTCATTAAAACAACTATTAAAATCAAAATTATCACAACTTACTGGTGTTAAAAATATAGAAGAATTAATAGTTTATGAGGATGTTTTCACACCTATTGACTTACAGCAAAAGTATAACTGCTATCTAGGGGCAGCATTTGGACTAGGGCATACAACTTTGCAAAGTATTTTTTTAAGACCACAGGTTTGTGGTAGCGTCAAAAATCTATATTTTGTGGGATCATCTATACATCCAGGCAATGGAGTAACAATGGTCATGAAATGTGCTAAAACTGCCGTAGAAGAAATCGTAAAAAACACTGGAGAGTAAGAGAGATAATACCCACAAATCCATTAAGCCCAGATAGTCTTTATTGAACACAAACTAAAGAACCCGAGGCTCTGTTGCAGAGCCTCGGGTTCTTAGCGGATACTATGAATATATTATAATTCTCCTGTTTGCAACCTCAATCAAGCCTTCATCTTTCATACGCTTTAGCTCTCGAAAAAGAGAAGGTCGCTGCACGCCAAGATAGTCTGCCAGCTGTTTTTTGGTCACGGGTAGCAACACAGACTTTGATTTTTGCTGTACGGTCAGCAAAAGTAAATAGTCCATTAGATTTTCCCGCAGGGATTTCTGGGTATACATTGCTATTTTTTGATTCATGCCTTGCGCATTCATTGAAAGAGATTGTACGAATTGCATGACGAAGCCGTACTCTTTTAACAGCTCCTCCACGCCCGATTTTGATATATGTAGGAGCACACTATCAGAAGTACAGTAGATGTTCATAGGGTATCGATTTTGCTTGCCAAATAGCAGGTTGGCTCCAATCAAGCTATCGGGCTCAAAGTTAAATACAACAGACTCTGAGCCATTTGATGCAAGGCTATAGGCTACCAGCTTGCCGGAGCACACCACATCCATCGTGGAGCACTCCGCATTTTGTTGATGCACGGTTGCTCCCTTATGATAACTTCTTTTATATAGGTGCTTTTGCTGTATTAGTTTCTCCAAGACGGTATGGTCTAAATCACGCAAAAGCGGCAAGCACATTAACTCTTCCAGCATATAATCCCCCCTTACCTTATTATACAGAAACGAAACCTAGGTGTCTATTATATAGTATGCCGCAGCCCTATAATACTTATATAATATTGCATAGGAGGTTACCGAGATGATTGAGCAGGTGTTTCAGATGGCACAAGATGAGCAGCATACCATTGAAAAGGTGATTGCAGATGAAAATGTGCATATTAATCACATGATTTTGCAAAAGGGTGGGGGCTTGCCAGAGCATTTTTCTAACTCTAATGTGTATATGCTGGTGCTTAAAGGCTTACTTTCAATTGGCTTAGATCAGCAGGAGATCCACGAGTATCCATCGGGCACAGTTTTAAAGATCCCAAAGGGACTCAAAATGAATGTCAAGAATTTGGATGATCACACCTTGGAGCTGATTGTTGTAAAATCACCTGCTCCGAGGATATAGGCAGATCTGGGAGGGTATGTGATGGATATTTTTACCTTAGCTATGTGGGTCGGCACCTTACTATTTTTATGGGTTTCTTTTATGAAAGACAAGGCTAGAACAAAACACGCACTTAAAACTGCATTTGCAATGGGGCGGGGGATGCTTATAAGCATTCTCTCTATTATATTTGCTATCGGGCTGTTGCTGACTGCCCTGCCGCCTACTAAGATCGCCGGATTTGTGAGCAACCAGTCTATCCTACTGGCGACGTTTTTGGCAGCACTCTTTGGCACGGTTACCTTGGTACCAGCATTTATCGCATTCCCCTTGGTAGGGACACTTGTGGGAGCAGGCGTCAGCATAGTACCTTCAGTGGCCTTTTTAACAACTTTAACGATGGTAGGTGCAGTTACCTTCCCGCTAGAAAAGAAAGAGTTTGGTACCAAGTTTACCGTAATCCGAAATAGCCTTAGCTTTATTTTTGCCATTGCTATTGCACTGATTATGGGGGTGATGATATGACAATCGTAAAAAAGGCGAAAGAAAATCTATTTTTGGTTTTGATTATCTTGGTATATCTATTGCTATTTGTGTTTGAGCCATCGATGGCAGTTGAGTCGATAAAAAACAGTGGATATTACATAAAAGAAATGCTAATGATCATGCCGGTCATCTTCGTCTTAACCGCACTACTGGATATGTGGGTACCTAGAGAAAAAATCCTGCGATATTTGGGGAAGGATGCTGGGGTCAGGGGGATCTTTCTTTCCTTTGTAGTTGGTAGTATTTCTGCAGGGCCGATTTATGCGGCATTCCCTATGTGCGTAATGCTCCACAAAAAAGGAGCTTCTATCCGAAACATTGTGATCATCCTAAGCTCATGGGCAGTTATTAAGGTGCCTATGCTGCTCAATGAGGCAAAATTTCTAGGAGTAAAATTCATGGCGATCCGATGGATGCTTACTGTGATCGCCATTGTTATTTTCTCGTGGATTTCAGCGAAACTTATTAAGGACGAAGACCTCCCAGTGGAGGCGCCAACTCAATCGGGGCTGCATATCAACCAAGATGCTTGTATGGGCTGCACGCTCTGTGTAAAAAGCTCCCCTGCATTATTTGAGATGCGCGGGAAAAAAGCTGCGATCAAACCATATAAGCTCGATGAAATTGACTTTGAGGCTCTTCAAAATACAATAGAATCCTGCCCGGTTGGTGCAATCCAGTATACGAAATAATTTAAGAGGCTGTGCCGTGGTAATGGTGCGGCCTCTTTTTATGTTATAGATTTTCTCTATAACATACCGATACTTATAGGTTATTTCAATTTTACATTTACGATGCATTGTGCTATATTGACTAAAGATGTGATCTAAATTCTGTGTAAAATAAGGGAAAATACAGGAAGTATGATCTTTCGCTATGCCATGGGCGGTCGTTTTTAGGGTGGGAAATATCTTTGCTAAATTGGAGATTCAGACATCCTGCTTTCTCAATGAGCGTATCAACAAAACCTATAATAAGCTCTTTACTCGCAGTGGTTTGTAGGGGTATGCTTGACTACATAGGATACTAATAAAAACTATCAAAGCAAGGAGGTTATTATGTATGATAATTGACTTTCATATGCACGAAAGAACGTTTTCTCCTGATAGCCATATGAACTTAAAAGAGATGATATTTGAAGCAAAAAGAAAAGGCTTGGATGGCATCTGTATAACAGATCATGATGAATATGGGCTAGCAGAATATGCTGCAAAGCTATCTGAAATCGAAAATTTCCCAATCTTTGTTGGTGTAGAATATCTCTCTATCGAGGGGGATATTGTTGCGTTTGGGATTCATGACTTGCCCAAAAAGCACTTACCTGCACAAGAATTTATCGATTGGGTAAATGAAAGAGGTGGTGTCTGTATTGCGGCACATCCTTTTAGAAGCAATAGCAGAGGTCTTGAAGAAAATTTGCTTACAGTCAAAGGACTAATTGGAATAGAAGTATTAAATGGTAGTGCATCCAATGGAGCCAATCAAAAGGCTATGGAGTATTGCAGCAAATTAGGGCTTCAACCGATTGGTGCTAGCGATTGCCATGATTTAATATCCTTAGGCCGATATGCGACACATGTACCGATGGATTGTAAAACAGTAGATGACCTTGTAAAAGCACTCAAGACAGTAAAGTGTGAGCCAGTTATCCTCAGCGGATATAAAAAGTATCCATTTTAAAATACCCTGCAATGATCAATCCGTAAGTACGCTTAGTCGATTAGATTAAGCTGCAAAATAAAAAGGAGAACAATAAAATGAAAAAGAGTATTGCTATTATGCTATCATTGGTTATGATGATGGCGCTTGTAGCATGTGGATCAAACAGCAGTGTAGCACCTTCAAATGAGGCCTCAAATGCACCGGAAAACGCACAGACAACTAGCGGAGCAACTGATGACAAGAAATTTGAAGGAGTTACGCTAAAGGCATTTGTTTCATATGGCAAAATTGAAAATGCATTTGCGGATTTCACCGCAAAGACCGGAATAAAGGTAGAGTTTACTCCTATGTCTACAGGCGCAGCATTGGCGAAGTTAAATGCTGAAGAAGGAAAATCTGACGTGGATGTATGGCTTGGCGGTGGAGCAGATGCCTACATAGCAGCCAAGGAAAAGAACTATCTATACTCTTACGCTCCTAAGGGTGCTAGTGATATCGATGACATGTATAAGGATAAAGACGGTTGCTGGACAGCCGTATCGTTTCAGACAGCAGGAATTATCGTTAACAACCAAGTGCTGGAAAAGCTAAAGCTGCCTGTACCAAAATCATGGTCAGATTTGACCAATCCAATTTATAAGGGCGAGATCATTTTCGCTAACCCAGCAATCTCGGGAACAGCATATTCTATGCTAGAAACCATGTACCAAAACTGGGGCGAAGAAAAAACCTATGATTATCTAAAGAAGCTAAATGAGAATGTCGCTTACTATACCGAAGGCGGCGGAGAGCCCTCAAAGAAAGTATCAGCAGGGGAATTTGCAATAGGATTTGTACCAGTTACTGGCGAGTATTATGAGCTGCAAAAGGAAAACCCAGTATCAATCATTATACCCGAAGACCTATTCCCATGGATTTCTTCTCCAGTCGCAATTTTTAACAACTCTAAAAACATTGAAGCTGCAAAGGTATTTGCTGATTATTTCACCTCTAAAGAAGGTGGAGACGCTCTGCAAAAAGCAGAAGTACGTATCATGGCTAGAGATGACGTCGAAATGCCAGAAATCATGAAAAATGCTTCAAAAGATAGTTTTGTACCTGTAGATGCATCCAAGATGGCTGAGAATCGCGATAAGGTGTTAGCCAAGTTCAGTGAAATAGCGGGAACAAAAGCTCCTGCGAAAAAATAGCAAATGAAGTAAAAAGGTACCTATAGATAGAAATATTTATAGGTATCTTTAATCTTATAAGGAAGGAAAGTAATTTTGAAGCAGCCGACATATCAAGGAAGCTCTTATAAAAAGCATAAAAAATTTGGAATCTTATCAAGGCCTTTTGAAAATATATATGAAACAATTTTAGTTATATCGATCTTAGTCTTCGTAGCATATCCCGTTATAGCAGTGCTACTAAAAAGTGTTGAAGGAGAAGGGGGGGCTATGCTTCAATACTATCGGATGCTATTGAATGAAGATATGTTTAATATCACTGTACAGAGTTTATTGCTAGCGATGGTATCTTCCGTGATTGGCACTGTGTTGGCATACATTTTATCACTCGGTATCTATGTATCGAGTGAGTGGATTAGAAATGCTATGAAAAAAGTCTTGCTGATCACAATAATATCTCCTCCCTTTGTTACATCTATCGCCATGATCTTGCTATTTGGTAGGCGTGGATATATCACATATGATTTACTAAATCTCAATTGGAATATATACGGTTGGCAAGGGATTTTACTCATCCAAGTTCTAAGTACATTGTCTTTTGCAATGCTTATCTTATCAAATAGCTTTGAGTCTATAGACGAAAAAGCAGTTGCTGCTTCTTTAGACTTAGGTGCAGCACCAATGCAGACACTAAAAAATATTATTATTCCCAACACCATGCCGGGAGTTTTATCTGTTTTATTTATCCTATTTACGATGAACTTTGCAGATTTTGGGACGCCCGTAATAATTGGTGGTAGATTCCAGACTTTAGCTACAGAGGCATACAATGCAGTGCTATCGACAGGCGACCTCAACATAGGCGCTGCGATGAGTGCTGTGATGGTTTTGCCCAGCATCTTGGCATTTATATTTTATTCGCAAATGCTGAAGAAGGTGGGAGCACCGAGTGCTGGCGATAAGGGACTATCCACATTGACGATAGCTTTAAAAATCCCTAAGTATCTAAAAGTAATATTAGAGTTTTTCTTGATTTTATTTATCGCATTTAACCTGTTGAAATACAGTACCATTGTTTTATCCACCGTTACCAATAATGCTACCGGTACCCTGCGATTTACACTAGACAACTTTGCCAAACTTGAGCTGGTGTCAATCAAGGCGTTTGTCAGGAGCATTGCTTACTCGTTAATAGCTAGTATACTGGCTGTAATGATCGGCACTTCGTTGAGCTATTGTATATATCGCTTAAATAGGAGGAATCTAAAAAGCATAGAATTTATAGCGTCATTACCCTATATCATCCCCGGGACATTTTTTGGCTTAGGGTATTTGGTAGCTTTTAACCACAAACCCTTCATGTTAACCGGCTCTGCAGCAATTGTGATATTAAATTTAGCATTTCGGCAGATTTCTGTTGCCAGCAAGAATGCTAACTCAATATACCCCAATATAGACGCAAGGCTTGAATCCGCAGGGAAAGACTTAGGGGCAAATAAATTTCAATTATTGAAGACGATTATTATACCGATGTCGGTTCCAATCTTTGCTACGAGTTTTGCACAAATTTTCACTTCAAGTATGACTGCCTTTGGCTCGGTTATGTTTTTAGTAAGCCCAGGTAAACTGCTAGCGAGTACCGAAATGTTTAGGCAGATCAAAGGTGGGGGCAACGCCGTAGGCTCCATCCTAGCGGTTTTCATTATAATAATTACCGGACTAGTCAATATACTCATGACAAGCATTCTAAAAAGATTGAGGGAAAATAAATGTTTTTAGAGATAAAAAATGTCACAAAAATGTTTGATCAAAAAAATGGTGTCAAAGAAGTAAGCTTAAGTGTTGAAAAAGGCGAATTCATCACACTATTAGGCCCTTCTGGTTGCGGAAAAACAACGCTGCTTAATCTGATTGGCGGGTTTTTAACGGCAGATGCGGGGGAGATCATATTAGATGGTGAGCACATGGAGCAACTGCCTCCCGAAAAGAGAAACGTGTCAACTGTATTTCAAAATTATGCGCTTTTTTCTCATTACAGTGTATTAGATAATGTAGCATATGGGTTGAGATATTTTAGGAAGTTGGCCAAAAAAGAGGCTAGAAAGCTTGCATATGATTATTTGAAGATGGTGGGACTCGAAGAGTATGCTGATTATAAAATAAGTCAGTTAAGTGGTGGTCAACAACAAAGAATTGCTTTAGCCCGTGGGCTTGCCACAAATCCGAAAGTCTTGCTATTAGACGAGCCTCTTTCTAACCTTGATGCAAATTTAAGGGTCCAAATGCGATATGAAATTAAGGAGCTACAAAGGAAGCACAACATTACCATGATCTTCGTTACTCACGATCAAGCAGAAGCTTTATCGATGAGTGATCGAATTGTTGTAATGGATAAGGGCTGCATATCTCAGGTCGGGACACCAAAAGAAATATACCTACAACCAGCAAATAAATACGTAGCTTCATTTGTAGGCAAAGCGAATTATAGTGAAGAAAATGATAAATGTTATCTGTCTAGGCCAGAAGATATAAAGATTTTAAAATCTGCTGAGGGTGAGTTTACGATAATATCACTGATGTTTTTGGGATCCCATACCAATATTATTGTCGAAAAAGATCATAAGCATCTTGAAGTAAGCGTGTTAGGTACTGAAGCCAACGATCTGAAGATTAATGATCGGGTTAGTTTGCATGTTTTAAATAAAACGGAGATATGAAGGTGTAGATGAAGTGTGTTACCCTGAAATGTAATTATAAAATTGATGATATCTGTTTAATAAGTAAAGCAGAGCGATCGAGTACCTTTTGGGTATTTGATCGCTCTGCTTGCTGTGGGAGCCGTACTGCTTATTTCGCTGTACTATAGTCTTTGCTTATCGTGATGCCTTTAGTTTGTCCTACCTTTCTTTCGAAGGCTCAATCTTCTAAGAATTACAATCCACAATTATGTACTTTTTATAGACACAAATCACCAAATTGTGATAAAATATTCCCATACAGTTTGAACAGAGGTGACACCGTGCTAAAAATAGCCATCTGCGACGATCAATCACAGGAGCTTGAAGTACTCAATGCCTATCTAAATGCATATTTTACAGTGCATCCGTTAGAGGTAGAAGTTCAGAAATTTACCCACCCCGATACATTGCTCTCTGCTATAGAAAACGATTGCTATCATATCTACCTACTGGATATCGTTATGCCTATGGTAAATGGCTTAGAGCTGGGGCGTGAAATTCGCCGCATGGATCGCAAGGCGCAGATTATTTATACCACTACCGAGCCACAGTTTGCTTTACAGGCTTATACTGCAAATCCCATCAATTATTTGCTAAAGCCGATCGAAAAAGACAAGCTGTATGACACCCTGACACTGGCTATCTCAAAAATTGACTTCGCTGAGGAAGCCACGATTTCGGTAAAAACCGCAGACAGCCTGCGTGTGATCAATTTGTCGGATATTTTGTGCTGTGAATACCGCAGTCACGCTATCTTGTTTACGCTAAAAAATGGTGAGGAAGTTTTAAGCCGCACCATTCGAGAAAGTTTTACGGAATATAGCCTGCCCCTCCTAAATGATCGAAACTTTGTGCAATGCCACACCGCATATGTCATCCATATGCGATATGTAGAACGCTTTGCAAAGGATAGCTTTACCCTAAAGGGCGGTAAAATAGTCCCGATTTCTGTAAGGCAATATGCGACGGTAAGGGATACATATATGGACTACCTTATGGCAAAAGGGGTGCACTGATGGATGAATTAATCACCAATATTTTGCGCGGTGGTATTACAGCAGTGATGAATGTGCTACTGCTCTTTACCTTAGCTCAGCCGAAGTATGGGAAACTGGTCACTATAGTTACGGCAAGCTTGGTATTTTTGCTGGATTTGCTCACGAGTATTGTTTTTTACAACGCAGGCAATCTAACCGCTTTGGCGCAATTTGATGTAATTTTTTTATTGCTTGTGGGGGTGCTCCTAAAGCCTCTGATGCGTGATAGCCTCATGCAGTGGTGCTTTACTTATCTGACCGCAGCAAATATTTATGCGATTGTGGTGGTGATCAGCTATCACTTATGCGATTTTTTCCCTTACCCCCACTACGCCAACTCCTATTTACGGCTTGCGCTTTACTGCTTGCTTATCCTGCTGTTTCAGTGGTATCTAAAGCCTTTGTATCAGCGTGTAGCAGATAATTGGTCAGCATTCTTTATACTTGCGATCAGTATTTTCTTAAATTTTGCTTACTATTTTGTTTGTACCGAGGATGTTGAGCAGACACTTACGGATGCTATGTGGCCGATGCTGCTGTTGATCGGGCTGACAATAGCGGTCTACGGTACAGTGTTTTTCTTCTTGAAAAAGACCTTGCAGGAATATGCCCTGCGTGAGGAAAATCTAAAGATGAAAAACGATGCCCAGCTCTTGCAGGTATCCGCCAACTCTATGGCACAGCGGTTAACTTTTATGGAAGAAGTTGCGCGGCAAAACAGTCGTGCTGCTCATGACCGACGTCATTTTAACAATATGCTGCTGGAGCTTATCGAGCAAGGAGAAAGCGGTGAAGCAGCTGCTCTTCTAAAAAAGCAGAATCAAGTTAGCCCCAAAATATGCAAAGTATACTGCGAAAATACCCTGATCAATGCAGCAGTCTGTCATTATGTAGCACTCGCAGAGCAGAATGGCATTAAATCAGAGCTTGACTTGGATATCCCCAGTGATATAGCGCTTGATTCCCTAGAGCTTGCTATGGTGATCTCCAACCTGATGGAAAATGCCATACAAGCCTGCAATCGTCTTACTGTAGAAGCTGAGAAACATATCGATTTTACTTGTCACAATGCGGGGCGACTGCTTTTGGAGATAGAAAACACCTGTGATGAGACTACCGCACTTGATCAAAGCAATTTACCGAGGGCCACTGAAAAAGGCCATGGGATTGGAAGTAAAAGCGTGCTAGCCTTTACAAAAAAATACGAGGGGGAGATTATCTACGGCGTTGACAAGGGGATTTTTCGGGTGCGTCTTTTGGTTTAGGGATACAAAAATTACTTACTAAATACAAAGTGAATATATTTTTAAGTGTAAAAATGGGTCTTTTAAGTGTAAAGACCCATTTTTTCTATTTTATTAGGTATTATATGGTCGGAAAATGCAGAAATATATAGAAGATTCATACATAGGAGCGTGATAGCATGAATAACCGCAGGCAGGAGGATCTTCCTCTTTCTGCCCCCAATGCTGCAGGAAACGTATGGCCAAAGCAGGTATGCCCAGCTTTTGAGCCTAGGGTAGATACTCCAGCCGGACTTAGGCAGTGCTGGTATTGCCGTTGTGCCGATTTTCATCTAAATAAGCCTCGCTCGCTGGATGTGGGCGTGTGCTATTGGCCAAAGAAAGTAATGGATTAGCAGTGCAACGGCACGAGGTTTGAAATGCTAAATAAACTGTGCGCATTTTTTATAGCAATGGCTTCTTCTGCTCTTGCAGGCCACATAATCGTCCCACATGTCCTGTTGGAAAGAGGATATTGGGCGATAGGCGGGGAGTATTTTATCATTGCGCTGGTGGGGATTTTGGTCTATGGGCTAATGAGGCGCCTTCTGTTTTGCCTCTAGCGTAATCATTCAGGGATCTGTCACAACGGTAATGCATATGGGGCAGCTACTAACTTTTTGATCTGAGCTTCATCAACAACTGACTCTGAAGAATCGAGAGTTAAACATGATTTTACCGCACAGATGGGAAGAAGCAAGAATACGATAAGCTAAAATAAATTAAGGAGAGGGAAAATGAAAAAAAGACTGATTAGTATGCTTTTGGTATTGTGTATGGTGTTTAGCACAATGCCACCAGCGGCTTTTGCAACGGAAGCAGGGGCACTCATAAACACAAGCAGCAGTGGGGTAGCCTGCGCAAATCACCAGGCACACGATGAAACCTGCGGCTACAAGGAAGCAGAGGCAGGTAACGCACCTTGTACACATACTTGTGAGCTCTGCAAGGGAGAAAAGGCCTGTACCTGCGACCCTAAGGTGGAGGGTGACGGTGAGCACACCGCTAAGGACTGCTCGCTGTATACAGCACCAAAGAATGGGTGCATCTGTAAAGTGAAGTGCATCCCTGCACCCGAATGCACCTGCGAACCGGTAAACAGCGGTAATCCGGTACACGGTGAGGATTGCCCCTTGAGTAATCCCGAGAGTGCAATAGAGGTCATTAACCCCGATTGCCCTGTATGCGGCGCAGTAGATGCCGACCTTGCCTTGTGTGGAGGAGCGGCTGACGCAGTGATAAAACCTGTGACCTTGGGGGCAACTACGCCGAGAGCAAGCCTACTGGACTTGACAAGTGGCTCACTTTCGTATCTTGATATAAACGGTGATACAGTAGACAAAGACCCAACTCGTGACAATATTACCGACAGCGGTGAGGGTTGGAGCTGGTATAAAACCGCTGCAGACGAATATAGCGCAAACACACTTGTGCTTTCTGGTGCTACGATACAAGGCGCCGATGCCACAGATAACCCATCTTACGCAATTAAGCTGCCCGATGGTGCAAGAATTACACTTGTTGATGGCACAGTCAATACCATCACAAGCGGGACTACAATGAAGTATAATCCCTTTACAAATACACAAAGCATCGGCATATATGGCGATGGTGGGCTGACCATAGATGGTACCGGCAGCTTAAACGTCACCGCAGGCGATGCAGGTGATGGAAGCTATGCAATTATGGCGGAAGGCATCGTGATAGAAAGCGGCACAGTCACGGCAGCCGCTGGCGAAGCCCTTAATTATGGCAGCTATGGCATTTGGGCAAACTCCATCACCATCTCAGGTGGTGCAGGTACAGCCTCTAGCAAAACAGCAACGGGGAAAGCTCGTGCATATGCATTCCATAAAGAGCCAACCCTCCAAAACAATATTGCAATTACTGGCGACTGGAGCCACAAAACCGCTAGCTGGTCCGGGGCTGTTAATGATAAGATGTGGGACGGCACCAGTGCCCTCTATTTCGATGGAGGCAGTGGTACATCAGCTGACCCATACCAGATCCGTACTCCCGCACAGCTTGCGCTGCTGGCCGATATTGTAAACGACTATAAGTGGAGCAACGGTACTGGCGGAAGCGGTGGAGTATATCAGGGTAACGACATGGCAAATCGTGTGGTTATTGAGGGCGGGGCTCCACAAGCCTACCTCACACTGCGTCAAGCGCACTATAAGCTGACAGAGGATATCGCGCTCAACGACACCTCAAATTGGGAAAGCTGGGATAGTACTGCGCCAGCCAATCGCTGGAAGCCCATTGGTACCAGTGTAAGGATGGGTCCCATTGGCAACGAAATAAAGTGCTTTATGGGTACCTTTGACGGCAATGGCAAGACTGTAAGCGGACTATATTTTAATGACCAAACAGATGCGACTTGGGACGGTACCGTGGGGGGAAATAAGGTCGGTCTATTTGGGACGATGCTTCGTGGTAGCACAGTAAATAACGTGATCGTTGCAGAGAGCTATATAAAGGGACATAGCAATGTGGGTGGCGTGGTAGGCGCCAGCGATGGCGGTGTGTTTAACAGCCGAAACAGTGCTACAGTAAACGGTAATACTTATATCGGCGGTATCGTGGGCTATAATAGTCGCTCGATACAATCCTGCCAAAATATCGGCCTCATCAGTGCGGATATCTATGGTGCGGGCGGTATCACGGGCTACAGCAACAACGATGTAAGCCTCTGTATCTCGCCCAAAGGCTTGGTCAAGGATGCCACTGGGGATATAGGCAGACAAGCTAAGCCAGCGGATGATTATTACTACCTTGGTCATATTATTGGTCATAGCGACTCCTCCGTCAACAACGTCAACCACATCAACAACAGCAGTGACAGCATAAGAGCCGGTGTTACCATCTCGCCCAAAGCGTGGATCTGCGAGAGCTCCGGTGGTGAAAAAACCTTTGCCGCAGTGGTAGAAGGCGACAGCAGCAACTCCGTTACCTGGTCGCTGATGAGCAGCGATGACAAGGTGTCAATCGATGCCGATACTGGTAAAGCAACTGTGGCAACGGGTGCAATCAAGGGCAAATGCTATACCGTCAAAGCCGTGTCAACGGCAGACCCAAGCAAATTTGGTATCACCTCTATTATGATTGGCGGTGAAACCTGGGACGGTACTTGCGCCCTTTATTTTGACGGGGGCAGCGGTACGGCGGCCGACCCGTATCAGATCCGCACGCCACAGCAGCTTTATCTGCTTTCGGCAGTAATAGGACAGTATGATTTTAGAGACCGGCGCGGAGTCAAGGACTATACAGGCAGCACACGCACAGTAGTTGCAGATCAGCCTGCTCAGACCAATGAGTATCTGTCAAAGGCATCGTATAAGCTGACTGCGGATATTATCCTAAACGATGCCTCGACCGCCAATGCTTGGATGCCCATGGGCCGCAATGAGCCAAATGGGCGCCAGATACCATTTAAGGGGAGTTTCGACGGAGATAATCACACCGTCTATGGTGTATCCTTCGTCCAGCCATATTTTATCGGTGCTGTAGGGCTGTTTAGCAATACATCTACAGAAGCCATCATCAAAAATCTCACAATAGGCAGCGGATATCTCCACAGCAGGCAATACGTTGGTGGCATAGCGGGATTTAACCAAGGCACTATAGAAAACTGCGTCAATATGGCTACGGTAATCAGTACAACAAGCTACGCCGGAGGGGTGACGGGCGCAAACAACGGTACGTTGAAAAACTGTCATAACACCGGTGCGATCAGCGGTATTTCTGTAATAGGCGGCATAGTTGGCGGAAACAGCGGCAGGGTGGAAAACTGCACAAATATCAGCAACCTAAGTGGGACCGAACATTCGATCGGGGGAATTGTAGGGCTCAATTACTATAATTCCTCAACGCGCCAAAGTGGTACGGTGATTAAGTGCACCTCCCCCAAGGGTTTGGTGCCCCATGCCACTGGAGATACTGGCGCGTATATGTGGCCCGGGCGTTTCGTCTACTACCGTGGTCATATCATCGGTAACGGAGATGACGGATCTGGCAGCAACAATAGCAGCGGAAACGTTGCAAACGGTCTATCGATTTCACCCGATAGTTGGACATGCTCTACCCCTAGCAGTAAGGTCTTTACCGCCACTGTAAATAACGGCACTGGCGATCAAAGCGTCACCTGGTCAATCTTAAACGGTGACGGTAGTATTTCTATTGACCAAGACGGCAAAGTTACCGTCACAAACTGTGATTGGGATGGCAAAAGCTATACCATTACGGCCACATCCACCTCAGACAGCAATAAATATGCTACAGCCAGTGTAATCATCAGCATGCCCACTCCAACCGCACCGGCCATTACCACCACCAGCCTGCCAAACGGTATGGTCGGCACAGCATACAATCAAACTCTAGCAGCGACCGGCTACCCTGCGCCAGCGTGGAGTATAAGTGAAGGTAGCCTACCCCCAGGGCTTAGTCTAAATGGAACTACTGGCGCAATCACAGGCACGCCCACGGCATCGGGTACATATACCTTTACCGTAAAAGCGGCAAACAATTTAGGCGAAGATACAAAATCCCTATCCATTACCGTGACATCACCCATTACGGCAATTAGTATCTCTCCTAAAGTGGCAACGGTCAAAAAGACTAAGACCCAGCAGTTTACCGCCACTGTGACAGGCTCAGCTACCAATACCGTAACGTGGAGTGTAAGCGGCGGCAGCAACAGCAGCATCGATAGCGCAGGCTTGCTGACTGTAGGCGGGCGAGAGACCGCAAGCACTCTGACCATAAAAGCAATCTCCACCCTAGACAGCGGCAAATCTGCCACAGCTACCGTTACGGTGACGGCAGCACCTAGAACCTTTACCGTAACCTTTGACAGTGACGGCGGCAGCGCGGTAGCGGCAGTCGGTAACGTGGAGGAGGGTAGTGCCATCAAGCTGCCCAACCGACCCACGAAGGAAAATCACCGTTTTGACGGTTGGTATACTGCCAAAATCGGCGGCAAGCAGTTCACCTCTGCAAGTGCTGTGATGGACAACATCACTGTATATGCTAGATGGACCAAATTGGTCACTGTATCTGGTATCGTGGTGGAGGAAGAGGGAGAAACACCGATTGTCGGTGCAACAGTCACCCTTTTACCAGCCTACGGATCTACGGCAGTTACTACAGGCGTAGACGGTAAGTTTAGCTTTACAGGCATCCCAGAGGATTACTTTACCGCAACTGCAGCTTTTGCAGACGACAGCAGCATCACGGTAAATGTCATCGGTGACTATAACAATGTCAAAATTGTAAGACCAAAGCCCACAATAATGATCACAGGCCAACCACAGGATGCCTATATTATTAAAGGCATTGCAGGGCAAAGCGCAGTGTATCGAGTGGAGAGCAAGCGCACCCCCCATATCCCCGACAGCATCGCCTGTGAGTGGTGGTGGCTAAAGGGCAATACTCCAAGTGGCACTGCTCCCGATGAAAAAATGGTCGGAAGCGGCAACCAAATGACCTTTAATGAAAGTAACGGAAATATTCCAGACAGAGGAAGCTACAAGCTCTATGCCCTAGCCTACACCAACGACGGTGTGCTGCTAGAAGCCTACTCTCGCGTGGCAACACTCAAAGTGGTAGGGGTAAATACCATTGCAGGTGTTGTAAAAAGGGAAAATAACCAACCAGTGCAGGGTGCAACGGTCAAGCTAGAGCCTGTGGGAGCATGGCCTTATGGCAGTGTGGCTATGACGACAAGCCAAAACCCACAGATTACACTGAGTGACGGAGCATACAGGTTTGAAACCGTACCAGACGGCAAATATAGGCTCATTATCACTCTGCCAAACGGCGGCAAGATTGAATACGGGCCTTATGACTTCCCAGGGCCCAATCCCACAGAGCCTGCCCAACCCATCGACCCCGGCATTGTGATCCCCGATGCGGCGGCGATTCGGATAAACAGTCAGCCACAGGATATAACGGTGAAAAACGGTACAGCAATCACTCTTGTAGTAAATGCAGCCGCTACCAATGGCACAGCGCTGCGCTATCAATGGTATCAAAGCACCAAGAATAGCAACAGTGGTGGCACTGCAATTGCTGGTGCAACCACAAAGGACTACAGCCCCGCAACAGCAGATAAGGGCACCAATTACTACTACTGCGTGGTGTCGGGCGGCAGCTTAGCGGCAATCACCACCCGAGTTGCCAAGGTATCGGTATATACCTATGGCACCATAGCAGGTACGGTACAGACCGACGCAAAACAGCCAATCGCAGGTGCAACGGTAGAGCTGATACAGATTACCAGCACTGACCCCAACCCTCCTGCAAGCTTTACTACCAGTACAAACCCACAAACCACCCTTATTGATGGCAAGTTTAAGTTTGAGGAAGTACCTGAGGGTAGCTACAAGCTTAAAATCACGCTGCCTGACGGAGAGATGTATGAGCAGCAGCCCATCAATGTACCTCTTGTAATCCCAAATATACCAGTTACACCTCCAGCGAAGCCTACTATAAACATATCTACCCAGCCCAAAAGCCTGACGGTTGCACTAAACGATACCGCACAGTTTAGCGTATCGGCAGGTGTATCAAACGGCGACACTGTAGTGTATCAGTGGTATAAAAACACTACAAGCAGTACAATCGGTGGCACAGTGATACATGGCGCTACTAACAGCAGCTATCTAGCGCCTACCACCACCAAGGGTGTAAGCTATTACTATTGTGTCATCCGTGCAGTGGGCGCAGATGCAGCAACTTCAAGCGTTGCAAAGCTCACCGTCCGCAATACACCTGTAGATAACCTTATGACCATTGAGGGTGATGTAGTAGACGAGAGCGGTAACAAGGTGGAAAAGGCGGAGGTTACACTCTCTCCCAAGGCTGGTACCAGCCAAAACCCACAGACCACCAAGGCAGACGGACATTATAAGTTTGAAGATCTGCCAGATGGCAAATATATCGTTACAGTAAAGCTGCCCGGTGGTGGTGTGATCACCGAGGAGATCATCATTGACGATGGCGAGATTACCCCCACACCTCCCAATAAGATCTTGGTACCGGCAACCAACAGCATTACCATCACTCAGCAGCCCAAATCTACCACAGTGACCACCGAGATGACCGCTAGCTTTACAGCGAAGGCTACTGCGACCAAGGCGGATGTGGACTATCAGTGGTATAAGAGCATGACCAACAAAAGTAGTGGTGGCACAAAGCTAGAGGGCAAGATCGATGCCACTCTGAGCCTTGATAAGCAGCCGGAGGGAATCAGCTATTACTACTGTGTGGTCAGCTCTACCGAAGCGGCTGATATGACCACTGATGTGGCAACGCTCACCGTAAGGAAAGCAGAGGGCGACATGGGCGACCTTGGCGGTAGCATAATGGACGATGAGGATGGCACCCCCGTGAAGGATGCAAGGATCAAACTGATGAAAAACGGTACCGACGGCATCCAGTTTGGCTCTACCGTAACCACCGGTGAGGATGGTAGGTATCAGTTCTCCGCCATCCCTTACGGTAGCTACAGCCTTGTAGCACAAAAAGACACCTCCACGGTTACAAGGCAGATCACCATTAAATCTCCCTCCTCTACAGAAAATCTCACCATGCCAAGCGGTGCGAAGATAACCAAAGTGGTGATTAAAGGCAGCGACACCCCGTCGGCAGCGGTGGAAAATCTGGAATCAATGTTTACCAATACTGATAACACCCTTGCACTGCAGCCGGGCGCGATGGTGGAAATCAAGCTAGTGCTAGAAAAGCAGGACAATCCCTCTGATAAGGCGGAGATCGACGCGGTGCTGGGCCAAAATCAGCATGTGGGCATCTACTTGGATGCAGAGCTGCTTAAGACCATCAACGGTACAGTATCGGACGATGGCACGCAAAGCATCCAACCTGGCCAAGCTCTGCATATCGTGCTTGACCTTCCCACCGAGTTACAGGAGAAGACAGGCTACCAGATTATCCGCTCCCATACAGAAAACGGAGTCAACGATCTACGTATCATCACCCCTGACTACGATGGAGATCTACAGACACTTTCCTTTGAGGCCGATGCATTTTCTACCTATGCGGTAGTCTATACACAGGCAGCCAAGTATAGCGTAACAGTTATGGGAAGCCAGGTGGGAGCCACCTCCGGTACCGGCCTATATGAAGCAGGCGCAAGCATAACCATCCAGGCGGGAAGCAAGAGCGGCTATACCTTTGCTGGTTGGACAAGTACTAACGGTATTAGCTTTGCAAGCGCAGGCGACGCCACAACTACCTTTGTTATGCCTGCGGAGAATATCACTGTGACTGCCAATTGGAGATCTATTGGTGGCGGTGGAGATGACGACGATGAGTCAGATAGCAGCAAGCCAAGCAGCAGCTCCAGTAGCCCCAGCAGTAGCTCTAGTAGCACCGGCAACGGTGGTAGTTCGGGTAATAGCTCTTACAATAGCAGCAGCACCAGCAGTGGTGGCAGCTCTAGCAATGCGAGCAGCATAGCCGATCCTCCGAAGGACAGCTCCCAAGACCTCAATAAGGCAAAGGATGACGCGCTACAAAGCCTTGCAGATGAGCGGCAGAAAGCAATCAACGCACTGCCAGAGACCTTAACTGATGCACAGCGGCAAGCGGCAATCAAAGAAATCGACCGTATATACACACAAGCGGTCACAGACATCCAGAATGCGGACTCTACAGGAGCAATCGGTGATATTACTGACAAAGCTACCCGTAATTTTGAAGCTGCGGTAGCGGCTGCGGGGGATGAAAAGCCAACAGGCACCTCGGCAGATAAGGGTAAGCCATTTGTCCTACTTTCCGCAGCTCTAGCAGTGGCTTCGATTCCTGGTGCAGTTTTGGTATGGCGGCGCCGAGAAGATGAAGAATCGGATGGCGGTAACCGTAAACGCAGGAGAATTCTCGCAACCGTGGCTACAGCGGCGGCAATCCTTGTATTCCTGCTGACTACCGGCTGGCATGGCGTAACACTGGCAAACCAATGGACGATTGTGGTCGCAATACTTGCAGCTATACCTGCATTCCTACTTATAAAGGAACAGCAAGGAAAGCAAAAGTAAAGTAGCGTATTCTGTAGGTTAGATTCTAAAGCTACCCTAAAAGTTAAACGAAGATGTTTAAGCAGCCGTAAGGGCTTGCTGCCTGTGAAAACCGCAGGCGGCAAGCCCTTGGCATGTTGTAGGGATTGAGAGTATCAGTGTGATTAAAATGTCGACAAATATCGTAGTTTGCTTTCTTGAAATCTACTTTATACAATGATATTATATAGATAAGCAAAATCTCATCAGTCTTAAGATAGGCACTCTAAGACGTATGCCACAAGGTCATCTTGCGATGGCACCAGGTTGTGAGGGGATTTTTACCTATATTTATAGATTATCTAAAGCCTACAGTATGTAGGTTTTTTTCATTTATAGATTAATCGATCACCAAACCTAGCAATAATAAGTATAGATTAAACGATGGGAGAGGCTACATTGAAGATACTAATTGTAGAGGATGAGGTATTGATCTCAAATCTTATCAAGATAAATTTAGAGGATGCAGGCTATCAGTGCGTATGTGCTTTTGATGGTCAAGAAGCGGCGGATCTGATCGAAAGCCAAGCATTTGATCTGGTATTGCTTGATATCATGCTCCCCAAAATAAACGGATTTGAGCTCATGGACTATATCAGATCATTTGAAACTCCAGTGATTTTTTGTAAGCCGCCAAAATTTATGGCAAAGTTTTTCATTATAATTGGCAAAAAAATT
>DAMCAP010000007.1:0-3647 GCA_032059445.1 Oscillospiraceae bacterium
TAGCTCCTCATTTTCTTGAGAGAGCATCTGCTCTACCAACAACAGCAGATGAGAAATATCGGCATCCGTCAGCAGCTGCTGCTTTACCAAGATCTCCATGATCTGCTTTTCTAGAGCAGTACGGATCTCAAAGACCTCCATGGTTTCTTCCAAGGTCATGTCAAGGACGTGGTTGCCTTTACGCGGAGAAAAAACCAGCAGCCCCTCAACGTTGAGCTGTCGGATTGCTTCACGCAGTGGAGCCCGGCTGATCCCCAGATCATTGGAGAGCTCGGTCTCGATCAGCTTATCGCCGCTTTTAAATACACCCGATAAAATCTGATTTTTTATATAAAGCACTGCGATTTCACTTAAGCTTCTTTTTATATAATCCTTTGCAAAAGTCATTTTCATATCACCATCATATTATCATATTCAAGTAATCATTATAACATTAAATGCGTATAGAAATCAAACAAAATTTATAAATGAAACAAGATTAATTTTATGAATAAAAAATAGGCAGCAGAGTGGCGTTACTCTGCTGCCTAACAAGGAGGCATTCATATAATGAATTTAGTGGAAAATTGCTATTCAATAGACTTCTGCTTAAGCGCAGAGCGCTTCTCTAAATCTTCCTGACCAAGTGCCTTAAGCAGGCTTACACAGGTCATGATCATGATAATGGCAAATGGGAATGCTGCAACGATCGAGCAGGTCTGCAAAGCTGACAGACCACCAGTCATCAACAGCACCAGCGCCAATACAGCCTGCAAGATACCCCAAAGGGTCTTCTTGGAGTTGCTGGGGTTTAGGTCGCCGTTTGATGAAAACATCGCAAGCACAAAGGTTGCGGAGTTGGCGCTGGTAGAGAAGAATGTGCAGAGCAGCAGCACCGCAACGATGGATAAAATCATCCCAAATGGATAATGACTGAGGGTTACAAAGAGCGCTGTCTCAGTCTTGGCAATTGCAGTTTGGATGATCGCGGTGTCAAGATTTAAGCCCAAACCACCAAATACTGCAAACCAGATCATCGACACCAGAGATGGCGCAAAGATAACGCCCAGTACAAACTCCTTGATAGTCCTACCCTTAGAAATACGCGCAATAAAGGTACCGACAAATGGACCCCAGGCAATCCACCAAGCCCAGTAGAAGATCGTCCAGCCGCTAAGCCAGCCGTTATCTCCAAAAGGATTGATTGCGAAGCTATCCTGAATGAAGTTACCAATATAGCTGCCAAAGCTGTTGGTGAATATATTAATATCCAGCAGCATAGGGCCTACAACAAAGGAGCCTACCAACAGTGTGACTGCCAATACCATATTGATATCAGAAAGCAGCTTGATACCCTTGTCGATGCCGCTAACGGCAGTCCATGTGTAGATGACTGTGATAACCGCTACGATGATAAACTGGGTCATCATGTTTTGGGGAATACCAAACATATAGTTTAGACCGCCGTTGATCTGCAAAGCACCCTGCCCTAAGGAGGTAGCCACGCCGGCAACGGTAGCAAAAACCGCAGAGATATCGATAAACTTACCGATAGGACCATTTACACCCTTTTCCCCAAGCAGCGGCAGGAAGATACTGCTGATCATACCTGGTGCCTTCTTGCGGAACTGGAAATAAGCCAGCGCCATACCGATGATGGCATAAGCTGCCCAAGGGTGGAAGCCCCAGTGCATAAAGGATTTGCGCATTGCAATGTTGGCGGCTTCTGGAGTAGCGCCAAAGGTCATAAAGTGGTTAAGCGGCTCAGCTACACCCCAAAAGACCAGACCGATACCCATACCCGCGCCAAAGAGCATGCCAAACCAAGACAGAGTGCTGTACTCAGGCTCAGAATCATCGTCACCCAGCTTGATTTTGCCGTATTTACTAAAAGCAATAAACAGGGAAAACGCAACAAATATAAACATGCTAATGAGGTAAAGCCAGCTAAACTTGTCTGTCAGGAAGGCGAACGCAGCATTCATACCTGACGCAAACTGGTTGGGGATAATCAGACCCATGGCAACCAGTACTGCGGTAATCAGCAGGGATATGATAAATACGCTGTTTTTCTTCATGTGTTCTCACTCCTCTATAGCTGCTCTCCCTCTCGCTGTGTGAGGGTGGCCCCACACAGGGAGAGCAAGCGAAATTAGATCTTTACCTTAAATACCTGGGGCTCTTCGATTGAAGTTGTCAGCGCATCCAGAGCTACACCTACACGGTGGAAACGCAGCTTAAACTGCTCTTCCTTTGGTGTAGCAGGGTCGCCCAGAGGATAAGGAATAGAGATGGTGGGAACCAGACGATTTACACCAACAGTCTTGGCAACAGGGATCAGGTTGGCCATCTGCACAATGGTGATGCCAGCCTTTTCGATTTCTCTTGTCATCGTTGCACCGCAACGTGTACAGGTGCCTCAAGTAGAGGTCAGGATCGCTGCGCTTACTCCTGCTTCGATCAGCTCCGCAGCAATTTCGCGGCCCATTCTTGCAGCTTCAGCCTGTGTAGTACCAGTGCCAACGGTGGAGTAGAAGTACTTGTAAACGCCTCCGATTTTTCCTTCCTTCTGATACTTACGCATAGCGTCCAGAGGTACGATAACGTCGGAGTCATTGTTGGCAGCAGCAGGGTCGAAGCCTGCGTGGATGGTCATGTACTCGCCCTTTTTGAGGTCATCGAGGGCAGATACGTCATACTTGCCCCACTTGGTGGCAGAAGCAGACTGGATACGGTCAGGGTTGCCCACAGGCACGATACCGCCGGAGGTAACCAGTGCAACCTCCATCTTGGCAAGCTCTGCAGGAGAGATTGCAGGGGCAATTGGTGCATGGTCAGACTTTGGAATAGGCAGCTCGCTCTTAAAGGGCTCACCCTTTATCTTCTTGAGCAGCATGTCGATGACACGATCTGCTGCATTTACAGGAGGATTTAGCCAGATCTGATCACGTACACCGCGTCCGAAGTACCCTTCAGCAGCCGGTAGCAGCTTCTCGCCGTTTAGCAGCTTCAGACCATACTTTGCCATCTTCTCTACATCCTTCTTGAGGGCGCTGGCACTTGCGCCGCCCTGAAAGATGACCATCTGAGAACGGTACATTTCAACACCGGGGTTCTCATCGTTCATAGAGGTAATGACTGGCACGCCAAACTTCTTATGCACGGCAGCACAGATATGTCCGCATGCTGCGCCATAACGTCCGGCACGGAAAGCAGGACCAGCAAAGAAAATATCAAACTCCTTGTCAGCAAGGAAGCCTAGAATACGCTCAATTGCTTCTTCAGTGCGGGAACCAATAAAGTTGTCTCCGCAGATGATGGTATGGGTAACGGATACCTTGTCACCCAGAGCAGCCTGTAGTGCAGCCGCAGGTCCTACCAGACCTTCACGGATCTCAGGCTCGTGATCAGCCAGCTCTTCACCGCCGATCTGACCAAAAAACTGATTTAAATATAAAATCGCTTTCACGCCTTTACCCTCCCTATTAATATTCTACCATAGTTTTGGTGGACCAGCCAACAACCTGATCACCGCAGAACATTGCGTTGTTTTCCATGATGATCGAGCCGTCGGGACGAACAGATGGTCCCATCTTCTCATCGTTGCTCCAGCCGCCAGAGAGTCCGTCACGAGCCAAAGATTCCAGCTCGCCCAGTACAGTCTCCAT
>DAMCAP010000007.1:3826-17223 GCA_032059445.1 Oscillospiraceae bacterium
TCCTTTTCATTCATCGAAACCAGCGGCTGGCTTGCGCCGTCACGTCCGGTACACTCGTTGGTAAGGCCTACTGTCTTTACTCCAGCATTTTCGAGTGCAACAAAACATGCGGTGAAGTCGGCATCGGGGTTGCCGTAGCCTTCTTCAGCAACAATTGCAGAGTCAGCACCCAGAGATTTTGCCATCTGAGCTACAAACAGAGCGGCACGCTCCTTCTGCTCAAGGGCAACGTTGAGGTTAGACATAATGATTCCGAGGAAGTTTAGGGTCTTTCCGTGCTCCTCATAAAGTCTGCGGATCATGGGGAAGTTTTGGAAGTCATAGGTAGACCACTTGGAGGAGCATGGCATAAAGGAGCCAGAGATCATAGCGCCATCTAGCACCTCATTTGGATGCATAAAGGTTGGCAGCATGCGGTTGCAGTCCCAGCCATAGTTAAGGTCGTTGTAGCCCAGCTCTTCCATCTGAGACTGAGGCTGCAGCACCAACACAACACTAGGCAGGTCGTTTACAGCCTTAGCGCGCTTGGTTACAGGCTCTAGCTCATAGACATCGGTATCATCAGGAGTAAGATCCTTGGTGCAGGCTCCGATGTACTCTGCAAGGCGCATACCAGCCCAACGCAGTGCGCGGTTCTTCTTCTGCTGCTCGAAGTGCTCAAATTCCTCATCGGTATGTGCCACCAGCACCAGATTTTTTAGCTGAGAATAATAAGTATACTTGGCTCCCTCGCCCGACATATCAATCAGACCATCCTGGAAGCCGCCGTAGTGCTTGCCTACAACCAGCACGCTCATATCCTTTAGGGCATGAGTGGTGCCGTCGCCAGCCTGCATCAGCTCACCGGTTACACCTGGGAATACTGGACCGCCGCCTACACGGTAACGGGGCTCGATTGCTTCCTTTACAGGTACCAGTCGCACCTTATCACCGGGCTTTACGATATGAAGCTCTGCTTCTGTAATGTGGCTGTCCTCAAATACTACTTTTAGCGCCTCTTCTTTATTTACGGTCAGGATACCCTGACGCAGTTCGGTCTTGTCGCCAAAACAAATATCCTTCACATGGAAATTTGCAAGGGTCAATTTCATAGAGACAACTCCTTTCATGTATGGCTATGCCGTTTTATATGCCTGTCTACCATGATGGTACAGGCGGTAGTGGCCTTAGGGTGTTGCAGTCCCCTCAGGGCCGTTACCCAAAATTACGTATAGGTAGATTAACTTGGATGATATGAGCTAAAGATCCGTCACGGATGAATGAAACGACAAAGTATCAATCGGAGACGATTGTGCCGTTTGCACCCTTATCATCCCGCTATGCTAATTGTACTTGCCGTATTGCTCGCGGATGGCTGTCATCTCGTTGATAATATCATCAACGTCGAGCACCATCTCCATCATACCGATCTGATCATCATAAACCTGTGGATCAACCTCTTGTTTGATCTCAGGCTCACACGCATGGTAGGTGCGAAGTCCCAACTGGACTCCCGCCAAAGGACCTGCAAAAGTAGGATCTCCAGCTGTTACGGTTTCAGCAGCAAGGCTTGCAGCCTCACCCTCAGCAGCACCGAGAATCACAACCAGATTCTCGCCGCCAAGCTTTTCCGTAAGCTCTTTGATCCGCTTTTGATTTTCCAGATCCATAGCGCCCGCAGCGGTTCAGACGAAGCATTCTGTCGAAGAGAATACTACTTCTGCGCCCGCAGTCTTAACACAAGACTCAATTGCAGGCCCGGGGATACCGTCCCTGTCGCCAATGATGATAACTTTCTTATCCTTCAGCAACATATCTTCCTCCTCTTTGTTTCAAATTTATATCAGTACAGCCGACATTCGTTGTTGCCCGCCACACAAAATATACAATACGCTGGTTGGTACTGCAGTTTTTGCCCTCACCTCTCTGCTAAAAATGAATAAAGCATCAGGTTAACAACCCTTGCGGATCTGTTTGCGAGGATAATGTCGATTGTATACAATCTACTGTTTACAAAAACTTTAACAATATTATAACAAAGCCTTTTTTACATTACAAGAGTTTTTAAGGGGGTAAATCAAAAATATTTACAAGCAAATACAAAATTACGAAGCCGTTTATATGCAAAATGATAGAAATTGCTCAATTTTATACCATATACACGATCCCTATACCCCCATGTCCACCTGATCGTCAAACGAGAATGTGCTGTATTTAATTGCAATTCATAATAGCAATGCCCTATTTTGATGATTATTTCCAATATAAGCTCATATGAAACACTCCCTATTCTTCAATATTTCTTTCAGACGTTCAAGCTTCTTTAAAGCTGTTGCCGCTGATAATAATCCAATAATCCGTATATATATTCATTAACAATATCTGATAATTCTTTTTGAAATATATTGATTTTTATATTTATACTTGCTATAATTCATTAATAAAATAGTCAAAATAATGTCGATAACTGGGTTTCGGCACATACTATTTTTTGCGCAGTTATACATTATTTGGCTGTTAGTGCTTGCTTGATCACAGAATGTTGCGACATTACATTATAGAAATGACAACTTACAGAAGTCGCAGAGGTTACAACAAAATTTTGTAAACGAAGGAGTCCCCTGCTATGATGCATATATTCAAGAAAAAGGCGCTACCCTCCTCAAATTCTGTATCTAACTCCGAGAAAATTGCACTACATCATCAGCTTACCTTTAAACTGACCTTTCGAGTAGGACTGTTGATCATCATTATTTTGGCAGCTCTAAGTTTTACGATCTCTTATTTTGTGTCGGGTATGATACAGCGAAATACCGATAGTATCATCGCCTATACAGCTAAGCATAATGCAAATCTAGCCGCAGAGTACCTAAGCAACCTACAAGCGCGGGCCCATTCTCTCTCGCTCAGCCTATCCCCCATTAATGACCTTAAGATTGACCAAGCAGATAAAGAGCAATTGACCAAAGAAATCATGAACAACGTGCTGGAAGATCAAAGGATTTTCTCCGTCTATACTGCTTGGGAGCCCAATATGGCTTTTGCTGATACGCCAGAAGGATTGTCATTTTATTATTACCGTGAAGGTAATGAAATTACTTTGGATGTATTAAATGACTATAACGATTATAGTAAGGCAGACTACTACGCGATTTCTAAGGAGAATCGCAAACCCCATATTACAGAGCCCTATCTATATACACTCTCCAATGGCCATGATGTATGGATGATCACCATCAGTAACCCCATCCTCTCCTCTACTGGTCAGGTTTTGGGCGTTGCCAACTGTGATATCTTAATGGAGACCATCAGTGGCCTTGACTATGACACAGGCAATTATACCAACTCGCAGACTGCAATATTATCAAATGAGGGCATCTATCTTGCCAATTCCTATAACCCTGAGCTAATCGGAAAGCTCTTTACGGATGGGCTTGAGGGTGAGCAGCTGACCTCAGCCCAAGGCGCATTAACCCTTATGAAAAACGGAGAGCAGAAATCATTTAAATCAGCAAGTGTCGATACCGGCGCTATGAGCTATGTCACGCTGATGCCCTTAAATATTGAAGGTATCGATAAGCCACTATCTAGCACCTTTGTGGTGGATGTAGCAGAAGCCCACCGTGAAATGTACACCATGATGTGGAGCATACTAGGCATATCAGCCTCCGGTCTGCTCATATTAATCCTCTCCATGATCTTCTTTATAAGATCGTCACTCAAGCCCATGGGCAGTATTTTGCAGTTGGCAGAGAATATCCAAAATGGCAATCTCCACACGGATATCCAGGTAAACTCCAAGGATGAATTGGGCCACCTGGCTCAAACCTTTGGCGCAACCACACGTGTGCTACAATCTTACATCAAAGAAATCTCCACCACCCTCTCGACACTTGCCTCGGGTGATCTTAGGATTTCTATCGAAAATGAATACAATGGTGACTTCGCACCCATCAAAGCAGCCTTAATACAGATCTCACAATCCTTTAACGACACTCTTGCTTTAATTGGCTCAGCAGCCGATCAGGTAAATGCTGGTGCTGCGCAGATTTCGTCATCGGCACAGGTGCTGGCATCTGGCGCCGCAGAGCAGGCAGCCACCATAGAGCAGCTAAACGATTCCATCACTACTGTAGCGATACAGGCAAAGGAAAACGCCCACAATGTACAAAAGGTAACAGGTATGGTCTTAGAAACCGGCGCAAGCATCAGCGAAAGTGATCAATATATGGATAAACTGAGCAGTGCCATGGAGGATATGGGCAAGGCCTCTGCCCAGATTGCAGGTATCACTAAGCTGATCGATGACATCGCGTTTCAGACCAATATCCTAGCACTCAACGCAGCCATTGAGGCGGCAAGTGCTGGTAGTGCGGGCAAAGGCTTTGCCGTAGTGGCCGACGAAGTGCGCAGCCTCGCTGCCAAATCCTCCGAAGCAGCAAAGCGCACAGGTGAGCTTGTGTATCAATCTACCACCAGAATCTCCGAGGGAGTCAAAATAACAGAAGATACCAGCCGCATGCTCAAAAAAGCAGTTGAGCAGACTGCCAACATCAATCAGACCATCTGGCAGATCGATACAGCCACCAATCAGCAGGCAGAGGCAATTGAACAAATTACCAATGGTATTTCTCAGGTTTCTTCGGTTGTGCATACCAATGCCGCTACCGCTGAAGAAAGCTCTGCCTCTAGCGAGGAGCTCTCTGCACAGGCACAGCTTCTGTGGCAAGAGGTACATAAGTTTAAGCTAGCAGAGCAACAAGATACCACCTTTTATGTAGAAAGCAGATCGGTGCCTTCTTCTGGCAGCTTCGCAAGCCGTAAATGGTAAGCAACAATTTTTAAAGTCAACTTTTAATCAAACAAGATCCGAATCCTCTGCAGCTCAGCAAAGGACTCGGATCTTTGATATTTCTGGTTATACTAGAGATATCGAGTTTAGATCATCGAAAAACTTCTCCAATATTTTCTGGGCTTCAATCAAAAAAAATCATTGACAAAAATAATCTGAGTATGATATGATCTGCGTGAGTTTATTATAAACTTACTGACCATTCTCTTTTTTGAGGATCGAGGCCATACGGACAGCCGGGTCAACTGCCGATTGCAGCTTAGGCTGCAACTATTGATTGAGTTAGAAGCTCGAATTTTATGAGTTGGTTACTTTATAACCAAATGTGCTGAGCACAAAACTTGTGAAACGGTCAATAAGAGTAGTAATAGTAAGTTTTACTGTATAGACTCCCAATACTGTATATACGCAGATTTTTTCTGCCCGTATCTCAAGTTTTTTGCTCGCATAGCATTAAACTTGAGATTTTTTATTTGTAAGGAGTGGCAGGAAATGGAAAATAATAAACTAAAATTGTATGGCTTTAACAACCTCACCAAGACACTGAGCTTCAACATCTATGATGTATGCTATGCAAAGAGCCCCCGTGAGCAGAAGGATTATATCGCTTATATCGATGAGCAGTATAACTCAGAGCGTCTGACCAACATCCTCTGCAAGGTCACCGAGATCATCGGGGCCCATGTGCTCAATATATCCAAGCAAGATTACGATCCTCAGGGCGCTTCTGTCACCATCCTGATCACCGAAGAAGCGCTCGCCGAGGAGTTGGTAGATGACTCTTGCAACAAGGGGCGTTACCTGCCGGCAGACCGTGATACCATCCTAGCCCACCTCGACAAAAGCCATGTAACGGTACACACCTACCCTGAGTACCACCCCGATAATGCTATCTCTACCTTCCGTGTCGATATCGATGTTTCTACCTGTGGTGCCATCTCCCCGCTTAATGCGCTGGATTTCTTAATCAGCAGTTTTGATTCCGATATTATCACCATCGACTATCGGGTAAGAGGCTTCACTCGTGACATGTGCGGTAAGAAGTACTTCATCGATCACGACATCACTTCGATCCAAGACTATATCGACGACGCCACTCTAACCAAATACGACGCCATCGACGTCAATGTATATCAATCCAATCTCTTTCATACCAAGCTGTTGATCAAAGAGATTGCACTGCAAAACTACCTATTTAATACCGATGTATACGCAGGCTGGAGATCACCAATAAACTGCGCAAAGAGATGATCGAGATTTATAGCGGTACCAATATCTTTGCAGGAGGCGGCAATGAACCAGAATAGAGCGCCGATCTATGAGGCGATGGTCGCCCACCGCAAGCGGCGCATCGTACCCTTTGATGTGCCGGGGCACAAGGGTGGTCGGGGCACTCCTCTACTAACTGAGTTTCTGGGAGAGGATTGCCTAAAAAACGATGTGAACTCTATGAAGCCTCTCGACAACCTCTGCCACCCTGTTTCGGTTATCGCAGAGGCAGAGCAGCTTGCAGCCGAAGCCTTTGGTGCTAAGAGTGCTTTTTTGATGGTTGGTGGCACCACCTCCTCAGTACAAGCCATGATTATGAGCGCCTGTAAAGCGGGGGATAAAATCATCCTGCCCCGCAACGTCCACCGCAGCGCCATCAATGCTTTGATCGTCTGCGGTGCCATCCCCATTTATGTTAACCCCGGCATCGATAAGCGTCTGGGCATCCCTTTGGGGATGTCCCTCAAGGATGTGCAGGCGGCCATCGACCAGCATCCAGACGCTAAAGCGGTTTTTGTCAACAACCCCACTTACTACGGCATCTGCTCTGATCTGGTGGGGATCGTCAAGGCAGCACATCAGCGTAATATGCTGGTGCTGGCAGATGAAGCTCACGGCACCCACTTCTATTTTGGGGATAATCTGCCGATCTCCGCTATGGCGGCTGGGGCAGATCTGGCAGCAGTCAGCATGCACAAGACTGGAGGCTCCCTGACCCAAAGCTCTTTCCTGCTTTGTGGTGAGGGCCTTAGCGCAGGCTATGTGCGGCAGATCATCAACCTAACCCAGACCACCAGCGGCTCTTATCTCTTGATGTCTTCGCTCGACATTGCTCGGATGAACCTTGCCATCAACGGTAAGGAAATCTTCCGTAAAACGCTGGAGCTTGCCGGCTATGCCCGTGAGGAGATCAATAAGGCTGGTGGCTATTATGCCTTTGGCGCCGAGATGATCAATGGCGATACCGTATTTGACTTTGACCTGACGAAGCTATCTGTCCACACCTTAGAGATCGGTCTTGCGGGCATCGAGGTCTATGACCTGTTGCGTGATGAATACGGCATCCAAATCGAGTTTGGCGACCTAGCCAACATCCTTGCCATTATCTCTTCTGGAGATCGTGCCTTTGAGATTGAGCGACTGCTTTCTTCTCTTTCGGAGATCAAGCGCCGCTTTACCAGAGACAAAGCAGGGATGTTTGACCACGAATATATCAACCCACAGGTAGTAACACCGCCTCAAGAGGCCTTTTATCATACAAAAAAATCGGTCAGCCTTGTAGAGAGCATCGGCGCTGTATGCGGAGAATTTGTCATGTGCTATCCCCCAGGTATCCCAATTTTGGCGCCGGGAGAACGCATTACTGCCGAAATTATCGACTACATCCGCTATGCCAAAGACAAGGGTTGCCTACTGACAGGTACACAAGACCTTAACACCGAATCAATCAACATTTTGGAGGATAATTAAATGGAGCTTTGGTACACCGAGGAGCATTCCGAAAATACACGTTTTTCCATCAAGGTCGAAAAGCAGCTGCACAGCGTGCAAAGCCCTTTCCAACGGATTGATTTCTTTGAGTCCAAGGAATTTGGCAAGTTTTTTACCCTTGATGGTCTGATGATGGTTACCGAAAAAGACGAGTTTATCTACCACGATATGATCGTCCATATACCAATGGCCACCAACCCCAAGATCAAGACTGTGCTGGTCATCGGTGCTGGCGACGGCGGTACTGTGAGAGAATTGACTCGCTATGAGGGAATCGAGCGGATCGATATGGTGGAGATCGACAAAATGGTGGTGGATGCTTGCATCGAGTACCTACCTCAGACCGCAGGTAAGCTTACTGACCCCAGAGTCAATCTCTACTTTGAAGATGGACTAAAGTTTGTACGCACCAAGCAAAACACCTATGACTTGATCATCGTTGATTCCACCGATCCTTTTGGCCCCGGAGAAGGTCTGTTTACCAAGGAGTTTTACGGCAACTGCTACAATGCACTTAAGCCCGACGGCATCCTAGTCAACCAGCACGAAACCCCCTACTACTCCTCCTATGCCAAGTCGATGCAGCGTGCCCACAAGAGGATCAAAGAGTTCTTCCCGATCTGCCAGGTCTATCAGGCGCATATCCCCACCTACCCCTCAGGGCACTGGCTCTTTGGCTTTGCCTCCAAGACCTTTGACCCGATTAAGGATCTTGACGCAGCCGCTTGGGATGCCCTGGGTATCCGCACCAGATACTACAACACCCAGCTGCATGTAGGCTGCTTTGCCCTGCCAAACTATGTAAAGGAGCTACTGGAGCACGCCGATGAATAAAAATATCCATACCTTCATCGGCTGTGATAGTGAGTATGCCGATAGCCGCATTGTACTGTTTGGCGCTCCCTTTGACGGTACCACCTCCTATCGCCCCGGTACCCGCTTTGCCGCCGCTGCCATGCGCAGCGAGAGCTTTGGCATAGAGAGCTACAGCCCTTATCAAGATAAAGACCTGACCGATCAGGAGATTTTTGACGGTGGTGATCTGGGGCTGAGCTTCGGCAACCCTGCCAAAGCGCTGGATGCCATCACCACCTATACCGAGCAGATATTGGCTGACGGCAAAATCCCCTGTATGATCGGAGGAGAGCATCTGGTAACGCTGGGGACGCTGCGGGCGGTAACCGATCACTACCCCGAGCTTCACATCATTCACTTCGACGCTCACGCTGACCTACGGGAGGATTACCTAGGTGAGAAGCTCTCCCACGCTACCGTCATGCGCAGAGCATGGGAGCTGGTAGGTGACGGCAGGCTCTTTCAGTTTGGTATCCGCTCGGGAGATAAGAGCGAATTTGCCTTTGCAAAAGACCATACGATCATGCGTAAATTTGACCTGCAAGGCTTAGAGCAGGTCGTCAAAGACCTGCAAGGCAAGCCTGTATACTTGAGCATCGATCTTGATGTGCTGGATAGCTCAGTCTTCCCCGGCACAGGCACACCTGAAGCAGGCGGCATCAGCTTCAAGGAGTTAATCGCTGGCATCCTCTCGATGCAGGGGCTTAACATCGTCGCCTGTGATCTAAATGAGCTCTCTCCTATGCTAGATTCCAGCGGAGCTTCTACCGCCGCTGCCTGCAAGGCGCTGCGTGAGCTGCTACTGATTTTATCATAAACGCATAACAGACATCGCTTCTTAAGGAGGCATGTCTGTTTTTTTCTGCAAAATACTGTTATGATACCTATAGTGATCTCCTAACCACCCGACAAAACAAAGCAAGCTTAAACAGGCAATGCCCGATGCCATACGGTATAATTACAACAAGCAGTTATTATACCGAGCTATTGTTACGCCCAGCTACAGTGCTGGGCAGTTATACCATCAGCTAGGCTCACAGTATGATAACAGCCACACAGGCAACCCATCTCCGATGAGGGGATTATCAGCCTGTAGTGTCTGTAAGGAGGAGTAAAATGGACTTTATCTCAACCCTGTCTGCCGCCATCCACTACATGGAAGAGCACCTGACCGACCCAATTACCTATGAGGATGTAGCGAAGCATCTATATATATCTAGCTACCACTTCCATAGGACATTTAGCCTGATCACAGGCATGACTGCCAGTGAGTATATCCGTAACAGGCGATTATCATTGGCAGGTCAAGAGCTACTGGTCTCTGATACACGTGTGATTGATGTAGCTCTCAAATATGGTTATGAATCCCCCGAAAGCTTCACCAAAGCCTATACACGCTTTCATGGAATTACCCCCAATGCAACCCGGCAGTCAGGAGCTTCGCTTAAGCTATTTAACCGCCTACAGATCAAAATTATTGTGAAAGGTGGCAAAAGCATGGACTACCGCATCGAACGAAGGAAGCCCTTTACCCTACTGGCAAAGGTCAGAGAATTTCAAAACGAGATTATCAATCAGGAGGGCAATACCGAAATACCGGAGTTTTGGACTGAGTGCCAACAAAACAGCATCGTAGAAACCCTAAGGCAGCATGCCACAAGCGCTGATCTCTATGGTGCCTGCGCACCGATCTCTAAGGAAAGTGATCATTTTACCTATGGGATCGGGGTGGAGTATACCAATACCATTGTGCCCAAAGAGCTGACAATCTGGGAAGTCAAGCCCGAGCTATGGGCAGTGTTTCCATGTATCGGCACTTCGGGGGAATGCATCGGCGAAACTTGGAATAAGATCATGACGGAGTTTCTTCCAAACTCTGAGTACACCATGCTAGATGATGTTGACTTCGAGCTATATTCCCCCAATCTTCCTGCCGAATGCTTCTGTGAGGTATGGATCCCCGTCGCGAAGAAATAAACCTACCCGCATAATGCTCAAGCCATAGGCTAATTCCCCATTTAAAAAGGATCCCCTCCAGCACGTTACAGGTGCTGGAGGGGATTTATCATTTGTATAGCGACTATGAAGCCTGTGGATCTTCTTCTCCCATGTGATGCAGCTTACCGATAATAAAAGAAGAAATCGAAACCGTAATAAGAGAGTAGAGAATCTTTGTGAAAGGAATATAGCTTAATGACAAGGCCAGTACTGCGAAATCTGTAGCAAAATATGCCTTGGCAATGTTGCATTTCGTGAGCTTAGCAATGATCAAAGCAAGTGCATCATCGCCACCCGAAGCGCCGCCCGAGCGTACCACAAGCCCCACGCCTATGCCTACAAAGATACCACCCAGCACAGCAGCAGCAATCGGGTACCCTCCTAAAGGTGGTAATACAGGGTCAAAGAGCTCATATACCCGATAAAAAAAAGAAAAGCCGCAGCTGGCAACGAGCGCATTCTTTAAGAACTCTTTCCCCAACATTTTGTACCCTAAGAAATAGCACAGTGTATCCATCATCAGCCCTGTTATACCGGGCGATAAATCAAACCAATGCTTCAGCAGCAGGGTCATGCCAAGCACACCGCCCTCGGTGATCTGGCTTTGGCTGTGCACATTATATAGCCCGAAGGACAATATTGCAGAGCCCAGCAAAAGTCCACCAAATCTATTTGCGAAGGCTACGATTTTTTTTGTAAAAAACATTGATTATAACTCCTTTACCTACTCTACCCAGTATAAACGATCCAATCATCTTGTCAAGTGAAGGCATTATAGCATGTGAAAGCTCATCCTAGTTACGATAACACCTGCCCCCCTTCAAAAACGCGCCTTGTCCACAGTTCGACTACAATAATTAGGTAACTATACTGTAAAATTTTGCCGATTCGATTTTTTGGTTAACTAATATTTATTACAAAACGATAACATAATTTATGGTATTATCATGTTTAAGGATTTCCAGCTATGGTTTTGTGGGGAAAATTATCGTAAAATGTATTAATTATCTATGATCAAATCTATAATAATTACATTTCAATTACAAAAATAACAAAATAGTATTGACACTGTCGTTTGAAGCTGTTACAATAAGTCCAGAGCTTATGGAGGGGGCATCCCCCGCATAGCTACAATATTTTTGGAGGAACAAAAATGAAGAAATTTGTTACCACAGCATTGGCATCTGCAATGGTGCTATCTATGGCAGCTACCTCAATGGCTGTTGTTGCTGACATCAATGACAATATTCATACTGCCAACAATAGCGGCCTGATCGGCGCTGACAGCAAAGCAACATACTCCTATGGATCTACCCTGTACTTCCCTCTAGTAAGCGACACCAACACTTCTGTTAGCTCCTATGACGATGTAAAGGGCACTGCTATCAAGCAGACTTGGGAGATGAACGGTTCTGCAATCTCTAAGGTAGAGATCGTTAAGAAGAAGGCAACTGACAACAACTACTACTACTTCTTGTCTGTAGCTACTAAGGACAACAACTCCACCAAGTCAACCGACGTAGCAGGCGAAATCAAGCTAAAGAAGAGCGGCACCAATGGCTTTGAGACTGGTGTAAACCTCGGCTTTACCCTTGCATTCCCAGTTGCTGCTGATGCAAACGAGATCCTTGATAAGGTACAGCTGCACAAGTTTGTAGGCGACGAAGAGGATGTACTGAACTTCGACGGCGGCTACTTCACTGTAAACACTGTTGGCCAGGGCGACCTGCTGCTGAGCTCCAACACTAAGTTTAACGCTGAGATCGCTTCTTGGAACCCAAATGCTAACCTAGACTTCATCACCTTCAACAATGCATCCTTCAATAAGATCGGCGAGCTGACCATCAATGCTCCTGCTGGCTCTTACCTGTATGTTCTCAACGCTGACAAGACCTTCAGCAAGGTAAACGCTACCTACGATGAGTACGAGGAAGCATTCAAGCTGAAGACCAGAACTCTGGGCAGCTATGTAATCTCCGATGTTGAGTTCAAGATCTCTTCTGGATCTGGCTCTGGCAAGCCAAACCCTGGCACCGGCGCTAACGCGTAAGTTTACTCTTATAACTTCTTATCACGCTTATCCCCCCGACGATTGTCGGGGGGATTTTTTATGCATGCATATGTGGATTATGCCTGAATTTCTCTTGTTGATTATACAGCTCTGCACAAAATGGTTTGAAAAGCTAACAAACTATTGTCCCACTCCCCACCTTTTGCTATAATAAATGAAAGCATCGCCAAAAATTTCAACGCTATAGCAGCAAAAAATCAATTAAATAAAGCAAAATACATCAGAGGAGGTAATCACAATGGTCTATCATGCATCAGAAAAAGTAAAACACATCTTTGATCAGGTTACTACACTGGCTCAGGTAAAGGAAGCAGTGGAGTATATCCGCGAAGATCAAGACACCGCTATCAAGGAGCAGCTAGAAATGGTGGTCATCGAATCCCCCACCTTCCACGAAGAGAATAGAGCCAAAAACTTCATGGAGCGCCTTAAAGCACTAGGGCTGGAGAACCCTCACATCGACCAAAACGGCAACGTAGTCTCTCTGCGAAAAGGCAAGGGAAATGGCCCCTCCATCGTAATTGAAGGGCATATGGACACTGTATTCCCCTTTGGTACTGTAAAAGAACCTATCTTTAAAGATGGCAAAATCTATGCTCCAGGCATCTGCGATGATACCAGAGGCTTGGCAGTGGTGCTTCAGGTAGCAAGAGCCTTTCAAAAATACGATATCCAAAACAGCGGCGATATCTATTTTGTAGGAACTGTTGCCGAAGAAGGTATGGGCGGTTGCTCTGGTATGGGTAAATTCCTAGACACCAACCCACAGATCGACGGCTGCATTAGCATCGATGGTGCCGACGCACATAAGATCACCTATCAGGCAACCGGCATTAAGACGGTAGTATTTAACTTCTACGGCGTAGGAGGGCATGCCTACGG
>DAMCAP010000007.1:17303-33648 GCA_032059445.1 Oscillospiraceae bacterium
AGATTGCTGACTTCCAGGTACCTCAGACCCCTCGCACCACCTTTGCCGTAAGCAACTTCCACGCTGGCAATGACTCTGGTATCCACGCCATCACCCAAGGAGCGACGATCAAGATCAACTACCGCTCCAACTGCCCTGATGAGCTAGAGAAGCTGCACCAAAGGATCTTAGCCGCAATGCAAGAGGCCTGCGATGAAGAAACTAAGCGCTGGGGTATGGATACCATCACCTTTGATTATCAGATCCTTGTAGATATCCCTGCGGGAAATCAATCTGAGCATGCACCCATCGTCGAGGCAAACTATCTGGCAATCGAGTCTCTGGGGCTTGTGCCTGAGCTGGGGCTCGATGGCTCTACCAACGCCAATATGCCGATCGGGAGAGGTATACCAGCCGTCTGTATCGGCCGTGGCGGGCGTGAGGGCGGTGTGCATACCACCAACGAGTGGTTTGATCCAGAGGGCGTCTACCGCAGCCCACAGCAGGCATTTCTGGTGGCATTGATGCTCAGCGGCATCGAGGGTAAAACCCCGTCTATCTTAAAATAGTACCCCAATGGGATTACTTTCATCTTAAACGTCTAACACATCAAGCAGCTCTAAATACATACCAAATAAAAAATCACCCGAGCCACTGTCGGGTGATTTTGCTATTTGTGAGGATAAAGAAACCGCTCTACCCTATTGATACAATCCTGATCGCCGATAAAATATAAAATATCCCCTTTACCCAGTGTGGCATAGGGCCCCGGTGACATCAATAAGACATCCCCTTTTTTGATGGCTATGATGGTCGCAGTGGTATTGTGCCAGAAGTTAACCTCCGAAGCAGTCTTGCCCAGATATGGGGTGGCAGGGGTGATTTCAATCGTAAAGGGTACGAAGGGATTGGTAGAGCGAAACCTGTCTGTGCTATCGATTAAGTTGGAAAGGCAACTCTTAAAGTACTCGATCTCATGAATCTGGCGCTCCACGCTCTCTTGTATACTCTGCTTAAGCTTATCAATGGTCTGTATATCATCAAAATGCTGTATAAATTTCACTGCATTTTCGTAAGACTTAATCAGCACCCCGCTGCCCTTGATCACCTCAACAATGCTCAAATCGGCAAGCACGCAAAGCGCCCTGCGGGCCGTCTCGGCTGATACTCCGTATTGACTGGCAAGGGTAGATCTTGCATAAATCTTCTCTCCTACCTTATAGTGCTGATTTGCAATCTTTGCTGCGATATCAGCCGCCACCTGCTGATACCGAGGGGTGGTGATTTTGATTTTTTCCTGCATGCCTGTCTCCTTTCCGTTGCTTTTTTATCTATATAAAGTATGATCACTTGCTTTTATTGTGCCCTATAGGCTCATAATAAACAACTATTAGATCATCGCATTAGTAAAAATTACAATTCCTATCATTTATATATAGTTTAGCATAATTGACTATAAATGTCTACTTTAGGGTGGTTTCATCCTACTGCATCAAAAAAGCGAAGCCATAAGGCTTCGCTTTTTGTTTAGTGATAGACTAGCTCATCGAGTTTACTAAAGCTCTTTAGGCTATAGGTCATCAGTTTACCGTTGGACACTGTATAGAGCTTATCGCCGATATACACGCCCCTGCTGATGACATTGCTATAGTCAAATTTCTCGATACCTTGCTGCTCGTTGTTGGAGGGTACCTTACCTACCAGCTCAAACCCATCCTTCTTGATCTTAAAGACAACAAATCCATTAAAGGCGGAGGTGGTGTCTCCATAACGACCGCTCTTCGCGGTATAAATATCAACCGGGAAACCAAACAAGCCCTTTGCAGGATAATACATAAAGGCCTTGTGGTTGCTTAGTGCCTCCGTGTTGCTGCCCATATTGCCGATCTCTAGTTTAGCTTTTTCCACAGGGTCGCTAGGATTGCTGACATCAAAGAGAGAGAGCTTTAGGCCATCCTGGATCACTGCGCCGTTACGGTCTTGGATTGTATTAACCCCAAGCCCGATTAGCTTGCCATCTCCGATAGGGTGTAGATATTCCGAGAACCCTGGTATCTTTAGCTCGCCCTTGACCACAGGCTTGGTAGGATCTTTGAGATCGATTACAAACAAGGGGTCAATCTGCTTAAAGGTGACTACATAAGCTACCTCACCGCTAAAGCGTACTGAATGGATCACTTCACCGGGAGCTAGGTTTTCGACAGAGCCAATTTGCTTGAGTCTCTCGTCGTAAACATAGACATTGCTCTGGCTTGTGCCCTCTCTAAAGGAGGTAGTGGCTACTCTTAGATCGCCCTGATATTCATCAATTGCAAACTGGCTGTCAATATAGCCCTCAACCAAGGTATCTGCCTTAAAGCTCAGGTTACCTTGATTTAAGTCAAACTTTACGATGCCGGTACTTTGCTGGCTGCCCCCCTGAGGATTGTAGGAATATATACCACTGGTCAGCAGGAGACTTTTTTCACTCATGACAATCTCATCGACCATGCCCAGTACAGCCTTAGTATTTACATTGTTAGAGCTTAGATTTACTGCGGATACTACAGCGTAGTTGGCGTTTTGCATATACGGTGATAGGATGATGTCCTCTGCTTTGATCAGCCCTACCTGATTGTTTTGGGCAATTGCGGGGATGATCTCTCTGGCGGGCATGAAATCATAGGGCATTTCATAAGACGAAGTCTTATTGGTTACCAAATACAACTGATCTCCCTGTAGACGAGAGGAGATATAACGCCCATCCTGCACCAGATTGTTGACTTGCTTAGGGTGAGCCTTATCCTTGATATCATAGACTGCTGCTCTGGTCATGGTATTTTGCATAGGCATCATCTTACCCACAAAGCTTGGAGCAATCAACAGATCTTCTGCCGCACTAGAAGAAGGGGTCTGCTCGATCGGTGCAAGCTCGCCAAGGGTATAGCGGATCTCATCGGTCAGGTCCTGTGCTTCTTTGACCGGTACACTGTCAATAACTACAAGACGATCGTTATAGAGATAAAGCTCGGTGGAGGTATTGCTACCCAATGGGATGGTGGTAACCAGCTTAAGATCAGAAGCCGATACAATAGCTACCTCTGATTGCCCATTGCTATCGTCATATCGGGCATGATAGAGATACTTTCCATCGGTCTTGACAATATCGCTCTCATCAATCCCCTCTACCTGCACATTGGTGGTGTAGACATCCTTCCTGAAGCTATCCGCCATGCCTGTAGTAAAATTGGGCGCCGCTTCGGGTGCCGCTGCCGGCGGTGAGGAGGCTGCTGCGCCGCCGCCCGACTCCATCATATATTTGTTGGTAGTCTGTCGGCTATTAAGCTTAGTGATCGCTTCTCTCACAGCGGTATAGCTGCCCGAAGCTGCCTTATCTAAGCTGGGTCTAGTTTCCCCTTCTTCACTTTGAGCAAACTTCGCTTGCTCTGGTGTGGCATAGTCAGCGCCAAGTTGCGCCAACCTAGCATAACCCATAAAAATCAATACAAAGCAAGCAGCCGATGCTGCCAAGCCCATCCACTGTCTATTCATACGGTATTTTTTTGCCGGAGTGTTTTGTGTTAGATCGGAGATGTTATATTTTTCAAACAAACGCTTGGAAGATAAGCTCTCAGGAAGCTCGATCTGACTTGCGTCGTCCAGCAACTCTCTGTCAAACTGCTTTATGAACTCTTCCAGCTCGTTATCATTAAATTGATGATTCATCGTTCTCTCACTCCTTCCCTAGATCTAGGTTAATACCGCTCTTAGCTTCTTATAAGCTCGATAGAGCTTAGAGCTAATGGTGCCATGAGGCATTCCCAGCATCTCTGAGATTTCCTTGGTGGTATACCCATGCATTGCCGATAGGTTGATAATCAAGCGTTCTTCCTCGCTGATCTCCTGCATTGCCTGCTGGATCTCAAGCCTGTCTGTGCTGATGATCTCATCGCTGGCAGGCTCTTCAGCTACCTCGATAAGGCTGTCTATATCCACTGTTTTACGTTCCTTGATATATCCGCCGATTCTTCTCTTGCAGCGAGCCGACAATATCGTAAGCATCCAGCGCTTGACGCTTGCTTCATCTCTTAGATTTTTAATACCCTTATAGGCTTCATAAAAGGTGTCGCTTACTGCATCTTCTGCATCATGGGCATTGCCAAGGGTATAAAGTGCCACCCTATACAGCTCGGGAGCCAAACTATCGTATAGCTCACCGAAGCTTTGAGGATCTCCTTCAATTGCTCTCCTTACCAAGCTTTGGTCTACCATTCTTGCACCACCATTCTGTTAGCGGTCATCTATAAAGTGTGATAACCTTTTAATTTTACTGCATATAGCTAATTATATACGATAATTATTAAGAAATATAGGGGCTTACCCCCTAACCCGAAATTGCTTTACAAAATATTCAAATAATACTGTCAATTTTAAAGGGACCATTTGCCCATCGCGCTTACAAACTGTATTTCTCCATAAAAAAGCGGCAGCCAAAAGCTGCCGCATAAACGCTGGATAGATATTTACTTGTTGGCAAGGGTTTTGCGGTAATCCTGATAGATCATCCGAAGCCCGTCAAGGGTAATGGTCTTATCGAGATGATCAAAGGCTCCCTGCTCAGCAAACAATACTGCAAGCCCGCCAGTAGCAATGATTTTGGTGTTTTCTCCAAGTGTCTTTTTCATCTGACCGCAGATATGCAGCACCGCTCCGGTATAGCCGTAAATTGCCCCCACCTGCATGCTCTGGGACGTGTTTTTGCCGATGCATACACCGGGATCCACAAGCTCGATTTTGGGTAGCTTTGCAGCACGGGCAAAGAGCGCATCCATCGAGATTTTGATCCCCGGATAGATCGCACCGCCTAGATAAGCGCCGTCTTGATCCACTGCATCAAATGTAGTCGCGGTACCAAAATCCACTACAATCAAGGGAGCACCATACTTACGCACAGCAGAGAGTGCATTGACCAGACGATCTGCACCTACCTCTTTTGGGTTATCATAACGATTGACTACATTGATCGGCAGATTATCCCCCACAATTAAAGGCACCTTGCCCACAAAGCGCTTGATTGCGTTTAACAGAGAGTGCATCACCTGAGGCACCACCGAAGCAATGATCACATCTTCTATCTTGCCGGAATCTATCTTATAAAAAGAGAGAAACTGTAAAATCATAAAGCCGATCTCATCGGAGGTGCTTTCACGATTGGTGCCCATCCGAAAGGAGCCCAGCAGAGTATCTCCCTCTAATACGCCAAATTCTATATTGGTATTGCCTACATCTACAACCAGTATCATCAAACTTCAACCTTTCACTAGCGCTGTTGGGTATGCTCTAACAGAAGTACAGCTAATGTTAGAAATGCCATAGCCATAAGCGGGCTTCATCCTATTATATCATGTACTTTGCGGATGATTTAACTGCCCTTAGCCGCAGACTTGGTACTAAATAAATTGATATAATAAGAGATTTGTGCTTATTATATCACCCTTTATAGCGCAAGTAAAGGAATTTTTACCCTTACTCTACAATGCAACGGAGCGTATCTACAAGGATTGCAAAATCCTTCTTTAATCCGCTCTCTTTGATGTAATCAAGATTCAGGCGGGTCTTGATCGGTAGGATGAGTTCTCTGTAAAATCTCTCGGGGTCTGTTACCGCCAGCAGCTCGCTCTCATTCTTAAAGCGGATAGAAGCTTCACTGGTGATCCCTACAGGCATGAGCAAGGTGGCTAAGAGCAGCTTATCCTCCTGGCTTACGAAGCTTGGGTGCTCTGGGCGTGAGCCCACCAGACTCATATCGCCTTTGATCAGATTAATGATCTGTGGCAGCTCATCAAGCCGGTATTTGCGTAATATCCTGCCGATCTTGGTGATCCTTGCGTCATCTTTTACAGTCAGCGGGCTGCCAACTCCACGCATAGTGCGGAATTTATAGATGTAAAAGGGCTTACCAAACTGCCCTACCCGCTCCTGCGCATATACGATACTTCCTTGGTCTTCGGTATAAATCAGTAGTGCGATCAAGCCCCATGCAGGAAATGTAAGCGCTGCCAAGGTCACCCCCACACCGATATCAATTGCTTGCTTAGCTGTCATATACCCTTGCTTGGCTCTAGCTACCTTGATAAGCTCCTGCAGCTCATTTCTCTGCTTTATACGCATTTTGACAGAGGTTCCTTGCCACATACCGTATCTCTCCTTTGGTCATGCTTGGGTACACCTCGCCCTTACTCCCCCCCAGCTTTACGCCTAGCTGTGGTGGATGAACCAAGCTGCTGTAATAATCAGCAATCCAACCAACGATCGTTTTTCTTCTTGTATTTACTGGATTCCCCCTAGGTTTATTCAATGCCAAACCGCCCCCTTATTTGCTCTAAATAAAATGACGCTATCCTTTTATAACTATGATAGTTCATTACATATGCTTTCCCGACAAGCCCTAAATTAACCCTGTTTAATTCCCCTAAGTCTACGAATTTTTTTATGGCTGTTTTAACATTTTGACCTGAGTCGGGCGCTACGATCGCCCCGCTTTTGCTACGCTCTATGGGATTATTTGGGCTGTCACACTCCAAGATCACAGGTCTGCCCGAGAGCATATAATCAAAAATCTTATTCATTGCAATACCATAGCGATATACGGGCAGATCAAGCACAGGTAGATACAGGCAATCAAGCCTAGATAATAGCCCAATAAGCTGTGACTGAGGTACACGAGGCAGCATCAGTAAGTTTTGGCAGCTACCATATCTGCGCTTCAGCTCCATTGCCTGCTCACCGTCTCCAATCATCACTACACCAATATCACCCCCTAGCTCTAGAGCTAGCTTTGCAACCTTCTGGGTGCAGTTGGCTCTAGCAAAGCCTCCTGCATAGCCCACGGTAAACTTCACCCGCTTTTTAAAGGCTTCGATCTGATCCACATGGCTCTTAGCCTCAGCAGTATCACACTGTATCTCCACACCGTTTGGCACGTGTAGATAGCCTTTGACCCGAAATCGACGATCTAATATATATTGCTTTACATTTGGCAAGACCGAAACCACCAGATCGCTCTCTTGATACGCATAGCGCTCTGCTACGCCCAATAGCCTGATAAGTGGATTTCTTTGAGAAAATCCATACAGCTCCACCAATGACTGAGGCCAGATATCATGGACTTCAAAAATAATCTTCGCCCCACAGAGTGCCGAAATCCTCTTAGCAAGAAGCATATCAAAAGGATAGGTGGAGGAGGCAATCACCACATCAGGAGCAAAGCTCTTAACAATCTCTTGAGCACTACGATAAAGCCCTGCCATAAAATCTGCGATATTTATAGCACGAGCAGCAGTATTTCCCCGGTAACTGCGGGTAGGGACTATATAATACTTCACATCATCGATGGTGCAGAAGCCTTGTATATCTTTAGAAGGATTGACTCTACGGAGGTGCGAGAAGCTTGCCGCAGCAATCAATACATTTGCCCCCTGCTTTGCCCACCATCTAGCGAGATAATAAGGTCGATGCTCCATCCCCATCTCCCGTGAGCCCGCATAGTGATTGATGATCAGGATATTCATACCGCCCCTCCTCTCTGTAGTGCTATCATGGGTTATTTTAGGAGCCTTTCATAAAGTGATAAGAGCTTTTTTTCTTCACTTGCAAAGCTGTGCTGCTCCTGAAACTCCTTTGCCCCCTCTACCCGATCACGACACTGCTGCATACCGGCACTGGCTGCTTTCATCGTCTGAGCGATCGCTATGGGATCATCAGGGGGTGCAAAGCTGATCTTGCCCTCTAGCCCTAGTGATCGCCAATAAGCAAAATCACTGGCAACCACCCACAGCCCTCCCGATAGATATTCATAGAGCTTGATGGGTAGGGAGCTCATGTAACTGGGAGTTGCTTTAAGCATCAATAGACCAATGCTGCTAGATGCGATCAGCCTTGCCACTCCTGAGCGGTCAAGCACCCCTTCATAATGGACATTTTCCCATTCCTTCATGCTTTTTGCTTGTTGATACAGCTCAATGCTCTCAAATCGACCAGCGATCCTTAAGGGTACACCTGCAATGTAAGCAGCCTTAATCATAGTGAGTATCCCACGCTGCTCGGTGATACTGCCAATGTAGCATGCATGCGGCTTGGGGCTCTCTGCTTGTAGCGCAGCATTAATCAAGCTGTAATCCTCTACAGTGGGCAGATTTTTGACTACGATTGCTCCTCCCTCAAAGCTGCGGGCGATCTCCTCGGTTGCAGCAATAATGCCGTCGCAGTGGCTGCAATATCTCTGCTCTGCTCTACGGCACAAATTGCTGGATACGCCCCGTAGGCTCCTTGGGATCCAGTTTTTATTTAATATCTGGTCACTAAGCTTCTCGTGGCTGTCATAGATCACTTTAATCCCTTTGCTTTTTAGTACAGGTACAATAGGCAGCAGCTCTGGGTCATGGAGATGACACACCTGAGGGTGTAGCTCTATAACAGTATTCAAAACCGATCGCACACCCATAGTCATTCTAGAGAGTCGCCTATCAGGCTTTTCTCCTGCCTTGATGAAGGCTACCCCATCTGCATCGCTACCTTCATATGCCAAGTTGACAATTGCCACCTTTACACCTGCTTTGGCAAGTGCCTTGGCTTCCTTATGGTAGATACGCACGTCATCATGAGGGTGTACTGTCGTAGCCATCACCACTTTACTTTGGCTCTTCATAATCCACACCTCTTAAGATCTTACGCTCCAGTAGCAGCATGGTGGTAAATAAATAAAAATATCGATCATAGGGAAGACCGAATTTATTTGAAATAAAGCTACCCAGTGCAATAGTGGTAAATACCAATACATAAAGCCTCCCCTTGACCGGGTACCTCCCCGCAAACTCCATCACATTGAGCAGGAGAGATAGCAGCATCGCCAGCAGCAGGGTCATCTTGATGATACCACCGTCGATGATGTCGGATAATACCATGTTGTGTGGCGACAGTGCCCCCATTCGTTTCTCTCGATCGGGGTAAATTTGATCAATCGGCTGGCCGATTTGATCATACATCACCATGCTGTAGCCACCTCCCTTGCCAAAGACCACTTCTTTGCCACGCAATGAAGTAACTTCTTTAAAGGCGATTTTCCACAGCACCAGCCTCTTACCTAAGAAATTGCCCTGCACGGTGCTATCGATCCGATCTACATAGGAGGTTGCGCTGCCACCACCTTCTGCGCTGCCGTAGCTACCCTTTTGCTCTTGCCGATTTTTCATTTCTGTATGGATTGAATCTACCATGATCAAAGATAAGGAGCAGGCAATTGCAATGCCGCCCAGCACAATTGCCGCACTTTTTAGGGTGTTGTGGGTGAAGTTTTGTATTTGCTTTATGAGCAGCGTAATAAAAGCCGCCACCCACAGAGGCAGCACGATTAAAATGCGCCTCGAGCCGGTGAGTACCAGCACTGTCACAAAGATGCCATAGGTCACAAACTGCACCAAAAGATGCCCAATATCTACATCCCGCCGATTCATCGCGCGAGATATCCAGGTAACTCCCCCGATATATACGGCTGTAGCATACATATTATAATCGGTACGTAGCGACAATCGCATAGAGTAATATACAGGGTAAACATAGGGGAAATAGAAGTTAAACACTGCTATCCCCGCCAGTACCACGCCTGACAAGCCAATGACGAGCTTCACCCGCTCTAGCCGTACGATATCATCTGCATAGATCAATACCCCCGCCGAAATAATCAAGCTTACAACCACAATAGGGTATTTTTGGACCAGCAAATCCCGCTGGTCACTATAAAGCCATGTAGCAAGATCCCAAAATAAATATAGCGCATTGGTAATGATCAGTGATGCCGATAACACCCCCGATAAAGGCAGCAACTTATAGGCAGTCAGCCAGTGATCCTTCAACCAAAGCAGTATATAGATGATCAGCCCGATCACCGCCGCCTCCAGCAGATACCCGTTTTTGCCTACCCCAAGCTGGTAGCAGGAAATAAACAAACTAGCCGCAAGCCACCAGCTAAGCATCTCCTCACACCCCCTACCATAATATCTTTCTAATCCTGCTTGGATCAAAATAATCCGCTAACCACTTTTTAATAAGCCCATAAGCTCCCTGTAACCCCATCCATAGCACAGGCTCAGCACGACACACTGAGCCCACAAAATCCCTGTAGGGGAGCTTCCGCGAAATAACCAAAGCCCACCTACAGCTACCCAAAGAGCCAGCATAACTACCTGCCAGCACATGGTCCAGAATTGCCTGCCCCACACGAGCAACAAAGAGCTCAATGGCACAACCACCAACCGCACCCCAAGCAAAAGGAGCACCGGTGGTAGGAGAGGTACAAGCTGCCCCCACTGACCATCTAAATAGTAGGATACAAACGCAAGAGCACCCCCGCCCGCTACACCCACACACACAGCAACCATAGCCAGAGCATTGCGGTATTTATTGGTAAGCTGGCGTGTAGCAGCGATATCAGGATGAAGCTCTCCGGCCGCCCTGCCATATACCTGCCCCACGCAGCCGCCAAAAAGGAGCACAGGAGAAACCAACAGTCGATTGATCACTGTATAGGCACCTAGAGCCTCCTGCCCCGCTGCTTTTGCCAAATAGTAATTGGTGATTGCTGCAATTAACGAAACAGACAGACCACCAATGCTAGAAAACCGCAGATAATCCAAATGGGCAACCGCTGCTTCTTTTAGCTTTGGTAAGTCAATGACAGCACCCCATATATGGTTTTGTAAAGCAAATGCCAGGTAAAGCCCGCTAATCAGATAAGAAGCTACATACCCCAAAAGCAGACCATCAGTTCTTATCATGCAGAGAGGTATTACAGCTGCGGTTATACCTCTAAGTGCTGCTCCTATCCCTGCTGCAAGATAGCGCTTGTGGCTTATAGCAAGGCTAGCGAGGCTTAGGTTTATGCCCATAAAAAAAGACCCTGCTGCCAGCAGCATAGCCTGAGATACAGATATACTGCCCAGTAGCACTGTAACGACGCTACCTCCAACCACCAGCAAAGCAACCGCTCCCGTAGCCATCAGGCATAGCACAAACAGCTCACCGCCTTTGGTACTGCCCAAAGATAACGGGATGTCATACTTTAAGCAGATAATCTGGCTGATCACCGCCAAAATTGAGGCTGCCATACCAAAGCTGCCAAACTGCTCCGCCGAATAAAGAGTCATCAACAGCGGAGTCAGCAAAGCGGGCACAAGCACCCCTGCGGCACTGCCGAGGGTAAGTGCGCCCACCCCTGCGATATGGTCACGGTATTGATTCCAAAGTTTCACGATACCACCGCCAAATTACTGATAGTGGTAGTATTTGTTGGTTGCGCTTCATTATACCATATTTATATAAGACGACTAGGTAAGTTGACCGCTGTATGAGTATCTGTGTTACAGAAAAATTCCTATTCATGTAGTTAAAACTGCTTGATTATCATAAATTATCATCTTGCAGCAGCAAGAAGCATATTAATTTTCCCCTGCGCTTACCCATAAATACACGCCTGAGCTGGAGCTCTTCGCTTTGATTTGATAAACCATCGAGGTACAGCATGTATATGCTCGACTTTTATTTCATATTGTTATCTATATCAAATCAACAGTATGGCAAAAGCGCAATGAAATGGAGACGTGTATGAGCAAAGCAAAAAAGTTCATCCTTAACACCATCATCCTGACGATCACCTCACTGGTTTTACGTACCGTATATACTGCTTTTGGCGTCTATCTCTCCCGCAAGATCGGCACCGAAGGCTTGGGGCTTTATAAGCTGATCATGTCGGTCTATATGTTTGCTGTTACCCTTGCCACCTCAGGGATTGGTCTAACTACTACGCGGCTGGTAGCAGAGGAGCTGGCAAATGGCACCAGAAACAGCATAAAAGCAGCTATGCTACGATGTATGCTCTTTAGCCTTACCTGCAGCATCTCAGCGGCTGCACTCCTCTACAACAGCGCCGAATTCATCATTGATAAATGGCTCCACGGCAGGATCTCACCTGATACCATCTACGCGCTCTGCATTAGCTTGCCCTTTTTGGCGATGTCTACTGTATTGACAGGGTATTTTACCGCAGTGCGGCGAGTGGTAAAGAGCTCCTCCGCTCAGTTTCTTGAGCAATTCGTTCGGATTATCCTTACAATTTATCTCTTAAATCTTCTGATGCCTCAAGGTATCAACTACGCCTGCCTTGCGATTGTATTGGGCGGTGCCGTCGCAGAGATTTTTTCATTCTTGTTTCTATACATACTTTATATATTTGATAAACGGCGTTATAGATCAGCTCTGCACACTGACCCCTCCCTCACCGATAAGATGCTCAGTATCTCTGTGCCGGTGGCTCTAAGCTCCTATATCCGCTCTGGGCTTAGCACCTTTAAGCAGATGATTATCCCTGCGGGGCTACAGCGCCACGGGCTTTCGGTAGATGCGGCAATGTCGCAATACGGTATCATCAGTGGTATGGTCATGCCCGTAATCTTCTTTCCTTCTGCTTTTTTGGCTGCTATCAGCTCGCTGATTATCCCCGAAATCGCCGAAAGCGCCATTCAAAAAAAAGAAGGGCGCATCAACTATATGATCTCCAGAGTGCATAAAAGCACCCTTTTGTTTTCGGTAGGGGTTAGCGGTATTTTTTTCTTTTATGCAGAAGAAATCAGCATGATGCTCTACCAATCCCCCGAAGCAGGAATGTATATCCGTAGCTTCTCTCCCATTATTGTGGTGATGTACCTGGATGATATCGTCGACGCCATCCTCAAAGGCTTAAACGAGCAGGTTACAGTGGTGGGGATAGGCATACTCGATTCCTTAATCAGCATCGTCCTGCTCTACACACTGCTGCCACTGCTTGGTATAAGAGGTTATGTGATTGCCTTTATCATCTGCGAAATAATCAACGCTATGCTCAGCATCGGGCGTTTGATTAAAGTGTCGGGGTTTCGCATCAACCCGATTGGATGGGTGTTTCTGCCTTATGTCAGCATCATCGCAGCTGCACTGATCACCAGAAGGATTGTGCCCCAAAACCTCATCCTGAGTATTGTGACCACCGCAGCGCTTTACACGATCTTCCTATTTATCACCAGTAGTATAACCTTTGATGACTTCAAGCTTAATCCTAGCATCCGTCAGGTACGCTGATTACATCATAAAGCAAAGCAGCCCAAAGGCAGAGCTTTTATGCTCTGCCTTTGGGCTTTGTAAAAAATATATAAGGTGAAGAAAGCGAAAATTATTTACCGTCCTCAATATATCCGGAGCCTTCCTGCAGCTTCCTGATAATCGGCAGGCAATCCTTTGAAGTTAAAAAACGATAGGTGGTGTCGGGTACCAAAGCTTTGATCGACTCAAAATCCTCATTGATCAGCAATCGACGCACCGTCGAGGCGCTAATCTCATGGCCCTCATGCTGCACTCGAGGGATTTCCACCACCTCGATGCCACTCATTGGTAGGCGTTGTTTCATCTTTTGATTGTAAAGATCGGTAACCTGTGAAAAAGGCTCGGTACCCACAAACCGCACTTCTATACCGAGAGCTGGGGCTATGTGCTCAGCAAAAATCTCTGTATCGATGGCAGCGTGTGCGTCGGCCACTGCACTCTCACGGGTAAAGTAGGATGGAAAGGTTAGAGAAGAAACAGCATATCGCCCCCCTCCTACCACCGTAACATTCCCAAGGTGAGCTGTGCCCTCCTTGATCAAGCGCAGTCTGATTTCATAAGGGAAAACAGATTTATCCTCAGCTACCGCAATCACAAACACATGCCCGCAACGCTTTGCTGCCTCTTCAATCAGATAGCGATGCCCCAATGTAAAAGGGTTACAGTTCATCACAATAGCGCCTTTAGGTGTCGCCAAAATCGATTGAGAAAGAGCCGTCAGCTCCCTTTTAAAGGCTTGTATCCCCGGTGCGCCCCATTCCAGCAGCGCAGCATAAGGGTGTGCTTTTGCAATAACCGTAAAACCCAGCTGAGAGAGCATAGAGGATTTTTCGGGCTTGGTAAAAAGATATAAGGCTGTAATCCCCTTTGCAGTGGCATGGGCTATCAGTTGTGTGATCACCTTTGCTGTGAGATCCTCACCTTGATGCTGTGGATGCACTGCCAAGCCCTGTATCATATCACCCTTTAGTGAGCCTACTGCGATCAAGGTATCCTCCTGATAGATGCCAACTGTGTAGTCGACTCCTATTGGGGATGACAGCCCGCAAAGGCGGTAGAGCTCAAGAGCTGCTTTATTGGTAGTAAGAGTTACAATATCCTGCATAATTACCTCACTTTACAAATACCCCTGCAATCCAGCTGATTATCTGAGGGAAGAGCATAATCACGACCAGCATCCTGCCGATCTGCATCACAATCAAACGGGGGGACTCTACTCCGACATCGGCAGCTATCAGTGCCATATCCGAGGCTCCTGCGGGAGTAGCTACCAGCATTGCCTCCTTGCTGCCAAAGCCAAAGAACCTCTTGAGGCTCCAGCCGATTACAAGGCAAGCGATAAAATACCCCAGCACCAAGATCAACGCTGGTATAGCCAGCTGCCCCATCTCTACTACATTGGATTTGGTCACGCCGCTGCCGATATATGCGCCCGCCAATACCTGCGCAAGCCTGCGGACAATTGTGGGCAAACAGCACTGTGGGTAATAGACCTTTACAACCACAGCGGCTATCAGTGCAAACAAAAGCGCTCCGGCGGGAATACCGATCGCCTTGCCGATTGCTCCGCCTATTAGTGCTGCGGCTGCTGTATAGGCAAAGCCAAGATGACTGTAGGGCTGTTTGGGCTTGGAGTAGGCCTCTCCCTCATGAGCAGCCTCTTCCTTCCCCCGTGTCAGATAGGAAATCACTGTAGGGAAAATCGCAATCCCTGCACACATTCTCACAAACTGCAAGGCGGCAACCTTAGAGGCATCTGCGCCCATATCCGCAGCAATGATCGGGATGTCTGACATCCCACCAGGTACGGCACTAAATAGTGCCGTCAGCAGGTCTAGAGAGGAAGTTATATAAATCAAAAACCCCATAAGTAGGTTTAGTATTAGCAAACTAATAACAAGAAGGCTTAGTGGCTTTAGTAAGGAGCGGAGCTTTTGCAGGTCAGATCGGTCAATCCCCACCCCTATGTAAGCTCCGGCGACGATCTGCGCCAAAGTTTTGGCAGCAGCAGGCATATAGGCAATACCAAAGGTAATATTTAGCACTGCTACCCCTATTATAGCGCCGACCATGATCCCACCGGGCACTTTTAAACGATACAACAAATATCCGCCTGCTATGGCTGCCAAAGCTGTAAAAATAACGCCCAAATTGCCCGCCTCCATTTTTGACTATTCTTAGATTTTATTGTATAATAAGTCTATCTATAGATTACCTTATCACGCTACTGCCTGTATGTAGGATCGATAAAAGATCCAACTGTTTAATATACAGGTTGGGAGCTGACGCATTGCCATGACACTGTGCATCCTTTGCAGCACATCTAAGCAGAAATGATTGTGTTAATCATACAAAATCCCGCTTTTTATAAAATAAAGAGGAGAATCAACATGAACACCAAAGAGCTTATGATCTTCACCACCGTCTATGAATACGGCTCTGTGTCCAAAGCGGCAGAGCGCCTTTATATGACACAATCTTCACTGAGCAGAGTCATTCAAAAGATCGAAAACGATGTGGGTACTGAGCTATTTAGAAGAACAAGCGACGGTCTGAAACCGACTACTGCAGGAGAGATATACAGAAAATCTGCCGAAAAAATGATCGAGCTTCATCGTGAGCTTTTGGCGTCCATCTCAGCGCTAGGTAAGGGGGATAAGGGGCGAATTATCCTTGGCACCACATTTTTTATGGGTGCTTATGTGCTGCCGATTATCATCCCTACCTTCAACAGCATCTTCCCCAATATTGAGGTCAAGCTGATTGAGGGTACCTCTACAGAGATCGAAAATGAGCTGATGAAGGGCTTGATTGACATAGCCATCATCCACCTGCCCCTACAGACCCAAGGGCTGGATTATACCGTAATCGCCAGCGAGAGCTTCATGCTGGCAGTGCCAAAAGACGACCCGATTAACGAGCAGGCTTATTATCAGCCGGGTGAAGCAACCCCTTATCTCGATATTAAGCTGACAGCCAAGAAGCCCTATATACTTACCCACCCAAATCAGCGTGCCCGACAGGAGTGTGAGCGCATCTGCGCGCTGGCAGGCTTCTCGCCAAGGGTCCGACTCGTTACGAGAAATCTACAGACAGCTGTCAGACTATGTAACGAGGGCTATGGGTATACACTGCTCCCCCATTCCTATGCCAAGCTCTACAACGAAACCCAGCTTCCAAACTTCTATAACATCGACAA
>DAMCAP010000007.1:33658-55134 GCA_032059445.1 Oscillospiraceae bacterium
CGAGCCTGGCTGGGATGTAGCCATTGTAGTAAGCAACAAGCTGCCTTCCTCTAAAGCTATGGATGAGTTTATCGAAATCTGTAAAGACGTCTTACCCGGTGCATTTCCTCTATAAGTATAGTAATCGTGGCGGTGTCTACCGCCACGATTACTTTTGCACAAAATCTTACTTGCTTACAGCCTTCTTAGAAATCAGAGGCTTTATAAAAGGATATACCAGCATTGAGATACAAGCAACCATCAGTACTGCTGTGATCGGCTTGCTAAATACTTCTACGTAGTTTCCGTTTGCCAGCGATACTGCACGACGCAGGTTGGTTTCGCACATGGTACCCAGTACCAGACCAAGGATCAAAGCAGCTGGAGAGAAACCGCAAATGTTGAAGATGTAACCGGCGACACCGGCAAGCACCATCAGCATTACGTCGCCTGTGCTCTGTTGCAGAGCAAAGCTACCTACAGTTGCCAGCAGGATGATTACTGTGCCCAATGTGCTGTATGGGATGCCAAGGATCTTTGAAAATACCTTAGCAACCATCATGGAGATAACAACCATGACCACGTTGGTAACCATCATCGAGGCAAACACAGAAGAAAGGAACTCAGGCTGTGTACGCATCAGAAGTGGGCCCATCTGTACGCCCTTAAGTACCAGTGCAGACATCATGATAGCAGCTGCAGAGCCACCAGGGATACCAAGCGCCAGCAGAGGCACCATCGAGCCACCGGTTGCTGCGTTGTTGGCAGTTTCGGAAGCAGCGATGCCCTTAGGGTTACCCTTACCATAAGAGTCAGGATCCTTCGAAGTCTTGACCTCAGCAGTATAGCTTAGGAAGGAAGCGATGGTAGCGCCTGCTCCGGGAAGAATACCGACCAAAGTACCGATCAGTGCAGATCTAGCCATGGTACCCTTCATATCCCACATTTCCTTAAAGCTCATCAGCTTGGCCTTAACCTTGCCACCTGTGCCGATGTCTTCGAGGGTGTCGTGCTTTACAGTCTGCTTGAGGATCTCAGTGATTGCAAACATACCGATCATTACAGGGATCATCTCGATACCTGCCAGCAGGGTAGTGTTGCCCCAAGTAAATCTTGGGAAGCCCTCGAGAGGGTCAAGACCAACGGTAGCAAGCCACAAACCGATTAAGCCGGCGATCAGGGTCTTCACTACGTTTTTGCTGTCTAGGCAGGTTAGTACGCTTAGTCCTAGGAAGGAAACCGCAAACAACTCGGAAGGACCAAACTTTAAAGCCACATTGGCCAGAGGGCCAGAGAGCATCAGCATAGCAAATGCTGCAAAAGTACCACCAATTGCAGAGGTAATCAGAGAGATACCCAGAGCCTTATTGGCTTCGCCTCTCTGAGCCATTGGATAGCCGTCAAAGGTAGTTGGCGCACTGGATGGTGTGCCAGGGATTTTAAACATAATCGCTGTGATACCGCCGCCAGTGATAGAAGCGCAGTATACCGCTACCAAAAACGCGATAGCCACAACAGGAGTCTGCTTATAAGTAAAGGGCATTGCAAGTGCAACAGCCATAGAGGCGCTAACGCCTGGCAGCGCACCAAAGATAACACCCAGCACTGTACCGCAGAAGATCATGATAAAGGTAACGGGTGCGAATACAATCGAAAATCCCGTGGTTAGTAATTCAAGCATATTTTTTCCTCCCCTATATAGACTCTAGCATTAAGGCGAAGTCTCTTAGGAAGCCATAGCCTCTTGGGAGCATGATGCCGAGTGCACGCTGGAAGATAAGATAAATCACAATAGTTGCTACAAATGCAACAATTGCCAGCCTTGCGGGTCTTTTTTCGCCAAGAAGCCACTGATATGCAAAGCTAAAAATAAAGGTAGAAAGCATAAACCCTAGTGGCTCAAGCGCAAGAGCAAAGAGTGCGATAAAAACAATACCCATTACAAGCTTGCTCTTTAAGAACTCAACAACAGTGGTATTGCCCATAATGTTGAAGTTGCGCTTATTTGCTGGGGTTTTCTTATAGATCTGATACATATTTACACATAGCAGTGCTACCAGCAGGAAGAGAATTACCTGAGGCCACTGTGCAGCATCCATGTTGGTTGGATTGGAGGGTGGTGCGGTCATACCTATAAAGAAAAAACAATAGGTAAAGAAAATTGCCAAGGCGCCATTGACCAAAAGTTGAAATGCCATAGAAATCCTCTCGCTTTCTGAATACTCACAAACCCGTTGTGCAGAGGACATAGGTCCTCCGCACAACATTATTTTAATTACTTACCGAGCAGCTTTTTAAGGTCAATAGTATCCTGTGCCCACAGCTTAGCAAAATCCTCAGCATTGAGGTAGCCAGGACGCTGGTCAAGGGAGTTGGCCTTTCTAAACTCATCGTATACGGGAGTATTGTATGCTTTTTCGATAGCAGCCTCAAGAGCCTTGATAGCAGCCTCAGGGGTACCCTTCTTAGCAAAAACTCCGCGGTATGGGCCCATGGTTGCATTGAGACCCTCGATATCGCCAGTAGCTTCTACATCAGGGATAGCAGGCAGTCTCTTATCAGACAGTACGATCAGAGGGCGGATGTCGCCGGAAGCAACAAGACCAGAAACCTCTGCTACACCGGTCAGACCAAGGGATACGTGACCGCCAAGGATTGCAGCGTTGAGCTCTGCACCGTTGGAGAATGCAAGTGCCTCAACCTCTACGCCAGCCTCGCTAAAGAGCTGCTTTACGCCCAGACCGTCAACACCGGTGATGGACATTACTCCGATCTTTACCTTGCCGGGGTTTTTCTTGATGTACTCTACAAGCTCAGAAAAGGTCTTGTACTCAGCCTTAGCAGAAGCGATAACAACGTTGGTGTCGTGCACCAGACGAGTCACAGGTACCAGCTCGGTAGATACATCTACACTGCTCAGACCGTTGATGCTAGCGATCAGCAGAGACTGTGTGCCCAGCATAAAGGTATAGCCGTCAGCAGGCTGCTTAACAGTATACTCTACGCCCTTGACGCCGCCTGCACCCTCAACGTTGTTGACAGTTACAGGTACGCCCAGTACCTTCTCCAGCTCACTTGCCAGAGGTCTGATGGTGGAGTCAGCGCCGCCTGCGCCCCAAGGACATACGATTTCGATCTTTCTGTCAAACTTCCACTCGCCGGTCTCTCCGGAAGTGGCTGGTGTAGAAGCAGCTGGCTTAGTGCCGGAGCAACCCACCAAGACAATAGCTAGAGTAAGCAGTACAGACAATAGTGAAAACAACTTTTTCATTTTGCAATTCTCCTTTTGATTTTTTATTACGCCCTAATGGGAGGTAATACTAATTACTTTGCTACCTGATAGATCACATCAATGATGCTTCCGTCACGGTAGTTGACCAAGCCCACAACCCGATCGGTATATCGGATCGTGCTTGGAGCGCCCACAACCTTTTCTGCCATTTCCTTCAGCTCGTAGATCGAGTAAATAGGCAGATTGGCTGCGATCAGCTTTTCTTTGAGGTCTTCACGCTTAGGGTTGACTGCGATGCCATGATCGGTTACCACTACATCCACTGTATCGCCAGGAGTGACAATGGTGTTGACACGATCGAGGATGGTTGGGATGCGACCTCTGATCAGAGGTGCGACGATGATCGACATACTTGCACCCGCCGCAGTATCAGGATGCCCTCCGATCGCTCCACGGATTACACCGTCAGAGCCGGTCAGTACGTTGATGTTGAAGTTGACATCCACCTCAAGGGCACTGAGCACTACCATATCCAGATGATCTACCGCCGCTCCCTCTTTGTAAGGGGTAGCATAGAATTCTGCATCGACCCAGCAATGGCCCTCATTTTTTTGGATGCTCTCTACAGCTGTCAGGTCAAAGCACTGTACATCTAGAAGCCTGTCAATCAGTCCTTCTTCATGAAGCTTGGCGATATGCCCCGTGATGCCACCCAGCGCATAGCTGGCCTTGATCCCCTCTTCTAGCATGATCTCTCTTAGGTAACGTGCCACAGCAAGGGAAGCACCGCCGGTACCAGTCTGGAATGAGAAACCGTCTACCAGATACCCGGAGGCTTTCATCACATCGGCTGTCATCTTGGCGATTAACAGCTCCCGTGGGTTCGTGGTGATGCGGGTTGCGCCCGACATGATTCCCTTAGGATCACCGATCGACTCAACCTCTACGATGTAGTCTACATCGGTTTGAGGGATCTGGCAAGGCGTATTGGGATAGGGCACGATGTTGTTGGTGAGCAGGATCACCTTCTCGGCATAACGCGCGTCTACTACGCCGTAGCCCAGAGAGCCGCAGGCATAGGAGTTATCGCCACTGCGAGAGAAGCCATTTGCATTGCCATAAAGATCAGTAGAGGGCACTCCTAAGAATGCTACATCGATCTTAAGCTCACCCTTTGCGATGGCGGCCGCTCTGCCACCATGACTGCGGAATACCACAGGGGTTTCCATCAAGCCGTCAGAGATTTCACTGGCGAGCTCTCCGCGCAGGCCGCTGGTTTCGATACGAGTGATGACTCCATTTTGAATATGCCCAATTAAAGGTGTGTGTATATCAGTAAGGGAGCTTGCAGCGAGTACAAGGTCCTTATACCCCATCTCTGCCAGTAGGTCAATGACCATGTTGACGATGTAATCACCATTTCTAAAATGATGGTGGAAGGATACCGTCATACCGTCCTTTAGCCCACTGAGCTTTATAGCTTCTTTTAAGCTGGCCACAATCTTGCTTGCGCTTCTCTGCCGTGACTTAAGGGAAGAAATGCCATCCCTTATATTTTTACCGTCATAAGCCCTTAGGCTTCCGATTCCCGCTATACTCTCCGGAATCTCTACTCCGATTGAATTCTTCATATCTTCCACCCCCTAGTCTTCAATCTGCACGCCCGAGGCTTTTGCAAGGCTCAGCACACGCAGGGCGCGGTCTACAATCGGCTTGTCAACCATCTTGCCCTTTAAGCTGATTACGCCCAGCCCCTTTGCTTCTGCCTCTTTAATGGCAGCAACAACCTCTACCGCATTGCGGATCTCCTTGGCTGTGGGGGTAAAGATTTCATGTACGGGAGCGATCTGCCTTGGATTAATGACCGACTTGCCATCAAAGCCCAGCTGCTTGATCAGATTACATTCGTCACGGAATCCATCTTCATTGTTGATATCAGAATATACCGTATCGAGTGCAGCGATACCAGCCGCTCTCGCTGCAAAAAGCAGCATATTTCGTGCTACAAGTAGCTCGGTGCCGTCAGGGTATCTTCTTGTTTTAAGGTCGGTGACGAAGTCCTCTGCACCGATCGCGATTCCCACAAGGCGCTCAGATGCCACTGCAATCTGGCTTACGTTAAGCACACCCTTGGCGCTCTCGATTGCCGCCATCATACCTGTGCTACCAAGCTCACGGTTATATTTCTTCTCCATCTCGGTGATGTAGTCAGCTACTTCAATTACATCCCCTGCAGTTTCGGATTTTGGCAATCTTATAATTTGAACCCCAGCCTTTACCATCATTTCGATGTCTTTATGACCGTACTCGGTATTGAGTGGGTTGATTCTTACAACGGTTTCGATGCCCTTATAATCAATGCTGGTCAGCGCTCCATGCACCAGATGGCGAGCAGCATCTTTTTCGGTCAATTTGACAGAGTCTTCAAGGTCAAACATGATCGAATCAGGCTTATATATGTAGGCATCCCGCATCATACCCGGGTTGTTGCCGGGGATATAGAGCATCGTTCTCCTTAGCCTATCCTTTACATAACCCATGGCACTACACCCCCCAGTCCTGCTGATCAGCTCTGGCACGCTCGATTGCAGTACGCAGCCTAGCTGCTACCGTACAGTCAAGTGCACCTCTATCATTTGCTAGTACACGCGCATTGTTGACACCCAGCTCATTTAGCGTATCAACCAGCACCTTGCGTATCTGCTCTCCAAACTGATGCATCACTGTACTGGTCAGCTGTATGTCGATACCTTTGCAGGGCTCCAGTGAAATCATGATATCGCTGGATTCCAGTGTACCCGCCAAGTAGACTTTTGGATTATCCATTTTGCTTCACCTTTCTGATAGCGGGGGCTTTCCCCACGCTTTAAATTCCATCCAAATTATATTGCGGTTTTTGCTATTATTCAAATGCAAAAACAACATAGCGCCTATGCAATATTTAAATATACATTGCCTAATTATTATCAAAAATGTGAACAACCGTGTTTTTATGTGAACATTATGCATTAAATTTCAACAAGCTAGGCATTTTCACCTAAAATTGAAAAAATGTCAAAAATTAATCAATCTATGCATTCGGCTAAATGCTATGAAAAACTAAAAATATTCGTCGTTTTGACTATATGTCTACAAAGGGCATACACAATGCAAAAATGCAGGACACCACTTAAGGTGCCCTGCACTTTATTTTGGGAATATTATCGCGCGCTATAGTAATTAATCAGGCAACCGTCGATGAGAGTCTGGCGCTCATCAGCAGTCAAATCCCCTAGGCGAAGCTTTACTTGCTGCACAGCTTCACCAACCACATAAGCTTCGATCACGTCACTACCATTACGGACCTGCTCTACCAGCTGTGGCACAAATACATAGTTGTTTTTATCGATCTTCTCTGGCGCATCCACCAAAAACGGTAAGATCCCCCAGTTGATCAGATTGGAGCGGTAGCGCTTAGTAGCATACTCCATGGCGAAATTTGCCCAGCCGCCAAGCACCTTCTGACAGGAGGCAGCCTGCTCACGAGCTGAGCCGTCTCCCGGCTTGTTGGCATAGACCGCACTGCCGATACCAGTGGCAGCAGGATCAATTTTTACCCCATGCTCCCCAAGCTTGCGGTAGATCTCAGCAAGCTCAGTGCTGATTTCAAGCGGGTCCGCTCCTGCTTCACGACGCTGCTCCAGATCAAGCATCACCTTGCTGGCAGGCACATAGTCGGGAGCTTTGCGGCTGAGGGTAAATTCCGCCAAGCGTAAGGGATTGCTTCGATAAGATGATGTCTCTCCCGAAGGAATCAGCTCGTCAGTGGTGGTAACAGGGTCAGTGATATGGGTAACCACTTTCACCAATAAATCATTGGTCAGAGCAGGCATCCTTGGCCAGTCCTTAATATTGGGGCCCATCACCAGTGAGGCTTCGGGCTCAGGTCTTCCCCAGCCGTTGTATACACGATTATCATAGACCTTTTGATCAAAGAAATAGGTAGGCTTGGTATAGTTTAAGTCCAGCTCGTCAGCTGCGGTCAACTTACCGCCATTAGCCGCTGTGGCTGCAATGGAGCGAGCATCCATTAGCGCTACCGACGAAATCTGACCCTCACCAGGCTTAGAGCCCTCACGGTTGGGGAAGTTTCGTGTGGTATGGCGAATGGAGAATTGGTTATTTGCAGGTGTGTCCCCTGCGCCGAAGCATGGGCCGCAGAAAGCAGCGCGTACAATAATACCCGACTCCATCAGCCTTGCGATGGTGCCGTTTTTAACAAGCTGCATATAGGTAGGCTGGCTGGAAGGATATACGCTCATGGTAAAGCCCTCGCTACCGATTGACCTGCCGTTTAAGATATCTGCGGCATCTACGATGTTGTCAAAGGTACCGCCGGCACAGCCTGCAATTACACCCTGATCTACATAGATATCCTTGCCACGTATCTTACTGAGGAGGTCAAGCTTTACAGGGCTGCCCTCCAGCTGCTTGATGCTGTTTCGCTCCACCTCAGCCAAAATCTCATGGGGCGAAGCTTTGAGCTCCTCGATGGTATACACGTTGCTGGGGTGGAAGGGCAGTGCGATCGAAGGCTTTACCTTGCTAAGGTCAACATGCACCATGCCATCATAATAGGTAACCGCCTTAGGAGCCAGGGGCTTGTACTCTTCTCGACGACCGTGGGCTGTAAAGTACTCCTCAACCTTGCTGTCAGTCTGCCATATGGAGCTCCAGCAGGTGGTTTCGGTCGTCATGACATCGATGCCACTGCGATACTCTACCGACAGACCCTCTACGCCTTCTCCTACAAACTCCATTACAGCATTCTTTACATAACCTGCGGCAAATACCTTGCCGATGATGCTCAGCGCTACGTCCTGAGGCCCTACACCCGGATTGGGGGAGCCGCTTAGGTATACTGCCACGACTTTGGGGTAAGAGATATCATAGGTGTGACCTACCAGCTGCTTTGCCAGCTCTCCGCCACCCTCGCCTACTGCCATAGTTCCCAGCGCTCCATAGCGTGTGTGGCTATCGCTACCCAAGATCATCTTGCCACAGCCGCTCATCATCTCGCGGTTATACTGATGGATGACTGCAAGATTGGTAGGTACATAGATGCCACCATATTTCTTGGCAGCCGAGAGGGCAAACACATGGTCGTCCTCATTGATGGTGCCGCCCACTGCACAGAGACTGTTGTGGCAGTTGGTCAGTACATAGGGGATGGGGAATTTCGTCATTCCGCTGGCCCTTGCAGTCTGGATGATCCCTACATATGTAATGTCGTGGGAGGTTAGTGCATCAAATTTGATCTTCAGCTTCTTTTGATCTCCCGAAACATTATGCGCCATTAGTATCTCATGGGCAATTGTTCCCTCTTTGGCTTTTTCCTTTGAAGTGCTCTCACCGGTAATTGCCTTGATTTCTTCTAGTGCCGCAGGGTTATCCGATACAACATGTCGATTGTTTACCAGATACACGCCGCCTTCATAGAGCTTGATCACAAAAAATGCCTCCTTTAATAAATTCTACTTGATTTTATCCTGCTAAAATTATATAATGCCTGTGTAATATAAGCAAATACTTAAAATCTTATAGCATCCATAGGTTTTACCTATAGCATGAAAGGAGGATGTAGATGACCAATCGAGAACTGCTCTATATCAAAACGATTGCAGAAGAAAAAAGCATCTCCAAGGCTGCGGTAAAGCTGTTTTTATCCCAACCATCGCTGAGCCAGTGCATCAGCAGGATCGAAGCGGAGCTAGGTACCAAGCTTTTTAACCGCAGTGCTACAGGGCTAAGTACCACCTATGCTGGGGAGCGCTACCTCAACATGGCGCATCAAGTGCTGCGGCTCTACAAAGATTTCGAGGCAGAGATCAGCGACATCAACAGCCTCAATATAGGCAGGCTCGATATTGGTATCACCACCCACCTTGCTTCTTACCTGTTGCCTAAGCTGCTGCCCCGCTATCGGGCGCTTTACCCTAACCTGTCGATCTGTATCACTGAGGAAAGCTCCTCGGTACTGGAAGAAATGGTCCTCAGCGGCAAGGTTGACTTTGCAGTCATGCATACTCATCCGCTGCTGATCTCCCAAAATAGTCATGCTTTGCGCTTTTCACTGATCCAAAACGACCCCTTTTTGCTGGTAGCACCAGCAGATACAAAGCTTAAAGCAACATCCCCTTGCGATCCTTATCCCCTTATCGACCCTGAGCTGCTTAAAACGCAAGACTTTATCATGGTCAGCCCCGGCAGAAGGATCCGCCAAGTGGCAGACATCATTTTATCCAAAGCAGAGATTGAGCCAAAAATCATCCTGACTACCCAGAGCTTCGAAACCGCGAAGCGGCTTGCCAGCGTGGGTATGGGAGTCACCCTGCTTCCCGAAGCTTACCTTGCCATCTTCCCCGGAGAATATGACACTAAGCTTTTTCGCCTCCCTGCTCAGTGGGAGGGTCAGTGGGCACTCAGTGTCGTCATGCAGAAGGACGGCTATGTAAGCGGTGCATCAAAAGAATTTATCCGCCTCCTGACCGATTACGCCACTGATATGCAGCCTCAGTAGTATTTAAACAAGTACTCCTTATTATAATAACCACTCCTCGGAGGATCAAATGGATATATACAGCCAAATCGCCCACCTTGCATACCTTGCCCTTGTAGCGGAGGTCGATGCCACCCCAAAGCCGGGCCTAGTTGATATGGAAGATTGCGGTGCGCACAAAGATATGGATTATCACACCTTTATGGCCTCAGCCGAGGCACTAAAGCCTTATTTAGATGCTTGTGCCGCCATTTCTAAAGAAATCGATACGCCCGACCACTCTACCCTCCAGCTGCTGCGCCCCTTAGGCATTCAAGCTGAGGCAGAAATGTTTCGGGCAACCAATGGGGTCAACACCCATAAGGGGGCCATTTTTTCGATGGGGGTTTTATGCTGCGCTGCTGGGATTGTGTATCGTCAGCAACGACATTTTGACCCAAATCTTATCTGCCAGGCAGCCGCCGTCATTGCTGCTCCTGTGCTAGAAGATTTTAAACGCATTGACCCAAGCAACCCCAAAACCAAAGGGGAAAAGCTCTATATCCACCACGGCATAACGGGTATAAGAGGAGAAGCAGCCTCGGGCTTTGCCACCGTTATCGCCTATGGGCTGCCCGTGCTGTCTTCTATGATGGACAATCCTCTTTACACACCAAACCAATGCAGGCTAAATACACTGCTAAGTTTGATGGCCAATCTTAAAGATACCAACATACTCTCCCGCTCTGATATGGATACCCTCATCTGGGTGAAGATACAGTCGGCAGCCCTGCTAAATGAAGGTGGTGCCACCACCAAGGATGGACTTAGCAAACTGAGGGCACTTAATCAAGAGTTTATCCGCCGCAATATCAGCCCCGGTGGCAGCGCTGATCTTCTGGCTATTGCAGTTTTCTTAGATTCTCTAAGTCGTTTGTAGAAAGGAAAATTCCTCCAATGAGCAGTCAACCCTCCCCCATCGACCCCATAGATCTAAACCAAGCTGAGTGCAACCCTCACTCTGATTTAAAGGAAAAACCAAGCTCTATCACTGCGCCTGAGCTTGCGGCTGTGCTAGAAGCCAGGGAAGCTCGATGGCAGCACAGACTGTCACTGTCACAACTACATCGCAGCAATATAGTATCTCTTACGATCTGCCTTCCACTGCGCTATCGCACCAGCCCACTCCTGAAATCCCTCTTTTTTGACCACCTCTGCCATCAGGTTATCATATCCCTAAAAGAGGCAGGCTTTACACCCCTGTGTTTAGCTCCCTGTGATGGCGCAGACGGCCCTGCTTTTTTTGCTGTGGTGCCAGGCTCTGCCTATGAAATAAAAAAGCACTGCGCCTCATTGGAAGAGAAGCTGACTCTAGGAAGAATGCTGGATATCGACCTAAGCGACAGCGATGGTAACCCAGTCAGCCGCAGTGATCTAGGGCTACCACCCCGCCGCTGCTTTGTGTGTAGCAACCCTGCTGCGATCTGTGTATCACGGAAGTTACATTCTCCAGCCGATATTGATCTGGCGGTAGAAAAGCTCCTAGCACAGGTAAAAGACCGCACAAGTTTATAAGAGCTTAGATAAGATCAGCAGGCATTTGCCTGCTGTTTTGTTTTAAGATCATGCAAAGCTGCTAAAGATAATTAGAATAGCTATAAAAAGCCAACCCAGTTTATATATTTTTGTTTCAAAGGTTGACAACTATCCACAAAAAGAGCAAAATAAAAGAAGTAAGAACCATATGGTTTTTCATATGACGAAAATAAGGGGTGGATATCAATGACCAATGTAAGACTCGGCCGTACTGATATTGTAGTAGAAAAAAACGCCTTTGGCGCGCTTCCCGTGCAAAGAGTGGCTATCCCCGAAGCGGTAAAAATCCTGCGCAAAGCCTATGACAATGGTATTAAGTTCTTTGATACCGCAAGAGGCTATACCGACAGTGAAGAAAAGCTAGGGCTTGCTCTGGCAGATGTCAGAGACCAGATCATCCTCGCCACCAAGACCCCCAGCAAAACTTCAGAAGGCTTCTGGGCAGATCTAGAAACCTCTCTAAAACTACTTAAAACCGACTACATCGATATTTATCAGTTCCATAATCCTAGCTTTTGTCCCCTACCAGGCGATGGGACAGGTCTTTATGAAGCTATGCTTGAAGCCAAAGCCCAAGGCAAAATCCGTTTCATCGGTATCACCAATCACCGGCTTGCTGTCGCTAGGCAGGCGATTGAGAGCGGTCTTTACGATACCTTGCAGTTTCCCTTTAGCTACCTGGCTAGCGAGCTGGAGCTGGAGCTGGTAAAGAACTGCAAGGAACGTGATATCGGCTTTATTGCTATGAAAGCCCTGTCGGGCGGTCTGATCCAAGATTCGAGGGCGGCTTATGCCTTTATGGCGAAATTTGATAATGTACTGCCCATCTGGGGCGTACAGCGTGAGCACGAGCTCGATGAATTTATCAACTATATAGATCATCCCCCAGTGATGACTGAGGAGCTCCAGGCTATTATCGACAAAGATGTATCTGAGCTGACAGGCTCCTTCTGCCGTGGCTGCGGCTATTGCATGCCTTGCCCGGTAGATATCGAGATCTCACTTGCCGCCAGAATGTCGCTAATGCTGCGTCGCGCCCCTGTCAAGAGCTTTACTACCCCAAAGATCCAAGAAAATATGAAGAAGATTGAAGATTGCCTCCACTGCAACCAGTGTAAAGCAAAATGCCCCTACGGTCTTGACATCCCTACATTGCTGGCCGATAACTATGAAGACTTCAAAACGTTTATACAATAATCACAAGTTGTAAACATTTTGCTTATTCAAAACTACCGAAACCTGTGGTATAATATACGCAAGCATTTCTCATGCCAAGTTTTTTGCGTCCGCTCTACCAAGTGGATAGCACCAACATGTTTCGCACTTTATTACCGCAGCACTGCACACACCGGGAAGCCCAGACGGCACATACATCAAGGCAGATTTACACAACGTTACAATCTTTATGACTTACCGCCACACAGCTTCCGGAATTATATTTTAAGGAATGGGGTTACTTTATTATGCAATTACAGGAACTACGAAAAGAAATTGACAGGATCGATTCAGAGCTCCTTGAGCTGATTCAAAGAAGAATGCATATCGTCGGAGAGGTGGCTGAGTATAAACGAGCCAATCAACTGCCTGTGTTTGCTCCCGAGCGTGAGAACGAAGTCCTCAATCGACTAGCCGAAAAAGTAGCCGACCCTAATCATATCTCCGGTATCAAGCTCCTGTATGGCATCATCATGGATCTAAATAAGCTCAATGAGTATCGTGTCGTCCCCAAAAGCCTTGATGTACCCACAGGTTTAGGCGGCGCATCGGTAAGAGCCATCATTTCCAACATGCCCGGCACACTATGCCGCTATATCTCTCCTTTGGCAGCTGCCGATGTCAGTGTCGTCGATATCCGTTACACCGCCCTCCCCGGTGGCAAGATGATGGTAGACTTAGAGCTAGTAGGCGACACCTCCAACCCCAATTTTGCAGCAGCCCTGTCTGTGCTGGCAGATACTTCGGAGAAATTTACTCTAGTCTAAATGCAAACGGGATTCCCTGTATAGGCGCCCCAAATATAACCAATGCTAAATATACCCTTATAATAAGGCTACCGCCTAAGCAATTCATACAGGAATCCGCTTCCTTCTTTGAGCTGCTCTGACGGTAGCCTTAAATCTGTCACACACCGATTTATCTATAGATAGTTTCACTAATCACTCATAATTCACTATAGATAGTTTCACTAATCACCAAAGAAATCCACAATATTATATAACATTGCACTACTAAGCCCTACAACTTCAACAAGAAATTTAGTTTCGAGTTATTTTCGTGCAAAAGCTCTTTCATTCTGCCGAAATTTGTTGTACAGTAAGCATGAGCCATGCTTTTTTACAAGTCAAAAGTCATACACTCCCTTGGCCATCTTGCAATTTAGGCTGCAATTTTTTATGATAAAGAGCTGGTTAAGCCCAAATTAGGAGGAAAAATGCTGGAAAAAAGAAAAACGCTGATAATTAACGCACTATACTATTTTATTTTGGCAGCAGGCGTCATCATGGTTATCAAATACGGCATATTTTTAATGCTGCCCTTTATCATTGCCCTAAGCATATCCTTTTTACTCAAACCTGTTATCAACTTTATCTCCAAATACACCAAGGTCTCCCGCAAAACAGCAGCTCTACTATCGGTACTGCTATTTTACTCAACGATTGGAGTGCTCATCGCCTTAGTCCTACTTAAGATTTTTTCGATATTTCGCTCCTTGGTATACTTCATGCCCGATATCTACAACCAAAGCATCGAGCCGGCTATCGTTGCTGGTTTTGCGCAGCTTGACCAGTTGCTAAGCCTACTCCCCGTCACTGGGCAAGACGGACCTGATCTCGCCCTCAAACTCACAGAGTCCTTAGGTGGGATGATCTCTTCTATCTCTTCGAGTGCCCTTGCGACTCTCTCTTCTTGGGCGGCATCGGTACCTCAGTTTGCGGCAGGCGTGCTGTTTACGGTAATCTCTACCTTCTTTATCGCTACAGATTACCCTGCAATCACAGCGTTTATTTTAAAGCAGCTGCCACCTAAGGCAAAGACTCTTGTCTACGAAATTAAAGACTACACCTTTGGTACATTGCTCAATTATATCAAGTCTTATTTGATGATCATAACCATTACATTTTCGGAGCTTTCCATCGGTCTTACGGTGATCGGAGTGGAAAACGCCATTACCGTTGCTCTGATAATTGCGATTTTTGACGTCTTGCCTGTCCTCGGCACCGGCGGAATCATGGTCCCATGGGCGATAATCGAAGCAGTCAAGGGTAACTATCGCTTGGCCGTGGCATTGCTGCTCATCTATGTGGTAGTCACAGTGATCCGAAACTTCATAGAGCCTAAGATCATCGGCGAGCAGGTAGGTCTGCACCCAATTGCCACTTTGATGAGTATCTTTGTGGGGATAAAGCTTCTTGGTCCTTTAGGAATATTTATACTCCCCATCACTGTGGTCATTATTAAAAAGCTCAACGATACCGGTAGAATCCATATATTTAAGTAAAATACAAACACAAATGATAAAAGTGAGGACCCATCATGAAGTTTACTGATATCCTGCAGTTAATCGGCGGACTTTCCCTATTTTTATATGGTATGAAAATGATGAGCGAAGGCTTGGAGGCCACCTCGGGCAACAAGCTTAAGCAACTGCTGGAGAAGCTCACCACCAACCCGATCCTAGGTGTACTGGTAGGTGCTGGTATCACCACTGTTATGGTGGTCGGCTTCGTTAACTCAGGCATCATGCAGCTGGCCCAAGCAGTGTGGGTGATTATGGGTGCCAATATCGGTACCACCATTACCGGGCAGCTAATTGCGCTTGATATCGGTGTAATCGCGCCGATTTTTGCGCTGGTAGGTGTAGTGCTCTGTGTCTTTGTCAAGAGTAAGAAGCTAAACCATATCGGTGAGATTATCGCCGGTCTCGGTGTACTGTTTATCGGAATGGGACTGATGGGCGATGCAATGAATCCTTTGCGTAGCTACCCGCCTTTTATCAATCTGATGACCCGCTTTAGCAACCCTCTCATCGGTATCCTCGCAGGTATGCTTTTTACTGCAGTGATCCAGTCCTCCTCAGCATCGATCGGTATCTTGCAGACGCTAGCCAATGCCGGATTGATCCCTCTGTCTAGCTCTGTCTTTGTATTGTTTGGTCAAAATATCGGTACCTGCATCACCGCAGTACTGGCTGCTATTGGCACCAACCGCAATGCCAAGCGTACCACCATCATCCATCTACTGTTTAACGTAATCGGTACTTTTATCTTCGTAGCCATCTGCTTGTTAACACCTTTTACCAACCTAGTAGCAAGCTTCACACCGACCAATCCTTCCGCACAGATCGCCAATATGCACACCATCTTCAACATCGTTACTACCCTGCTCCTACTGCCCTTCGGCTATAAGCTTGCTGAGATATCTCGTAAGCTTCTACCTGATACGGAAGAAGAAGTCGGTGAAATGCGCCTGAAGTTTATCGATCAACGTTTCCTCTTAAAGGAGCACAGCATCGGTTCATCGGCAATCGCCATCACGCAGATCCAGCAAGAGTTGGCTCGTATGTATGCTATGGCGAGAGAAAACGTGATCCTGAGCTTTGAAGCTGTAGAGAAGCCCACTGATTTTTCTCTTGAAAAGATCGAAGAAACAGAAGAATATATTGATTATCTCAACAATGAAATATCAAAGTACATCTCTCATGTGGTGGCCTTTGACATGCCTGCCAAAGACGGCGAAATCGTCAGCTCTCTCTTCCGTATAACCGGAAACATCGAGCGTATCGGTGACCATGCCATGAATATTGCCGGCTACGCTAAGATGTTTGCCGACAAGGGGCTTAGCTTCTCCCAATATGCTCAGGATGAGGTCGAGGCCATGAAAGCCGTCAGTCTAGACGCCCTGGATATCATCTACCACAACAATTTCACCGAAACACAGGCTGCGCTGGCTGCCATCGAAATCGCCGAAGCCAAGATCGATGAAATGAACTATACCTACCGACAAAACCAGCTTGAGCGCTTAAAGATGGGGGCATGTACCTCAGAAGCTTGTGTAATCTACTCCGAAATGCTCACCGACTTTGAGCGAATCGGCGATCATATGCTCAACATCGCTCAGGAATACGCGAAGATCGAGTAATAAGCGTATTAATCAAAATCAGGGGGACAAAAGTCCCCCTGATTTTTTTGCTCTTTAAATCCAATATGATACTCCAAACCCTCCACGATAAACCAAAGTGAATCCATCACAAAAGCTCTTATACTATCAGATTACAGCAGAAATGATTTATTTGGGCAAACTCTATATCAGGTAGTCGGATTGCAGCTATTTTAACAATATTGATCATTTCAATTTGACTACTTGCACAAATTATTGTGTCGGGTTATAATATAAACCAACACAATGAAAGAGGACTAAGGATGGACGTATTAACTGTATTTGAGTACATAGGCGTGTTTGCTTTCGCAATGTCAGGCGCGCTAACAGCTATTGATAAAAAAATGGATATCTTCGGCATATATGTCCTATCATTCATGACCGCTATGGGGGGTGGCGTAGTTCGAGATGTCGTAATGAATGTAGGTGTCCCAATATTTTTCTCAAGCTATACGGCCATCTGGATCATCATGGCGACGTCTACTATGGTTATTTTGCTTGGTGGTGCATTAAAATGGAGCAACGTAATCTATTTATGCGATGCGATTGGCCTAGGAGTTTTTGTGGCAGATTCGGGCAGTAAGGCAATCCTTTTGGGGTACAATCTACCTCAGTTCTTGTTTGTAAGTGTAATAGCAGGTGTAGGTGGCGGGGTGCTCAGAGATATGATGTGCCAAAGGGTGCCTATAATATTCCGTAAAGAGGTCTATGCCACGGCTGGAGTTGCGGGTGCTCTTACAATGTGGTATACATGGCAGTACATAAGCTTGGTAGGGGCTCGCTATTTAGTAGTTTCTGTGATCATACTCATAAGAATGTTGAGCTTACTATACAAAATGCAGCTACCAAAGGTAACAAAGAGGATTACGACAAGTTACATGAATAAGTGAGTAACATACTTTTGTGCTTTCTACTGACTAATTATAGATCTTTTTTTGCAAAGATTCCGCAGGTAATCCAGTATGATGCACCAAACACTCCAATGCAGATCAAAGGAGAAGCCATCGCCAGCGCTTTTATCATATCAGGTGAGGGAGGAGCAATGTCTAGCTTTTGCAGCAGAAACAACGCCATAGTGGGCAGAAATGCAATACCAAAAAGCATAATGCGGCTTCTTTCTACTCCATATCGATAAACCAAAGGCAACAATACACTCACCAACACCAAAGCTGAAAGAGAAGCACCTATAGCCGTAAGCAGCAGTTCAGAGAGGAGCAACTCGGGCACCAAGAAGCTAGCTATCACCCCTACTACAGTAGACACACCTAAGCCCATGACAAGCAGTAGAAGGATCAGTAGATATTTCCCCCCTATGATCTCCCGGCGGCTATAGGGCATCGCCAATACCAGCCTGTGCCAATGAGAGTACTCATCATAGGATAATGTGGTGATCACAGTCATCATACAAAACATCGGTATCATACCGGTAAGGAAAAACACACTCTGCTGCGCAAGACCCATAATGCTAAAGAATAATAGCATGATCCCAAGAGTCTTCCCATAGCGCGTCAGTGTATAAAAATCCTTTAGTATCAACCCTAGCATATCTGTTCCCCCTTAATAACTAGCATCATAATTTCTTCTAGGCTAGCTTTATCAAGCGTCAAGCCCTCCAAGCTGCTGCTAGGCAGCTCCTTGGTATTTACCAGTGCTTCGCAGCCAAACCCATGCTGCCGTATACCCAGCACAGCAGATCTCGTTAGGCCATCGATCTGCTGCCTACTGCCCTTTGCTATGCGGTAATCATACAGCAGCGTATCTTTATTTTGGCTAAACACCACTTTGCCCTCATGGATAAAGGTAACATAATCGCAAATTTTCTCAAGATCACCTGTGATATGAGAAGAAAGTAGGATCCCATGCTCTTCATCTTGTATGAAGTCAAGCAATACCTCCAGTAGCTCTCCGCGTATAATCGGGTCAAGTCCACTGGTAGCCTCATCGAGGATCAAAAGCTTGGGATGATGAGATAATGCAGCAGCAAGTGAGAGCTTCATTTTCATCCCCTTTGAGAAGCCTTTGATGTTTTTCTCTAATGGTAGCTTAAAGCGCTGAATGAGTGCATAAAACACCTCTTGATCGAAGTTACGATACGCCTTTGATAAGATCTTTGCTACGGCTTTTACATTTAGCGTATCATCAAAATACACCTCATCAAAAGCCACTCCGATCTCTTGCTTTATTTCCTTATCATAGCGCAGCATATCCTTGCCCAATACCATTACTTCACCTTTGCTGTAGTGAATCTGATTGAGTAGTGCCTTAATAATGGTGGTCTTGCCTGCGCCATTTTCTCCAATTAACCCCATGATTGAGCCTCTTGGGATCGTAAAGCTGACGTTTTCCAAAGCAAACTGATCGTACTGCTTAGATAGATTTCTTACTTCAAGTATATTATCCAATTGTTATTCCTCCTTGTATATTAGTTGCAGCATTTCGCCTAGCTCTTTATGAGAGACACCACTGCTTTTGGCGGTATCTACCGCCTTCTGGAGATGCTCCTCAATAACTTTTAGCTGCTGCTCTTTTATAAGCTCAATATTACGCGCCGCCACATAAGAGCCTTTGCCCACTACCGTCTCAATAAACCCCTCACGCTCCAGGTCTTCATAGGCGCGCTTGGTGGTAATCACGCTGATCCTAAGCTCCTTGGCGAGATACCGCATCGAAGGCAGTACGTCTCCCTCCGAGAGTTTCCCACCGATGATAAGATTTTTGATCTGGGCTGTGATCTGCTCATAGATGGGCTTATCACTGGAATTGCTGATGATAATATCCACCTTACACCTCCTTTGGTATCATAAGTGTATATATACTATATACACACTATAACGCTATTTTATGCCACTGTCAAGGGGGTGGTGATCATTTCCAATATAATTTTTTTGATAAATAAGCAAAACGGCTTTGGTATCGATACCAAAGCCGTTTTATAAATAAAACACTCTTGTAAACTTTATTCTTGCTTAATCGCAGTCAGAGCCGAGATCTTAACCGCACGATTGGCAGGGTAATAACCCGACACCAAGCCTATGCAGGTCGCAAAGATCAGCGCCAGCACCACAAGCCATGGCGGAATGATCGACACCTGTGTGCCGCCTCCTCCTCCACCGCCAAACATGCCGCCCATGCTGTCGAGACTAAAGCTAAATCCAAAATAATTCATCAGGAAGGATATAAAATAGGATAGCAACACACCCGCAACACCGCCGCAAAATCCGATTGTACCTGCTTCCATCAAGAATACCACTCTGATATCCCCTACGAAACAGCCTACTACCTTCATGATACCGATTTCACGAGTACGCTCATAGATCGACATGACCATGGTATTGGTAATACCAATCGCAGCTACAAAGAGCGAAATCGCACCAAGGCTTCCCAGTACCATCTGCTGCTTCTTGGCTTGCTCCTCCATAGGCTTACGGATGGTTTCCATCGAATAGGTTTCAAAGCCCATATCTTGGATTGCCTTCTCTACCTCAGCTACATACTTGATATCCGATACCTTTACCTTTGCGTTTTGGTAGCCCTTATCTTCCTTTACCTTGATACCGTTTTCTTTGTTATATGCCGCTACGATCTTTTTGAGATCGTTGATATCCATAAACACACCACGGGAGGTTTCATAACCTTTACCCCAGTTTTCCATCAGTACCGCAGTGACCTTAGCAGGGTAGTCAAGCGCTTTGGCACCATCTTTTTGTGTACCGGTACGCAGCAACAGCTTTTCTTTGTTGATGTCAAGCAATGGCGGCTGGATCTCCCCATTTTGGTCAGGATATGGGTAAACCATATCATAGCCCGGTCTTTTACGGGTATCTCTGAAGTTATAAGCCGCATACTGACCAAATACCATAGAATAAGGCTCGGCGAAGGCATTTTCGTAGCTGCCTTCAGTCAACTCATAGCCCAGCGCTTGCAGTGCTTCCGGGTATACACCTACCACATTGATGTAGCTCTCATAACGGTCATTTTTACCGGCAAAGAGCTGTAGGTTGATGTCATATGGCTGGTAAAAAGGGGTGGCGATGACGACACCGTTGACTTTGTTAATTTCCTCCATCATTGCATCGGTCAGGAAGATCTCTTTTCCATCTTTGTTGGCGCCATAGTTATATATTTGTATTACAGTCAAGTCGCCCATCTGGGCTAGCATTTCGTCCTGACTTTTTTTCATACCGATTCCGATAGAAATCATGACCACGATGGAACAGGTACCCACCACAACACCAACCACCGTCAGGAGCGTCCTGACTTTGCGGCGGGTCAGGTTGCGGATACACATGCTAATTAGATCAGATAGCTTCATCGTCCCACTCTCTCCTCTTTAGCTTTGTTTTTTGCACCGTCACATAGGCACTCATACCAGCTATGGCCACAAAGCTAAGGCCCAATATAGCTTTTTTGGAAGATTTGCCTTGATCGACTTCGCCATCTACCGGCAGCTCAGGATCAATAGGAGGCTCTCCACCAGGTATTTCAGGGAAGGTCATCTCCTGTACATCCACCTTAAAGGGTACTGTAAACTCCTTTAGGTTCATGTTGGCATCCTCATAGCTGATCAATACCGAGCCACTTGATTCACCGGGCATTTTCGCACGCACATAAAACTCAATGGAGTTCTCAGTACCTGCGTTAACGTTGCCGATAAACAGCTTTTGACCCTGCTCGCTTTCCATGCCTACCAGCTCAGCAGAAAGGTTGTAGATGGTGCTTCTACCCTTATTGACAAAGGGAATGTAAATAGGGAACTCCTCCCCTACAAACACCTGTACAGGCATGGAGGGGTCAGTGTATTCAAATCTATCTGGGAAAAGCACAGGAATGGTGATGTTTTCGTTGGAGGTTCCGCTTTTCCGCACTTCACCCGCTACATATTGGAAGTCGAAGTCGATACCAATGGAGTTTGCATCCTTGGCATCGGTTACGCTGGTCAGGCCAGCAAAAAGGGTAATGGTTTTTTCGGCGGTACTGCCTGCAAAGAGGCTGTCT
>DAMCAP010000007.1:55144-74872 GCA_032059445.1 Oscillospiraceae bacterium
GTGAAACACTCATCTTGATATTTTGTAGGGTATGAGTATCGCTGGTGTTTTTTAAGGTTAGCTTTAGAGTAAACTCATTGCCTGCGGTAACGTTGGTGCCTCCGTAGGTATAGTTCTCTACGATGATGTATGGAGTTAAGGGGTCGATCTCAGCCTTATCATCATCATCAGGGTCACGAGTCCCGTTCTCCACGCACTGACTAACGGTGTAAGAAACGGAAGCCGTATAATCTACCCCTCCCGCCTTAAAGAGCATCATGAGTTCAATGTCTTTACCGTTGCCGCTGTATTTCAGTCCATTGCCTTGACTGAGAGTGATCTTAAATCTAGCACCGCCCTCGGAACTACTTGCTAGCGGTGAAACCTGCACCTTGACATCCTCCGATGTCTTAAAGAACGCTCCTCCTACGAAGCTGGCAGTAGCAGTACCATCAACGCTATTAATATTGGGGAGGATTACGATAATTTCAGGAGTAACTGTGTTACCCTGCTTGATCACATAACTAGAGCTTCTGTTCAGGTCTACACTCTCTATACGAATCTCGGTGCTTTTACGCCCACCAGTATCTCCAGTTGCAAAAGCAGGTATAATGAGGCTCATCACCATAAATACCACAATTAATGACACAACAATCCGAGTAGCTGTCTTATACATATGAATCTCCTTTAGTTTTTTATGGAGTAGTTGTTGTTAGCTCTGTTTGAGTGGGACTTTCTTCTCCCACCTGTGTTGCCAGAGACGGCACTTCTATAGGGGCTGCTTCACTTGTCAGCTCCCCTAGCGGCTGTACTTGCGCCGCTTGGTCTTCTGTCGAGTCATCCGCCATATCTTGATCTAGAGGCTCAGGCGCTCCCCTGTTGCCAACAATGCGTTTGCGGGTGTTACGTACATCGTCGATGACCCGACCATCACGGATCGTGATGATTCTGTCGGCATAGCGTGCCAGCTCGTTGTCATGGGTAACTAGGATAAAGGTGATGTTGTTGTCGTGGGCCATGTTGACCAGCATCTCCATGACCTCAATGGTAGTCTTGGTATCAAGATTACCGGTAGGCTCATCTGCAAACACGATTTTGGGCTTCGCCACAAAGGCCCTTGCGATGCCCACACGCTGCTGCTGACCGCCCGACATCTCTGAGGGCTTATGAGATGCGCGATCTGCCAGACCTACCTTATGGAGCATTTCACGGGCGGCTTTATCCCGTATGCTCCTGTCAACGCCCCGAAACAACAAGGGCATGCTGACATTCTCCGCAGCGGTCAGCGCGCCCAAAAGGTTATAGGACTGAAAGATAAATCCTATATTGCGCTGCCTAAAGCTGGCAAGCTGATCCTCACCCATGATGGATATGTTGTGCTTGCCGATAAAGACACTGCCGGAGCTGGGCTTTTCAAGACCTGCCAGCTGATTAAGCAAGGTCGACTTACCCGAACCAGATGTACCGAGTATGCAGCAGATCTCGCCTTGATCAATTTCAATATTGATATTATCCAGCGCGACGACCTTTTCGTTGCCTACCCGATAGACCTTACGGATGTTTTTGACGGTGATTAAAGCGCTCACTCTATCCCTTTTCCTCCTGTCCCCTATCTGTATTTATCTAGTGTAGCTGAAGCTTGCAATTACTGCATCTACCAGTAAAATTCTATAAAACTGCCATACAGTTTATAATCTAAAGGAAATCCGCCTAGACCCACACTAAGAATAACATAATGAAATTTCTCTGTAACAAGTATACCGTTTAAAAATGAACATTTTAAGAGCATATTATTGACAATGTGAAATTATAATGATGTGGAGACAGAAAGCATGGAAATTTTAACAAAATATGCAGAATTAATTTTTTGTTAATTTATTATGTGAGAATAATGTCAATTCATATTGTATACTAGTGTTATACTATTTTTATTTTATTGGAGGAGCTTTAATGAGTGCTGCCAAAAAAAAGGGGAAATTTATACTAATCGGACTTGCAGTAATCGGGATCGCAGGCTGTGTAGGGCTAAACGTCATGGCAAAAAACATGATGATACCTGTTTCACGCTCTTCAGCTGCCAGCTTCCAGACGATCGAGAGTTTTGTGTCTACAACAGGCACAGTCTCGAAGGGCAGTCAGGTTCAGTACATAACGAAAACCTCTACTTTTGTAGATCAAGTCAACTTCAAAGTAGGCGATACAGTGAAACCCGGTGATGTAATTGCCACCTTTGACAATAAAAGTGCGGAAGACAATTACAGACTTGCCCAGATCGGCTATGAATCAGCCCTACTGAGCATTGAAGATAATGAATCACGCTACTTTAAAAACAAAGAAAAGCTCGACGAAGCCACCGCTGAAATGAACCGCGCCAAGCGCCAGCGAGAGGATTACGACGAGACAGACATTGAGTACAAGGAGTACGACGCTACCTACAGAGCAAAGAAAGCTGAAAAAGAAAGCCTTGAAATGCAGATCCCTAGCGATCAAGCTCTTAAAATGGAGCAGCTAGGTCTAGAAAAAGCAGCCATCGCACTGCAAACCGCTACCGAAGATTATAACAATCTCCCCAAGGATATCATTGCCGAGGGTGAGGGCATCATCGATTTGATCAGTATCACCGAGTTTGGCATGGTCAACAAGGGTATGGTTGCTGTACAGGTAACCTATAGCACTACTAACACCATCGACTTTGGTATCGGTAAGTACGATCTTGCCAAAATCAAGGTAGGTCAGCCTGTAACTGTTACGATCGGCCGCAACAACTACACAGGTACCGTAAGTGAAATCGGCACCAACGCAGTCAATGGCCTGGTACCTTCCAAGATTACTGTTGATAACGCCGACGAGCTGTTTGTAGGCGGTCTTGAGGCAGAGCTTGACATCCTCACCTTTAAGCAAGATAACGTACTGTGTATCGCAATTGAATCGGTCAAGACCGACCGTAACGGTGACTACTGCTATGTGTTGACCCCAGCTGAGAAGAAGGATACCTACACAGCTACTAAGACTTATATCAAAACAGGCGAATCCTCTGATACCCACATAGAGGTCAAGGAAGGTATCAAAGAAGGCGACCTGATCCTAGACAATCCAAGCTCTAACATTGATGCGGTACCCGTCGTCAAGATTATCGGTTAGGGGGTATTATAATGCTCCTTAAAGAAAATCTCAACATGGCGATCAAGAGCATACTGTCTAACAAGATGCGCTCCTTCCTCACCATGCTAGGTATCATTATCGGTATCAGCTCGGTTATCATCATCGTTGCCTCAGGTAGCGGTGCCGAGCGGTACATGATGTCCCAGTTTGAGCAAGTGGGCAATACCACGGTGCAGATTACCCTCAACAGCAAAAAATCCACCGATCAAGACCGTATTAGCCTTGAAGATATCAAAGCGATCAAAGAGCGTGTCCCAAATGTAAAAGCCGTTACCCCTACCCCCCAAAACTGGGGCTCCGCAGGCAGCGGTGAAAACACCAAGGACGCTATCGTCGTAGGCGGTACCAGCGATATGGAGTATATCGGCAATGTAAAGATACTTTCGGGTAGATTTTTTAACGAAGACGAGTACCTCTCAGGTAAACGAGTTGCTGTCATCGATGAGCAGATGGCAAAGCTGGCTTTTGGCAACACCGACGTAGTAGGTATGAAGCTCGATGTTTACGTCCGTAAGGCTCGTATCAGCCTTAAGATCATAGGCGTATCCAAGGCAGAATCAGGGGATTTTAACTTCCCCGATATGCCAGGCTCTGTGTATCTGCCCATTACGACTTTGACCGAAGCCACCAACACCAGCAACAACTTTGATATGGTCTATGTCATGTCAGACGACAGCACAAAGACCGAAGCCGTTGGTAACAGCGCTGTAAGCCTCCTAGAAGGCCGCCACTCCAATAGAGGGCGCGACGTCTATCGAGCCGAAAACCTGATGAAGCAGATGGAAATGATTAGCAACGTCATCGGAATCGTACAGACCTTTATTGCGGCGGTTGCGGGTATTTCTCTCGTGGTTGGCGGCATCGGAGTTATGAATATCATGCTGGTTGCTGTAACCGAGCGTACCCGAGAAATCGGTATCCGTAAATCTCTAGGTGCCAAGACCAAGGCGATCATGATGCAATTCTTGACTGAGTCTGCTATCCTTACACTCATCGGCGGCTTTATCGGCCTTTTGTTAGGAGTACTGGGCGCTTACGGATTCTGCTCTATTGCAAAGATTGAGCCGGTATTTACTGTGGGTACCGTCGTTGGTACACTAGTTTTCTCGGCCTCGGTGGGTATTTTCTTCGGTATATACCCTGCTAAAAAAGCCGCCGAACTACGCCCGATCGAAGCACTACGCCACGAATAAATCTAACCAAAACAGCCGTCTGGAGTTCAGGCGGCTGTTTTTTATCTACTTATTCCTTAAATCAATTTATATTAAAGAATCTTCCCTGCGGTTTGATAATTCGTGCGTTGTTACACTTCATCCGCATAGCTTGTAGCCGTTACCTCTAGCAGGTTTGAAATGTCCAAAAAATCATAAGTCCATCCCCACTCAAAGCCAATTGCGTTTTTACCCCCATGAGTACAGACTATATTTCCATATACCTTTACTAAAAACCAAACTAACACGGCTATTGCAATACTTATAACTCAATGATCAACAAAAAAACGGCGGGAGTGCTTACTCCCGCCGTTTTTACTGATGTTACCCAAATTAATAATTTATACGCTGTTCAAGCTTATACTGTCAGCAAGGTCAGCTCCTCACCTTCAGCTGTGAGGCTGATGAGGGTGATAGGCTCCTTCTCAGCAGTCACCATCTTCATGGTGATCTGATCCTCCACCTCGCGGCGGATCACCTTGCGGATATCCCTTGCGCCCGCCTTATGACCATAAGCCTTCTTGGCTATTACGCTCAGTGCCTTTTCGTCATAGTTAAACTTCATGCCATGTTCATTTAAAGAGTCCTTAAACTCATCCAGCATCAAGGCAGCGATCTTCTTAAAATCAGCCTCTTCCAGAGGTCTAAATACGACGATCTCATCAATCCTCGCTAAAAACTCTGGGCGCAGGAACTCCGACAGTGCTTTCATTGCCTTGTCATACGACACCTGCTGGGCAGATTTGTTAAAGCCAACGGTACTATCCTTAAACTGGGAACCTGCATTGGAGGTCATAACGATGACGGTGTTTTCAAAAGACACCACCCGCCCGTGAGCATCGGTAATCTTACCCTCATCGAGGATCTGTAGCAGGATGTTAAGCACATCTGGGTGGGCTTTTTCGATTTCATCAAAGAGTACCACCGAGTAAGGCTTGCGTCTGATCTTCTCGGTCAGCTGCCCTGCCTCATCGTAGCCTACATAGCCGGGAGGCGAGCCAACAATCCTTGAAACAGCGTGTTTCTCCATATATTCCGACATATCCAGGCGGATCAAAGGATCAGTAGAGTCAAAGAGCTCCTTGGAGAGCACCTTTACCAGCTCAGTCTTACCCACTCCTGTGGGCCCTACAAAGATAAAGGAAGCAGGGCGACGTACCGAGCCCAGCGAAATCCTTGTTCTTCTCACGGCAGCCGCTACTACACGGATGGCTTCTTCCTGCCCGATGACCTTCTTGGCAAGCACCTTCTCCAGATCAGCGACCTTAGAAAGCTCGCTTTCTTTGATTTTGGTAGCAGGGATCGAAGTCCATAGCTCCACTACCCGCGCCAAATCATCTAAAGTAACTTCTCTGTCCATCGCTTGAGATTCGATCTCTTTATGCTTTTTGCTAAGCTTGATGATCTCCGATTTTATCTGCGCCACCGCAGCAAAATCCACTTCGTCCCCCTTCATAGGAGGATCGCTTTCCTTCTCTTGGAGCTCCTGAAGTTGACGGCTGATCTTTTCATATTCATATAAGGCTTGATTATCCAGCGTAGAGCAGGAGCAGGCCTCATCAAGGAGGTCGATAGCTTTGTCAGGCAGGTAGCGATCAGTGATATAGCGCTCACTCATAATTACTGCTTGGCGTACAACCTCATCCGACACCTTGACCCTATGAAACTCCTCATAATACCCCTTGATACCCTTTAGCACCTCGATGGCATCGGCAATCGAAGGCTCAGTAACAGTAACGGGCTGGAAACGGCGCTCCAAAGCAGCGTCTTTTTCAATATGCTTCCTGTACTCGTTAAAGGTGGTTGCGCCGATCATCTGCACCTCACCCCGTGATAGGGCAGGTTTTAGGATATTGGCAGCATTCATAGAGCCTTCGGCATCCCCTGCGCCTACAAGATTATGCATCTCATCTACAAACAAAATTACATTGCCTGCTTCTTTGATATCCTGTACCAAGCCCTTGACTCGGCTCTCAAACTGCCCTCGAAACTGGGTGCCAGCTACCAGCGCAGTAAGGTCTAACAGATACAGCTCTTTATCCGCAAGCCTTGGAGGCACGTCCCCCTCAGCCAGCCGCTGGGCAATTCCCTCTGCGATAGCTGTTTTGCCTACGCCGGGCTCACCGATCAAGCAGGGGTTATTTTTGGTGCGTCGATTGAGTATCTGCATCACGCGGTAGATTTCATTATCTCTACCCACGACCCGATCCATCTTACCTTCTCTGGCCTTGGTGGTGAGGTTTTCACAAAAGCTATCTAGGAACTTTCGCTTCTTTGCCTCTTTGCGTTCGCTCGATTGGGTTGATTTTGCTTTTGGCTCTGGCTTCTTGGTGGGCAGATCATTGCTTTCTGCTACAGGAGAAAGCTGACTTTCCTCTGACTTACCCATCAGCTTCTGCAAAAAGCCCGGGAAAGGCATTGCGCCCCCCAGCTCGAAGCCCTCGTCAAGATTTGAGAGCACGTCATTCATGTTATCTTCCAGCAGATCCATATCTTCTTCATTGATACCCATCTGCTCCATCATTTCTTTAACCTGAGGTATATTTAGCTCCTTAGCGCATTTAAGGCAAAGCCCCTTGTTTTCCATTTTTCCCTCTTCCATCATGGTCAGGAAGACAATTGCCTGCCTCTTTTTGCATCTGGTGCATAGTAAACTCATTGTGATCACCTCTATATCATCAAATTAAGCCGGTGAGTAAGTGCTTACCCACACGTAGCGGTGTTGTCAGATAGCCCTAATTTTGTCATAAAGCTATTGGAGTATTATACCCTCTTATTATGAACGGCGTATAAACCCGCTGCGTATTTTTATAAGGGTAGCATACCTCTATCGCCCCAAGGAGCCGACGTATAAATTACCTTAAACAACATACTCTGGTGGATATCCTGTGTATGAATGAAGCTTAGGGTATCCCCGCTGGCTGCGATCATCAACCACAGCACAGCCGAAATAATATATATGTAGAGAATGCCCCAAACAACCCCCAAACAACCGCCCAAGATGAAATTTAGCGAGCCGACCACTGGAATATGCCGCACACCCTTTACCAAGGAGCAGAGCAGGTCTACACCAAAGCTGCAAACTGCAAACAAAACCAAAAATACGACGGTGTTTAGGATACTTAGCGCAATGGGCGAAACCATGTTATCTACAATTACCCCCGATAGCGCTGAGTTGCTTCCATCGGTCGAAACCACATAGCCATACCATTGCTCCATATATTCGCCACTTTTTAAGCGAAACAAGGAAGAAATAAAGCCCGGCAGCTCGGTGGCAAGGCTATCTAAGCTTTGCGAAAAGGTCTCCATACCCGGCTTTACAAAAAGATGGAGGTTTTTGGCAACTGCCTCCTCCACCCTTCCCTGTAAGTAGTTTGCATAAATATAGATCGCTACTGGTCTTGCATACATCGAGCACACTACCCAGCAGGCAACGGTGCCTACCAGCCGCACCACGGAGTAAACAAAGCCTTTACGTGCATAAGAGATTACCGAAATAAGTAAAATCGCGATGGTAATAATGTCTAGTATCATCGAAGGTGTCATAGTTCCCTCCTTGCTGCATACAAATAACACTTCATAATGAATCCTTAAGCGCCCAGCGACACTCGGTTTAAGCTGCTTTGGGTAGCATAGTACAGATGGCTACCACTGACCATTACCGTAATAGCATCGGGGGTGGGTATGGTGTTGATCAGCTTAAGCTCACTGTCGTAGAGCCTTGCATAATCCCCGCCAAATACCACCAGACCATCCTTATAGGTCAGCAGGCTCTTAACCGGATAATCCAAGGGCAACGCTTGCTGCTGCTTTAAATCCTCACCGTATTTCACCAGCTCTGTGCGCCTGCTGGTTGCATAATCCCCAGATACCACCCAGAGTTCTCCGCTTTTTCCTACCGCAAAAGCCCCAAGATGGGTGGATAAAGGTGTTTTTGCATCCACATTGCCCGATGCATTGATCCGCAGGGCAGATTGATTGGTAAGTACCAGAAGGCTGTCATCACCGATTAGCTCCAGATAATACACCAGCTCATCCTCAAGAGGCACCACATACTTTGGTACATCGCTCTTGAGCGAGAGTAGAGTAATGTCTGAGCAGAGCATGCCGCCCTTGGTTTTGACACCGGCAGTGGCTAGGCTGCGATCGGAGAGGGCCATAGCAGTTACATAAAGCTCGGAACTAGACCAAGCAAAAATTTCATTCAGATCCTTTGAAAACACAATCACTTTAGAAAGATATCTGGTTTCACCGGTGCTCACCGCCATTTTATGCCCAGGTGAGAGCTTTACCGAGCTGATCGGATGATCAAAGGTACGCTCATAGACCACCTTGTCCCCAGCTACCTGTCGCAGGGAGTACGCGCCAATATCAAAAAGTGCCAGCCGCTTCGAGCTGGATGCAGCCTTTGGGTGCTGATATGCAGTGCGCAGATCGTACATCCAATCGCCTACACTATTATACACACTCACACCGCTATCCTGCACCACCCCTACGCGAGGGCCAAGGGCAATTAACTGCTTCTGACTGCTCTTTGGCAGCTCCACTGGGAAGGCATGCGTGGAAAATTGCTCCGAGATGCTCTCCTCAACCCAAGCCATAAACCCTAACGTAGCAATCTCGATACGGTGCAGGTATACCACTGCAATCACCACAACCAAAAGGATCGATGTAAGAATACGTTTGACAATCAGCTTTCTTGATTGCTTTTTCCTTGCCTTTTCCAGGCTGTTTACCCTAGCCATATCTCACCTCAGCTATCTTGCTATTCTGCATTCCGGCAATTTAAGCATCTACGGTACCCTAAAACTGCTCCTTGGAGATCTGCCGGCTTACAACTCTGTATAAAACACCTCATCGAGATAGAGCCCCTGAGGTGGAGCGGTAACTCCCGCTCTGTTTCTGTCTTTAGAGAGTATGATTTCTCTGATTGTATCCTTTGGGATCTTACCCCGATTGATATCAAGCAGAGTGCCTACGATAATTCGCACCATATTGTATAAAAAGCCATCGCCCTCTACCGTAACGATCACCAGCTCTCCCTCTCGCCTTACGCTACAGACAGTGATGGTGCGGACAGTATCCTCGATCTTGGTGCCGGTATTGCTTAAGCCGATAAAATCATAGGTGCCTACAAATTGTGCCGCCTGATCAGCTAGCAAAGCAACATCTAGCACCTTTGGATAATGATAAACAAGCCCCTCCAAAAAAGGGTTTCGGATAGGGCTGTTTAAGATCTTATAGATATACCGCTTACCCACTGCACTGTAACGGGGGTGGAAATCCTCTCCCACTTCGCGGCAGCTTATCGCTGCTATATCGGAGGGCAGATGGATATTCATCGCAATTACCAGCTTATCACAGGGGATAGCGTTTGCAGTGTCGAAGCTTACACAGTATCGATTGGCATGGACTTTGGCATCCGTGCGCGAGCAACCTTTGATGTCAACACGCTCTCCCAAAGCTTTTGCTATGCTATCTTGCAGAGTGGCTGCGACGGTTGGAGCGTTTTTTTGCACCTGATAGCCGCTGTAATTTCTGCCGTCATAGCAGATATCCATTGCGATCCTACGCATTTTAGTACACCGAGGGCAGCACGAAATTGAGCCAGATCACCACAGCAATACACAGCAGGCAGACCAGCAGCGCCATGCTATCGATACGCTGGTACTTTAGCTGCTTCATGCGGGTACGCCCTTCTCCACCACGGTAGCAGCGGCACTCCATCGCCAGTGCCAGCTCATCAGCTCTTCTAAAAGAAGATACAAAGAGAGGGATCAAAATTGGGATCAGTGCCTTGGCACGCTGCATGATTCCGCCGCTTTCCATGTCGGCTCCTCTGGCCTTTTGTGCCGACATGATCTTGTCGGTTTCTTCGATCAGGGTTGGGATGAAGCGCAGTGCTATGGTCATCATCATCGCGAGCTCATGGACAGGCAGCTTAAAGCGCTTTAGCGGCGCCAATAGCTGCTCAATGCCGTCGGTAAGGGCGATAGGAGAGGTGGTATAGGTCAGCAAAGATGTGCCTGCAATCAAGCAAACGATCCTGACAGCCATCAGCACCGCCAGCATGATACCTTGATAGGTAACCTTAAGGAAATAAAACGTAAAGATCGGATCGCCCTCAACAAAAAACATGTTGAGTACCGCAGTAAATATTACAATGGGGATCACAGGCTTTAAGCTCTTTACGATTAAGCGCAGATTAATTTTGGCGACAAGATAGCACCCCAGCGCCACCACAACACCCACGATTAACCCGATGGGGTTGGAGGGGATAAACAACATCACCACATACAAAGTGGTCAAAATAATCTTCATTCTCGGGTCAAGCCGGTGGATTACCGAGTTACCGGGGAAGTACTGACCAATGGTAATATCCTTAAGCACCTGCCGCACCCCCTTTTTGTAACAGATCAATTAAATAGCGAGCGGCATCGTCTACAGTATATAGGTCTGTATCCACCTGTATCCCCTTGCCACGCAAGCCCTGCATAATCCTGTTGACAGAGGGTACTGTAAGCCCCATAGAAGCCAGCTCCCCACTGCGGCTAAATACCTCATCCACAGTGCCATAGGCAAATAGTCTGCTATCATTCATTACCAGCACTTTGCTGGCGTAGTTGGCGATGTCCTCCATGCTGTGCGAAATCAACAGCACGGTGCTACCGGTATTTTTATGATATTTCTTGATCTGTGATAAGATCATATCACGCCCCAGAGGGTCTAGCCCTGCTGTAGGCTCATCGAGGATCAGCACCGAGGGCTTCATTGCCAGCACTCCTGCGATGGCCACTCTGCGCTTCTGCCCACCCGATAGCTCAAAGGGCGATTTCTCCAGCCACTCCTCCTCTACCCCTACATAAGAGGCAGCTTCCAAAACACGTTCTTTTATTTCAGCCTCGCCCAGCCCCATATTGGAGGGACCAAAGGCGATGTCCTTATATACGGTTTCTTCAAAAAGCTGGTGCTCTGGATACTGAAACACAAGCCCTACTTTAAAGCGGAAATCACGGATCTTCTTTGGCTCCGCCCAAATATCTATCCCATCGATCAGCACCTGCCCGGTTGTAGGCTTGACCAAACCATTTAGATGGCTCATGAGGGTAGACTTACCCGAGCCTGTGTGGCCGATTACCCCTACAAGCTCTCCTTTTTGGATCTCGATATTGATGTCGTCTATCGCCTTTTTTTCAAAAGGTGTACCGGGAGAATAAACATAGCTTAAATTTTTTGTCTGTACTGCAACCATAGCGAGTTTATAGTACCCCCTTTGTTTGTAAGAGCTGTGCTACGACTTCGATGCATTGCTCTTCTGTGGTGATGTCGTCGGGCAGTGGGTAGCCCGCCTTGCGCAGTTCCAAGCAAAGCTCGGTTGCTTGAGGTACATCCAGCCCCACCTCTTTGAGCAGTGCAGCCTGAGCAAATACCTTGGCAGGAGTATCATCCAAAATCACGCTTCCGTTGTCCATCACCACCACACGGTCACACTGAGTAGCTTCATCCATAAAGTGGGTGATTAATACCACTGTTACCCCATGATCCTTGTTTAGTTCCTTGATGGTCTTGATAACCTCACGGCGCCCCTTAGGGTCGAGCATAGCGGTAGGTTCGTCCAAAATAATTACCTTAGGGCGCATAGCCACCACTCCTGCAATTGCAATGCGCTGCTTCTGCCCGCCCGAGAGCTGATGGGGTGCATGTAGAGCAAATTTCTCCATACCTACGCTCATTAATGCCTCATCTACCCTACGTCTGATCTCCGAAGGCTCTACGCCTAAGTTTTCGAGCCCAAAGGCAACGTCTTCTTCCACGATGGTGGCAACGATTTGGTTATCAGGGTTTTGAAAGACCATTCCTGCCCTTTGGCGGATGTCATAGAGATGGTCTTCGTCGGCGGTATCGATCCCATCTACATAGCAATGCCCACCTGCCGGCAGTAGCACTCCATTGAAGTGCTTTGCCAGGGTGGACTTGCCCGAGCCGTTGTGACCTAAGATCGCTACCAGCTCCCCTGCTTTGATGTTCAGATTCACCTTATATACCGCATCTCGGTCTTCCCCCGAGTAGCGGAAGGTCAAATCTGATACCCTTATAATATCTTCCATAGTTCCTCCCAAGCTAAAGTTTACATCTATGGGTCGAGTTTAATAATATTAAAGCAATCTAACGCCCTGTCCACACTGCGGTGGTGCCACAGGGCAGCACTAGCCCGTTGGAGCTGACCGGTAGGCCGATTTCAGAGGAGCTGACCTTACCGCCCCTCCTACCTACCGTTACAGAAAGCAGATACTCCATTACCGAAGCCGAGAGGCCAGTGGTATAGGAATTGAGCAGCAGAAACAAAGCATCTTCATCTAGCAGCTGTGCTGTTAGCTCACAAAGCTCAAAGACGCTCTCCTCTAGCTTCCAGATTTCACCGCCCGGGCCTCTGCCATAGGATGGCGGATCCATGACGATACCATGGTAACGGCTGCCCCGTCGGATCTCCCGCTCGATAAATTTCTTGCAGTCGTCTACAATCCAGCGGATCGAGGCATCTTCCAGGCCCGAGAGCTTTGCATTGTCTCTCGCCCAGCTGACCATCCCCTTTGAAGCATCCACATGACAGACGCTGGCACCTGCCTTGGCACAGGCAAGTGTTGCTCCACCTGTATAGGCAAAGAGATTGAGCACCTTGACAGGCTTCTTTGCCTCCTTGATCAGGTCGCTCATTAGATCCCAGTTCACAGCCTGCTCAGGGAAAAGACCTGTATGCTTAAAGCCTGTTGGGCGGATGTAAAACCGCAAATCATCATACCCGACGACCCATTCTTCCTTCTTTAAGCTCCTTAGCTCCCAGCTTCCGCCTCCGCTGCTTGAGCGCAGATAATGAGCATCCGCTTTATTCCACCGCTGATCCTTCGGTGTATCCCAGATCACCTGAGGGTCAGGTCGGATGAGGGTCACATCCCCCCAGCGTTCCAGCTTTTCGCCGCTGGAGGTATCTATCAGCTCAAAATCTTTCCATCTGTTTGCTATTCTCATCTATCCTTCTCTCCTACGGCTGCGCCGTAATCCTTTAACTTGCGCATCGCGCTAGGCGGCGCATTGGAATTTATTTTAAATACTCTGTAATTGCATCTGCAATGGTATGAGCGGCTCGTGTGATCTCATCCTTATCCTCACCCTCTACCATGACTCGGATAACAGGCTCAGTGCCCGATACCCTAATCAGCACCCTGCCTCGATCCTTCAGGGAATCTTCAATGTCATCGATTAGCTTTGAAAGCTCTCTGTTTTCCCATAGGATTGCCTTCATCTCTGGGGTGGCGGTTACATTGAGCAAAATCTGAGGATAGGTTGTCATCTCCTCCCCAAGCTCTGCAAGGCTCTTACCCGACTGAGCTACGGCATTGAGGAGCATCACCGCAGAAAGCTGACCGTCGCCTGTAGTGGAGTGATCAAAGAAAATCATATGCCCCGATTGCTCTCCACCAATACTGTAGCCGCCCTCACGCATTTCTTGAAGTACGTAGCGATCTCCTACCTTAGTAGCCTTTACCGAGATCCCTCTCTGCTCCATCAGCTTTAGAAGACCCATATTCGACATGGTAGTTACCACGATGGTATCTTTATGAAGCCCGCCATGAGACTGTAGGTAGCTGCTGTAGATGGAAATCAGCTTATCTCCGTCCAACATCCTCCCTAGGTGATCTACTGCCAAAAACCTATCGGCATCGCCATCGAAGGCAAAGCCCATGGTGTAGCCTCCGGCCATCACCTGCTTGGCAAGGCGATCCATATGGGTGGAGCCGCAATCCTTGTTGATGTTGATGCCGTCAGGGGTAGCGGCAATCAGATCAAACTCCAAACCAATACGGGTAAAAATCTCCTTTGCAGTCACTGCTGCACTGCCATTGGAGCAATCAATCAGCACCCGCTGTCCTTTAGGCTCTTCACTTGCCTTGGAGGCTATGTACTCAATATAATCATCGTTGCTGGTCTGAAGCTCACTGACACGGCCGATTTGATCGTGACTGTAGGACGGATAGGGTCTGGTCTTATCAAGGATAATATCCTCAATCTCCTCTTCCTGCTCATCGGTCAGCTTAAAGCCGTCACCACCAAAGATCTTGACCCCGTTATACTCATAGGAATTGTGGCTGGCTGAGAGCATCACGCCTGCATCGGCATGATATTTACAGGTTAGGTATGCTACCGCAGGAGTAGGTACTACGCCTAAACGGATAACATTTGCCCCCACAGAGCATAGCCCTGCAATTACAGCAGCTTCCAGCATATCGGAGGACATTCTGGTGTCTTTACCAATCGTAAAAGTCGGCTGCCTGCCGAGTTTATCCGCGACTACCATGGCGGCTGCTCTGCCTATATTGGTGGCAAGCTCAATGTCAAGCTGGCGACCAGCTACACCTCTTACCCCATCAGTGCCAAATATTCTTCCCATCGTTTCCACCTCAATCTTGTATTCCTGCTCTTGATACAGCAGGGCTTATAATCTATGCTGGTGCTCTATTTAATGTGTATTATCCCAAAATAATCTGCTCATAGTCACTTGCAGGCGTCATCCCCAGATGAGCATATGCCAAGGGTGTAACACAGCGACCTCGAGGTGTCCTGGTCAAAAAGCCGATCTGCATGAGATATGGCTCATATACATCTTCAATGGTGATCGATTCCTCATTGATGGCAGCTGCCAGTGTATCAAGCCCTACTGGACCACCGCCGTAGTTTCTGATAATGGTGGTCAGCATCCTGCGGTCGATATTATCAAGCCCCAAGAAATCGATCTCCAGCCTAATCAGAGAAGCATCTGCGATCTCCTTGCTAATCACACCGTCACCCATAACCTGTGCAAAGTCTCGCACACGCTTGAGCATACGATTGGCAATACGAGGGGTGCCGCGAGAGCGCTTTGCAATCTCCAGAGCGCCGCTGTGCTCACACTCGATCTGCAAGATCTTAGCACTTCGCTCAATAATCGTACAAAGCTGGGCATCGTCATAAAGCTCAAGCCTGAGCGAAACCCCAAAACGATCCCGCAAAGGAGCCGAAAGCTGCCCCGCTCTCGTGGTAGCACCGATCAAAGTAAATTTCGGCAGATCCAAGCGGATTGAGCGTGCCGACGGACCTTTACCGATGATAATATCCAGTGCATAATCCTCTAGCGCAGGGTATAGCACCTCCTCTACGCTACGGTTTAGTCTGTGTATTTCATCGATAAATAGTATATCGTTTTCATTAAGATTGGTCAGCAGCGCCGCCAAGTCACCAGGCTTCTCGATGGCTGGGCCGGAGGTGACACGGATGTTGACCCCCATCTCATTTGCTATTATATTAGATAGAGTAGTCTTACCAAGCCCCGGAGGGCCATAAAGAAGTGCATGGTCCAGCGGCTCACCGCGGAGCTTTGCAGCTTCGATAAAGATCGAAAGGTTTTCTTTTACCTTCGTCTGGCCGATATAATCCGTAAGGAACTGCGGCCGCAGGCTGACCTCGATACGCTCCTCGTCAGGCGTATACTCCGGAGTCACGATCCTGTTTTCAAAATCAAATTGTCCTGTAGCCATACGACCCTCCTGTTGCTATCATTCACATTTAAGTCCTAATTATAGCGGCAGCGCCATAGTCTTGAGCGCCTTTTTAATAATCTCCTCTACCGACATGGAAGGATCACATGTGGCCAGTGCCATTGCTGCCTGAGTGGACGAATACCCGAGGGCAACCAAAGCCGCCATGGCCTCGCCCATCGCTCCGCCACTGCTGGCAGGGGCTGCTATTTGGTGGATATTTGACACCGATGCGCCAAATCCGCCCACCTTATCCTTTAGCTCCAGTACAATCCGCTGGGCGATTTTATTGCCGATACCCTGACACTTGGTAAGTGCCTTGGCATCACCCGCCGCAATGGCTATCGCCAAACGATCCGCCGTAAAATCAGACAAAATTGAAAGTGCCACCTTAGGCCCTACCCCTGAAACAGAGATTAAAAGCTTAAAGCAATCTAGCTCTTGCTTGGTATAAAAGCCATATAGGTCTAAGGCATCCTCCCGCACAGCCATGTAGGTCAGCAGCCGTACTTCGCTGCCCAGTTCAGGCAGGCAGGAGAGTGTATTGAATGATACGGCACAACCGAAGCCCACTCCGGCACACTCTATTACAGCAATACCGGGCTCACTTACCACAAGCTGCCCCTTTAACGAATAAATCATTACGTCCTCCCTATCTACCAACCATAGTTATGTGATGCCCATTGTTTATTTTACACTTAAGTAGTCAAAACTGATAGCATCTCTATTTTGTGGCTGCATTGGCAGGCTTCCTGCCTCTGAGCTGCCGTTCTTTTTGCAGTGCCTTTTCCAGCAGCTTCACACCCCCTAGTAGCGAGCCAGAGGAATGTGCATGGCAGATCGCAATTGCCAGCGCATCAGCCACATCGTCAGGCTTTGGCAGCTGCTCAAGGCAGAGTATCCGCTTGGTCATATCCATAACCTGTAGCTTCTGCGCTTTGCCGTAGCCCACCACTGCTTGCTTTACCTGGAGTGGGGTATACTCCGAAATCAAAACCCTGTTTTTAATCCCCACCAGCAAAATAACGCCTCTTGCCTGTGCTACCGAAATCGCTGTTTTTTGATTGGTGGTAAAAAACAACTGCTCAATTGCAAGAGAATCCGGCTGATGGGTTTTGATAATTTCATCAAGCTGATCATAGATTAAATCAAGCCTGCGAGGTAGGTCCATTTGGGCGGGTGTTGTAATTGCTCCGTAGTCAATTACCCGAAATCGCCCAGTCCTATATTCAATGATCCCCCAGCCCACAATAGCATAGCCGGGGTCTATTCCAAGTATAATCATATGTCCTCCAGCAGCGATCAGCATCGTAAGAATTCGCTGAGTGCTTCGCTGTTAATTCACTTTTACACAATCCCATGTTGGGCATACAAGAGCAGGCGAATATAGCAATCCGTTAATTGTCACCATATAAGAGGTATAAAAGAATATAAAATGCCCTGCGGTTATTATAGCATAATAATCCCACTGTCACAACTAAATATTGTATCGCAAAAAAGGATATAAACCCACTTATATGTAAAGAAAATCTTAAATTTCTGCAAAAAAGCTATTGATTTTTTATTTTAAGTATTGTATAATGCAATATGTCATCAACAAGTTATGGACGATTAGCTCAGCTGGTAGAGCGTTTGCTTGACGTGCAAAATGTCAGCGGTTCGATTCCGTTATCGTCCACCATATACACTGCCCTTGCAATAGTGGGGGCGGTGTTTTTTTGTACATAATCGTATTTACAGTCATATTATAACGCTGTTACAGTTAGAATGCCTGTAAATCAGTTTTTGTTAATCGGAGTACTCGTATAGAATATTTTTGTCGACAGTTTGACGACACTTGTATTAAAAAACTCAGTCATTTAAAACAATCCCCTCTAGTTGGAGGGGATATTCTTTTATGATTATTTATAAAGATATGCCTACTCACCTACAACGAACTCTACCACCACCGGCGCATATTCGCTACGTTAGTCAGTCAATACCTATCCTTACGATATGCTTCATCTTTATAGAGAAAGCCACTCACAAGCTTTGAAATGCTCGTAAGTGGCTTTATTTAATGAAAGAGTTATGCAAAACACTAATTGGTTATGAAGTTTAAAAATTGCTGGGTACGCTCCATACGTGGATTGTCTATTACTTCACTCGGGCTTCCCTGCTCCAAAATGATGCCTTGATCCATAAAGCATACATGGTCAGATACATTCCGTGCAAATTTGATTTCATGGGTAACAATCAACATCGTCATATGCTCTAAAGCTAGCTTCTTGATGATCTCCAATACCTCATTGACCAGCTCCGGGTCAAGAGCCGATGTAGGCTCATCAAAGAGCAGGATCTTTGGATTCATTGCTATAGCTCGGCCGATAGCTACCCGCTGCTGTTGACCACCAGAGAGCGTGCTAGGGTAATTATAACGCTTATCGATCAATCCTACCTGCTCCAAGACTGCAAGCCCAAGTTCTTCGGCTTGCTTTTTTGGCATCTTTTTTACTGTAATGAGGCCTTCTGTGATGTTTTGCAGAGCAGTTTTGTTTTTAAATAGATTAAAGTTCTGGAATACCATTGCAGACTTCTTACGCAGCTCTGTCATTTGTGCCTTAGTTGCGGTTTCCATATCAATGCTTGCATCATCAATGGTTATGATGCCTTTATCTGCGATCTCAAGGCAATTAAGGCAACGTAGCAGGGTAGATTTGCCTGTACCCGAGGACCCAATAATCGATACCACACTGCCTTTTTCTATGCTTAAGCTCACATCATTTAAAACCTTAAGGTCGCCAAAGCTCTTATAAATATGCTCAAGTTTTATCATTTGACAGCACCTACCATATTGTTAAATCTCTTCTCCACCACTTTTAGCAGGAGTGTAAGCAGGTATGTCATAAGCCAATAAATCAGCAAAACATCGACAAAAGCTTCAAGATAGCGGTAGCTTGATGCTGCTTCTAGTTGGGCGGTAGCCATCATTTCTTTGACACCGATGGAAAACGCCAAAGCAGTGTCCTTAAACACATTAATAAAGCTGCTGGTCAGTGTAGGCAAAGCCACTCTATAGGCCTGAGGGAGTATGATCCTTTTCATAGCTTGCCAGGAGCTCATACCGATGGAAAATGCAGCTTCTTTCTGCCCGCGGTCAATAGAAGATATCGCACCACGTAGGGACTCAGCCATGTAAGCAGCAGAGTTTAAGCTAAGGACGATCAGCGCTGCACCATAGGAAGATACCTTCATCATAACGCTGGGCAATAAAGGCAAGATACCAAAATACACACAAAAAAGCTGTGCAATTAGTGGCGTTCCACGGAAAAAGGCTATGTAACCCTTAAAAAACTGATAAAGCACCGGTACCTTTGCATCAATGATGATCGCGATAAAAAACGATATGATCAGCCCCAGACATACGCTTAAAAATGCAAGACCAATGGTTACTGGAAGATATTTGAGCATGATGGGGATGAGATTAAGCGAAAATGCGAGATTAAACTTCATTGATTTTACTTGCCTGCTGGGGCTTTGGTGGTGTCAAGTGCAAACCACTTCTCAGAGATTGTGGCTAATGTTCCGTCCTCTCTCATGGCCTTAAGGGCATCCGTTACTTCCTTTGCGAGGGTTTCGCCCTGCTGTGTCTTTGCAAAAGGATACGCATTTACTTCAAAAGTTAATTTCTGATTTAGACCTTTAAGCGGAAGGTTGTTATTTTTGATTGTGGTTAGGGTCTTAATTTCGCCCTGCCATAGAGCATCAATGCGTCCCAACTCTACTTCTTTTTCCATAGGTGCGCCGTCAAATGTAACGATCTCAAG
>DAMCAP010000007.1:74898-75253 GCA_032059445.1 Oscillospiraceae bacterium
TACGAAGTGTAGCTTCTCCGTTGCCACCAAGCCAGCAGCCCACCTTCTTTCCCTTTAGGTCATCCAATGTTGCAATTGGGCTGTCATTCTTTACAAAGAAATCATAGAAGCTATAAGCATATGGCTCTGAAAAAACATATTTCTCTAATCTTGCAGGTGTAATTGACATCTGATGTGCAACTGTATCAATTTCATTATTATCAAGCATGCCAACCAATCCGCTAAATGCAGAGAGTTTGAATTCTAATTCGTAGTTGTTTCTCTTTGCGATTTCTTCCCAGACTTCCACCTCAAATCCCTTTAGTTTATCATTTTCCTGATGTGCCCAAGGGTAGTAAGATGCTGATGTGCCGAC
>DAMCAP010000007.1:75263-79506 GCA_032059445.1 Oscillospiraceae bacterium
TGCTGCGGGAGCAGCGTCAGAAGCTTGAGGTGCAGCAGAAGACGCTGCAGGCTTTGCACCACATCCGACAACAATTGCCAATAACATCGATAAAGATAGTGCTACCAGTGACTTTTTCATAACTTTCTCCTCTGTTTTGTACAAAATGTAAATGCTTTCTTAGTAAATATAACATGGTAAAATTTAAATGTAAAATTGAAAAAACGAATGAAGCAGACCCTATTATAGATTCAATCTATATACATTACATTTACTGGAGATACCTTATCATCCTAGCAAAGCAAGATTAAAAATTACGCGGCTTTACAGAGGCCTGTAGTAAAAGGCAAGGGATAAAATGATGCTACTCACACCAATCCAAATGCCATCAAAAAAAGAACGGTAAGCCGTTCTTTTCCTATCCTTTTATAGAGGGAGTATAGTTAACGTTTCAATGTTATCTTTACCGGTAAAAGTATAATTAGCCCGTTTCGTTGTATGTGTACTCACACCATCGGGATAACCATACAGCTCTAGATCTTCAATAAGCTGTGTTGTTTCGTCTCCCTCAAGGGCAAATAAGACCCCAGTCATAACATCAATATACGTATCTAAAGTAGCCTCATCTTTATTTTCATATAACACATTGACATCTTCGTGGAAGAATATCTTAACCACTCTCTTTGTGGTATGATCCATAAAAAAGTGTACCGATGCTCCCTCACCAATTATATAGCTTGTATGTAATTGTAGTGTGCCGTCGCTTAGAGTTATTTCCTCTGTTTTTGATTCATGTGATGAGATCGTTTTGTATTTTATACCCTCCAAGATCTGATCTATAGATTTTACAAAGGTCTCCCCTGTAAAAAGAAAAGCCTTGATCTCCGAAGCATCTGCTGCGCTTGATCTTGTAGTGTTTCTTCCACGATCGCTATCCGAGTTGTCATCTTTATTGGGGGCAAATAAAGGTATACTTCCGCAACCGACTAATAGACTGAATGCCAAAATTAGACCTATCCATCTTTTCATATACACACCTCATTTCCACTACCATGTTACCAAATTTTGCGAAATGAGTCAACCAATACTAATATATCAATATGTATTAAGTACAATCGTCTTTTCATCACTTATGACCATCAACACACGTAATGGTTTTAATAAAATCAGTGCTTCACGTGATAAAAAGTGGATATAATTGGGCATGCTACCTCTGTACTTTATTTTTAGGAGGTTTCTATGGAAAATCTTATGTTTTGCTATCAATGCGAGCAGACTGCCGGAGGCAAGGGCTGCACCAAAAGAGGTGTATGCGGTAAGTCTCCGGAAATCGCCGGGATGCAGGATCTGCTCATTTATCAGCTTAAGGGTATATCAATCTACGCTCAGGGGTATCTCCAAAAAGGCGAAAATGTACCCAAAGACTATGTCTCATTTATTGAAGACTCACTTTTCCAGACCCTTACCAATGTCAATTATGACGAAGCTGCCCATATAGAGATGCTCATAAAATCTCAAGCGCTAAAAGACAAGATAAAAAAAGAGCAACCACAGCTAAAAACAGACCGTGACGAAGCCCTCTTTGTGCTGCGACCTGAGCGCCAGCATATCTTAGAAGACATGAAGCGAGCTGGGATTATGTATGACCAGACCCTAGATGCAGACATCCGCTCCCTGCGTGAGACCATCAAATACGGTCTAAAGGGGATCGCTGCCTACGGGCACCAGGCGCGCTTTATAGGATATTTTGATGATGATGTTGACAACTTCTACTGCACTGCTTTGGCAGCTACCACCGATGACTCCTTAGGTATCGATGAGCTGCTGGGCTTTACCCTAGCGACAGGTGAAATGGCTGTAAAGGTAACGGCAGTACTGGATAAGGCTAACAACGAGCGATTCGGCTCCCCCTCTCCTCAGCGTGTTAATCGTAAGATGAAAAAGGGACCTTTTATCGTGGTATCAGGCCATGACCTTCACGATCTTGAAATGCTGCTGGAGCAAACCAAGGATAGAGGCATCAACATCTATACCCATGGTGAGATGCTCCCCTCTCACGGCTACGAGAAGCTAAAAGCATACCCCCATCTGGCAGGCAACTTTGGCGGTGCATGGCAGGATCAGCAAAAGCAGTTTGCCAATCTTCCCGGAGCGATTTTGATGACCACCAACTGCCTCATGACTCCTCAACCCTCTTATCGTGATCGGATCTATACCACCAGCGTGGTGGGCTATGAAGGCCTTACCCACATTAACAAAGATCAAAGCGGGCACAAAAACTTCAGCGCCATTATCGAAAAGGCTTTGGAGCTAGGCGGCTATGAAGAGGATGAAATTCCTAAGGAAATCACCGTAGGCTTTGGCCACAAGGCCGTGATTGATCGTGCTGGTGTGATTATTGATGCAGTTAAAGGTGGTGCTATTAAGCGCTTCTTTTTAATCGGGGGCTGCGATGGAGCACATTTAGAGCGTAGCTATTACACCGATTTTGCCAAATCCCTGCCCGACGACTGTGTGATCTTGACACTTGCCTGCGGTAAATATCGGATCAACGATCTGGAATTTGGTGAGATTGGCGGCATCCCCCGCCTGCTAGATGTAGGACAGTGCAATGACTCCTACTCTGCTGTAGTGATCGCCACAGCTTTGGCAGATGCCTTTGGCTGTAGCATTAATCAGCTACCCCTCTCTTTTATCTTGTCGTGGTATGAGCAAAAAGCCGTAGCAGTACTGCTTGCGCTGCTTTACCTCAATGTGCAAAACATCTACCTTGGCCCTGTGCTCCCCGCTTTCCTCAGCCCAAATGTGCTACAATTGTTGGTAGATAAATTTAAGCTTCACCACATCTCCACACCTGAGCAGGATCTCAAGACGATCTTCACAGCATAAGTCAAAATCATAGATCCTGCGCATTTATATACCGATATAATAAGCTTATTAAAATTTGCCGTAGGTGCTTATCCTACGGCTTTTTTAATTCTATGGCAGCAGGCTCATCGATTTACACTAGCATCTTTCAGCAGTCACCTACTGATAAATGTACTGCTGATCATCTTGCAGGGCAAATTTTCCGATCATTGAATATTATTCTTGACATCATAATCAAATAGTTTTATATTATACTTATTGAATATAATATGGAGGTTCTCCTATGTCACTTAAGCATGGTTTACTTGGGCTATTAAATTATGGTTCCATGACAGGGTATGAATTGGATAAGGCATTTAAGGCCTCTCTTTCGTTTTTTTGGCAGGCCAAGACTAGCCAGATTTACAGGGAGTTAGATGCTATGGAGCGCCACGGCTGGCTGAGCAGTGAGCGGGTAATCCAGAGTGAAAAACCCAATAAAAGAGTATACACCATAACCGCTGACGGACGAGAAGAGCTTATCAACTGGCTATCGCTGCCAGAGTCAGATATTGATGATGCAATGCGTGTAAAGAGTGCATTTCTTATGCGTGTATTTTTTGCTGGGGAAACAACTACACAGCAATCACTGGAGCTACTTTATACCTACCGCCAAAAGTGCCTTCAAAGCAGTAAGGAGCTTAGTACCGCTTATGATGCAATCTCTCAATACGGAGAGATTGTCGGCGATGAGAGGAAGTCGAAATACTGGAGACTATCGGTGCTTTACGGAGAAGCGTTTATGGAAGCTGGACTAAACTGGGCAACCAAAGCTATTGCTATATTAGAAGAGGAGCTGAAAGGATGAAGATTTTAGTCTTAAATGGATCCCCTAAAATTGAACGCAGCAATACCATGTGCCTTACCCGTGCGTTTTTAGACGGTGCAGGGTGGGCTGATGCAGAGATTATCCATGTATCCAATGCCAACATAAAAGCTTGTCTAGGTTGCTTTGCTTGTTGGAGCAAAACACCGGGCAAGTGCATTATCAACGATCAAATGGATGAAATCCTTCCCAAAATAATAGCTGCCGATGTGATTGTGTGGTCGTTTCCGCTGTATTATTTTAGTGTACCCGGAGGCTTAAAAAACCTCATTGACCGCCAGCTTCCTTTAAATCAACCGTTTATGGCAGAAGGGGCTGAGGGTGGAGGGCATCCGCCACGCTATGACTTATCACACCAAAAGCACATTGTTATTTCAACTTGCGGCTTTTGGACATCAAATGGCAATTATGATGCCGTTATCCCCATGTTTGATCACTTTTGTGGAAAGGGGAACTATACGACCATCTTCTGTGGGCAAGGAGAACTGTTTGGTGTGCCAGAGCTCAAGGGGCGTACAGACGCTTATCTCG
>DAMCAP010000007.1:79516-83028 GCA_032059445.1 Oscillospiraceae bacterium
GTCGTCCGCCGTGCAGGTGCAGAATATGCCACTGGAGGGGTTGCATCAGCAACTCAAGCGGAGCTTGCGAAGCCGCTGTACCCCCGCGATATCTTTGAGAAGATGGCAGATGCTTCTTGGGGTGTCGATAAGAGCAAAGGCTCGGATGCACCGATAGATGAAAGCCACCGCTTTACAACACAGATGGCAGCGTTATATAGGCCCGATGGTGTAGAGCGTGTACTGGAGTTTTACTACACCGACATTGACAAAACCTATCAAATTATCATGACAAAGCAAGGAGCCAACGTCATTTCAGAGGGCTTTGGGCCATATACCACAAGGATTGAAACGCCGTATTCGGTTTGGCGCTCCATCTCCCGTAATGAGATTTCGGGGCAGGATGCATTGTTTCAGCGGCTCTATAAAGTGCTGGGGGATTTTAGTCTGATGATGAATTGGGATAATCTATTCGGCACATCAGCTCCTCCAAAGCGATCCGAGACCTCCCCTCTCCCCAAGACCAATATGCTGGTGCTACTGGTACCATGGATAGTGATTTGGGCAGTGATCGCGATCAATCCCACCATTGGCGGCTTAGTTGGCATTGGAGTAGCAGCAATGGTCCCGTTGTTATGGACTGTGTTTCGCCCCGTGATCTTTGAGCAAATTAGCATCCCGATTGTAATCGGGATTTCGTTGGCGGTCGTTTTGGGGGCGGAAATAAGGCTGATTATTCCCGGCAGCTATTTCATATTCGGGCTAATGTGGGTCATCGGCGCTTTTACCCCAATACCACTTACCGCCTATTACAGTTCTGTAAAGTATGGCGAGGAAAGAGCCTATACGAATCGGATTTTTATGGCTACCAACCGCATATTGACTGCTGCTTGGGGAGGATTATACCTTATTACGCCGATTTGGACATATATCCTGATGGGCACTCGCTTATCTCCATACATAGGTCTAATCAACTCCATCCTACCTTTTTTATTGGGCATGTTTACAACGTGGTTTCAAACATGGTATCCGGCACGATGGGCAAGAGGATAAAAAACGAGCAGGAGATTATCTCCTGCTCGTTTTCTATTGATATTGGAGTACAAAACTCTAACGAAACAAATTGTCGGCATCAGTATACCTATACCCTTAATATGCCACGAAACCCTCTTCCGGCATAGTAAGATTCTGCACCATTATGATAAACAAACACCCGATGATACCGCCGATCACAAAATAGCGCACCACCAAGCCTTCTCATTTCAATCGGTGTTACCACCCAGCTGGAGGTTTTGGTGTCAAATTCGCCTAGCAGCTGCAAAGCTTGATACTCCTCTACTGTAAGCATATTTATACCCATAGCGTTGGCCATATCTGATGCACTGCTTGTAGGCTTGTCTTTTTTTCTTGACTCATAAGCTTCCTGGTCATAACACAGACTCCTTCGACCTATAGGGCTTTCAGGGGAGCAGTCGCAAAAAACATACTCCGATGTTACAGGGTCATATGCTATCACATCCGGTTCTCCGCCGGTTCGCTCCATTTCACATAATGACCAGAGCTTCTTGAGATTGCTTTGGAGCTTCAACCGTACCTCATCCCATTCTATGGCTTGATGACGGTCCATATTGCTTATAAAGCGTTGCTCCAGTATCGTAAGTAGATCTTCAAACTGCTCTACCGATAGGGCTTCTGTATTTGTTTTCATGATAAACCTCCATTAGGGGTTATTGCTATATTTGATTTTACCCTAAAGATCAATCATATATTCATCGGTACTGAGGCTATGGTTTCCGTGCCAGTTGCAGATCGATTGTATCATATATGGTGATACTGCCACCATGACTTTCGATGGTACTTTGTATTTCATCAAAAAACGCAATCCTCTTTTGCTCTTCAATCGCAATATGGTCTGAATACGTGCCCAAAAGTGAAATATAATCCCTTGCGGTAAAAGTTCTTGTCCGACGATACAGCTTATAGCTTACATCTACAAAGCCATATTTCCTGCTGATGTCGGCGAAGTTTTTGGCGTCGCTTTCACTATACTCTGCTCCTATTGACGAGCCAGGCATGTATTGTTGGTATACCTTTTGCATGGCGACATGGAGCGCTTCGTTCCCTTTGTCTTTATAAGGGTGATTGGCAAAGCGCGCAAAAACCCCTCCGGGCTTCAGGATTTCAAACACTTTAGTATAACCGATCTCCTCTGGGATCCAGTGAAAGGCAGTCGCGGAGTGAATTAAATCAAAGGTATTAGATGGACATTCAAAGTCTTGAAATGCCATGGTTTTAATAGTGAAGCTCTGGTAATTGCGAAATTTCTGCTGGGTAAACTGGGCTAGCCTATCGCCCAGCTCAATAGCGGTCAAACAACACTTCGTCTCGAGTATAGGTAAGGTAGCCTGACCCGTACCGATTCCGATTTCAAGGACCTTACTCAGATGATTTATTTCTTTTGCAGCAAAAATATCGTCATATAGCTCTGCCACATATGTTGGGCGCCACTTGTCATATTCAGTGTAAACGGTATTAAAGGTTCTCTCCAAGCTGGTCATCATTGTAGTCAACACCCCTTTCATTTATCCAAAAAGTACGGATGGTCAAAACGTTTATCATATGCTTTATTTTCTTTAAGCTGCCGATCCCAAAACAAGTTGATTAATCCAATTTTAGAAAGTACTTTGAAGATTATTATAATTCCCCTACTCAAGCATACCGGTAGAGCCAATTGTTGGATATGTATTGGGTTAAGGTTTCCTTCGTTGACTAAGTCCACGATAGTTCTGACCAGTGGCTCAATCATCTTTTGCTGTGCATCAACTGGTCGCTGCTGTAATCCTTCTACTCCACCCTTGATAGCTGTGCCAACATACTTTCTACCTAATCTTAGAGCCAAAAGTTCAAAATATGCCTCAAGATAGTGGGATTGACTACTTTCAGGAAATCCTGATTGAATAAAGTAACTTATAGTTCCTTCAGAAGGCTTCAGTTTTTCAATAAATTCCATGACATTGGAAGGCATTGCATGAACGTAAAGAGGCATGAACAGCATAATGTTTTTCTCATTTTCAAAAGCTTCTGCCCAAGTTTCCCATTTATCCCTCTGCTTTAAATCACGGATCTCTACTCGATTACAAAGCGCTTGCGAAACTTTTTTTAAGATGGTTTCCGAATTGCTTCCATTTCGTCTAGGAGAACCGTTGTAAATTACAAGCTTATCTATTGCCTCACATTGCTCAATATCAATAGTCGCTCTTTTCGCTTTCCTAGATTTCAACTGTAGCATCTGAAAATTATCATCAATACGGAAAGCCTTTGATTGAAAATGATAGGCCGTTCGATACAAATAATCCTCAATAACTTGCTCTTCCTGACTTGTCAAACCTTTTGTATTGAAATAGAATACTAAATTAGGATACTTCTTATATCTCGCAACATGGTGGCATTCCCCATCTACAATTTCAATATATGGGTTGTAGTGAGGTATTGTCCTATCAAAAAAAGCTTTTGCGTGATGGTTGATAAATCCT
>DAMCAP010000007.1:83038-98912 GCA_032059445.1 Oscillospiraceae bacterium
GTGCTGTATCCATTAGTAGAATTACGCTATCACTATTTATGTAATCACGATAGCTTTCGGTCATTTGATCCTTCATTACGCATTTACCAGGGGTCTTTAACCAACAGCTCCAGCATCCGATACATGCATTAATTGATTTATCTCCTAGTTTAATAATCTTTAAAGGCTCATCAAAAAGATTTTGAATGACTTTATAAAATTCATCATCTGCTTCCGATCTTAAATCAAATATAGTCTTCATTTCCGCTCCTTCACGATTTTAGTTATGTATCTACTGGTATTATCCACCAAAAGCTTGTCATTTTCAACACTAAATAGACTTTTTTCTAAAAGTCGAGAGTAAGGTGTACAAGTTTACTTTGTATAATTGACTATACAAAAACATCCTTACTCCCAACCAGTAAGACTAGTAAAAAGTAAGGATGTTTTGGATCCGAGGGTTTGTGATATGCTTGATTAACGTCCTTAATAAGTTAAGGATTAAAAAGCAGACCCTTTGTGTAACACGATCATAATAAAAATACTTGAAATGATACAGCTAAAAATAGCGATAGGGGCTAGTTTACGCATTACTTCGCCTTCACGTCCGTGCTCGCCTGTGGTACTAAGCCCTAGGAGAATATTGCTAGTAGCTGTCAAGTTACCAATTGACCCGCCTGTCGTCTGCGCGGCGAGTATGACTGCCTGATCAATGCCTAATTTTATAGCAGCATTTTTTTGAAACCCTGTAAAGAGTATATTGGAAGACATATTACTACTGCTAATAAAGGAGCCAAGCATCCCTATAAATGGAGAAAACAATGGATATAGGCTTCCTAAAGCCCCAGCAATCATGGTAGATAACAACATAATTTGACCTGTTCCATCCATTACTTTACTCATCATAATCAAAAATAAAATAGGGATGATCGAGCGAATCGATTTTAAAAATGTATTTTTAACACTCGAGAAAAACAATCCTTCTTTGATGTAACCTTTTTTAAAATAATAGAAATATGTAAATAAGGCTGTTGCCATGAGAAGTGTACCCGAATGCGTGAATATGCTCATAGGGGAATATATAGTGTTATTGATATGTGGCCCGATTTTAAACTTAGATAGTATAACGTTGACCGGTGTACAAAATAGTAAGACCACCACCAGCACTACTAAAAACATATAGGGCATCAGAATGTCTTTAATACTACATTTTGATATCGGGGGCTTTTGAGATTTATGATCACGAACTGTTATATCTAGTATTAAAATCGTCCCTAGAGCGCAGATAGATGCAAAGAAACAAGCAACAGAGGTGTTAAATTGCGCAACAGCCAACTGTACTGCACCTTGGGTTGTACTAATTGCAACCGTGCAAAATATATCTCTCCTCATGATCTTACCTTTGCGGTATATGAAGCATATGGCGAAACCACAAATAAGATTATATATCCAGAGCATTGTACAGGTTAGCAATGCTATTCTGCCTGCATCCTGCGGTGATACAGATGCCTGTACCAAGAGGCTATCCCATGCGATTGCCAGAGTCCCATAAGTACCTCCCCATGCGTGCCCGAGTATGCAAATCATCACTGCTTGGATAGGTGCTATTCCCATACCCACTAGTATTGGGGCAGCCACTGCAACAGGGACTCCAAAACCTGTTATGCTCTGAAGAAAGCTGGTAAAGCCCCAGCCAATAAACAATACCTGTAGTAGTTCATTCTTAATAACGTCATTGATTTTTACCCTTATGTGCGTAAACATGTCTGCCCGTGATAGTGCTTCATATATTAGCATAGCAGTGAACACTACATAATAGATCACCAAAGTATTCCAAATGCCTTTTTGGCATTCGATTAGTATAGATTGGATAGGAGAACGAAAAATAACCCCTCCTACTACCACAGCAGCTAGGAAGCTAGTAATTGAAGAGGTCTTAGAAGATAGCTTCAACACCATTAGTAATACAATAAACAAGACAATGGGCAAGACTGCCCCCACAAGCTTAAACAAATTTTGCATTTCAATCTCCCCTAAATAAAACTACAGCAAACGTTTGATCTGCTTAACATGTCTCCCATTATATCACATCCGGATGTACTTCCAAAACGTATTCGTATAATTCTGCTTATTGGGTGTTTCTGTTTTTTATAGCCGAAAAATGGCTTCAACCATACCCTTTTGCAAAATATGAAATCCTTTTCCTACTATAAAAACCCTAGTTTTCTTTTGTCGTAGTAGTGTCGTTGTAAAATCGGGAATATATAAGTCAAATTGGATATAAACAACAAAAAAATCCTTACAAATCGCCAGTGAAACTAGCAAATTGTAAGGACTATTTGATCCGAGAGCTTGTCGATGCGCTTGATTTATAGATCAAGCATCAAATCTTTCAAGACACCAACATTTGTATAGAATACCTTAATCCTCTGTTGTGTGCCTTCCCGATCATATACTTCGATCTTATCTATAAGAGTGCCCATATTTGCAACTGTTGTTGGATCAGTTAAATTCAATAAATCATCAATCCATACATCGATATGTTGTACTTCAACTTTAATCTCATTAAGCTGAGAATGGTACTAGTCATTTTCTTTTTAAACTACTATACTGATTCGGATTCACGCGCATTCTTGTGCTCAATTAGACTGAATAGTGATCTCTACGGATTTCCTTTCTAAAGGTTATATTCGCATCATACGGTACCCCACTCCTATATGTGTTTGAATGTACTGAGGGGATGCAGAATCCTTCTCGATTTTCTTGCGAAGCGTTGCCATAAAGACACGCAAAGAAGAAATATCGTTATCTAGAGAAGTCCCCCAGACCTCTTTTGTTAGAAAAGTATGAGTCAAAACCTTGCCTACATTTCTTGCAAGCAGGCAGATGAGTTTGTATTCCATAGGAGTTAAATGTACTTCCTCATCATCCAAGTACACACAGCCGCCTGAGAAGTCAATTTTCAAGCTGCCATTTACAAAAATGGGAGACTGCACATTTTCATACCGTAGACGACGCAGTGCCACACGCAATCTTGCCAGCAACTCCTCCACAGAGAAAGGTTTGGTGAGATAATCATCTGCACCTGCATCCAGTGCATCAATTTTATCTGTATCCTCACTTCGTGCGCTGATCACGATAATAGGCACTGTAGACCACGTTCTGACTTTCTTAATAATGTCGATACCATCAATATCCGGCAAGCCCAAATCTAAAAGTATTGCATCTGGATTATGAGAAGCAGCCTCCAAAATGGCAGTTTCACCAGTAGGTGCTACAAGAAACTTATAGCTATGTGCATTTAATGTAGTAGAAATTAGGTTTCGAATGGCAGCATCGTCTTCTACAACTAAAACGGTTGACTTATTCATGTAAAGTTACCTCCTCAGCCGGTAAAGTAAACTGAAATATGGTTCCATGGGGGACGTTGTCATAAACAGAAATCTCTCCTCCATGTGCGTTGATAATGGATTTGCAAAGTGCAAGTCCCAAGCCCAAATTTCTGCGGCTATCCACTATTTTGGTGTGTGCGGTATAAAACATATCAAATATCTTCAGTTTTGATTCGTCTGGAATACCAGCGCCGTTGTCACTAATTCTTACTGTTACCATATCTGTTTTCTTCTCTGTAGATATGATAATCTCAGATCCCGGCTTTGTATATTTGATAGCATTGTCTACAATGTTGATAATCACCTGTACAATGAGCCTAGAATCCATTTTTGCCAAGATCAAACTATCGGGTGAACGAACAATCAGATGATAATCTTCTTTTTTGCGATTTACATGCCTCAATGCCTCGTTAATTACATCCTCCATCAGCTCTGTGGACATCTTCAGATTCATAGACCCGTCTTCTATGCGAGTAACGGAGAGTAGGTTCTCTACCAGATTAATGAGCCATAAAGAGTCATCATAGATATCCGCAAACAGTCTTTTTTTGGTTGGCGGATCCATGCCTTCTTCGCTGGTAAGTAAAATACTGGCGTTTCCCGAAATAGAGGTGAGCGGTGTACGCAAATCATGTGAGATCGCACGCAAAAGGTTCGCACGCAGCTGTTCATTTTTAGCAAGTACTGCTGCATCTTCTCGCTCTTGATTTGATCTTTGATTTTCCATCGCTAGCGCACATTCACCTAAAACGGATAAAAGAATGCTGTGCTCGAAAGAATCAATAGGGCTGTTTTGTGTGGATATGCCCACAACTCCATAAACGGTGTCATTGACTCGCACAGCTAGGTACAGGCATTTTGCACTGCCCAGAGTGTTTGTCGTCGCTCCCGCACGTTTGTTGTTTTTTAGTACCCACATAGCAACTGTGTGCTCGTTGTCATTGATATACTCTTCTGCATTTACTTCATATGTTGAAAAAATCATCGGTGTCTGAAGCTCACTCTTATCCACCGGATAAAAAACAATATCTTTTTTTAATAACTTATTGAGCTGATTGGCAGTCACAGCGATAATGTCTTCGATTTTTCTTCCCTTTTGAAGCAGCTGATTGGTTTCAAGCAATATTTTAGTCCGATAGGCATTCTGGGCCGACTGTTTTGCATGGTGTTTGAGTTTTCCAGCTAAGGAACTGGTGATGAAAGCAGAAATAAACATGATTAAAAAGGTAACAGGATATCCTGCTTCAGTAGCGTTAAATGTAAAGACAGGCACTGTAAAGAAGAAATTAAAGGTCAACACACTGAGAGCCGAAGAAATCAAACTGTAAATTCTTTGTGTTGTAAAGATGGAAGTCAAAAGCACACTTAGAATGTACACCGTAATAATATTTGCCTCTGAAAAATCAAATCTTTGAAAGATAAATCCAATGATGGTTGCTATTAAAAGAAACATTATACTATTGATCACATCAGGTAGCAGAAGCTTTATGCCTTCTATTTTTGGGGGTTGCCCCTCATAAACTGTTTTTGATTTATCTGGTATGATGTAGATGTCCAAATTAGGAGCAAATTCTGTCAGACGCTCTGTCAGGGTAGGTTTACTCCAGAAGTGCTTTCTTCGCGCATTGTTTCTACCCAAAACAATTTTTGAAACACCCGAAAACCGCGCAAATTCTGCAATTTGGAGAGGAATATCATCACCATACACTGTTTCAATAGTGGCTCCAAATTGCTCTGCAAGGTGAATATTATTCCTTAGTCGTTTTTTATTCTCGTCACTCATATCCGCAAAAGCGGGTGTCTCTACAAACAGTGCTGTAAAAGTTCCGCGAAAAGCGTTGGCCATTCTTGCTGCAGTACGAATAATCTTAGCATTTGTCGGGGACGAAGATAAGCATACTAAAATATGCTCATCAGTATAGTAGTCATTGTTGGTAGCAGTTCTTGTTTTTTCTGATATTTTGTTGACTCTATCTGCACATCTTCTTAGAGCGATTTCGCGTAAAGCAGTAATGTTTTTGATATCAAAAAAGTTCGATAGCGCTTTTTGCGCTTGAGGCTTATTATAAATTTTCCCAGCATTTAACCGCTCAATTAACTCTTGTGGCTCAATATCTATAAGCTCTACCAATGAGGCATTATCAAAAACATGATCGGGGATTCTCTCCCGCACAACAATGCCGGTAATCGATTCCACCATGTCGTTTAGGCTTTCAATGTGCTGCACATTGACTGTCGTATACACATCAATACCGTTTCGAATAAGCTCCGCAATATCCTGATACCGTTTGGAATGTCTGCAACCCTGTGCATTGCTGTGCGCCAGTTCGTCCACCAAAATTAACTTTGGTTTGCGCGACATAGCCAAATCAAGATCAAACTCGTTTAAGATAATTCCTTTGTGCTCTACCTGTTTTGTAGGAATTTGCTCCAACCCTCTCAGTAGCGCAGATGTTTCCGGCCTTTGATGAGGCTCGATATACCCTACAACCACATCAACACCCCGACGTTTTGCCACATGAGCTGCTTGAAGCATGGAGTAAGTTTTACCGACACCGGCAGCGTACCCAAAAAATATCTTCAAGTGGCCTTGCTTTGCTTGTTGCTCTTCTTCATCAATTTGCTTTAATAGTTTCTGTGCATCTGGTCTGTTTTCATCCATATCCTCACCCCTTGCCACTACTATATTATAGCATGACAGGGATGCATTTGAGCACCCCTGTAGGTCAGCTAAAATTATTTTATTATAGAGACTAAATGTATTTTGGATATCCGTGCAGTAAGTATCTATTTCGCATTATTGTTACGTCTTTAGTAGCCCCATTTCTTGTGCGATATCAATATTTACACCAAGTACATTAACACGGCTTTCACCAAAGATACCCAGTACCTTCCCCTCAGTATGGGCTTCAACAATTTCTTTGAGTCGATCCATTGAAATCCCAGTGGTGTCTGAAAGCAGCACCAACTGAATGCTAGCAGACTCCGGGGTGATGTGAGGATCTAGACCAGATCCGGATGCGGTCAGCAAGTCTGTAGGAATATCCTTATTGGTGAGTTGTGGGTTTTTTTCTAGAAATGCCGCCATATCAGCTTCTACTCGTGCAATCAAGTCAGGGTTGGTGGGAGCAAAATTATTGGACCCCGACCCCCCCCCGCCATACTCACCATTGTCTAACTGCTCCTGTGTGTAGGTGTTGTAGCTCACTGCGGAAGGACGGCACTTCATAAAATATTCCTCTGTAAAATCCTGCCCCACAAGCCGGGAACCCACCGCCTTACCATCAACTTCAATCAAGCTACCATTTGCCTGGTGCGGAAAGAATACTTGTGCCATACCGGTGAGCAGCAAGGGATACCCAAGCCCACAGATCAGCAACAGGGTAACAGATACTAAAACGGCTTTTTTCATGTCACATAATAGTGATTTTATTCTTTCACTCATGCAATAACCTCCTATCGTTTACAGACCTAACTTTGCAAGTAATGGATGAATCATCAGATCAATGGCTTTGATTCCAACAAAGGGAGTGACAATGCCGCCAAGCCCATAGATAAGCAGGTTACGCACCAGCATTTTGCTGCTGGACATCGGGCGGTATTTTACTCCTTTCATAGCCAGTGGAATCAGACATGGAATGATAATGGCATTAAAAATTAGCGCAGACAAGATTGCACTGTTTGGGGTAGACAGCGCCATTATATTTAAAACCTTAAGCTGGGGGATCGCGATCATAAACATGGCTGGGATAATTGCAAAGTACTTTGCAATATCGTTGGCAATAGAGAAGGTGGTCAAGCTACCGCGAGTAATCAGCATCTGCTTACCAATTTCAACAACCTCCAGAATCTTGGTAGGGTCAGAATCAAGGTCAACCATGTTTGCCGCTTCCTTGGCAGCAGTGGTACCGCTATTCATTGCAAGTCCTACGTTTGCCTGCGCCAGTGCAGGGGCATCGTTGGTGCCGTCACCTGTCATAGCTACAATTTTTCCCTTGGCTTGCTCATTTTTGATAACATTAATTTTATCTTCGGGCTTACACTCGGCAATAAAGTCATCCACACCTGCTTCGTTGGCAATGGTAGCCGCAGTCAGTGGATTGTCACCGGTACACATAATCGTTTTAATACCGATGGCTCGAAGACGTTCAAAACGTTGCTTCATACCGGGCTTTACAGTATCTTTGAGGTAAATCACCCCCAAAATATGATTGCCCTGACACACAGTAAGCGGTGTACCACCTAAGGATGCCACCTCGTCGATATACTTGTTAAGATCTGCTGGGATTTTTCCACCTGCGTCTTTAATATACTGGGCAATCGCCTCCCCTGCCCCTTTGCGAATGCTTCTCCCGTCCGACAGATCTACCCCGCTCATGCGGGTTTGCGCTGAGAAGTCAATAATCTTTGTTACCTTTACCTCAGGAGCACTGCATCCAAGCTGCTTGCCCAAGTCTACGGTGGATTTGCCCTCTGGGGTTTCATCGTAGAGCGAAGCAATGACTGCTGCCTTTATTAAGTCCGTTTTTTCTACGCCGCTAACCGGCAGAAACTCTGCAGCAAGGCGATTACCAAAGGTAATGGTGCCTGTTTTGTCCAAAATCATCGTGTCTACATCACCGCAAGCTTCCACAGCCTTACCGGACATGGCAATAACATTAAATCTTGTGACGCGATCCATACCTGCGATTCCAATTGCAGATAGCAGTCCACCAATAGTGGTAGGAATAAGGCAAACTGTAAGCGCAATCAAGGTAGAAACCGGAAGCACAACCCCGCTATATAAGCCAATAGGATAAAGCGTCACAATGACGATCATAAAGATGATGGTTAACGAAACCAGCAGTGTATTCAATGCGATTTCGTTAGGAGTTTTTTTGCGGGATGCACCTTCTACCAAGGCTATCATCCTATCCAAGAAGCTGTTGCCCGGTTCTGAGGTGATGCGGATTTTCAGCCAGTCACTGGCAACGGTTGTACCGCCGGTGACGCTACAAAAGTCTCCACCACTTTCACGTACCACAGGTGCAGACTCACCTGTAATTGCTGATTCATCTACACTTGCTACACCTTCGATAACCTCACCGTCATTAGGAATCAACTCTCCAGCAGATACAATTACAATATCGCCCTTTTTCAAATCACTGGAGCTGATGATTGTTTCATTGCCGTCTGCTTGTAAAAGGCGAGCTTTTGTATCCTTCTTTGTCTTTTTAAGTGCTGCCGCCTGCGCCTTGCCACGACCTTCTGCCACAGCCTCTGCAAAGTTTGCAAACAGCACGGTAATAAAAAGGACGATACATACGATAATATTGTAGTTGCGCAGATGACCACTATTAACTTCAAAAGTTGAAGGAAACACCGATAGCAAAAGCGTTATAAAAAAGCCAAATTCTACGACGAACATAACCGGATTTTTCACCATATAGCGTGGGGCTAGCTTTATGAAAGCATCCTTCACTGCTTGAGATAAAAACTCCGATGTAATAGATTTTCCTTTAGATTGTTTCATGCTTTCACCTTCCTTAACTCCACAATGTTAGATGCTCAGCCACCGGCCCTAATGATAGTACAGGGAAGAAGGTGAGTGCCGCAAAGATATAAACAATCAGCACAAGAGCAATGGTAAATGTAGTTGTGTCTGTTCTTAATGTACCTGCTGATTCATTTACAAACTGCTTTTTCATCAAAGAACCTGCAATTGCCATTTGAATAATGATGGATAGATAGCGACCAAAGAACATAGCCAATCCGGTTGTAATGTTCCAGAACGCAGTGTTATCTGCAAGTCCTTCAAACCCAGAGCCGTTGTTTGCAGCACTAGAAGAGAATTCGTACAAAACCTGAGACAACCCATGGAATCCTGGGTTTGTAATACCTTCCAATCCGACTGATGTACCGACTGCGAATGCGGAAAATACCAAAATGAGAAAGGGGTGAACGATAATGCACAGTGCTGTGAGCTTCATCTCACGCCCTTCGATTTTCTTACCGAGATATTCAGGGGTGCGGCCGATCATTAATCCGCAGATAAACACGGTCAAAATAACATAGATAATCATGTTCATCAAGCCTACACCTTTACCGCCAAACACCAGATTGAGCATCATGTGCAAAAGAGCGACCATACCCCCAAGCGGTGTCAGTGTATCATGCATATTGTTGACGGTACCTGTAGTAAAGGAGGTGGTGGTAGTGGTAAACAGCGCAGACTGTGCAATTCCAAATCGGACCTCTTTTCCTTCCATGCTGCCCATCGACTGAGAAAGGCCAGCCTGTTTAAGCGCTGGATTTCCAGCCATTTCAGCGCTATAGCACACTATTAATCCGATGAGGAAAATAATGCTCATTGCGGCAAAGATCGTGCGACCCTCGCTGCCAAAAAAACTGCGCTTTGGTGTTTGGATAGAGCTGCCTTCTTTGTTCCTGTTGCGAACCATTTTGCCAAACATAATAACACAAGCGCCAGGCAAAACCATCATCGAATACAGTTCTGCAAGATTAGAAAGGATGGTTGGGTTTTCAAGAGGAGTAGCGGAGTTTGCTCCTAAAAACCCGCCACCGTTTGTCCCGATATGCTTGATTGACTCTAGCGCTGCAATCGGTCCCATGGCAATATCCTGCATTTTGCCTTCAATTGTGTGTACTGTTACATTAGGAGAAAGGGTTTGCGGTACACCCTGCCACACAAGGAATAGTCCTACAAGAATGGCCAGCGGCAGTAAAATGCGGGTTGTAATGCGAATTAAGTCGGCAAAAAAATTCCCCATGTTTGTTTTATCTTTACCTGCAAGGCCACGTACAAAGGCGACACAGGCCGCATATCCACTCGCCGCAGAGGTAAACATCATGAAGGTGATGACTGCCATCTGAGACAAATACGAAAGCCCACTTTCACCAGAATAATGCTGTAGGTTCGTATTTGTCATAAAGCTGATGATTGTATTATAGGAAAGAGTAGGCTCCATGGCACCGATTTGATTTGGGTTAAACAACGGAATTGCCTGAATCCTTAAAATGAAGTACCCTATTAAAATCATGATTGCGTTAGTTGCAATCAAGGTGAGGACATATTTCTTCCATCCCATGCCCTTATGGGGATCAATACCGCTAATGCGATAAATGCAATTGTCGATACGATTAAATACTGGATCGGCAAAGGTACACTGATAGGTTGCGATGTGATACAGATATGTACCCAGTGGCATTACCAACAGTAAATAGATCATTAATGTAACTATAATTTGAAACATAGCTGCGCCTCCTTTTTATATTGCTCCTGTCAGAATTTCTCTGGGTTAACCAACGCATAAAGCAAATACAACCCCAAACCAGCAAGGATAACAACTAAAAGCATCATTCCACTTGACATTATAATTTTCCTCCTTCTTGATCCTTACTGTTTTTCGACTTGCTTATCGCACCAACTCACCAGAAATTTTAGCAATACAAACGACACCGCTAAAACTGCAATCATAATAAAATCCATAGGTTTGCCTCCTCTTATTGTTTGACTGAAAAAACAGCATGATATAGGGCAGCACAAATGAGTGTAAAAACGGGTAGTTGCTTTGTCCATCCATGTTACTTCCTACGTGTCATGTTACGCTCTGTTTAATGGAAGCCTCATACCCAACCAAGCAAAAATGAGACAGGTAGCATAATAACAATGGTTGATATCATAACAGCAAGCAATATGCCAATTGGCAATCCAATAAACATTATCAGCCAAGACATGCAGGGATGCTGATAAAGAAAATGAGCCATTGTTTGATCTAATGCTCTACCTTTACACCTTCCAATATCTATGATGCCCATAACGCTGTCCCCCCCTTAAAATAAGGATACACTTTTATACATAAAGTGGGTAAAAGCAAATACCAATCTGCTTAAAGACCATATAAAGATTTGACTTTTAATAATCAAAATTAAAGATGAGACAACATGGGCATCTATGGAGAGAATATGTATGGGTACATCAATCAGGTTCGTAGTTTTTGGGGTTGTACTATTTGCATCTGCGATAGGAGCATGGACAATATGGTGGCACCATGTATTTCTAATAAAAAAATATAAGACAATAACAAAAAGCGAACACACTTTTCAATTTAGAAAAGTGTGTTCGCTTTTTTGTTACGCAATACAAGGCTGGATTGACAGTGTGGATTTAAACAGTGTGGATTTAACTCTGATTTACCGGGCCAGTAAAATCACTACGGCGTCACTTAATATAAGCGTTTTTTTATGTACCGATCAGTTGTTCTGTGCTTGATTCTAAAGGGCTTATATCATAGCTACCCGTTGCATCAAAGATTATGCTGTAAGCGCTTCTAGGAAATATGGAAATTGCTAGAGATAAGCTAATTTGACACCTATGTAATCAAAATGCCAGAGGAAAGATTGCTCCGACCTCTGGCTAGTTTACAGCTCTATATTTTTACAAATGGAAAGATCAAAAGGCCACGTAAAGTGCAGACGTGTTGCTTTCAAGTTACGCCAAGATCAGCCATTTGAGATGATCGATGATCAAGGATTTTTTAACGGAAAAATTCTGCCAAGTGACAAATTAATCATCGTTAAATGCAATTGAAAAATAAAGGATTACTTGATTTCTCCAACAAGGGCAGGTACAGCCTAAATAAACTGTATCTTCGTGGGTGAAGCAAAAACCAAAAATGCCTGCGAATAAATTAACTAAGAAAAAGAAGAAATCTAATTCTTCTTGTAAATCATTTGCGGTACAATATTCGAAAACTTGTGCGCCAAAAAATCCGCAGGACTCGCCTTGATTACCATTAGAAGCTATGCGATACCCTTCAAACTTGTCGTAATACGTTTTATAATTTTCTCTTAGTAGCGCTCTCTTTTCATCATCTGGTTTTCCTTCTAACAATTTAGATAGTGCTTCTTTATTATTCATAAAATTCGACTCCTTACCAAAATACAATACATATAAAATTTGGGGCTAGGAGCACAGCCACGCAAGACTATTTTCCAGTATTTGTTACATGGACTTTCTTCCAGAAATTCCTACAAGGGCTGTTCTCAGGAAATGCTGAGGAGTAAACCAAACACGATTAGGAAACATAGCATACACTCCCTTCACAGGTTTGTACCCATGTTTGAGAACTGTCGCTAACAACATTATATGATAGCAGTCGTTGCTATGTGATGCGTGGACATAAGCTCCCCAAGGTCAATAACAAATGGGGAGCTATCTTTCAAGGAGGGTAAATGGCGTGTTGGTAGCTTTTACAGCTTTTATAATTATGGTGCACGCGAAAACACAAAATCGCTAGCTCTGGATTTTGCACTCAACTGCTCCTGTACTAGCGGTTTTGCATGATCTATTGAGTTTTCTCGCCTTTCTGACTCAGCGCGTCTAATGCCTTTTGCATGGCTGGAGGATGCAGTATATCCGCCTCTGCGGCTGCATCGGCAACAATCAATACATCCTACAGCTACCAGCTCCACCAGTTTGCAAGTGGTTTAGACCGCTCCTCTATCATGTGTAGAGGTTATATTTAGAGGTCAAATCCCTTGGCCACGGCATTACCTATTACGCCGATATAGATGAGGAGGAGGAAGTCTGGAAGGTCATGCTATAGCTTTCGTAGGACATCGGCCACAAGCTTCGATTGCACAATCTGGATGCAACCGGGGTGCAGATAACAGTCAAGTACAATACACTTGGCTATAAACAATATCAAGCTCTCAAGCTCTCCTACCAAACAATACCCAATTTTCATTTGAGATCAGTAAGAAGGGCATGAGAGCTTTTCCAGAAAAGCTCTCGTTGGAATGTACTGGTGCGGGCCGCGACTGTGCAAGCTATCAAACTGATTAAACACACCACTCAGAAACAAAGCAGTTTTTTGTAGACCTGAAGAACATACAAATGAGATAAAACAGAATAACCTATCGAGCATGTACGTGAGCGCTACGACAAGAAATCTATATGCAACATCGTTGATGGGGATAAGATGACAGTTACAGGCAGTAATGAAATAAGCATGCCAGGGAATGACTGGGAGATAAAACTAGACCCATCTAAGTTACCTTTGTAGATCCATTTAAAATTTTTCTGTATTTGTTGTTAAAATTTATGCTATCATTTTATCGGAATTTGATGTATAATATAGATAATAAGTAATTTTTTTGGATTAAAAGAACTGATGCCGATATGAAGAATCAAGCTAAAAATGAAAGTTTGCTAAAATTATAAAAAAAACATTATGTTTATTATCCATTATGTTACTCAGTGGTACTGTATCTACATCCGCAGCAAATAACAAAAGCGATGCCATACAAGTAAATATTAATGAGATGTTTGAATATTCGGTCAACTCACAGCTTTTCAGCTAGATCAGTAGACAAACACAGAGTATTTTCCACTAACTAGTTCTAATGGTGATAAGTTATACGTTAGAGCTTTCCACGTATCGGCAGACTACGCTGCTTCTGTATTCAAAACTGAAGATGGTATTTTGACCCAATCATATGTACTATCTCTGGAAGAAGATTACATGTATGAGGAAGGACCAGATGGTAATTTGACAAGAGCTATAGGAAATTCCTATTTGGAGGCCGTAGATTCTTCTGCTGGAGTAAGGGGTTATATAACCATATACTATGATACAAAAACCACTGGCTTATTGAACCCGGGAATTCTTCTAACAAAGGTATCTGGTGGTTGGACGATCCTAGACGGATCAATTGTTCTTTCAAATCGTAAGGTATCGTATGTTTGTAATGGTACATCTGCTGTTACAGAAAATCGCTATGTTACGAATCAACTTGCAACCAAATACCCAAATGCTATGACATTCAGTTACAACACTGGTTTTGCTGAATATCTTGATGATGTAGTTGAAGATAACAAGAAAGTTGCCGGTAACTGTGAAACTACGCTTAAAAGAGGAACCAGTTCTACATGGACATTGTTTATAGATAATAGAATAAGAGGGTAACATTGAGAAAGTACTTATCGGTGATAGAATTTCTTGCTTTAGTAGCTTACTTATTTATAATCAAAAGATTCACGCTCCTATACTCTGACCCCATGACTACTAATCCATTACTAGGTGAAATTTTCCCCCCTCTTGCATGGATAATTTTCGGAGTTATGTTATATATCTTCGTGACAGGCAGAAGAGGTTTCGATAGGAAAAAAGTTGATATAGTGTTTATAGTTATTGGGGCTGTATGCTTGGTTCCTTATTTAGCCGTTTTCTCAGACAACACTTTGCTATGGAGAATACTAAGGTTTTACCGCACTTATATATCCGAAAGCAATATAGCTATACCAGTTTTAGGCGGGGTATCAATAATACGTGGATTGTTTGGTAAAACTACTACTGAGTCTTGAAAATGAACACTTGCATTGATTGCAATTTTGATCTAATCAAAAAGTCCAGCAGAAACTGGACTTTTTTGCTGCAATAAATTTTTCCCATACTGCCCCCAGATAATGAACTCTTTAACACCACTTAAACTCCCATTAGTGTGACAGCGTAAGTGGATTCTCTAACGACTAGGACGCTAAGACAGCAAGTTTGTGTTGCTTCATCACTTCATCAAGAAATCTCAGAAAACCCCAGCCAAAAAAATAGCACAGGCGTATAGCAAACCCCAAGATTTTCTAGAGAGGAATGGTCGAGGACGATGAGAAAAGAAATTAAAACATATGCGGAGTACATGTCTGACCAAAGCCGTGTATCCCCAGCTGAGAAAGCACAAATCGAATTTGAAGTAGCCCTGATCGGTAAGGTTATAGAAGCTAGAGAAGCAAGAGGTATTTCTCAGCGAGAGTTAGCGAAATTGAGTGGCGTAAAACAACCGGCCATTGCTCGTTTGGAGAGAATGCAGGCTACCCCTCAGATTATTACATTGTTTAAGTTGCTTAGTCCCTTGGGTTATACAATAAAATTGTGCCACTAGAAGATGACAGACCGTAAAGTGGAGAATGTTAAATATAAAGTGTTATTATTATGCAACTGACAATGCAGTTGCCCCCTGCCAGCACTGCGGAAAAGCACTATGCAAGCCTTGTGCAGTTAAGTATAATCCATGTTTCTGTGATGCGTGTTTCGATACAACAAGCCACTATAGAAGAAAATAGAACGTACTTTGTATTAGTTGGGTAATAAACGCGTATGAAACTTATGGGGAGCAATTGACAGTTGAGTAGATTTTCAATTACAATATAAACAGATATAAAAAGGAGGAGAGTATATGGTCCTGCCCAATGTTCAAAACATATGGCGTGGTGACCCAATTTGATAAAAAAAGCGTTTCCTTAGACTATTACGGCACGTGGAAAATCACTGATCCAGTTCTTTACTTGAAAACAGTTAAAAACCAGACTGGAGCGGAAGAGCGTTTAATAGATGTTTTTTCTTCTAGCCTTGGAGTACAATTCGTGCGAAGAAACTGCAATTAAATCAGCTGTAGACGATGCTGTTTCATATGCAAAAGAAAGAGCAATTGATTTTAGCAGAAGT
>DAMCAP010000008.1:0-8529 GCA_032059445.1 Oscillospiraceae bacterium
CTGGTCTTCCTAATTGTAACACATTGCATCAACCTAGATTGTGTTACAGATCAATACGCAGCTGCCTGCGCCTGGTCTTCCTAATTGTAACACACTATCTAGGATCAATATAGCGATCAAAGAAATAATCTAAAATATCAGTAAGGACAAAATAAGTTACTACGGAAAAGAACATGGCTAACATAACCCCAAGTACGAAACCAAAATTCAAAGCGATATGAGCCATTTCTATTCCCCTGCCCCTTCGTAATTTTCCGCAATTTGCTTTGTAGCTCTCTCAACAATACTCATATAATATTTTGCATTTCTTAAAGCTGAAAGCATTTGCTCAATATCCCTAACTTCTTTTGATAGGTTATGAAGCATTTCCCTTTTAGCCTTGATCTCAGACTCTAATTGATCCAACTGGAGTTGACGAGCAGGAACAGATTCATAACAAAACCTAAGTAAATTATTAAACTTATCATTACGACTATTACCCTCAAAGTTATCTATTATCTGCAAAACCTCATCCGTATACCGAAATGAACTAATATTGCACTTAGCCATAATAACCTCCATTAAACCGTATAATCTATGCCGAATTTATCGCATAACTTTTTTAAAAGCTCAAACTGCTTGTCCTTGCGCTTAGAACGATAGCGTAATTTAAATAGCTTGTGTACCCTTTTAGGCTTAAAGAAATCACAATCAAGACGAGGGCCAGAACCAAGATTAATACACCGTATACAATTGGTTTGAAGTGTTTCCCCAAACTTAAAGCCATAAGGACAATTCGATTTTAAGCAATGCCGACACAAACAAAACAATTGGCATCTGCTAACAGGATACATCATAAACCACCTTGACCTTATCAATATTTTACCGTATAATGGGATCACGATAGCATTTTTCTTTAAGAGCCGTGTACTTTGCATTGGGTGCAGTACCACGGTTCTTTAATTTTTCCCTAAAATCGTCTTCCCCCATGATTTCTAAATATGTAGCAATGGCATTCCCCGCCTGTTTGAAAACAAATCGCTCCAAATGCTCCAAATTGTAATCTGTGCCGGGCTTCTGGAACAGCTTAACCACACAAGATGATGTAAGCAGCTGCTCCCAGTAATCCCGCAATCTCCACCGATGCTTGTCCCGATCCTTAGGGTTTGGCTCAACATACCGCAGGTAATTATTAAGTACACCGCTAAATGCCCTGCCGATCAGATCAAAATCGACTTCCTCCCCTACCTGCTCCATGACAAATTGATTTGCAAAGGATACTGCCCGATCTCTCCGAAGCTGTAGCTCAACACGTACCCAGTGTACATCATCATCCATTTTACGCTCTTTTGCCTTGTCATAAATTCGTACAATAATTTCGCTGGACTTGCTACCATGCAAAATGCTGTTGCCCTTAGAGCTATAGATGACTTCCCAATCGTTAAAACGTGCAACAAAGTTTTGATTGTATGTATCCAAACACAAAGTATTAATGTCTAGTATCCCCTCATGATCATCATAAGCAATATCCAGACGAGTGATATTCATTTCCTTTCCATGAGATAAAATCTCATTAAATAAGTAATAGTAATCACCATGACCATGAGTTTCAAAGGATCGACAACCTTGACCAGACATTTCGCACCAGACGCCCATATCCTCCCTACCATTAAAATGAATCGATATTTTATCGTAGTATAATCGCTCTTGATATCCTTGCGCCCCTTTTAGTGTTTGCCAAGACACAGATGCAAGACCCAACATATCAATGATATTTTGCGGACTATGGACTTTGCTCGTAAAAGACAACCAGTCAAATAAGATCATATTTTTCATAATTTCACCTGCATTTGCTAGTAATACCCCCCTGTTAGCGTAGGGGGGTTAGGTTTTTGCACCTTAGCCCCCTTTTCGGCAAAGCCGAATAAGGGAGCATAAGGATACATAAAACCTAGGTTATCGCTCTGTACGGGGGATAAAATCCACCTTTTGCATACGCTCGATTTTTTCATAAGTATCATAGCTTTGTCTAAGCAAATTTGATTGTACAAAGCTGGTCTTCCATAAAGGTTTTAAATTCTTTTTAGCCTTGTAAGGGCTTTCAACGCTACTGTATTCCTCTGCATCGTATTCCACATTACGAGTATACCGACCAAAGTAGGTTTGACACTGGATCACGCTGAAAGCCTGCTCCCTGATCTGCTTGACCACTCTGGAAAATGATTGAGAAGTAGCTACAATCTTAATGCGCTGCTTGCGCTGCTGCGATATTTCAGAAAGTAAAGCTTCGGGGAAGTCTTTCCATGCATTGGTACTGTACTCACTGTGGATTTCATCGATGGCAAAGATCACACCGTCTTCACCGTTTCGGATTTCGAGCAGATCACGCCAACTTTCCATACGATGGGTAGCATGAAGATAGCCGAAATTTGTTACTATGTAGCAATTAGGATACTTCTTCTTTTGATCGTCCAGATACTTAATCATGGATATGGTCTTCCCTGCTCCTTGGCGGCCAACAAAGATTGTAAAGCCGTAGGGTTTAAAGATTAAGCTGTCTTGATGGCGGTTAAGATAGTCAACGATCCACCAGCGCAATAGATTGTATGGCTTAAATCCAATATGGATTTTGTAAAGAAACCTATCCCGAAACTCCTTACGGTAAAAAGGATACTTAATAAAGAAGATTAAGAAAAATAAGAAAATAAATAGCAGAATTGAAAAAAGAAAAAATAGAAAGATACTTTTTAAGAAGCCAAGGACAGGAATATATAAACTTGCAATAGATTGTTTTAACATTACGATACCTCTAATAGTTAGCGTTGTATCAATAACAATGTGTTACAGATCAATGCGCAGCTGCCGGAGACCAGGATCTCAACTTGTAACACACTCAACAAAAAACTAAGAAACCCCAGGGATTTTTTTAATAACCCACATGATAATACTCCAGATCAGCTCAGCATTAGAGAAAACAAACAACAGACCTAAACAAGTACCCACGAGCTGCACGCTGACGAAACTATCGATATTGACAAACAACTGTACCAAAGGCTCAATGAGGGATACAAGATTGCTCATATCGGGCAAGGTAGGAAATAAGCTGATGATCAACAGAATCAGAGCCTTGACCATATCCATTAATAATTTGACTAGCATACCTCTACCCCCTTATCAAAGCAATCAACTTGCGGTAACATATCAGCCCTGTAAACAGCACCAAAATGCCATTAAAGATTGTACGAAGCCAACTAAGCCAACTTGAAGCAAAGCCCAGAAGATCGACCGAAGTACCTTTGTAACCCATAAAAATAGAATTGTCTGGTACTGTAAACATTACTTTAGATTTTTCGTAGGTTTTGCTTTTCAAACCGTCAAAAATGCCACCGATCGAATCGAAAAAGGTTGCAAGAGAGCCCATTTTCTCGGAGAATTTCGTTTTGACCTCCTCAAACCAGTTTTTAAAATAGTCTGGTGGAGGAATAATCAAGTCTTTAAAAAACTGCAAAAGTTTGTCCCAGAAAGATTTAAGGAAGTCTAAAAGACCTCCCCCACCATCGGGATTAGGATTGTAATCCTCCTCATCGGTAACAATGAGCAATTCCCCTTGAATATTCAAACGCAGTTGATAGGCTTCAAAGGATACATGGGCTATTGTGTCTGGATTGTAAAACACAAGATTAGCCCCAGTGATTAACTGGCTTGGAGTATATAGCCGAGTAGTGAAATACTCTAATTTATCCCCTATTGGTTTAAATATGATGCTCTTAATTTCATAAGCTTGATTTTTGATCTCAAAAGAAACACCTGCATCTAAGCCATATGCACCTAAACGCTCACGAGGATCAAGAATAAAAAACTCATAGTAACCCATTGTTGTAATTGTAATCATAAGATTTTCACAAGCCATAGCATCTTTAAAAGTCTGCTTCACCGTTTCATTCAAATCTTTGACTAACAATGTTTCGAGGTAGGTATTGCCACTCTCAACCCGAAAATTAGGAGGAAGCCCAGCTGCTGCTGCCGATGAAACAGTAAGACAGAGCATCACGCATAGCATGATAGCTATGATTTTATGTAACCTCATACCCTACACCCTCGCAAACCATTTCACGATCCGAATAATAAGCAATATAGAGAATATCATCCCTAGAATAATTAAGCCGATATTCGTAGAATTACCTATTGCCGTCCGAACGGATAGCAAGAAGCTATTCCAATGGCTAGTCTTGTAGGGTATGTACTGATTATCGGTATCCCCTATTGTCGGAAATTCTGGGGTAACTGGTGGTGGTTGTGATGGCTCTGGGTCAGGATCGGGCTCTTTAGGAGATAGCAGGCCATCGTCATCCACAAAAGCAATCCCTCCACCATTAGGAAGATAAGCGAAATAATCAGCATGCATAGCTCCTAAACCGCCAGAAGAAACAAAATAATCAAATACTTGATCACCCCAAAGAAGAAACATATTTGTATTAGTAGGGACAAATGAACTTTGATCTGAAGTTGTTGGAGCTAAAGAATGCCATTGCTTAGTCGTAACATTAAAAACAATGGATTTAACTCCACCAGACGCATTCAAAACATAACTATTATCAAAAGAAGATTTAGTAAATCCAATAAATTTTGATCGATCAACCATAATAAAACTCAAATATGCGTCTGTTCCACTTTTAGAAGATGTAAGATATACAAAATGAGTTTCATCCACCCCCATTAAAGCAGAAAACCAATCACGCAAAAACTGCTTACCGCCTTCCGCAAGCTTAGAGGTTGGGAAAACACCTAAAACATTGTATCCCTGATTAATTAAATCCTCATAACCTGAAGTTAATGCAATAGACCTAAGATAAGGATGGTTAACAAGTTTTTTCGTGCCGACACTTTCCATTGTTGCAGCACTAGCACCAACCGAAAAAGAAAACAAGAAAGACATAGCTAAGATCAGAGCAATTATCTTTTTCATGCTATCACCTACTTATCTTTTTAAAAAATCTGATCAAAAAAGCTATAAAGAAAAAATTAGAAAACAAAAAAATACCAACAGACAAGGGAGCAACTAGAATCCCTTTTAATACCGAAACAAAGCTTTCAAAAATTGATTTGTCATAAGGAAGTTGATAGGATGGTTTCGGATCAGGATCGGTGGGATCGGGATCAATAGGTTTTTCAGGAATTTCTTCTTCAAACAAAATAGTGGATTTCATATTAATTTGATGACCTGCAAAATTAAAAGAAAGTCCCTTATTCTGTTTCGGATAAAAAACAAATAAATTTTCATTGCTTATTTCTGAAAAATGATCGTTGCTATGCAAAAAATCAATAAACCAATCACCCATTAAAATATAATTTTTAAAAGCAGCACCGTCAAAAACCAAAAAGTTTTTATACGCTGTCGCATCACTTGTAATTAAATTTTTATTTAAGTAAATATAAAATCGCCTACAAGTACCATTAAACCTAACACTGCCGTCTGTATGGTAACCAAGCGATATATCTTTTGACTTATCAATAAGCATAAAAACAATTGCATCAACAGTACCACTAATATTTTTGTACTGATATGCTAAAGGATAATAATCCGTATTAGTACCCTGAACAACTTGTTTAAATAGATTTACAAATTCTAAATTTGCAGAATCTAATTTTGTATATTGTGAGAAATTTAGTACTTGAAAGCCTTGATCAATTAGATCATCAAAGCCAACAGTACCAACATAAGGCGATAAACTAGCGTGTTCCGATAATTGTTTAGTTCCCCTATTGGCTACGGTTGCAGCAGAAACAGAAAAATTCAAAGTAAAAAACATGACAAAAATCATAAAAAACATCTTTTTCATACTCTTTACCTCGGATTAGAGAAGCTTTTGACTATCCTAATAACAAGCAAGATTGACATCAAAAACCCGAATATTAAAATACCGATATTGGTACTGACACCAATTGCAGACTTGATCGTAGATAGAAATGTCTGCAAATAACTAACATCAAAAACAACCATACTCAAACCTCCTTATCTAAGAAAAAAGGACAAGAATATTCAATTCTTGTCCCCTTTTGATTGGAATGTTGGAAAAACTACTTAGAAGCAAACTTGCCGACGATACGAGGGATAAGCCCGATACCAAGCATGATGCCGAAGATCGTAATGCCGACAGGAAGGATAACACCGATATTAGATGTAACTGCATCGACAATTGGCTTCAGCATCTCGGTAGTAATAGCTACACCAGCTTCAGCATTTAAAAGCATAGCATTCATGGTAAAACCTCCTTAAAAATTAAATAATATGTATTTTAAGCAGCTAACTGCATTAAAACCTAACAAAAGTCTTGCCAAACCAGCGACAGCCAAGGAAAATTGAAAACACCGCAACCACAAGAGGAAAAACCATAAAGATAGTAAATTCAAGATATAAGCGGATCATCCGAACATTATCCTCTAAGCTTGTACCATCTTCCCAGTCAGATGGGATTGAGCCACTATTGACTGGTTCTTCTTCGTTAATGACCTCTACCGCTTCACTGCTTGACATTGACTCTGTAGCGTAAACTGAGAGCGGAATTGAAAGCAAAACCGCTAAAGCTAGGATTAAAACTCTGTACCGCATGGTTACAATATATCGACCTTGCTAGGCTTGCGGTACTGGTTGTAGTACACGTCGATTCTTTTGCCGATCAAGCCGTTAAGCTCTCCCCCTACTGATTTCAGAAGATCAGCACAATCGGACATATTCAAGCTGATGATCTCTACACCATTGCCGATGGTGTTTTTATCAGGGTCTTTCATACAGTGGAGCTTTAGCTTGTTGTACTCATGACCCTCATATGTACCGCTTAAAGTTTGACAGCCTATAATATTCAATGCCATAATAACCACCCTTTCTTTTCATTGATTTTTTCTTAAACTTTAGTGTAATATATAAATATCCTACATGTTCAATTCTATCACTATTTGCGCAAAATTGGAACATGTAAATGTGATGATTTTGAACACTAGTTTTTATTAATAAGTGATAAAATTGAACAAAAGGAGGGATATAAATGTACAAAGAAATTTTTCCAACTAGAATTAAAAAAGCCAGATTAGATGCAGGATACACGCAACAACAAGTTGCAGATATTACAGGTATTAGTAGGTCTACAATCACAAAATATGAAACAGGAAACTTAGAACCAACATTAGAAACTCTAGGCACATTAGCTCAATTCTACAATGTAAGTCTAAACTGGCTACTCGGAGTAACCTTAGAACCAAATATCCCCGAACCTTCCAAAAAACCAAAAATTAAAATAAACTACGAAAACGGACAGAATGAGAAGACATCTATACATTACGAATAGTCCAAAGGTAGCGATGCAAGGTCATGCAATTAAGAGTAGGCTCTGCTACCCACAGGAAAGCAAGGACAACCGACTCAGATATAAGCCCCTGTAAGGTGTACAAGGTCGGTAAGGAATCCAATAGAGGGCAAGCCCAAAAGATGCCCCCTATGCCCTCCTACAGCCCTCTACCCGCCTACCACGATACAAGCACTAGAGATATAAGAATTACGAAAGGGGGCGAGGAAACCCCGCCCCCAAGCCCCCACCCTTGGCATCTTATATCCCCTTAAATCCATTTCGTTGAGATCTCGCCAACTGAAAATTTGCACAAAAAAAAGCACCTTTTCAGGTGCTTTTGTCTTGTAAAATATGTATGGATTGAACGTCCAATTTTTATTTAGCGAAGTATTATCTAAAATTAGTATATATCTTATCTCATAAGATGTCAATATAAGTTGTGTATTTTCCCTTCGGGTGCTATAATAAAAGCAGCATAGATATGCGAAATTTAAGGAGGTCATACAAATGCAGCACGATGAAAAATACTCTCTTGGTTTACTGTCTGATCTTTGTACCGCCAACGGTATTTCTGGCTTTGAAGACGAAGTTGTAGAGGTCGCTAAAAAATATGCAGCCGACTACGCCTCCCTTACCGAAAACAGCCTACGCAATCTGTATATCAAGCGCAACGCCAATACTGGCGGCAAGCCTGTGGTAATGCTGGATGCACACAGCGACGAACTTGGATTTGTCGTACAGAATATTAAGCCCAACGGAACCCTAAGCTTCCTCCCCATTGGCGGATGGCTTCCCCGTGCAATGTCTGCACATAAGGTGCGTGTCCTCTCCTCTACCGGCGAGTACGTTACCGGTGTCATTGCCAGCAAGCCTCCCCACTTTATGAGTGACAGTGAGAAGCACAAGGAGCTTAGCATTGATGACATGGTCATTGATGTGGGTGCTTGCAGCAAAGATGAAGTCATCAACGACTTTAAAATCGAGCTGGGTGCTCCAATCATCCCCGATGTAGGCTTTGAATATAACGCAAAAAATGGCATAATCCTCACTAAAGCTCTTGATAATAGACTAGGCTGTGCTGCCGTAATCGAAACCATCAAGCAGCTTGCACAAACCGAGCTAGCAGTAGATGTAGTGGGCTCCCTGACTGCTCAAGAAGAAGTCGGCCGTCGTGGTGCTGATGCTGCTGTCAACTTCATCAAGCCTC
>DAMCAP010000008.1:8539-18839 GCA_032059445.1 Oscillospiraceae bacterium
GATGCGCAATCGACCCTGCGTCATGGCCCACAGATCCGACACTTTGATAAGTCTATGATCAGCAGCCCTAGATTTACTAAGCTTGCCAAAGAGATCGCTAAGAAGCATGGCATCAAATATCAAGAAGCTGTCCGTTCTGGTGGCGGTACCAATGCAGGTGCAATCCATATCGCGAATGACGGTATCCCCTGTATTGTACTTGGTGTGCCTACTCGATATGCACACAGTCACCACTGCTACTGTGCATTAGAAGATTATCAAAATACCGTAGCATTGGCAGTTGAAGTTATCAAAGCACTAAACGAGGAAATCGTTTTGTCCTTCTAATAACAGATCAAAATATAAGAAAAAAGAGGAGCAACATGCTCCTCTTTTTGTTGTATTTAAAGGGGATGTTGAGCCTGCTTTAGAGGGATAATTGAGCCTATATCCTCCAAAATCCCATCATAGAGTGTTACGACCTCTACCCCATGGCTTTTGCAAAACGCTCTGATCTTAGTACCATCTGGGTGCAGATCAATATCACCACACACAGCTAGTTTATCCTTATCAATAAAGCCACAGCAACCACCAATAAAACCATAATCATATCCTGGTAGCTTAATGTAGCCGCTACGGATGTGCAGTGTATCGATGTTATGATTTCGTGCAGCGATGCAGATACCTTGATCAGAGGTGATAATTGCCTGCTTGCTTATAACAGCACAAGAGCATTTGGTATAACCCTGCTTTACCGGTATGATCACTCTTCCCTGCTCCTGTAATAAGCTTAGTGCTTTTGGTGAAGAAGAAGCAGGATTGCAAAAGACATAGTCTCCGAGCACCAATAGATTATATAGCGCGTCCCTAGGGTAATAAGCCTCGGGACTCTCCCCTAGTTCAACGGAAAAACCTACCTCTTTAAGAGTGTTTAGGTTGCTGCTCATACTACAGATGGCCTCACCTGCCCCTAGATGTACAAAAAGCATGTCCACATGAGCAGCCACAGGATCCGCCAAGCGATGATCAGCGGAGAGCAACACCGCTTTAATCCCCCTTGCCTGTAAGGCTCGATGTGCTTTTTCGTAATGGGCGCCAATTGCTGCGAGTGTGACAGGGTGCTGAGGGCAATTTGGTGTATCAATAAAGGCTTCTACAAAAATCACTCCCGAATAATAATCAGGAAAGCTCAAATACTAAGGTATAATCCAAACACGGTAAGCACGCAGCGATTTCTATGCTGCTGGGCCATTTAGAGCAATATGTTTAATATGTGTTTAAGGTAAGGTGAAGTATGAATTTAATCTATTGCGCCAATAACTGTAAGCATCAAAAAGATGGGTATTGCACGATCACGGAGCTCAAAGCCCCAGGCAATCAGCCTCAAAACAGCACTGGTTGCATCTATTATGTGCCACCTCAGGAAGGCGAAGCTAGTCCAAAACCCGTTTAAGCTCATTTAATGACTTGATTCCAATTAACTCAAGCCCCGGCATGGTGTCAATATTGACTGCACTTACGTTTTGTGCTGGAAGAATGATCTGACGAAATCCCAGTCGATATGCCTCACTGATACGCAGAGCCGCATGGCCTACAGTGCGAACCTCGCCTGTAAGGCCAATTTCACCAAATACAGCCGTGTGCTCCCCGATCACCTTCCCTGTCAGATTGGATACGATGGCCACTGCCACTGCTAGGTCAGCGGCAGGCTCATCAAGGCGCAATCCTCCTACGACATTGATATAAGCGTCTAAATTGCTCATAAAATAACCACATCGTTTCTCTAGTACTGCCAGTAGCATTGCAGTCCTATTAAAGTCGACGCCATTGGCGCTGCGTTTTGGTACTGGGTAGCTGCTTTTGCTAACCAGTGCCTGTATCTCAGCCAGTAGTGGTCGTGTGCCCTCCATTACACAGGTCACAGCTGTGCCTGATACATTGGCTGGTCTGCCCGATAAAAGCATCATAGAAGGATTGAGCACCTGAGATAGGCCCTTATCGGTCATCTCAAATACGCCGATTTCGTTGGTGGAGCCATAACGATTTTTAATTGCCCTTAGAATCCTATAGGGCATATTTCGCTCACCCTCAAAATACAGTACTGCATCCACCATATGCTCCATCACCTTGGGGCCTGCGATTGCTCCGTCTTTATTGACGTGCCCGACGATAAACATGGGTATTTCTCGCTCTTTTGCCGCAGCGATCAAGCGCGCAGTGCATTCTTTGGTCTGCGAGATACTACCGGGAGCTGAGGTAATATTGGTCGCATTCATCGTCTGGATCGAATCGATGATAACCAGATCAGGCTTGTGATCATAAATGGCTGCAATGACCTGATCTAGACTGGTATTTGATAAAATCAAGAGATTTTGACTGCTTACACCTAAACGATTGGCTCTGAGCTTAATTTGTCTGGTACTCTCCTCCCCCGAAACATACAGAACTCTTAGTTTCTGGCACAGAGGGTTACAGATTTGCAGTAAGATCGTAGATTTACCGATGCCCGGGTCGCCGCTTACTAAAATAACCGACCCGGGTACAATTCCGCCACCAAGCACACGGTCGATTTCTTCGACCCCTACCATGTAACGGATTTCTTCTGACGCCATGATGTCATCAATGCTCGAAACAGTCGGTGAAATCGCTGGGGTCACTGTTAAAGAGCCTTTGAGCGGTTCATCTATTTTAAGCTCTTCGATCAAGGTGTTCCATGCTTTGCAGTCAGGGCACTGGCCCATCCACTTATGGCATTCATAACCACACTCGGTACAGACGAATATTTTTTTGATCTTTGCCATTTATGTTCTCCTTAATATAGATACTCCACAATCGAGGTAAATATACAGTAAGCCATCTTTTGTTGATATGCTGTGTCTTTTAGCTTAGCAGCCTCCTCAGGGTTTGACAAAAATCCGCATTCCACAATTACCGATGGGACTTTAGAATAATAAAGCAGGTATAAGTCTTTGGTGGCCTTTTTTACCTCTCTGCTATTGTCGGGCTGTAGCATGGAGCGGATATTTTTTTGTATGGTTTTTGCCAGCTCCGAGCTATCTTCATGCTCTATGCCGTAAAATACCTGCCCTCCCCAATACTTGCTTTCGGGGAATTTATTTTGGTGAATACTGATGAATATGCTGTCAGGATTATCAACTGTATGACGCAGGCGATTTTTCATATCAGCCTTTTTTCGCTCCGATAAGGAACCTCCCGATTTGTTGCTTACATCGGTATCTTCTGTTCTTACCATTATAACATCAAGACCATATAGACGACAATACTCCTCTAGCATGGATGCAATAGTAAGGTTGATATCTTTTTCTATAATACCGCCTGCTCCACTTGCTCCACCGTCAAAACCTCCATGCCCTGCATCGATAATAATAGAGGGCATAAAGGGCACCTCTGTATTGTTGCTTACAATTTTTGTTAAGCGGTCGCCTGTGATCAGTATCCCAAATGTCAAGCCCAGCATAAGAAACACAATTTTTAGCCAATCCAACTTTAACACCATATTACTCCTCCGTACATATTAACATAGGATGCATATAGACACTATGCATCCTAAAGATACTTCAATATATGGTGTTTTAATGGCGATTATGTGTAGTATTACAGCTTGCTTGATACAAATAAACTGCCCGCATGTAATTATGCGGGCAGTTTTGCACTATCTAGAGGGCGAGCTCCAAGCCTACCGGGCAGTGGTCGCTGCCCAATACCTCAGGGTAGATCTTGCTGCTCACAATATTATCTCGTAGAGAATCAGAGACTACAAAATAATCTATTCTCCATCCTACATTTTTCTTCCTTGCTCCTGCACGATAAGACCACCAGGAGTAAGCATCGATCTGATCGGGGTACAGGGTGCGAAAACTATCTAGAAATCCTCTGCCTAGTAGCTCGGTAAACTTCCCCCGCTCTTCATAAGAAAACCCGGGATTGCCGATATTAGGCTTGGGGTGTTTTAGATCAATTTCATTATGCGCTACGTTTAAGTCACCGCAAAGCACCACCGGCTTTTTTTGAGAAAGCTCAGAAAGATAAGCCTGTAGGTCATCCTCATACTCCATCCGGTAATTAAGACGTGCGAGCTCTGGTTGTGCATTGGGTGAGTATACATTGACCAGATAAAGCTCTTCAAACTCCAGTGTAATCGCCCGCCCTTCGTCAAGATGCTTGTCATTGATCCCAAAGGTAACAGACAAAGGTTTGATCCTCGTAAAAACCGCAGTACCGGAATAGCCCTTTTTGACTGCACTGTTGAAGTATTGATAATAGCCGGGAGTATCGATAACTGCTTGTCCTTCTTGCATTTTGGTTTCTTGGACACAAAAGACATCTGCATCTATATCATGAAAAAAATCCAAAAAACCTTTTTCAAGGCAGCTTCTAAGACCGTTGACATTCCAGGAAATCAGCTTCATAATAACCTCCTAAAGTAGTAGTTATTTATATTATAGCAAGAATCCACCTCTGTCGCAACAGTTTTATGCTGAAGCCTCTTAAAATAATAAGAGCCTGCGCCCCTATGGCGCAAGCTCTATATATTAAGCTACCATGTCGCTACTGCGCCCTCTGATCTGGGCTCAGTTGCACCCATATAGGTACCATCGGGGCGACGGAAAATAATCTGCCCCTTGCCATAAGCAGCTTTGTCCATATCAATGTTGATAGCATGCCCTCTTGCGGTCAATCCGTCAATCAGGTGGCTTGAGAACTCCTGCTCTACGCCGATATTCAAGCCATCTTTCCAGAGCCATCTCGGTGCATCTAGCGCCGACTGAGGGTTAAGCCCCATATCGATATAACTGGTCAACACCTGCACATGCGCCTGCGGCTGCATGAATCCTCCCATTACACCAAAAGGACCTACCGCAGCTCCATCTTTGGTTAAGAACCCTGGGATGATGGTATGATAAGGGCGTTTCCCTGGAGCTAGCACGTTTGCAGTACCGTCCACAAGGTTGAAGCTATTGCCACGGTTATGCAGGGCGATCCCTGTGCCAGGCACTACCAAGCCCGAGCCAAAGCCCATATAATTGCTCTGTATGTACGAAACCATGTTGCCTTCGTTGTCGGCAGTGCACAGGTACACTGTACCGGAATTTTGGAAGGAACCGGGCTTGGGAGTAATGGCATGGTCGGTAATCAGTTTTCTGCGATCTTCACCATAGGCTTCGCTCAGCAGCTGTTCTACCGTAACACGCATGCAGCGCCCGTCGGTAATATACTCTTTACCATCAGCAAATGCTAGCTTAATCGCCTCGATCTGACGGTGCACACTTTGTATATCGTTAAACTTCATCGGCTCAAAACCTTTAAGGATATTAAGCGCCATTAGCGCTACTATCCCCTGCCCATTTGGAGGGAGCTCCCATACATCATAACCACGATAATTGACACTAACAGGATCAATCCACTCAGGATGAAACTTCTCAAGGTCAGACTTGCGCAGGTAGCCGCCATACTTGCGAGAAAACGCATCGATTTTGTCGGCAAGTATCCCGTTATAAAATTCCGCTGCATTGCTTTCACCAATGAGCCTGAGAGTATCGGCTAAACCCAAATTAACGAGCTTCTGGCCTGATTCAAGAGGCACACCATTTGCAGTAAAAGTATCGACATAATGGGCAAATTCATTCTCTAAACCTACTTCTTTTTGAAGCAGACCCAGCAATCGCTTGACCGCTTTGGTAAAAGCATAGCTAACTGCCTGCCCTTCAGAGGCATAACGAATTGCAGGGGTCAGGTTTTCGAGGAGGCTGAGATTGCCAAATTTCCAGATCAATCCCGCCCATGCAGCGGGTGTACCGGGCACAGTTACGGGAGTGAACCCGTATTTGGGCATTTCTTTTAGTCCCTTATCCCGCAGCTCTTGTGCCGAGATTAAATCAGGAGCGGGGCCGCTGGAGTTAAGACCATGCATTTTGCCTTTAAAATGTACAATTGCAAAGGCATCTCCGCCTACACCATTTGCTTGCGGCTCCAATACGGTAAGTGCAGCCGCAGTTGCTACCGCTGCATCGACAGCATTTCCACCTTTTTTTAGGATTTCCAATCCTGCTTGTGCCGCAAGATGATTTGAGGTTGCGACCATTCCATTTAGAGAGTAATTTAAAAACCTCTTAGATGGATAGGGGTAAACATGAAAGTCATCCATAACATAGCTCCTCAAAATTTAATTTGCCAACGAAATATAACACACAAACGAAAGCTCCGGAACTATTCCAAAGCTTTCGTAAAAAACACTACTTAATCAGCGCAGCACCAGTTTGATAGTATTGCTCCATAATTTCCTTAGGCACCATATTGCCGCCTGTAGCCCATACTAGATGATGGGCATTGCTCATTGCAAGATTGTTACGGGAGATATATGCCTTGCAAGCATTATCAAGGGTCACATGTACAGGCCCTTGCATACCTGCCAGAGCGCTAGGCTCCAGATAAATCCCCTCACAATCCGCTAGCTTGGTGAGCAGCTGATACAACCGCTCGTCGGTAATGGTATAAAGCCCCGTCAAAAAGGGCTCCATAATTCTGCCTACAAAGCTAGACGCACGACCAACGGCTAGACCATCGGCAGCAGTTTTGTTATCAATGCCAAAATCCTGTACCGAAACCTGATCATGATATCCTGTATAGATGCCCAGCAGCATACAAGGCGAATGCGTAGGCTCAGCAAATATACAGTGGACACTGTCGCCAAACACCTGCTTTAAGCCAAAGGCTACTCCGCCAGGGCCACCGCCCACACCACATGGTAGGTATACAAATAACGGATGTTTCTCATCTACAGTCACATTCATTTCTGCCAGCTGCTTTTTCACTCGCAGAGCAGATACCGCATATCCCATAAACAAAGTCTTGGAGTTTTCGTCATCCACAAAGTGACAATAAGGGTCTGCCGCAGCCTGCTTTCTTCCCTCGTCTACAGCCTTACTATAATCATCGGCATACTCAATTACTTCCACGCCCTTAGAGCGAAGCATATCTTTCTTCCACTGTCTGGCATCAGCCGACATATGTACCGTTGCTTTAAAGCCGAGCTTTGCAGCCATTATTCCAATGCTTAAGCCTAGATTACCTGTAGAGCCTACCGCAATGGAGTAACCGCTAAAGAATTTACGATACTCATCGCTATCCAGTATCTTATAATCAGCGGTTAAGGAGAGCTTTCCAGCTTCTACTGCGATTCTCTCAGCCAGAGCTAGCACCTCATAGATGCCACCACGTGCTTTAATCGACCCCGAGATGGGTAGGTGGCTGTCACATTTGAGCAGTAAGTTTCCATGTATGTTACAAGCATTGTCCGCTTCCAATACTGCCTTCATTTTAGAGATCTCCCGAATGGGGGATTCGATAAGCCCTCCAGCTTCTTTGGTCTCTGGGAACACCGAAGCAATATAGGGTGCAAATCTCTGAAGACGGTCCGAAGCCTCCTGTATATCTTCCATGGTTACACTACATGAGGCAATTGCTTGGGCAGAAGGAACCTGCTTAGTATTGATCCAAAAGGTTTCTCTAAGGTCAATTAGCTCCTGTAGAGCTGGGTACTCATCACACCATTGATCCATTGTCTTATTTAAAACCATTTTAATCTCCTATCTTTTTGCTAATGTAATCAGTATAGCAGATGATCAAACAAATGAAAAGATGTTTTACACCAAAACAATCATCTAAAATACACCTTGAAAACTTCACCATAAAGAAGCCAGCCGCCTGCAACATTAAGATGTACAGACGGCTGGCACTATAAATTTACAAATTGATTATGCTAAGGTCAGCTTATGAAATACTTTTTTGCCCTTCTTGATAATGACAAAGCCCTTATCAAAATCCTTGCGCTCGAGATTATAAGAAGCATCCTCTACCTTGATATCGTCTACTGCGACACCGCCCTGTGTAATCAAGCGGCGTATCTCACCCTTGGAGCTACCAAGGCCAGCTAGGAGCATCGCATCGATCAATGGTATGCTACCGTCAATCAGGTCGGCTTCGCTCAGCGCTGTAGTAGGCATGTTTTCGTCATTGGCACCGCCTTCAAACAAAGCCTTTGCTGATGCCAATGCAGCTTCTGCATCTTCTTGTGAATGCACCAGCTTAGTAAGCTCATAGGCGAGGATTTCCTTTGCCTTATTGAGCTGGCTACCCTGCCAGTTTTTCTCCATCTCCTCGATCTCTTCAATCGGCACAAAGGTAAGCATCTTGAGGAACTTAATGACATCAGCATCCTCAACATTTCTCCAGTACTGGAAGAACTCATAAGGAGGGGTTTTTTCTCTGTCAAGCCAGATAGCGCCCTTTTCGGTTTTGCCCATCTTTTTTCCTTCGCTATTGGTCAGCAGAGTAAAGGTCATCCCGCAGACTTCCTTATGCTCTACACGTCTTACCAAATCAACACCGCCAAGTATATTGGACCATTGATCATCTCCGCCCAGCTGCATAGTACAATTGAGGCTCTTAAAGAGATGCAGGAAGTCGTAGCTCTGCATAATCATGTAATTAAACTCTAGGAAGGATAGCCCGTTGCTAGTAGCCATTCTTGACTTAAAGCACTCCGCTGCCAGCATACGATTGACAGTAAAATGCACACCGATATCCCGAAGCAGCTCGATGTAATTTAGCTTCATCAGCCAGTCTCCGTTACGGACTACATGGCTTTTTCCCTCGGTAAAGTCTACGAATTTTGCCATCTGCTTTGCAAAGCAATCGGCGTTGTGGTTAATCTGCTCCACTGTCAGCATCTTGCGCATATCGGTCTTGCCGCTTGGGTCTCCTACCATGGTTGTACCTGTACCCAGCAACACTACTGGCACATGGCCGGCTAGCTGTAGCCTACGCATGATCATCAGCTGCAAAAAGTGCCCTACATGCAGGCTATCTGCTGTAGCGTCATAACCAACATAAAAGGTCACCTGCTCATTATTTAATCTCTCCTCGATCAGCTCAGGGTTAGTAGACTGGGCGATGAGGCCTCTTCTTTGGAGCTCTTGAAATACAGTCATCGTCATCTTTCCTTTCAAAAAAAATAAGTCCTCTGCTCCCAATGGGAACAGAGGACGTTTGTGTAAACGTGGTACCACCTCTATTTACCAGCATAGCTGGCCTCACGGGCGCTATTACGCCCTGCACGATTACGGGTGCACCCGACAGCCACTACTTGCATAGGCGTTGGCAACTGTAGCTCGAGGAGGTAATTCGTCATATAGGCTCATACCCTTTTACACCGACCAAGGGCTCTCTATCATGAGGGGCTATATACTACTGATTCCTGTCATAGCATTTAAAAGCATTATATACTTCTCTCTTATCTTTGTCAAGGGCGCAAATATTATTCATCAGTATATTGCCTCTATTGTGATCTGTAAAAATACAGATGGCTCTTGCTTCTTTTATACTGCATTGCCTGCTAAAGATAGCATCTCTTTTGCCGTATCTAGCGCAAGCTCGGTGATTGTTTCACCCGAGTTGATACGAGCGATCTCCCGCACACGATCCTGAGCCGACAAAGGAGTAATTTGCGTATAGGTACGTTCCTCATACACCTGCTTATCAATCAGCAGGTGATGCTCCCCGTATACCGCCACTTGAGATAAATGGGTAACGCAGAGCACTTGGTGATTGGCTGCCGCCTGCTTTAATTTTGCACCGATTTTTTGCGCTGCTCTACCACTGACACCGGTATCGACCTCATCAAAGATCAGCGTGCCGATTTCTTCATTGCCAGAGGTAACCGTTTTGATTGCCAACATGATTCGAGAGATTTCTCCACCAGAGGCAATTTTGCTCATTGGCTTTGGCTCCTCGCCTTTGTTGGTAGAGATCAAGAATTCGATCTCATCAGCACCGCTGCTCGATAACTCTTTGGAGGTTATCGAAACCACTAGGCGCACTGATTTCATATCAAGGTCTTCTAACTGCTCCTCGATAGCCGCAGCCAGCTTGTCTCCCCAACTACGGCGCATCTTGCTAAGGTGTGCCGCCATTTCCATACAAGCTTTGTAGAGCTCATCTTTTCGCTTTTGCAACGCCTCTAGCTTTGCATCGGCAAAAGTAATATCCTCCAGCTCTTCCTGTGCTTTTTTGAGGTATGTAAGGATTTCTTCTTCTGTGCTACCATACTTTTTCTTGAGCCGATAGATGGTATCCAGCCGCATCTCTATTGCATCGAGCTCATGGGGGTCATACTCTAGCTCTTCGAGCGCACTGCGTACGCCAGAGCTAGTATCCTCCAGCTCATAGCGGTACTCACTGAGTTTCTCCGATATTGCCGCAAACTTACCCATAAAGCGTGCCGCTTTTGATAGACTGTCGG
>DAMCAP010000008.1:18849-20357 GCA_032059445.1 Oscillospiraceae bacterium
CGACCAGCTCCACTGCCCCTAGCTGATTGTCGCCGCCCTCCAGCATCTCTAGTGCAGTGCTCAAGCTCTCGGCGAGCTTCGATGCATTTTTGATTACTGTCCGCCTTGCGCTGAGCTCCTGCTCCTCACCTACTTCAAGTTGGGCTTCTTCTATCTCTTTAATCTGATAGGAGAGTAGATCGATTTTGTGGGCTTTCGCTTTTTCGTCGGTCGAGATCCGCTCAATTTGCTCTTGTGTATCTCGATATTGCTTATAGACTTTGGCGTATTCCTCTAATGAGGGAGCAAGATCACCAAACTCATCGATAATCTTGCGATGGCTCTCGGTATTGTAGAGCATATGATTATCCTGCTGCCCGTGGATATTGACCAAGCGCTCGCCAATCTGCTTTAAAATCGCCACCGTTGCAGGCTTGCCATTAATACGGCAGGTATTGGAGCTGGCGGTGATGTCACGAGATATGAGCAGCTCACCATCTTCCTCCACTTCAAAGCCGCATTCTCTGATAAACTCCGCTGTGCTGTGGGGTATATCACAAAACACCGCTGAAATGCTAGCTTTGCTCTCTCCTGCTCGAATAAGATCTTTGTTTGTACGCTCGCCCAATATAGCCCCGATTGCACCAATCAAAATTGACTTACCTGCACCGGTTTCACCTGTAAATACATTTAACCCTTTGGTAAGGCGAATATCTGCTTTTTGGATAACTGCAATATTCTGTATATAGAGCTGGCTTAACATACAAACACTCCTTTGCTTAATCAAGAGTTTGTTGAGTCTTTCTGTCATATTCCCTGCCGAAGCAGCATCTTTTGTAATGATCAAGAAGGTATCATCTCCTGCTAGAGAGCCTACTACATCCTCTAATCCTGCACTATCTAGTGCAGCACAAGCCGCATTGGCCATCCCTGTATAGCATCGTACCACTACAATATTCTGCGCATGGTTTACGCTAATAATTGACTCCATAAAGATGGTGGCAAACTTCTCAGACATGCTTACATTGGTGTGGGTGGGTTGGCTTACATACCGAAACCCTCCGTCGTTTGTCCTTACCTTGACAATATTGAGCTCCTGTATATCTCTGGAGATGGTTGCCTGTGCCACATGATATCCTTCATTGCGAAGAGCTTCAGTGATTCCCTCTTGCGTGTCGATTTTATGTGCAGCTATAAGCTCCAGTATTTTAGCCTGACGCTTCGTCTTCATATTGTACGCTATCTCCTCTTTTGCAGTTTCTGATTGAGTATTAAATAAAAATCATTATTGCTAAAGGTTATAAATTTTGAATGCTTCTGGGCTTTGCTGATCTCAACATAGCCACCGCTGTCAATCGTTGCGATATTGCTGCCATCGATATTAATATATACATGGTCGTCGTTATTGATCATCCTTGATCTGGCTGTAATCACCTCATTGGGAGAGATAATCACAGAGCGATCATACAAAGAATGAGGGCAGATGGGCGTCATCAGGATAATATCAACCGAAGGGTCGACGATAGGGC
>DAMCAP010000008.1:20367-30581 GCA_032059445.1 Oscillospiraceae bacterium
GGCCACCAGCCGACAACGAATAGGCTGTAGAGCCGGTTGGCGTAGCAAAAATAATGCCGTCAGCACGGTATTCTCCAATCAGGTTGCCCCCCGATGAGATCTCCAGATCTACGATCTTACCGAGATGCCCTCTTGAAATTACTACATCATTTACAGCATAGAAAGACTGGCAAGACTCTTCGCTATATACATTACAGCTTAAGATCATCCGCTCGCTGATGTCATAATCTCCGGTAAACAATCTTGCTATAGGGCTTAGATTCGTAGCCTCAATCTGTGAAAGGAAGCCCAACCGCCCAGCATTTACGCCGATAATCGGCTTATCGAGTTCCAGCGCCATAATTGCGCAATGGAAGATTGTACCGTCCCCCCCGACGGGGATGATAATATCACAGTCATTTAGAAGCTCTGGCATCGACCCAACTCTACCAACAAAGCCCTTGACCATAGGTGCAGTATCAAGGCTAAGCATAGCTGTACCGCCGAGACTATCGATCATTCGAGAGAGCTCTACAGTTGCCGTGATAGCAGTATCTCTGCCAAGATTGGGTACAATTAGCAGATTCATTTTACGCTCCCTTTCTTAGGCAGCAAGCCAAAATATCAGTATGTGTTTATAATTATAGCACACCATGGGCTTGATCTACCACGGTATTTACATCTATCTCCGACATCATCTGAGCAGCAGCCTCTTTACACAGCAACAGAAGGTACTCTATATTGCCTTCAGGTCCTTTTATCGGTGAAAAGCTTAATCCCTTTACAGCAAATCCAAACTCCTGAGAGAATCCGATCGCCTTATGGATGACTTCTTTGTGGGTTTCGGGGTCTCTTACCACACCTTTTTTCCCGACTTTTTCTCTGCCCGCCTCAAACTGTGGCTTTACAAGGCACACAACAAGTCCATGATCTTTGAGCAGTGAAAATGCAGCAGGCAGCACTTTGGATAGAGAAATAAAGCTTACATCAATGCTAATAAGGTCGATCTTTTCGCTGACTTCATCTCCACTGAGATTTCGTACATTGGTACGCTCATAGTTAATGACTCTTTCATCCGTGCGCAGACTCCAAGCAAGCTGCCCATAGCCTACATCAAAGGCATAAACCTTTTTAGCGCCATTTTGTAGCATGCAATCGGTGAAGCCTCCTGTTGATGCGCCGAAGTCACAGCAAACATACCCTTCAAGGTTTAATCTAAAGGCAGCAATCGCTTTTTCGAGCTTTAAGCCGCCACGACTCACATATTTAAGCGTTTCGCCTCTTACCTCTACGATGTCTTCTTCTGATACTTCTATGCCAGCCTTATCAGCCTTTTGATTGTTGACATATACAATACCCGACATGATGATAGACTTTGCCTTATCTCTGCCGGTCACTAGATTTTTTTCCACAAGCAGGATATCTAATCGTTTTTTCAAATCTGCTCAACCTCATTTACAAGTGATGCTATGCCAATATCATCAAGCCCTAGCTGCTTTAAGATACTATCTACGCTTCCCTGTGGTATAAAATTCTCAATAGCTCTGATCTTAACTCGCCCTATATATCCTTTTAAGCACAGCTGAGTAGCAAACTGCATGGATATAGAGCCATTTAAAATGCCCTCTTCAACCAGAATAACATTTTGGTATCCCATTGCAGCAAGTACTGCACTATCGTCAATAGGTAATATACGATTGAGCTTAATCACGCCACAACCGACCCTCTCGCCCACCTTGGCAGCAGCTGCAAAGGTACGTCCATAGGTAACAATTACAGTACGGTTATCTTTCGCAGCAAAATGATCGTAGGTAGCAGAAGTGATCGTATATCCTTCGGCGATCACCGGCTGTGCTCCTCTGGGGTAGCGGATGGCAACGGGGCCGGAGTGCTCATATAAACCGCTATAAAGCTGTGTACGTAGCTCCTCATAGGTAGCGGGAGAATATACCGTCATGCCGGGGATTGTGGATAAAAAGGCTGCATCAAAGATACCTTGATGGGTTTCACCATCACTGCCTACGATCCCTGCTCGGTCAATGGCCAGCAAAATATTTCTTGGCTCTATGCTTGCATCATGGATCAGCTGATCATAGCTGCGCTGTAAAAAGGTAGAATACACAGCAAAAACTGCTTTACACCCTCCCGCAGCTAAGCCGGCCGCAAAGGTAACGGCATATCCTTCAGCGATGCCCACATCAAAAAATCGCCCTTGTCGCTTAAAGCGTTTAGCAAAGGGTGTCAAGCCTGTGGAGCTTTCCATAGCAGCGGTTATTGCACAGATGGAGGCGTCTTTTTCAGCTAGTCTGGTAAGTTCTAACCCAAACTGGGCAGAAAATGAATCGCTGTCTTCATCTGCGGTTTCGATACCCTTTTGAGGGTCAAAGGTAGAAACACCGTGGTATTTACCAGAGTATTTCTCAGCAGGAAGATAGCCCTTCCCCTTAGTAGTCTTGATATGGAGCAGCACTGGTCTTTGGGAGAGCTTTGCTTGCTCTAGCACATCACTGAGAGATTTGATGCTGTGCCCATCTACAGGGCCGAAATAATCAAAGCCAAACTGCTCAAAAAAAGTATCAGGATACATCATCTGCTTCGCAGCAGATTTAAGCTTGGAAGCCATATTCCTGATATCCTTACCCACCACAGGGATGCTGCTTAGAGTCACATCGGTCATATTCTTAATCTTAAAGTATCTTGGGCTTGAGCGCAATACCGCAAGATGGCGCGCTAGCGCTCCTACACTCTTCGATATCGACATATCGTTATCATTTAAGATCACGATCAGATTGCTCTTGCTCTTACCTGCATTGTTAATTGCTTCATAGATCAGTCCACCCGTCATGGCACCGTCGCCTACTACTGCAACTACATGGTCTTTTTTCCCTGTTACCTGTAAAGCAGACTTTATGCCATAAGCAGCAGCAATCGAAGTACTGGCATGGCCCGATATAAAGCTATCATAGCTGCTCTCTACACTTTTGGGGAAGCCAGATATACCACCAGGAAGGCGGATGCTGGCAAAGCTGTCTTTCCGATCGGTCAGTAGCTTGTAAGCATAACACTGATGCCCCACATCCCACACAATCTTATCATTGGGCAGATCAAAGCACTTAAGCAAGGCAATGGTAAGCTCAACGGTACCGAGATTTGGCGATAGATGCCCACCATTTTTTGATACTACATCAATGATCTCTTGTCTGACGTCCCTTGCCAAAATATCGAGCTGCGTATAATTTAAAGATTGAATCATCTTTGGATTGGTGATTAAAGATAAGATTTTCTTTTGAACCATAAACTCACCTCTACTGTTTCGCGTATTCTGATCAACCTAGCTGTATCAGAAAACAACTTATCAAAACTGATAAAGCACCGCTATCAAAATCCCCAATAAAGCTCCTCCAAGTACCTCCATCGGCGTATGCCCCAGATACTCTTTTAGCCTTTGGTGCTCAAGTTTGGGATCCTCGACTTGATCGTCTTCATCATTGGCCTCAACTGTATCGTCCATATCGTCAAAAAACAATGACTGCCTAAACATGTCCGAAAAATCATTGAAGCTAAACATCATTTTATTAATCACCTTAGCCTGCTCACCAGCAGCACGGCGTACACCCATAGCATCATACATGACAATCCCTGCAAAGGCCAAAGCCATAGCAAATAATGCCGACCTAAACCCTTCCTGTCGGGCGATGCCGATGGTCAGGGATACAACCAATGCAGAATGAGCACTGGGCATTCCGCCTGCGCCTACAAGCCGCTCAAAGCTGAGCTTCTTCGTAAGGATCCAATTGATGATAGTTTTTAAGACCTGTGCAGCTGCCCAAGCAAAAAAGCACAGGTTTACAAGATCATTGCTGGTCAATGCCTGCAAAGCCGACATCTTTACCTCCTATTACCGTTATACGGCCTGATATCGAGAGCGCTGTTTTAGCTTTTACGGCTTGCAAGCATCTCTGTCAACTGCATAATGAAGTCATCCTTAAGGGCAAGAGCGTTTAAGATCTCTTTTGCATCAGCAAAGAGTTGTTTACACATCCTCTGTGCTTCTTCGATCCCTAAGAGAGTGACATAGGTTGTTTTATGATTTTGCGCATCAGAGCCGGTATTTTTCCCCAGAGATGCAGCATCTCCGGTCACATCTAAAATATCGTCTGTGATCTGGAAAGCAAGGCCGATTTTACCCGCATAAGTATCAAGCTGCTCCAGTGTATGCTGGTCACAGCCCGAAAGAACTCCGCCGATCAGCACAGAAGCTCTGATCAATGCGCCAGTCTTAAGGCGGTGCAAAAGGGTCAACTGCTCTATCGTAAGCTGCGTGCCTTCGCTAGTTATATCGATGGTCTGGCCGCCAATCATCCCGTGGGCGCCAGCTGCTGAGGATAGAAGCTGCACGACCTCTAGTGCCTTTTGCGCTCCAATACGCTGGACATACTCCGAAGAAGAAATCACCTCAAAGGCTTTGGTCAGTAGAGCATCACCAGCCAGTAAAGCTACCGCCTCACCATATCGAATGTGGCAGGTGGGCTTACCACGCCGTAGCTCATCGTCATCCATACAGGGCAGATCATCATGTATCAGAGAATATGCGTGCACCATTTCGATAGCACAAGCAGCATTGAGCGCGTCTTCCAAATTTCCGCCAAGAGAGTCGCAAAACTTCAAAGCCAAAAGCGCTCTTATCCGCTTACCGCCACCTAGCAGGCTATAGCGCATGGCATCCATCGTAATGCCATGGGGAAGGGCCTTATCGTAATCGGTTAAAGCGTCGAGCCTCTCTTCGATCTGCGTTACATATGCTTTCAACTGTATAGCGAAATCCATACTACTGCACTTCCTTTATCAATGTCAGCTCTTCGACCTTGAGCTTGGCCTCAGTCAGCTGCTTATTGCATTGCTCAATCAATTTAGCCCCTTCGCTAAATAAGGCGAGGGAATCCTCCAGCGAAATATTGCCAGAAGCTAGCTTGTTGATGATTTCTTCCAGTCGTATAAGGGATTTTTCATAGCTCATCGCTTATTCCTCCCCGGTGTCTTGCACCACAGCTTTTATTCGACCGTTTTTTACGGTAGTTAGTATTACATCGCCGCTTTTTACATTCGCTGCGTCATAGACAATCTTGCCATCGGCATTAGTTGTGATCGAATACCCCCGCTCCAAAACTTTCAGGGGGCTTAAGCTGTCCAGCAGTGCTGCCTTTTGCGCCAGCGTGTTTTGATGCTGCTTCCAAAATTCTATCTGTACATTGCTGAATAATTCTATCATAGTATTCAGTTTTTGTCTATTTTTATCCAATAAATAAATGGGGGAATTCTTATGAAGGTGCCACGATAGCTCCTTTAATCGATCCTCTTTGTAAGCGACTACATCTACCAGCGTGCTCTCAAGAGAGTACATCGCAAGATTTAATGCCCCACGCATCTGACCAATATCAGGCGCTACCAGCTCGGCAGCACCCGTAGGGGTAGGCGCTCGTAAATCAGCTACAAAGTCGCATAGCGTATAGTCGGTTTCGTGACCCACTGCCGATATTATTGGGATGTTGGAGCGGCTGATTGCACGTACTAATACTTCTTCATTAAAGGCCCATAATTCTTCAATAGAGCCGCCGCCCCTACCAATTATGATCACATCACAAGCATTTTGTGCACTCAGCTGATCTACTCTCTGAGCAAGCTGCAATGCCGCCCCTTCCCCCTGTACCTTGCTATCAGCCACGATCACAGTAGCCAGTGGATAGCGCCGCTCAAGGGTGCTGAGGATGTCTTGAAGTGCCGCTCCAGTCTTGGAGGTAATCACACCAATCCGCTGTGGGTATGGTGGAAGTGGTTTTTTGCGCTCAGGGTCAAAGAGCCCCTCTGCTGTCAGGCGAGATTTTAATTGCTCGTAAGCGAGAGCCAGTGCCCCAGCTCCACTAGGGATAAGATCCGTAATAGTGATCTGGTAGCTTCCATCCCGTTCATAGAGGCTGACCGTACCGGCTGCTACTACCTGCAAGCCGTTTTCGGGGAGAAAGCGCAGTGCTTCTGCATAGCCTCGAAACATCACGGCTTTAATAGAAGCCTGATCGTCCTTTAAGGTGAAATACAGGTGCCCCGAGCGGTTATATATAGAGAGGTTAGATATCTCTCCTTGTAGATAAATAGAAGAAAGAGGGGTAGCCCCCTCCAAAAGGGACTTTACATAGCGGTTAAGCTGTGAAACGGTAATAATCTTAGGTGCCACTGCATAACCTCCTTGTTTTATAGCTGACCCTCACTTGCAGCAGTGAGTACTGCAATCCCTACCGCATTGTCGGTAGCATACTGAGGTGGCGCAAAAATATACCCAGTTTTTTGAGCGAGGGTCTTTTGAATGATACTGTTAGACATTACGCCACCGGCAAAAAGCACTTCACTGCATCCACTTTGTGTCAGTGCATCCTGAGCCATACGGTCAACCACGCGCAAAATGTACTCAATGGTATATTTGGCAATATCCTCTGGTGATATGCCATTCTTTTGCATCTGCTGCGCTTGGTTCTCTAAGCCCGACAAGCATGGATTGCGATCTCGAAAGGTAGGCTTGACTTTATACTGCCGATTAGAGCGGCATGCCAGTTCATCAAGTGCTTTTCCAGCTGGGAAGCTTAGCCCTAGCAGCTTTCCCACTCGGTCTACAGCTTGTCCCGCATTGAGGTCACAGGTAGCCGATAGTAGCTCGATCTCACCTGCCAGCAGATCTTTTACCAGCAGGCACTCTGTGGTGCCGCCCGATACATGGAGCGATACAAAGGACTTCGCAATCAAATCTAAGCGCTTAGCACCATATAAAGCAGCAGCTACATGCCCAGCCTGATGCGAAAACCGATGGAGCCGCAGCCCCATCACCGATGAGCTTACCTCTGCCGCCATAACCCCTGTCAAAAAACAAGGCATATAGGAGCCTTCTTGATTGCGAGGGGTAGCCGATACCCCAAAAGCATTGATCTGGGCTGGGTGCTCTTTTATGAGCTGTGTCGTCAGCTCACCCAGCGCTTTTACGTGGGCAAATACCGCATCACTCTGCCGTAGCCCCAGGGCACCGTCTACTACAGGCAATAGTCGGCGCTGCTGATAGACTGCACCGTCGTCATAGATTGCAACCGATGTAGTGTAGTTGCTGGTGTCGATCCCTAAAAACGCCATAGCTTATGCTTTTGTCGGGTTTGCCGACTTCACATAACCGCCAAGGACGCCATTTAGATACGAAGCGTCTTCCTCGCCGGCATACTTCTTGGTCAGCTCCACCGCCTCATTGATGGTAACACTCACTGGAATATCAGCAAAGTGATCGATCTCACATATTGCCAAGCGCAACAGTGCAAGTGTCACTCTCGAAATACGGCTGATCTTCCATCCGGTCAGGTGGGCTTCAATCTTCTGATCAATCACAGAAAGGTTTTCGAAGGTGAGATCTGCCAGTTTATAGGCATATTCATCAACCTCTATTCCCCTGCCGATTACAGCGGAGCGTATAATATTATCGAGAGACTCCTCGCGAAAGCTTCTCTCAAATATCAGTGTAAATGCGGTTTCTCTGGCGTCTCTTCTTTTCATATATGCTCCTTTATAGTCCACTTAAAGTCTTTTCATTCCAATAAAATAAAGCCCTCCTTGAGCCGGAGGGCTTAATACTAAACGGTCGCTTCTTTGGCAGAGCCTGTTCCGTAATCAATCCCGGCTATAGTAATGTTCACTTTAGAAACCGCTATGCCAGTCATGCTCTGCACTGCTTCCTTCACTGCTTCTTGGATCGCTACCGATACGGCAGGAATTTTTGCACCATATGCTAATATTACTTGAATGTCAATGATCGCGGTATCCTCAAGCAGAGCTACGGTTACAGGCTTCACGATTTTTCGCTGCGAAATGATCCCCTTTATATTAGAAGATAAAGTCGCTAGACTGTGTACGCCCTCTACCTCACCGGCTGCATAGCCTACTATGGTTGCAATCACATCTTTTGATATCCTCAGGCTGCCAATTGGCTGCTTTTTTTCGTTCATATTCATTTTAATCTCCTCCTTAAGGATAATCTTATTACAAGCTATCTTATAGGTCTTACAAATAAATCGTGTAAACCACGATCAATCAATCGTTTGGATAGGTATAAAACTACCGTTAATTCGTATTATGCCATGATTACAAGTGTGCAATAACAGAAAGGGTATAATAACCGCTTTGCGGTTATTATACCACTATTTTTACCTTTAGACAACTATTTTACCTCTATTATAGAGATTTTTTCTGCAGGTACTGTTACTTCTTTCACAATGATGTCTTTCATCTGCGCAACTTCATTGGCAAGCAGACCATTGGTCTTAACGATGACGTCAATTTTCTCTGCATCGTAGTATACCATACACTCGGTAAAGCCCTTTGCCTTGATTAGATTCTCGATCTTACCTTCGGATTCAATCCTCTGGGCAATTTCGGTGGCTTTGAGGGCTAACTGGGTCTTTTGATCGGCTGGTACATTCTCAGAGTCAATTAAAGTCTTGAGGGTTTGCGCAGCTTCATCTCTGGTCTTTTGGCGGGCAAGCTTAGCCTCGGCAAAAAATGCTTCACCGTTGTCAGCGTCTCCCCCTACATACTGAGAATCCCCATAATTTTTGCCCTGCTCCACTACATTGGTTGGGGTGAAGTCAGGTAGCTCTTGAGAATACACCCAGTTTATGTACACTGCTAGGGATAAACACATCACCAACGCTGCCAAGACGATTTGCCTCTTACCAACTACCATATTCATTTTAAATTTTCTCATATACAGCTCCATTCCGCCGTCCTGCGCGGCATAATATTTTTATATCCACTCTTATCAGCAGGACTATGGAATGATAAGAGCTTATGTACAAATCAATCATGGGGCCAATTTCAGTATGCACACCTGTAGAGAGCTTATACCCAGAGAAGTTGTTACGATATCATTTACCCGCTGTCGTACCACAGGATCATTTCCGCCATCGCACACCACCACCACGCCTTTTATCTTAGGTTCCAGCTGGGTCAGCACCAAAGGCTGACGCTTTCCTGTAGAGCCATCAATTAAGATATATTTGCTTTCCATCGATAGCTGCTGGGTACTTCCGCTTTGTTTTTCATCCTTGGCATACACATATTCTGTTCCGTTGTCAATGGTGATCATCACCGTTACTTTGCCTACACCACTGGTCATAGTGAGGATCTTTTGGATACGTTGTTCTGTTTCCTCTACATAGCGCTTGCTTTGCAAAGCATAGTCCTCAGCCTTTACCGTCGTGTCGTCAACTCCTAAAAATCCACTTAAGCCGATGAGCACGATACCAATCAAGCCTAAGGCAAATACGATTTTAGGAGATATAGTAAGTTTCCCTACCTTGATCGGCTTTACCTTCTTTTCTTCCATAGGTACACCTCTACTTTATTTGCTGCTGGGTTGTTACTTCCACAGGCAGCCCCAGATATTTTACCAACTGCTCTCTTATCAACGTTTTTTTGCTTGCATCCTCAGCGGCCAAGGTAATTGATATCTTATCCACCTTTAGCTGCTCATCTATTACAGTAATATCTATTAATATGCTGCTGGGTTTTATGCCTAAAGCCTGCAATTTGTCTTGAATTAATTTTTGGATAGAATTCTTGACAGACTCCTCATAAAAATCATCTGCATCGAAGCTCTGGGCTGAAATCTCCTGCGTGACCACAAAGGAATCAGCATAGCCGCTCAGACCTGTGATCGGATGAATGAGATTGAGTACTATAAAGAGATTAACCGCGATCATTACAGGTGAAGATTTGGAGGAGGAGGGGCTGATCAAGCGTATGATACAGGAGATAAAGCTGGCTGCGACGATGCCAAATGCCCACATTTTGACCCCATACACCTATACCACCCCCAGCGATAAGATCACACCAGTAGAGATAATAAACAAGAGCCCTACTGACAAAATAATTGCAGTCAAAATAATCAGCGTATCATTAAAAGCGCTTAACACCTTACTGGAATACTCAACTCCCATGATATCTCCGATTAACGTGCCTAAAAAGATTGCGGCCCTCCATAAGGTGATTTTGATTAATACAGGTAAAAAGAACAGCAGCGTTACTACAATACCAATACTGCCTACAGTAGCTTTGATGATGCCCATGCTGTTTTTGGCAACCGAAACCGCATCAGAAATCACACCACCCACCACAGGCACAAAGCTGCCCACCAGGAACTTCGCCGTCTT
>DAMCAP010000008.1:30591-32278 GCA_032059445.1 Oscillospiraceae bacterium
GTAACCCCTGCGATAAAGCTCTGCATCGTGACTAGGCCTACAAAGATGGTCATCATCAAGGTCAGTAGCCATATTACAGACTTTTTGATGGCAGTGCTTACGTTCATCAATCCTTTATTGCCAGAAATCACGCCCGCCACCGAGATCGAAAGAAAAACACCAATCAGGGGCGAAAGAATGTTTTGCGTAATCTGAGAGATAATCTGCCCAGCCCCGATAATGGTAGAATGATAAATCAAGCTACTGGCTGGCAAGCCCGCTGCGGCTGCCACTCCCGAGTATACCGGTATGTAAGACATCATGAAGCGGGTACAATCTAAAATCGCCGCTATGCCATCTAAGATACAGCTCGCCATATTATCAGAGAGGATGAAAATAATCCATAAGCAACCAGCCAGCTGGAGGATGTTTTCGGTGGTACCCTCGATGCCAGTTGAAAGGCACTGCACTACAGTAATAAGCAGGATAATACCTACGATCATGCTCAGAGTAGAAGCGATTGCTTTAACACTGCCCTTTGCCTGCTCTAGCATAAGCTTAAAAATAGTAGAAGGTGGCGATTTAATCAGCTCGGTAATACTAAGCTCTGTAATATCCTCGAGATTTTGGGTAATCTGCTCCGGTACTTTACCAAGAGCAAGCTCTACACCATCGCCTATGCTCTGAGCCGACACTCTCGGAGTCAACAGTAAGATCACTACTAGGATTATCAACATCTTTTTCATATACTCAATCCCGAATTTATTATTTCTACAACCTCTGCAAACAATGGAATAATGGTAATTAGGATTGCGATTCTACCACATAGCTCGATGTTTGAGCCAATCGCTCCCTGCCCTGCGTCCTTACAGCAATCAACCCCCAAACGGGTGATAAAAGCAATTCCCAAGGCTTTGAGCACCACATCCAGATACCCGCTGCTGATCTGAATATTCATCGTGATCTTGCGCAGCAGCTCGAGTATAGGCCCGATTGATTCGAGCACCCACAGCAGCATCAAAATTCCTGCTGCAATCACGAGTAAAGCAGCATATTCTGAGCGGATGGGCTTTAGCACTGTGATAAATACCGCTGCTACCAGACCAATCCCTACCACAGCATAAAAACTCATCATAGGTTAAACACCGTCTTTACTGTATCGAAGAGATTGCTGATCTCATACACCATCATCATTAGTACCACAATTAGCCCAGCTAGCGTAGTAAGCATCGCCTGCTCCTCTCGCCCCGAGCGCACCAGCACTTGATTGAGTACCGATACGATGATTCCAATAGCCGCAATCTTAAAAATTAAATCTACCCCCATTGTCGTCCGCTCCTTTCTATACAGCGATAATCGCTATAAATAATCCTGCTAAAATGCTTAGGGTCTGAGTGAGCTTCATTTCATTTGGGCTGGTACTGCGCAGCTTATCCAAAACAAGCTTTATATTGCCTGTCAGTAGCTCGATGTGCTTTTCCTGTGTTTCGAGGTCATAGCAGCCTAGTATCTCACCTATGCCTGCCAGCAACTCTTTATCTGTATCTTTTAAAGGCAGTTTGGTGGCAAATACACAGTCCCTCCAACTTTCTTTAAAAGCTCCACTGCCTCCTTGTATTACAAATGCTGTGACGAAATCTAGCTCACGGATACCCTGTACTCCTTGTATGTTATAAATCAGCTCTCTGGGGGCGCTATTGGTATAGAC
>DAMCAP010000008.1:32288-37462 GCA_032059445.1 Oscillospiraceae bacterium
TGCTTTAAGGTAATGAGAAAAAACAAGCAGTCCTCAAGAGCATATTGTCGAGCACGGATACGGCTCGCTGCGAGATACCCCATAGCGGTGCTGCTACACAGGATGCAAAGCGCACCCGTTGACTTTAACAGTATCGACGTACTCATCTAAGCGGACGACCTCCTTTACCTTACATGGGTTATCTGTGCCTGCCAGGAGCACGAGATGGCGAAATGCACCGCTTGCAATTAGCTGGTGTGCGGTAGGTCTACGCAGAAGCTCCTCAAGAGATTTACCATGAATGGTCGTAATAATCGGCACACCGCAGTTTAGAGCCCATAAGATCGCCTCTACGTCCTTTTTACCACCCAGCTCATCACATAGCAGCAATGAAGGCGCTAGAGCACGCACAGCAGTGATAATTCCCTCATCTTTGCGGTAGCCACAGAGCAACTCACAGTTTATACCCGCTACACCTGCCAATCTTGGAGCAATTTCTCCTCGTTCATCGATCACTGCTACAGCTCTTGGCGTAATCACCTCACCTGCTGACAGCTGCATCGCCAAATCACAGAGGATCGTTGTTTTGCCGCTACCGGGCACCCCAGCAATCAGCACCCCTTCTAGGCTGTGAGAGAGCAGACTATATACAATCGGAAGTGATACCCCCACAAAGCCTCTGCTTACTCGGATTACATAAGAGCTTACGGCTCGTACATTTTTGATGTTTCCCTTATCGTCATACACCGCTGTGGCTGCAAGCCCCACCCGATGCCCGCCTTTTAGGGAGATAAAGCCTTGATTGATCTCTTCCTGATGGGTATGCACCGCATATCCACACAAAGACACGTAACTGGCTTCCATCTCGCTTTGAGTAGTGATTGCACAGTGTATATTAGGCTTATTGTGCAGCACTCCGTCAGTCCCCAGAAACATCACCCTGCTGCCAGTAGAGATTGCAATCGGGCTATTATGTCGCAGCCTGATTTCGTGTATATGGTAAGTCATGTGGGCAGGTATCAAAGCAAGCTTGGTTTTAAGGCTTGTGCTTAGTCCATCAATTGCCTCCAGAAACTGAGGGTCACTTAACATCTTCAATCTTCCTTTGCTCTTTGTTATAGTCAATCATATGGCTAGTCCCCTAAAAATAGAACAACAAAAAAACTCCACTTCTAAAATTAGAAGCAGAGTTTTTTATTGCATAATTATAGATTTTATACTCTCAAAATTAAAGCGAAGTTATTTGCAATCAAGGTAAAGAGCTATTAGCTTAAGAGTATTGTAGATACCCAGCCAATGCGCCCGCTCCATACCATGGGAGGCATGCACACCAGTGCCGATCAGAGCACCCTTTACATCGTTGCCGCCCTTCCAGGCTGCACCTACATCAGAGCCATACATTGGGTAGATGTCGACGGCGTAGCTAAGCTTGTTTTCCTTAGCTAGGCCAACAAGGCGACTTACCATCTCATAGTCATAAGGGCCGCCGGAATCCTTAGCACAGATCGATACATCATACTCAGTACAAGTAAGGTCCAGACCGATACAACCCATATCTACCGCCAGTACCTCGCTGATATCAGCAGGCAGATACGATGCTCCATGCCCTACCTCTTCATAGATAGTTACCAGCATCTTGGTGTTATATTGTGGCTTAAGACCATGATCCTTCATAGCTTTAAGGGTAGTCAGGAAGCACGCTACACTAGCCTTGTCATCGATAAATCTTGACTTTAAGAAGCCAGAGGAGGTTACGACAGTCTTTGGATCGATAAAGATAAAATCTCCCGCAGCGATTCCCAGTAGATCTACATCTTCTTTAGAGCGAAGCACCTCGTCTATACGGATATACATGGTATCTTCTTTACGCACACTGGTATGCGCTTCTGGGTGGACGTGCCCCGCAGGGCTTTTGCTTAAGAAGGTACCGGTGTAAATCTTGCCTTCGCGGGTGCGGATCTTACAGTACTCTCCATCTAAAGTAGGTAGGATTGGCCCACCCAGCTTAACAAACTCGATGTTTCCTTTATCATCGATAGATCTCACCATGGCGCCAAGGGTATCAACATGGGCTGAGAGAGCCACCGTCTTAGAAGTATCATGCCCAGACACAAGTACGATACCGCAGCCTTTGTTGGTACGCTCAAAGTCGTAACCAAGCTCTCTTACCTTTGCTTCAACATAATCAATTACCTCGATACAGTAGCCGCTGGGGCTGTCAATCGCCAAAATCGCCTGTACGGTGGTAAAGAAATAATCCCGATAGTTCTGGTAGTCCATAATTCTTCTCCTTATCCGATTTTATTTGATCAAATGGAAAAGTGCTGCTAGGCTCTGGCAGATAGGCAAAACTGCACTAGCTCTTTGATATCGCCTCTAGCACCATGTCCTTGAGCAGCTCGGGGTTACCCTTGCCTTTAGACGCTCTCATACACTGGCCTACCAAGAAGCCAATTACATTGGTCTTGCCATTTTTATAATCCTCGATTGCCTTGGGGTTTGCCTCCAATACAGAGGTAACAATGGCAACCAGAGCGGAGGTGTCGCTAATCTGGGCTAGTCCCTTTGCTTCTACCACCTCATCAGGCTGGGCATCGGTAAACATAATCTCTTCAATGACGGTCTTACCCGCTGTATTAGAGATTTTACCACTGTCGATCAATTGCACCATCTTAGAGAGTTTATCGGGGGTTAGGCGGGTTTCTTCAAGACTTGTGTTTCTCTCTACACAAAGACGTACTACATCACCATTGAGCCAGTTTGCTACTGCCTTGGCAGATGCCCCCAGTGCCACTGCTTCCTCAAAGAGGGTGCAACGAGATTTATTTTCTACCATCAGATACGCATCTGCGTAGCTAAGCTCGTAGCTTTCCATCAATCTTTTAAGCTTGGCATTTGGCAGCTCGGGCAGTTGGTCTTTAAGCGCCTGTACATGCTCCTCGCTGACAACCAATGTCAAAAGATCGGGCTCGGGGAAGTATCTATAATCCTGTGCATCTTCCTTGCTGCGTAGGATAAAGTTGACGCCCTTTAGGTTATCCCAGCGTCGGGTTTCCTGATAGATTTCTCCGCCATTATTTAAGACTTCGATCTGCCGCGCTGACTCATACTCGATGGCACGCACCGCAGCGGAGAAGCTGTTAACATTTTTCATCTCTACCCTTGTACCAAATTCCTTGGCACCCTCGGGCCGCACCGAAACGTTGATATCACAGCGGATTGACCCCTCCTGCATCTTGCAGTCAGAGATATCAAGGCACTGTAAAATCGACTTGATAGACTCAAGGTACGCCTTTGCCTCAGCAGAGCTGCGCATATCGGGCTCCGACACAATCTCAATCAGAGGCACGCTGCAACGATTAAAGTCAACCAAAGAGCCTGCGAAGCTGTCATCGTGGATCAGCTTACCTGCATCCTCCTCGATGTGGATACGGGTAACCCCAACGCGCTTAATCTTACCCGACTCATCGAGTATTACATCTAGGTAACCATCGGAGCACAAAGGTATATCAAACTGAGAAACCTGATAAGCCTTTGGCAGGTCGGGGTAGAAATAATGCTTACGATCCTGCTTGCTTACATTGCTGATGCTGCAATTAAGAGCATGGCCCATCATAATTGCATAATCAACCGCCTTTTTATTGAGGGTGGGCAGAGTTCCTGGTAAGCCTGCGCATACAGGGCAGCAGTTGGAGTTGACTTCGCTGCCAAATGCATTTTTACAACCGCAGTACATTTTGCTGGCGGTGTTTAGTTCGGCGTGAACCTCTAGACCAATTACAACTTCATAGTTCATTTCATTCACACCTTTCTATATTTCTGACACTACGTTAAATCCGCCATAGAGGCTCTCGTAGTGATCGGCAACGTTAAATAAGCGAGGCTCGGAGAATTTTGGCCCAATAAACTGCAAGCCAATCGGCAAGCCGTCAGCACCGTAACCACAAGGTACCGAGATCGCTGGTAACCCGGCGATGTTGACATTGATGGTGCAGATATCTGCCGCATACATCTTGAGAGGGTCACCGATATTCTCTCCAAGCTTAAAGGCAGTAAAAGGAGAGGTGGGAGTGGCCAGCACATCACAATCCGCAAAAGCAGCAGCAAACTCCGCTGAAATCTGCCTTTGGAGCAGCTTTGCCCTGTTATAGTAAGCATCAAAGAAGCCGGAGCTCAGCACATAGGTGCCAAGCATAATCCTACGCTTGACCTCATCACCAAAGCCCTCACTCCTTGAGCGCTCATAGAGATCATTCAGTGAATCAAACTCCTTGGCACGATAGCCATATTTAATGCCGTCAAACTTGGCCAGATTAGAAGAAGCCTCGGCACAAGCGATAATATAATAAGCTGCCAGCGCATAGCCGGTGCTTGGAAGCGATACTGGCTTAATGACAGCACCCTCAAGCTCTAGGCACTTGACTGCAGCCATGACCTTTTGCTTGACTTCGTCGGTTACACCCTCGCCGAAATACTCACTGGGGATGCCGATGCGCAAGCCCTTTACCCCTTTGCCCATAGTTGCGGTAAAATCGTCGCAGTTTAAGCGCACCGAGGTAGCGTCCATTTCATCCTTACCGCTGATCACATCATAGAGTAGGGCTGCATCTTTTACAGTCCTAGCCATAGGCCCGATCTGATCAAGAGAGGAGGCAAATGCAACCACACCATAGCGAGATACCGAGCCGTATGTAGGCTTAAGCCCTACAATACCGCAGCAGGCAGCGGGCTGACGGATAGAGCCGCCTGTATCGGAGCCCAGGGTAAAGATCGCTGAGCCTGCCGCCACCGAAGCAGCAGAACCACCGGAAGAACCACCGGGTACACGCTCAAGGTCGCGGGGGTTACGGGTCGACTTAAAGGCAGAGGTTTCACAGGATGAGCCCATTGCAAACTCGTCCATATTAAGCTTGCCAGCGATAATACCGCCGCCTGCTTTGATCTTGCTGACCACAGTTGCATCATAAGGTGACACAAAGTTCTCCAGCATTTTGGAGGCACAGGTGGTCTTTACTCCATTGGTACAGATATTATCTTTTAGCGACACAGGGATGCCTGCGATCTTTGGCAGCACTTCGCCCTTTGCCCGCCGAGCATCCACCTCTGCGGCAGCTGACAGTGCTGAGTCACTGCAGACGGTCAGGTAAGCCCCTACCTTATCATCGCTTGCTTTAATCCTCGCCAGTAGAGAATCC
>DAMCAP010000008.1:37472-50516 GCA_032059445.1 Oscillospiraceae bacterium
ATCCACCAGCTCAACCGAGCTGCATTCCTTTGCAGCGAGCATATCCGCCAGCTCAGTGGCTGACTTTTTATATAATTCCATGTTTCTTTCCTCCTCTTACTCTACTACCTTTGGTACAACGATACAGCCTGCTTGAGTTTGAGGAGCATTTTTTAGGATATCCTCTCGCTTAAGAGAGGGCTTAATTACATCCTCACGAAGCTCCATAGGGTTATTGGCATCTAGACCCGAAGCTTCGCCGCTGATATCAGGCAGATCAGCCACCATATTAATAATGGCTTCCATCTCCTTTTCATACTTCACGACTTCGTCTTCTGATAGCTTCAGTCGTGACAACTTTGCCAAGCGAAGAACATCAACCTTCATATTTATCATCCTTATCTATTAGATTTTTGACTATCAATCATCTGCAGGAGCTCCTGCTCAGTGATAATGGGTACACCAAGGCTTTGTGCTTTGGTCAGCTTACTGCCTGCCTCTTCACCTGCTAAAAGATGGCTGGTCTTTTTTGATACGCTAGAAGAGACTTTACCGCCTTGCGCGACGATCATTTCGCTAGCTTGCTCTCTTGTAAGGCTAGGCAAAGTGCCTGTCAGCACAAAGGTGAGGCCTGCAAATAGCTCAGATGCAGCTTGCTGCTTTGCACTTGTCATATTGACGCCTGCTTCTTTCAAAGCGTTTAGTTGCTGCCTGTTTTTATCATTTCGAAAGAACTCATAGACGTTATTTGCCATGATCTGCCCAAATCCTTCAATTTGAGAAATTTGATCTGCTTCGGCTACCATTAAGGCATCCATACTGCCGAAGCGCTGTGCCAATAGCCCCGAGGCGGTTTTGCCGATATTGGGGATCCCCAGAGCAAAAATAACTTTTGCTAGATCATTTTCTTTAGATTTCTCAATGGCGTTGATCAGATTTTGTGCTGATTTCTCTCCCATTCGCTCCAAGCCAGAGATCTGCTCTGATTTTAGCTGATAGAGATCTGCAGGTGAAGCAACTAGCCCCTGCTCAGTCAAAAGCTCTACAACCGCTACCCCAAGCCCCTGTATATCCATAGCATCTCTTGATGCAAAGTGAATGAGATGCCGCATCATAGTAGCAGGGCAGGCGACATTTTGGCATTTTACCACTGCATCCCCTTGATCTCTCACAGCTGGTTGCCCACAGGCGGGGCAGGTCATGGGGATTTGATACACAGCAGCATCAGGATTGTGATAGCTTACGGATACTACCTCGGGGATAATATCTCCAGCTTTACGCACGATAATTTGATCGCCGATAGCCAGTTGCTTTTCATTAATAAAATCTTGATTATGAAGCACCGCACGGCTTACAGTGGTACCTGCAAGAGTAATCGGTTCAAATATAGCCGTAGGGGTCAATGCCCCAGTCCTACCTACATTGATCTCAATATCAAGTAGGGTTGTTTCTTTTTCTTCGGGCGGGTATTTATACGCAACCGCCCAACGGGGGAATTTTGAGGTCGCACCAAGGGTTTCTCTTTGTGTAAAGCTATCTACCTTTACAACAGCTCCGTCAATATCAAAGGAATATTTGCCTCGATTTTCTCCGATCAAAGCAATCTCCGCTTGTATTTCCTCTAGCTTGGTAAACACATTAAAACTAGGCGAAACCTTAAATCCCCATTCTTTGAGCTGCTCTAAGGAAGCATAATGCCCGAGAAGCTCTTTACCTTGTATCTGTTGTATATTAAAAACAAAGATATCCAGACCACGCTTCGCAGTAATCTTTGGGTTCTTTTGACGCAAGGACCCTGCCGCTGCATTGCGAGGGTTTTTAAAGAGCTTTTCATCGTTTAGCTCTTGCTCCTTGATCACACGCTCAAAGCTCTCGATGGGCATATAGACTTCTCCACGCACCTCAAGGTAAGGAATCTTTTCCTTAAGCGTTTTGGGGATCGAAGGGATTGTCCGCAAATTCTCGGTTACATCTTCACCAACAAAGCCATCCCCTCTGGTGGAGCCTCTGGTAAACTTCCCATCCGTATACTCCAAAGAAACAGACAGACCATCAATCTTAGGCTCAACCACAAATACGGGATCAGTGACCTTTTCCTTTACCCTGGTGTAGAAGGCTTCAACCTCCTCAGGAGAAAAAACATCCTGCAAGGAGCCCATTTGCACCAGATGGGTAACAGGTGCAAAGGTATTGTTGATTGCTCCCCCTACCACCTTTGTGGGCGAGTCTTGAGCAGCCAGCTCCGGAAATGTTGCTTCAAGCTCTTTTAGCTCCCGCATCAGGCTGTCATACTCAAAATCTTCTACCGTAGGGTTGTCGAGCACATAATAATTGTAATTATGCTCTCGTATTTGTTCTGTAAGTGTAGCTATTCTATCTTTTGCCTTTATAATATCCATACGATCTTCATCCTGCCTTCCTCTGCCCTTTACCATCATCTTTCACAGACAGTTTATATAGTTATTATGCAAAAGATCTGCTTGATACATGCAAGTATCCAGCAGCAACTCAGTTATTATTCTCCATCTACCGCTAAATACCTTATACACAAAGGTCTATTTGCTATAAACGTGTAGATCGGCTATGGGCAATTATACCATAAGCATTGCCTATGGTATAATAATCGCTTAGCGATTATTATACCATAATTATCACAAATCGCAAACACTTATTGCCTCAATTCCGCGCCAAAGTCGTTGATAATGCCCGGGTCAAAGGTTTCACCAGTAATAACTTTGGTAAAGGCTTCAGGCACTACTCCGACTATGACTGTCTCTGCTATACAAAAATCTGCCGTTACCTCTGTCGTGCTGGTATACCCTGGCGTAATCGCCATGACAGAGGTTGTAATCTCGATATTGAGCCTATGTATCGTTTGGTTGATGCCTGCCGACAGAAACTCATTGCTAAATCTGGTCTGCACAAAGCTTGATGGGATTACATCAAAGGCAATTTTAGGCCCTCTGCCCGAAAAGAACTGTACACCCAGCAGGTTGCCTAGCGGGATGTTGATTGTCTGAGTCTTTAGGGTGGAGAGATCCTCTGAAATTGCAGTTGTAATATCGGCTTTGAGCTTGTTGATCGATACCATGTCGGTTTGCAACGATGAAACTACACCGTTATCCCCTACGGTTATTTTTACAATATCTGATGAGGTGATATGCTCCTGCTCGATAACTTCTAGAATAGAGTTATTAATATACCTCACTACCAGCAGCCGTGCTTGGTAAGATGCCACTGATTTGATAATGGGGCGAATCTTTGCATCTATATAAAATATCATTGCAAAGCTCATCAATAAGCTCACCAACGGCAAAATGGTAGCCATAAAGCTCTTTCTTTTGGATTTTGGGCGACTCCTCGGCAAATATCTCACCCCTTTCGTAGTACAGTATATGTAAAATTTCAAATTATTTCTCCAAACTTCTATCTTTGGGGTAAAATCCTATAAAATCTGTATACAATGATGACGAAACTACCTCGATGTATTATAATATAAGCAGTTTGATAGGCACAGGAGGAAGTTATGAAAAAACGATATGTCGTCGCTTTGGATCAAGGAACTACCAGCTGTCGGGCAATTATATTTGATCATGAGCTGAGCATCGTCAGTACCAGCCAAAAAGAGTTTAGCCAAATCTACCCGCAGCCGGGCTATGTGGAGCATAACCCCATCGAAATCTATGCAACTCAGATGGGGGTGCTAAAGCAAGCTATGGTGGCTGCGGACATTAGTGCTGAGGAGATTTCCGGCATCGGCATCACCAACCAGCGCGAAACCACGGTAGTCTGGGATAAAATGACCGGTAAGCCTATCTGTAATGCAATTGTATGGCAGTGCCGACGCACGGCAGAATACTGTGAAAATATCAAGAAGCAGGGTTTATCGGAGTATATCCAACAAAATACAGGCTTAGTGGTTGATGCGTATTTTTCTGCGACCAAAGTAGCTTGGATCCTAGATCACATCCCCGATGCTAGGATCAAAGCAGAAAGCGGTCAGCTGCTCTTTGGTACCATCGACACTTGGTTAGTCTGGAAAATGACCGAGGGTAAAGTACATGTTACCGATTATACCAACGCCAGCCGCACCATGATGTATAATATCAAGGAGCTGTGCTGGGATCAAAAGCTGCTAGAGGCTTTTCACATCCCACCGAGCATGTTGCCGAAGGTATGTAATTCCAGTGAGATCTATGGCTATGCCTCGATTGATGGTGTCGCTGTACCCATCAGCGGAATTGCAGGGGATCAGCAAGCAGCCCTCTTTGGTCAAGGGTGCTTTGCTCCCGGTGAAGCCAAAAACACCTACGGCACCGGATGCTTTTTATTGATGAATACTGGAGATAAGCAATACACCTCACAAAATGGCCTCCTGAGCACAATTGCCGTCGGTATGAGCGGTAAAGTTAGCTACGCCTTGGAGGGCAGCATCTTTGTAGGCGGCGCGGTGGTGCAATGGCTACGTGACCAACTCGGAGTGATCTCAACAGCACAAGAAAGTGAAGAAATCGCCCTAAAAGCACCTGATAATGCAGGCGTATATGTAGTCCCCGCCTTTACTGGGCTTGGCGCTCCTCATTGGGATATGTATGCCCGAGGTGCGATCTTAGGGCTTACGCGTGGGAGCACGAAGCACCACATCGTCAGAGCAGCATTGGAGTCCATCGCTTATCAGACCTATGATGTACTTGAAGCCATGCAGAGTGATACCGGTATTCCCCTCTCCTGCTTAAATGTAGATGGCGGCGCCTCAGCCAATAATATGCTGATGCAATTCCAGGCAGACATGATTAATCGGCCTGTGAGCCGCCCTCAGATTGTTGAAACCACTGCACTTGGTGCAGCTTTGCTGGCAGGTCTGGCAGTTGGTTTCTGGGATGATCTTTCGCAGTTAAAAGAGAGGATGAGAAGCGAGCGCATCTTTTCTCCCGCAATGGATGAAAGCCAACGGGAGAAACTGCTAAGCGGGTGGAAAAAAGCCGTAAGCCGCGCCTCTCTCTGGGAGAAGTAAAATCCGATTTATCTATATACACAGTAAGCCGTTCGTCTATTGCGATAGGCAAAATCCCCCTCACCTATCGATTTTCTGATCTATCACAATGCAAAATCCACTGTAAAGTTCATTGGCTTTACAGTGGATTTTTATAGTTTTATGCTTATATAGCAGCTAAAGCGATACTTTTTTATTGGCCCGATCGATAAAACGCTCCCGATGGACAATTGCTCTCGTGTGAGTACCCTCTCCAATCAAGCCGGCAGCATCATAAGCAGATACTTTAAACTCAAAGGTTTTGTCGGTGGCAGCAACTAACTCTGTACGCACCGCAATCTCCATATCTATAGGGGTAGCTGAGATATGGCTGACGCTGATTTTCGTTCCTACAGTCGTCTGCACCGCTTCGATATACTCCTTTGCCAACTCGGCAGATACGCCCTCCATCTCTGCAATCATCATCGGGGTAGCAAATACAGGGCAATCACCGCTGCCTGCGGCAATAGCAGTGTTAAGATCTGTGACACGTACCTTTTTTTCTAATGTTGCTCCTATCATTAAACTTACTCCTTTTGTTTATTCCCCCTTATTATAATCGATTTTCTATACAAAGTCACTCTTTATTTACTTTGTCAGTGCTTCTTTTAAAGACTCAACTTTGTGGATCGTAACTTTTTGATCCACGCAATCACAGATGATAGTATCGCCAATGGTGATACGTCCATGCAATATTTCATCCGCTAAGAAGTCTTCGATCTTTGACTGTACTGCTCTGCGCAGAGGTCTGGCACCATAATCAGCCTCATAGCCCCAGTCCGACACGCTCGATACCACCTCAGGTGTAAACCCAAGCTGGATGCCGATATCATTCATCCGCAGCACCACCGAATCCAGAAGCTTGCTGGCAATTTCACAGATATTTTCTTTGTTAAGCCTCTTGAAAACTACCACTTCATCTATGCGGTTGAGAAGCTCTGGGCGAAACAGCCTGCGAAGCTCTTTCAAAACTTCTTTTTGCGTATCATTGTTTACTTCATCCTCGCTATTGGTCACAGAAAATCCAAAAGACTTCTTGTCGGTAATATAACGTGCACCAATGTTGGAGGTCATGATAATAACTGCATTTTTAAAGCTACAGCTGCGACCCATAGAGTCGGTAAGCTGGCCATCCTCCAATATCTGTAGTAATATAGTCAGCACATCGGGGTGGGCTTTTTCTATCTCATCAAACAGCACCACACTATAAGGCTTGCGGCGGATTTTTTCTGTAAGCTTGCCGCCCTCTTCGTGCCCTACATAACCGGGCGGAGAGCCGATCAGCTTAGATACCGAGTGCTTCTCCATAAACTCCGACATATCGAGGCGTATCAAGCTGTCGTTACTGCCAAATAAACACTGACCCAATGCAACCGAGAGCTCGGTTTTTCCTACTCCTGTGGGGCCTAAAAATACAAAAGATCCAATTGGTCGTTTGGGGTCTTTTAATCCTACCCGCCCACGGCGTATCGCCCTAGATACGGCAGCTACAGCTTCTTTTTGCCCGATAATTTGCTGTCCCAGTTGTTCCTCCAGCTCAAGTAGCTGAGTCACCTGATTGTTATCAAGAGCGCTGACCTCAATGCCTGTCATTTTGGATACCACTCTCGCGATATCTTCCTTACCCAAGACGGGTTGGCTCTCGATGATTTCCTGGGAAATTTTAACTTTTTCGTTTTCTAGCTCTCTGATCGATTCACGCAGGTTAAGCACCTTCGTAAAGTTTTTTTCAGCTAAGCAAATATCCAGCTCATCTTTTAGCAAAGACATTGCTTCGTCAATCTGCTCTGTCCGCTCCGATGAAGTGAATTTCCGTAGCTTTACATAGGCGCATGCCTCATCTACAAGATCGATGGCCTTATCCGGCAGAAATCGATCCATGATGTATCGTGATGAAAGCTCTACCGCACATTTAATAGCTTCATTACTAATTTTGATCTGATGATGGGATTCGTACCGTTCCCTTAAACCATGCAGGATGGCTATGGTGCTCTGCATAGACGGCTCATTGATCTTTACACTCTGAAACCTACGCTCCAGAGCAGAGTCTTTTTCTATATGCTTACGGTATTCTTCGAAGGTAGTTGCTCCGATCAGCTGCAATTCGCCTCTTGCCAGCTGTGGCTTTAAGATATTTGCAGCATCAATTGCACCTTCAGCCGCACCTGTACCCATAATATTGTGAATTTCATCAATAAAGAGGATAATATTTTTAGAAGTGATAACCTCATTAATGATGTTTTTAATACGTTCCTCAAAATCACCACGGTATTTCGTACCTGCTACGATAGATGTTAAGTCCAATGAGACCACCCGTCGATCCAACAATATTGCCGGTACCTTACCCGCTACGATCTGCTGGGCAAGCCCTTCGATCACCGCGGTCTTACCTACTCCTGCTTCACCAATCAAGCAAGGGTTATTTTTGCTACGGCGTGAAAGAATCTGTATCACCCGCTCAATTTCGTCATCGCGCCCCACTACTGGGTCAAGCTTCTGCCCTCTTGCCATTTCGGTAAGATCTTTAGAAAATTTATCAAGTAGTGGTGTTTTTGCTGATTGAGGTTTACTTGGTTTAGGCGGGGTCTTTGGTGGCTTATTGACTAGACCCTGTTGATCATCTACAAAGCTACTTAGGATTTTATTAAGCGACTGTATATCTACTCCTAGCTCCAGCAGGAATTTAACCGCGTAGCTGTCTTTTTCCGCCAGCATCGCCATTAAAATATGCTCCGTACCGATCATCACATGGTTGCTGGCCTTTGCCCTAATTACAGCCCCCTCCAAGATCGATCTGCAGCAAGGCGTAATATCATTGGGAGTAAGATTGGATTGAGCGCCTCTGCCGATAGTTTTGATCAGCAACGCTACCACAATATCTGCGCTAAGGCCTTTTGAATTGAGTGCAACCTGAGCTGTAGAGCCCTCTGCCGCCAAAAGACCTAAGAGCAGATGCTCGCTGCCGATATAGGTATGCCCAAGCGCCGAGGCCTTGGCTATTGCCAGGTTTATAGCATCACTGGATTTTTGGGTAAATCCATTAAATCTAAACATTGTACGCCCTCCGTAAAATTGTTACATATCTATTTTATGCTTTTTAAAGAGCAATAAATCACCGAGCGCAAATAAATTAATCCAGTAACATCTTATTCTCGTTTAGCATAGTATAGGTTGAAATCTAAATAAGGAGGGTCATTTATGTGGAATAATTTCGGAGGCGGCGGCTGTTGGATCATTATACTAATCATAATCCTTTGTGGTTGTGGTGGTTGGGGCGGCGGCTGTGGCGGATCTGGCGGATGCAACAATGGTTGCGGCGGATGCAATAACGGCTGTGGCGGATGCAACAACGGTTGCAACAACGGCTGTAACAACGGTTGTAACAATGGCTGTAACGGATGCAATAACAATTGCTGCTGCTAGTCTATAACAGCAATCTCTAATGTCCATACGAAGCAGGGTGTGCCTAAGCGCGCACCCTGTTTTCTTTGCTTCATTGTATGCACCTATGTTGTCAGCCGTTAAAGTAAACCATAATTGTTACGGTGTTTATTTAATCAGTAAGTTATATATGTTATAATATTCTGTAAAATATTATCCCTATGAGGTTCCCTTACTTGCTATAATTATTTGAGTAACACGAAAGGATGACTATATGAGCAAATATGCCCCACTCATCCAGCGGCTGATGATGTACGCACAAGATTCTGTTAGCATTCGCGCAGTCTTTGTAATCGGATCACAAGCACGAAGCCTTATCCAAGCTGACGAGTACTCTGACCTCGACATCCTGATCATTGCAAAAGATCCATCATACTTTTTTGATCAAGATCAGTGGTTGGACGCTTTAGGTCCCTACTATATTTCTTTTGTAGAGGGCACGATTGGCGGAGGTAAAGAGCGTAGGGTCTTGTTTGAAGGTGGTCTTGATGTAGATTTTGTGATTATGTCAGAAGACTTCGCCAAAAATGCACTTCAGTCTGCGACTGTGCGTAAAGTTTTTGAAAGAGGCTACCTAGTACTTCTGGACAAACTCGGCTTGTCGCCAGATGTACCACAGAGCACTATAGCAGCACCAAGATATACAGTGCCTACCGAAACTGAATTTATCAATCACATCAATGATTTTTGGTACCATGCCGTATGGACTGTAAAAAAGCTGCTTCGTGGTGAGCTGTGGGCAGCGAAATTTTGCTTAGACGGTTATATGAAGACGAAGCTGCGATGGCTAATAGAGCTTCATACCCAAGCCCAACACGACTTTACCTACGACACATGGCACGACGGCCGCTTCTTGGATACTTGGGCAGACCCCAGAGCCGTCGATGGGTTAAATAAAGCTTTCGCTACATATCGCCGTGAGGATATCTTACCTGCTCTGCAAAATACAATGGAGCTTTTTCACTGGATCGCTCTAGAAACATGCGACAAAACAAACTATACATATCCTTATAAGGCAGAAGAATACGCTAGGGATTGGATCAAACAAGCAACGAAGCAATATAAATAGAATTTGGCCAAGCAACGCAAACTCTAACAGGTTAATAAAAGCGGAGTGTGGCATTTGGCCACACTCCGCTTTGCTTTTTACCAGATTTGATATCATAGGGCATTTCCGGGCGAGTTCTCTAAAGCTTCACAAATTTCTGCAAGACAAATTATCCGAACACTCATAGGGTAATTTTAAATACAGATTCAGCGCCCAACTATAGACATTTATTGAAACTCCTCTAGGGCATACTCCAATTTACTCCCACTTAAAATACCGAAGGGATATAGAAATACATAGCACTGCGATTACAAGCATTACAATTATGGGGATGAGCACACTGTCTATCGGCATACCAAGCGATGTGGCTTTTAATAGTTTTATGCCTTGGGTTAGTGGCAATACATCTGCTATTTTTTGAAGTGTAGCGGGCATCACCTCATACGGCAAGGTAGCGCCCGAAAAGATGAGCATTGGGAAATATAGCAGGCTGTCTGCCGCGCTTGCGATTTTCGCGTTTGGCGCAATGCCGCCCACCAGCAACCCAATGCTAAACATTGATAGCATAACCAGCAGATAAGAGCCCAAAAACTCAATCCAAGAGCCTTGTAACTGATAGTCAAAAAATGCCGATGCAATACCAAATACAAGGATAAGAGAAGCTATTGAATAAAGCGCATAAATAACCACCTGTACCGCTAAGATAAGGGCCGGGCTGACTGGAGTAACGTGAAATCGTTTTAAGATCTTTCTGCTTCGATAGTCAGATACAACTAAAGGAAGCCCCATCACTCCTCCAGCACAAACGGCAATGGTAGACACCGCACCAATAGACTGCGCTAAAAAAGTATAACCCGCGCCGTCAAAAGCAGGTCTACTCCCAAACACCGCTCCTAAGATCACTACAACGACAACCGGCATACAGATTGCAAAAATAAACATATCCATCCCGCGGAGTGATAATTTGATTTCTGTTTTTAGTAGTGAGTTAAACGCTTTCATGTACTTCCTCCTCATCTGTGTACCAGAGATATGCATCTTCGAGTTTTTGATAGGGGCTAGAAGCAATTACTTCTTGGACAGTTCCGCAGAAGATGCTTTTTCCTTTTTTTATAATCAGTATCCTATCACATAAAGTCTCTACCTCATCCATAAAATGTGAGGTTAATAGTATTGTGATTCCTTTTTCTTTTAGCTCTGAAAGGCTTTTCCAGACATCTCGCCGCGCTTTCGCATCCAGCCCTGTAGTGAGTTCATCGAGAAATACGACTTCGGGATTGGGGATCAATGCCAATACGATAAAAAGACGCTGTTTCTGTCCTCCTGATAGCTCGCTTACCAAGCTATTGAGCTTATCGAGAAGCCCAAATTGCTTTAAAAGTGCTGTATAATCCTGTGGAGATTTATACAGTGAAGCTGTGACCTCACAAAGCTCAACTACCCTAATTTTATCTTGATAACTAGCCTCTTGAAACTGTACCCCAACTCTCTCAAACACAGTCTGGCGCTCTGTCTGAGGATTCATACCCAAAATAGAAACAGAGCCACAGTCTGCTTTCTTGGTCCCTAAAATACACTCGATGGTTGTGCTTTTACCTGCACCATTTGCACCCAATAAACCAAATACTTCACCATGATAAGCAGTGATACTCACATTTTCTACCACTTTGACGTTGTTATAAGATTTGCACAGGCTTCTTACCTCAATCGTTGCTTTCATCAAATACCTCCTGTTTTCTTTGTGTATAAACAGGATAACACCAGAATAAAGTCTGGTGTTAAGGTGTAGGGTTATTTAAATTGTAATTTCATTCTTTCTAGATGTCCAAGCATTTCTGTTGCGTTTTGCTCTGCATAGTATAGTGACGTGAGCAATTTATCGCACACAGAAATAATATCCTCGTTTTCCTTTGGTGCATCAATTGCCTGCCGTATATCCGCTTCTGGATTTTGTGTTAGGATATCGATCATCCGCAAAATTGCTGACAGAGAGTAATTGGCCAGGCGCAAAGCCCGTATGATCTTTAATCGCCGAATATCTTCAGTGGTGTACACACGATAGCCATTTTGCTTTCGTTTTACACGAAGCAAGCCGTTCATTTCCCAATTTCTTAGCGCATCAATGGAGATTTGCAGTTGATCCGCTGTTTCGTTTCTGGTCAAAAACGTATTACCTTCTCCTTGGCTATCACCTGCTAATAACTTCTCAGTAATTGCTATGGCTTCTTCCGCATTTTTTTGTTCCGCTTTAATCTGTACTAGATATTGCTGTGTCAGATAAATTGCTTTGCAAAAATCCCCCCGAGCAGAGGTCTTAATTATGGCAATCGCTTGCTTTCTTAGTCCATTTTGCAGGACTTCTACCTTTAAAGCAATTCTTGCAAGTTTAATCTGCTCGATATGGAAGTCTGTGAAGACTCGATAACCATTTTCTTTACGCTCTGGCTTCGGTATCAGCCCCAGTTCTTCATATAGCCGCACTGTATTGGGATGGATTCCAATGCAGTTTGCAACCTCTGACGTCATATAAGTGTTCACGCTATCACCACCATTCTATTGCATTATAATAATACCATATTGAAGTCTGGTGTTATAGTGGAGGGTTTCATTGCAACGCAAACTATCGAAACTACAGACATCATGATCGGGCAATCTTACAAAACAAAACCAGCGTATCATTCATTTAGAACGATACGCTGGTTTTTGGCACAATTTACATTAAGAACTTCTATAAAGCTTTCGCCTTAGCTGTTTCTTGCCTGCTCCATTGCCTTAGCACCCAGCTCCTGAGCAGATTTCAGTGCATCAGCTACCGACTTCTTACCGGCAAATACCTGCTGCAGCTCGTCGCCCAAGGCATTTAGTGCATTGATCTCACCGATGTTGCGTGCCCCTTGGAAACCTCTATCCATACAGGTAAATGGCAACATCTTGATTGGCTTCTCATCTAGCACCTTCTTAAATACTGGATCATCCTTTGCTGACTTTCTGACAGGGATGTAACCGGTCTGAGCTGCGAAGTAAGCGGTGTTTTGAGTATTGGTAAGGAACTTGATGTAATCCCACGCAGCCTGCTTCTGAGCATCGGTAGCGGAGTTAAACACAGCTACGTTGGTACCATAAAACAGCTGGTCATCGGTTTTATGTGCTGGCAGCTCTGCTGCGTTGATGATAATCCCCTCGGCTGTGTCCTTTTCGATATAAGGAAGTGCTGAAGTAGAAGCTACGCACATAGCGGCTCTTCCCTGCTGTAGTGGTACATTGGCACTCTTATCATCACCTGCTAGGCGGGCAGTTTTGCTCTGGATCATATTATTTAGGAAGTTTACCGCCTCGGCAGACTCAGGGGTGTCAAAATACAGTGTATTGGTTGCTTCATCCATGGTATCGCCGCCAGCTTGCTTAAACCAAGGAGCGATATCGGTGGACAGGTTGTTAGCAAAAACAGTACCGTAGATCTCTGGTGTGCCGTCGCCATCTTTATCGACAGTCAGCTTCTTGGAGGCTTCTGTCCACTCTGCCCAGTTCTTTGGCACCTCTACAC
>DAMCAP010000008.1:50526-51748 GCA_032059445.1 Oscillospiraceae bacterium
CCAGCTTCTTTGAGCATTCCTTCGTTATAGTAAAGTACCATCTGGCTCTTGTTGAAGGGCATTGCATACTGCTTGCCATTCCAGATGCCATCATCTAGGAACATCTTAGGGACATCTGCGAGATCTTCCTGTGTAAAACCAGTACCAGCTGCCTGCATATAAGGGGTCAGATCTGTTACCAGATCCTTAGCAATATACCAAGACAATCTGTTGGAATACACCTGCGAGATTACAGGCATCTGATTTGCCTTGGCAGATGCCATCAGCTTATCAAATAAATCGGTATACTTGCCCTGATTGACGAGATTGACCTTAATATGAGGGTTTTGCACCATGAAATCATCGGTGATCTTTTTCATTGCCTCTTCGTTGACACCACTCATCGCGTGCCAATAATCAATCTCCACCTGATCAGCTGCAGCGGAGGAAGCTGGTGTTGATGCAGCAGGTGGGTTCTTTGCACCACAGCCTGCCATACTTGCTGTTACCATGGCCGCAAGTATTAAAGATAAAATCCTTTTCATACGAATACTCCTAGTTCATTTAATTTTATGTCATGTGCTACGCACATCAACAGCTATCCTTTTACCCCTGTATCACTAATTCCATTCACGATCTGTCGATTGGCGATGAAATACACCAGCAGGATCGGCAGAATGATCATGATAGAAAAAGCCATCAGGGTATTGTAGCTCGTACCTGCATCTGTCGAAAAAGCCGCCAATGCAATGGGTAAGGTGCGCATTTCATCTGCATTGGTCACGATGAGTGGCCACATATAGGCGTTCCAGCTAGAGATCACTTTTAGCAGTGCAATCGAAACCAACGTCGGCCTCGCCATCGGTACAAGTACTAGAAATAAGAAACGCAGGTGCTTGCAGCCATCTATCCGCGCCGCCTTGTAGTAGCTTACGTCGATGGCGGCAAATCTCTGCCTCAGTAAGAAGATCGAAAATACACTTGCACACCAAGGCAATACCAGCGCCTTGTAAGAGTTCACCCACCCCAGCTCGCTAAGGGTAATGTAGTTTGGAATCATGAGGATCTCGCTAGGTACCATCATGGTAGAGATCAGCAAGGTAAAGAGCACCCGCTTCCCTCGAAACTCAAATGCAGCAAAAGCATAAGCAGCTAGTATAGTAGTGACCAGCTCCCCTGCTGTAATCAATGTGGAAACCGCAATACTATTAAAGAGATAGGTCTTGAAGGGCGCCGCCTGATA
>DAMCAP010000008.1:51758-53987 GCA_032059445.1 Oscillospiraceae bacterium
TGACGAAGTTTTCCCAACGAAATTCAGAGGGGATCCACTTAGGCGGCATCAGGAGCACTTCATTTGAGGGCTTAAGCGCAGTTAGCAGCATCCATATAAAGGGCAGTAGGATGAACACCGCTCCTATCGTCAGTACACCATACGTGATAGAGCGCTTGAGCATAGCTTTTACCTTCATTGCTGCCCCTCCTCTTTCTTCTTGGTTAAGGCTAGTTGTATGAGGGTCACCGCTAATATCATTGCAAACAACACAAACGCAGCAGCCGCTGCTCTGGCAAACTGCCACTCTTGATAAAATTTATGGAAGATATAATATACGATGGTCAAACCGCTTTTAAGAGGGCCCGGCCTGCCATCATACAAAACATGCACCTCATCAAAGGTCTTAAAGGTACCGATTACAGTGGTAATCGATAGGAAGATCAACACGGGCTTAAGCATAGGCAAGGTAATATGTACAAATCTCGCGATTGCCCCTGCGCCATCTATACGCGCCGCATGATGATAGCGCTTATCGATAGCCTGCAAACCAGCAAGTAGGATGATAATACGATACCCAAGCCCCTTCCATACACTGAGGGCTATTAATATCGGTAGAGTCATTTGCTCATCGGTCAGCCACGCAATCTTAGCAACACCAAATACTCCAAGTACTGCGTTGACAACGCCATATTCTCGATTGAGCATCCAGCTCCACACAATCGATACCGCCACCATAGAGGTGACAAAGGGGATGAAGTACACCGTCTGGAAAAATTTCTTTAACCGGATATCAGAATCCAGCAGTACAGCCAAAATTAACGCTAAGAATATCCCCAAAGGTGCCGCAATAAGGCTTAATATGCAGGTGTTTTTTATCGCCAGTACGAAGTCGGGATCGCTGAGCACATAGGCAAAATTCTCAAAGCCCAGTTCACTGACTTCACCGGTGATATAATCAAACTTGGTATAAAACCCCATAAAAAACGATTGAATAATTGGATAAATCTGAAAAACGCTCAGCACCGTTAAAGCAGGTGTAAGAAAGATCAGCGGCAGCAGCGGTTTCGTAAACTTTTTCAGTTTCTTCTTCATTACCATACCTAGCTGCCTTTCGCTGCAAAGACCAGCAGGCGCTTAACGTTGACCGATACCTTCTGCCCATGCTGGTAGTCTGCATCCCATTCAGTTACTGCCGTCATCAACTCTCCACCGATCGATAAACGCAAAAAGATTTCTTTCCCCACAGGTTGCATCGATACCACCTCAGCCTCCAGCCCAGTCCCGTCATTACTTAGGAGCAAATCCTCTGGGCGTACGCCGGCGGTAATCTCACCACTTAGCTCTGCGGGGTTATACAGCTGCGAAACGACTGCTGCTTTGCCTTTTACAAGCAGAGAGCTGCTCTTTGGGTCATAGCTTGCAGGAAAGAGATTGATTTTCGGGCTGCCCAAAAAGCCCGCTACAAAGATATTATTTGGCTTGTGATACATGTTTTTGGGGGTATCGTACTGTTGCGCGATGCCCTTGTCCATAATCAAAATCCGATCCGATATACTCATTGCTTCTTCCTGATCATGGGTGACAAATACGGTAGTAATCTTTAGCTGCTGCTGTAGGCTTCTGATTTCATCGCGCAGCTCTATACGTAGTCGGGCATCAAGATTAGAAAACGGCTCATCAAGCAGTAAGAGCTTTGGCTTTTTAACCAGTGCGCGCGCAATTGCTACACGCTGCTGCTGCCCGCCCGAGAGCTGAGCAGGCTTTCGTCTTCTAAGCTCCTCAAGCCTAAGCAGTTTGATCATTTGTTCCACATCTTCGGCTCTTTGGTGCTTTTTTACTCTTTGCATCTTAAGTGGAAACGCTATATTTTGCTCCACCGTCATATGCGGATAAAGGGCATAGTTTTGAAACACCATGCCAATATCCCTCTCTTCGGGATCAACCTGTGTCACATCGTGATCATCGAAGTAGATATTGCCCTGCGAAGCTTCTGTAAGCCCAGCCAGCATTGCCAGCGTGGTGCTTTTGCCACAGCCACTGGGGCCAAGCAGGCATACCAGCTGACCGTCTTCAATGATCAGGTCTAGATCCTTTACAGCTATTGTGTTGCCAAATAGTTTGCTGAGATTACATATCTGTATTTTCATTTGGCTCTCCACTCATTTCTTTTGCTTGGTTAATCCAAAATAGCAAGGGTTGCTTCCGGCTCTTTACCGTTTAACCCGATAATCTTTACAAATAGGCCTA
>DAMCAP010000008.1:53997-73660 GCA_032059445.1 Oscillospiraceae bacterium
TTTCATAGAGCATCTCTCGAAGCACATCGATAAGCACACCACTTTCCTGCTCACGGTGTATTTTAGAAACTACCACACCGAGATCCGGATGCCCTGAAAGCTCTCCGCCCCAATTGCCACGATAGGTCATCGTTACGCCACAGCTGGGGCTGCCTTCTATACCAACTACGCCGATAATCTCGAAGCTCTGTGGGTTTTGCTGATATTCCGCCATCTGCTCTATAATGGGCTGTAAGATCTTACGACAATGTGTTCTAAAAAACACATTGTCAAACTGATCCTTGGTATGCCCCCAGCGCTTACTTCCATACAAAGTAAACTCAGGACAAGGTAGCTGTATGAGCTGTATATTCTCTTCAATTGCCCTTACGACAAACTTCTTTCGCAAAATCTCTTCTGGGCTTGGCTGCTGTTTGCTGATATTTGTAACCTTTGAGGCAGTATTTAAAATACAATGACTGACAAACAAGACTTTTTTCATCTGATTTGCTCCTTAATCTCCACGTAATTCAATCTGCATTATAGCATCATACAAAATATAAGTAAAATCGTTGTTATCTATTACCAAAGGGTAACTATAGATTTTCTCTATAAGAAGACGCAAAAAAGTAGATCTTTTTCGAAATAATACTGTAAATTTCCCTAAGTTGTGCTATAATGTACTTAATAATGCATCGAATTAACTTGGAGGATACTGCAATGAAACAAAGACTAATCCAGCTACTTAAGGATGAGGTAAAACCTGCCCTTGGCTGTACAGATCCAATCGCAGTGTGTTTGGCGGCGGCTAAAGCAAAAGAGATCTTAAATGACGAGGTAGTCGCTGTAGAGGTAATCACCAGCGGCAACATCTTTAAAAATGGTATGTGCGTAGGCATCCCCGGTACCGATAGAATTGGTCTGGTAATCGCAACTGCGCTGGGTATCTGTGGCGGAGATGCTAGCCTAGGGTTAAAGGTGCTCGAAACCCTCACCCCCGAGACTGTCCGCTTGGCAGAGGAGATGATGGATAAAAAAATTATCGCTGTACGCTCTATCCCCAATACTGCCAGCGTGTACATAAATGTCAAGATTCAAGGTATCGTTACCGACTGCGAAGTTACAATCGAAGGCATGCACGACACCTACACCTACCTAAGACGGGGTGATCAGGTGCTGCTTAGCACCGATAAAAGCACTACCACTACAGAAAAAGTCAATATCTTTGATTCTCTAACCCTCAAAGAGCTGGCAGAGATTGCAACGACCTTTACCGAAGAGGAAATCGGCTTCCTTTGGGAAGGCGTAGAGATGAACAAAGCCATGGCCAAATACGGCATGGAGCACGATGTAGGTGGTCAGATCGGCAAATCCATCCAAGAAGCTATGAAAAATAAAGACCTCTCTAACGACCTGCTGGCCAATGCGATGCTGTGGACAGCATCTGCCTCCGATGCTAGAATGTCTGGCGTACCACTGCCTGTAATGAGCTCCAGTGGTAGTGGTAATCACGGACTTACCGCGATATTACCGATCGCTGTATATGCAGAGATGTACAACTCCCCTAAGCTAGAGGTGCTGCGTGCACTAGCGCTTAGCCATCTGTTGACCTCTTATATCAAGAGCTATACTGGCAGATTATCAGCAGTATGTGGCTGCGGTGTAGCGGCAGCTACGGGCTGCTCCTTTGGCCTTGCCTACCTGATGGGCCTAGGCTACAACGGTATGGAAAAAGCCGTAGAAATGATGATCGCTGGTATCAGCGGCATGATCTGCGACGGAGCAAAAGCTGGCTGTGCAGTTAAGCTTGCAATCGCAGCTTCTGCAGCAGTAGAAAGCTGCATGATGGCGAAGACCTTTGCTAGCCTCCCTAAGTTTAATGGTATTGTGGGCACGACAATTGAGCAAAGTATCAAAAACCTGGGTACCGTCTGTAATCTGGGCATGATCGAAACAGATAACGTCATCCTCTCTGTAATGAATAGCATGAATAAGTAATCTAAGCCCCTATCCTCCGTAGTTAATCTAATTAATTTCGCATTAAAACAAAGCAGATACCCCAGTATAAACATGGGTATCTGTTTTTGCTGTATTTCGATCCGACTATAAACCAAGCAACACCAGAAATGAGGTGCGCCTATGAACAAGCAGAGAATTGTCATCCTAGCTACCGGTGGCACCATCGCCGGTAAAGGCGAGCAGGGTAAAACAGGTGGCTATAAGCCAGGCGAGGTAGATATTGCTACCATTATCCATAGTGTACCAAATATCGATACATTGGCAGATATCGCAGCAGAGCAGGTACTTAATACCGCTAGCGACAATATTACTTGTGCCGATTGGTTAAACCTCTCCAAGCGGATCAATCAACTGGTGCTACGTGATGATGTAGACGGTATTGTACTAACCCATGGCACCGATACACTAGAAGAAACAGCTTACTTCTTACATCTCACCGTTAACACGACTAAGCCCATTGTTTGTGTGGGCTCCATGCGGCCTTCTACAGCTACCAGTGCCGACGGTCCCTTTAATTTATTTCAGGCAGTTGCCCTTGCAGCCAGCCCATCGGCTTGGGGAAAAGGTGTGCTGATCGCTTTTGCTGATGGTATCTACAGCGCAAGAGATGTACAAAAAATCAGCACCTTTCGTACCGAGGGATTTTCGGCTAGAGATCTGGGCTGCCTTGGCTATATGCGAGATCAGCAGCCATGTTTCTATCAAGCACCCCTCAGGAAGCATACACATACGTCGGAATTTGATATCTCCAAGATCGATCAGCTTCCTAAAGTAGAGATTGCATACTTTTACATCGATGCAGACCCCGCTCTGCTGCAAATGTTGCTGGATAGCTGTGATGGGGTTGTAATTGCTGGAGCTGGCAACGGTGGCTATAGCACCAAATGGAAAGACACCCTAAACAACAGCAATGTTCGTAATATCCCCATCGCAACAAGCTCTAGAGTATCCAATGGTATTGTTACCCTCCACCCCACTTCCCCAAAGCAGTGTATCCCATCCGATACCCTCAACCCTCAAAAGGCCCGTGTTTTGCTGCAACTGGCATTAACGAAAACCAGCTCAATAGATCAAATTAAAGAGATCTTTCAGCAGTATTGATGTTATAAGCCTCTCCCCTGCCTCATAAACTGAAAGGCAGGAGGTGATTTGGTTGCCCTTAATTGTTGAGCCCTATAATCGGCAAAAGGCCATAGCATATGCGCATCAATGGGCTTTTTCGCGTAATCCCAGGTATTATAACTTTGATACCGTAGGGGGAGATTGCACCAGCTTTATCTCCCAGTGTGTATATGCGGGCAGTGGAGTGATGAACTATAAGCGTGATGTAGGATGGTATTATGTTTCCGCCGCCAACCGCTCAGCGGCTTGGAGCTCGGTTGTACATTTCCATCGCTTTATGGTTAACAACCGAGGTGTGGGCCCCTTTGGTCGAGATGCCACCATACAAGAAATGGTGCCGGGTGATATCATACAATTGCGTATCGATCAAGAGCGATTTCACCACTCTCTAATCATCGTAGATATACTAGGACACAATGCGCCAAACAACATCTTAATTGCGACTCACTATTATGATAGTGATTACCGCCCTTTGAGCACATATGACTATACTGATATCCGCTTTATCCATCTCGAAGGAGTGCGCAGACAGGTTTAATCGATTATAAATAAGAACCTCCACAGTACTACTGTACCGTGGAGGTTCTTTATATATATGATCGAACTTTCAGTTTGATATGTTTACCAAAGGCCGAGGGTATGCTGCAACAGCAAGCTTACCACAGTAATACCTACCCAACAGCAAAATCCCATCACAATTGGCTTACCGCCGGATTTAATCAGCTTTACTATGTTGGTGTTAAGCCCAATTGCTGCCATAGCCATCACGATAAAAAACTTACTTAGCTCCTTAAATGGTGCAAAGATCGATGAAGGAGCACCAAGGCTTGTAGCAATCGTGGTAATCACAGAAGCTAGGATAAAGTACAGGATAAAAAACGGAATGATCTTCTTAAGGTCTACTTTTTTCCCGTCAGCATTGGTTTCTTTCCTACTGCGCATAAAAGCCAATGTTAATGTAATCGGTATGATGGCTAGAGTCCTTGTTAGTTTTACAGTAACAGCCTTATCAAGGGTTGCCGAGCCAAGCTGATACATGCTATCCCAGGTAGAGGCTGCAGCAGTAACCGATGAAGTATCGTTGATTGCAGTACCGGCAAAGATGCCAAAAGTCTCGCCAGAAACCTGTGAAAACCCAAGCCATGCTCCCAGAGAAGGAAATATAATCGCTGCAAGCACATTAAAAAAGAAGATTACAGATATGGCCTGCGCCACTTCTTCATCATCTGCATCGATTACCGGCGCAGTAGCCGCAATTGCAGAACCACCACAAATAGAGGAGCCCACACCTACCAACGTCGAAATCTTGGCCGGCACATGCATCACCTTGTGCAATACAAAGGCAATAATCAGTGAGGTAGCGATTGTGGCAATGATGATTGGTAGCGATTGCTTCCCTGTCTCTAATACTACTGATAGGTTTAAACCAAAGCCTAGTAAGATCACCGCATACTGAAGAATTTTCTTAGAAGTATATTTTATACCAGCATCAAATCTGCTTTTATCCTTAAAGAATAAAGCAATTAACATACCTGTGATGATTGCAAGCACAGGGCCACCAATTATAGGAAGCATCTTCCCAAGGTACCACGCAGGTATAGCTATGCCCATGCAAAGTAAGACTCCGAGCCAGTTCTTCTTGATTGCGTTCATGTTCATATCCTTTTCTGATTTAATACACAATTTCTTGATAAAATGATTAGTACAACTGCTGAAAGCTAGGTCTATAAAACAGTGACTTGACAATGAACCACCCTTCTGTGAGAGCGTATCTCATAGAAGGGTGTTCCCTTATGCATTTATAAAGGTCTATCGTTTTGCTAATTGCTATTGACAGGATGCCAATAAACTAAAATTAGTATCCTTATTATATCTCATTAATAATAAAATGTCCACTGCAAACACCAATTTGATTGCAATACTCTGAAATATGTAAAAAAATCAAATGCGGATTTTGCACGCATAAAACAGATATTGCTGCCTTTTTTTGATTGGTCTAGCGCTTTTACACATTCAATTATGCCTCCCCAATACCTAGCATAATCTCATTACCGATTTGCGCCCAATCCTGCGACATAAAGGCACAAATAATAGCTGCTATGATAGTTGGGATAGCTGCAACAGTATCCCCAAGTTTTACTATGGGCAATTCAGTTACCCTTAAAGGCTGGCATCTTTATTTATATCATCAGTTTCATTGAAATAATATCCAGTATGTGATAATATTTCCTTATATATAGTTTGGAGGAAAAGTTATGCATAAGTTCTTTAAAAAGCATATGATTCTTTTAACCCTGCTTATCGTAATTATTGCGTATCAAGGTTTGGCGATTTATCAAGCAAGTAAACCTATCCCCATAGAGCAAGCGTTAGCGGATTACGACTATATGTGGGAAATGCTTGAGGAGAATTACCCCTTATTTGCTGTAGCCGAGCGTAAGACAGGAAAAAGCAAAGAGCAAATCAAAGCAGATTATAGGAAGCGCCTAGTTTCTCAAGACTCTGAATCAATCACCCTCGAGAACTTCCATAATCATTTAAGCCAGTGCTTAAATGAGTTTCAAGGTGTGGGGCATCTTAAAATAATAAATGCGCAAAATTATCGTTCCATAGTAAAGGGCGCAGAGTTAATGTCGGAAACGAATACGAATGCTGATATGCGAACATTCTACGATTATGTGTATGGAGATCTCCATTTACCACACACTCAAAGCACTTATAAGGTGCTTGCTCAAAATGCCCTTGGCGTTTCAGTTAACGGAAGTACGAAAAACTTAACCTTTAAGGACTATGGGCAAGATACAGCCTATGTATCAATCCGATCTTTTATGGGTGATTACATTGAAAAAGATGCCCCCGTTTTACTAAAATGGTTTGAAGATAACGCACATAAGAAGAATATTATCATAGATGTTACCTCCAATGGTGGTGGAAATGATTATTATTGGGCGAAAAACATCATTGCTCCCAATATTTCCGAACCAAAATATCGGAGCAATTATTTTTTGATGAAGGATGGCAGAGATACCAAAGGACTTTATATTGGCATTAAAGATCGCTTAATCTCAGATTGGTCTGAGGTCAGGAGCTTGCCAAAGCTTGAAGCAGCAGATTTAGAAGGCATTGCTTATGTTGGGCAAACTAACTTCACAGTAAAGCCGAGCCGAACAGAACCAATACTAACAGGAAATGTTTATGTGCTGATAGGTGAGCGTTCTTTTTCATCAACAGAAGGGTTTGCAGGTTTTTGCAAGCAAAGCGGGTTTGCAACACTTATTGGCAGCCGCACAGGCGGCGACGGTGCCTCTGGAGTAACACCGATAGCGAAAGCACTACCCAATACAGGTATTTTAGTGTTCTACCGATGCTGTAACAATCTTAACCCTGATGGAAGCTCGAATATGCAATATGGCACAGCTCCTGATATCCCAGTATACGGCGGCAAATCTCCCCTTGAAACCTGCTTAGATAAACTAGGGCTGGCAGATGTAATACCAAGAAATGTTAGATCGCATTAGTTATATGCTCATATTACTATCATTTCCTCAACCTATTATTTAATGACTGATGGTTGTTTACTTCTAACCTTAGAAGTTTTTGTATTTATAGCATTTGGAAAAATTCAAAAATATTTAGTATAATATTAGAACCGAAACGGAGATTTTAACGACTAAATAAATGAAAGCAATTAGTGAGGTGATGGGATTGGAGCTTTAGATAGTGGTAATATAACAAGAGAGCTAATTAAAAAATCAAAGAATGGCGACAATAAAGCTTTCGAGCAGTTAATGAATCCCCTATTGAATATCATTTACAATTATATCAAAAACCATATATCTGTTTATGAAGATTCAAGAGATGTCTTACAAGACACAATGCTCTCCATTTGGTTGTCGCTAGAAACATTTACCTTTTCATCTTCATTTAAAACGTGGTGCATTGGAATTACACGGCGAAAAATTGCTGACTACTATAGAAAGTACTACAAGATTGAGTATGAAGCCTTAGGAGAATATGAAAACGAGTTGATTGCAGAAGATCAGTATCAAAAACTTAATGATATTGACACTGTAGATAAAGTATTGTCTATTTTAAATGAGAAGGAAAAGGAACTGATTTTTTTAATTTTTAAGGCTGAATTAAGTTATAGTGAAATTTCAGAAATAACTTTGATCCCTATCGGAACGATCAAAAGCACTATCTCCCGTATAAAAAACAAAGCAAGGAAGTACTTAGATGAAGGGAGATGATTTCATGAATTGCAATGAAGCACAAGATTTATTATTCGATTTTTACAATAACAGCGTATCTTCTAAAGAAAAAATAGAGATTGCGCGTCATCTCTCAAAATGCAACTTATGTAAAAAGGAACTAAGTGAAGTAATCAAGTTATCAAGACTTTCAAAGCAATTAGACGATGTACCAGAAGATATATTTAAAACTGCTTTTATAAAAATACCAAACAGAGAAAATAAATTACAATTATCAGTAGTTTGGAATGAACTATATTATTCTATTAAAATTGCAAAGCAAGCAGTTAACCTTGCTATGCAAATAATTTAGGAGGAAAATATTATGTCTGAAAGTATTCCAGTAAAAGAAATTAGCGAAATGTTGGACAGTGTTTCGGATAAAGTTCCGAAACTCATCAAAGGACTTATGGGAAGCCTATATTCAGCAGAATCAGGTAGGAATATGGGTCAAGCGGTTGGTAACTTTTACAAAGAAATAGTTGAGGCTGGTATACCCAAAGAAGACGCATTAAAAATGTCTAAAGACTATATGCTTTCGTTAAAAGACATTGCCGCCAACATGGGAAAGTCAAGCGACAACGGGTAAAAGATAATAGTATGGTGACAACAATAAGAATAATAAAATTAATCATAAAGTTTTTAATATTTATTGTTTTACTCCCATTTATTATTTTGTGGGTCTTAATAAAAAGTCAATTGTTTAAAGTATCATTGATAAAAAATCTAATATCATTTGGTATCTCACAGCCAGATGCTAAGGCCTTAGCAAAAGATTTTAGCTTAAGTAAGATAATCAAAGCTAATTAACTTCAAAAAGCACTCACTAAAGTGGGTGCTTTTTTTATTCAATATAAGAGGAGAATCATATGAAAAATAAAACACATAAGGAATCCTATTGGATACCCTCTTATCCGTATGTGTAGTGTGTAGTTTAAAAACGCATAAAAAGATACTCCTACTATAACCACATAAAGTTTATAGCAGGAGTATTCTTTAATTATTTTAGTTTGCATTTTGCTGAAAGTAGTTTTGCAATGGGTTAACCTCTTTAAGGCAACCCTTTAAATCATACTTGCGCCATGCAGCAAAAGCTTTAACTCAAAATCTGTATAGGTCTCTTTTGTTGCATACCTTGTTGACGAAGCTGTGATTTGAAAGCCTTGCAAATAGCCCAATGACATACACCATCTTAAAAAAGCCTTGATTGCTCTCAAATATGTGTTCACACTTGCTTGAGATACAGTCTGGGAAAGCTCAAATTTGAGTTGGTTATGCTTTTCTGTAACATCTGCACTAAAAATACATATACAACTGACACTTGATCATGCCGTTATAGAGCTTACGGCGTTTATTTGCCTTACGCCCGAAGATGCTCTCAAACTCCTCATGAGGGCTGATGATATAATAGCTTCTACCCTCTCCCGGCTCAAAGATCTTACCCATCTGGCGGTAAAGTTCCTCTGCCTGCTTGACTTCCAATAATCGCTCTCCATAAGGCGGATTGGTAATCAAGGTGAAATTCTCCACGGGTAGCTTAAACTTTGCAATATCCTGCTGCTTGAGGAGCAGCCTGCTTGCAACACCTGCTTTAGCGGCATTCACACGGCTAAGCTCAATTGCCTCCGGATCTATATCAAATCCATAGCTTTTAAACTTACCCTCTTTGACCACCGATGCAATACCTGCTGTGCGCTCCTCTTCCCAGATGCTGCGAGGAACTAAACCCCACTGCTCAGCCGCAAACCTGCGCTTAAGTCCGGGTGGCACGCGCAGCGCCTTGAGGGCCGACTCGATTAAGATTGTACCTGAGCCGCAAAAAGGATCGAAGACAACGGTATCTGCTTTGACTCTTGCGAGATCGATGATTCCCGCAGCCAAGGTCTCTTTGATTGGTGCTGCATTTGCCGCAGGGCGATAACCCCTCTTATGGAGCCCAGCCCCGGAGGTATCCAGCATGATGGTGACCTCATCCTTTAGGATTGAAAACTGTACCTGATGCAGAGGGCCGGTTTCTTCAAACCATTCTCTGTGATACACGCTGCTCATTCGCTTTACAATTGCCTTCTTGATAATCGATTGGCAGTCGGGAATACTGTGAAGCTTTGAGTTAATTGACCAGCCCTTTACTGGAAAAGTATCGGTGCTAGCCAGATAATCCTCAAAATTGATAGCTGCCACACCATCAAAAAGCTCCGTAAAGCTCTGTGCTCTAAATTTACCAAGCACAAGCAGTACTCTCTCAGCTGTGCGAAGGTGAATATTTGCTTTGGCTATCATGGCGGCATCACCTTTAAAGGTAACTTTACCGTCAACGGTTTCGATCTCTTGAGCGCCCATCCGCTTGATTTCACCTGAGAGCACACTCTCCAGACCAAATAAACACGGGCAGGCTATGGTATATAACGACATTCAATTGTCCTTTCTTGTTTGGCTTACTCCTGTTTGGCTTCTATGACGCCGTAGTCACCGTTTTTGCGGCGGTATACCACGTTCATTTCACCGGTCTGAGAGTTTTGAAACATAAAAAATTCGTGACCGACCAGATTCATCCGCAAAATCGCCTCTTGAATATCCATAGGAGCTACTACAAAAGACTTGCTCTTGATAATATGAAACTCTGATTCATCTGTGTCTGTGTCAGCAGTGATGCCCTCAAAAGCTGATTTCCGCATGCGGGCTCCTAGCTTTGATTTGTGCTTTACGATCTGCTTAAAGAGCAGATCCACCACTGCTTCTAAGGAGTCGGCACGATCATCGGTAGTTTTTTCGGCACGAAAGACTACGCCGTTGTAATCAATCGAAACTTCAACCGTTTCTCGTCCACGCTCATTGGTTACTACCACTAGTGCATTTGCTTCGCTGTCAAAAAACCTGTCCAGCTTAGCGAGCTTCTTCTCCACTTTTTCTTTAAACTGGTCTTTTACGATCGTCTTTCTAGCAGTAATACTAATGTTCATACTGTCAACTCCTTTTAGTATAATGGATAAATCCTAGAGGATTTATTACTATCATTATAACATAAGTATCCAAAAATTCAACGGGATATTCTAAACTCTTTTAACACCGTCCACAAAAACTGCCATTGGTTTCTCTATACCAAGCAGCGGATCATTCTCATAGATTACGATATCGGCATCCTTGCCTACCTCCAGCGAGCCCACACAACTCTCCAGCCTACACAGCTCGGCGGCGTTGATGGTAATCGCCCGAATTGCCTCTTCAGAGGGTAAGCCTTCTTTGTGTGCTATTGCTGCACTAAGCATTAAGAACTCCTGTGGCACCTCAGGATGATCTGTGCAGATCGCGATCTTCACCCCATTTTTATGGAGGATAGCGGGGTTTTTACGGTTAAGATGCACAAGCTCAGGTTTAGATCGGCTGCCGATTATGGGGCCGCAGATTACCCGCGCCTGCTGCTCTGCCAGCTCCTCGGCGATCAGGTGTGCTTCGGTCGCATGGACAAGTACCGGATGAATATCAAATTCTGCTGCCAATCTAAGGGCAGTAAAGATATCATCAGCTCTGTGCACATGGAAATACCCCTGGCTTTCTCCACGGACTAAAGGGAGCATGGAGCTAAGCTTAAGATCTGCATCAGGCTCCTCAGCCTCTTCATCTTCCTGAGCGTTTAAGCAGTCCTGATCATATTTTTTCACCTTATAGAGGTGCTCTCGGATCAGTGCGGTGGTACCCATCCTTGTAATAGGGCCTTGATTACGCTGGGAATAGATCATCTTTGGGTTTTCTCCCAGAGCAAATTTGGTACCTGCATTGATACTCAATAGCATCTTATCAATACAGCGCCCCGATGTCTTCATCGCAAGCAGCTGCCCCGAAATTGGATTTGCGCTCCCCGGCCCAACTACCACTGTAGTTACACCATACTCAAGCGCCTCGCCAAAACAGCGATCCATAGGATTAACTGAGTCTACCGCTCTGACATGGGGGGTAATAGGGTCGGTCGATTCATTGCCGTCATCACCCTCAAAGCCAAGCCCATCACCAAACATTCCAATATGCGTGTGAGCGTCAATCAAGCCCGGTAAAGCAATCTGCCCCTCAAAAGCAATGATCTCATCATCCTCTGGTAGAGGCGTTGTCATAGGGCCGATGGCGATTATTTTCTTGCCTTTAATCTGTATGAATCCTTGGTCAATTACACCCTTCGTTACGGTGTTGATTTTTAGATTGGTGAGAAGCATGTTTCCTCCAGCGATTTTATCTTTATTCTAATGTTAATACGAAACAAAAGGAGTGCTTTCGCACTCCCGTTATCTATAAGAGTTTCTTTTCCCTGAGGTGCCTCGTTTGCTATCCATCATGCGCTTTAAATCAGACATTTTTTCGTCGCTTGTTGATTTAAACTTGCTGAGCATATCCTCAAAGTTGGCAGGCTCTGCTTTACGCCCCCACTCGATATCAGCCCCTGGGCCTGTCTTCATTTTTTGCATAGGCAATTTTTCTTGTGCACGCCGTACAGAAAGATTGATTTTCCCGTCTTCAGAGATAGAAAGGATCATAACCTTTATCGTCTGCCCTACCGTCAAAAACTCCTCTACGGCTTTGACATACTTGACAGCAACTTCAGAAATATGCACTAGTCCATTCTTACCGCCACCAAGGTCAACAAAGGCACCAAATTTGGTTATACCCGTTACTCTGCCCTCTACAATTGTCCCTACCTCTAAGACCATAAAGAAATAAATCCTCCCGGTTTATTTTGCTTATTTACCTGACACATCAATAAAAATCTTTTCATCGGGATATACGAAGCCCAATTTGTCGCGTGCCATGCGCTCTATGTACTCCTTGCTGTCGCTCATCGATAAAAGCCTCTCCAATTCTTCATTGGATAGCTTCTGCTGCTCACAGCCTTCTTTTAGAAGCGCCAGCTCCCTACGCTTTGCCAAAATGGTATTATAGTTGTCAATAAGGTTTACAGAAAAATAGCATACTACGATAATGCACAACACTCTAAGCAAAAGATTCTTTTTCTTACGTCTTTTTGTCGGCTTCATCTACTTCCTCCTGTTTCTTACAGACCTCCTATAGCTGCCTGCCCGTGCTTTACTATAATTATACATCAAAATACTCCGTCTTTTCAAGCGGATTTTTGAGTATTTTGTAAATTTTTTGAAATTTTTCACGAGTAATATCACAATTCCACGTAGTTTTACAAGCAACCAGCGCAATAGTGAAAAAATCGGCGCTATAAATATCCGGATCAGTGCTGTTATTATATACTTGACACAGGCTATAATTTTGTCGGAAACACCCATCACAACTACGCCAAGAGTAAAAAAATAAATTATCCACCCCAGCAATTCGCCGATGATGATAAAAAATCGTATCCGACCATCCAGCACAGACACCATGAAATTAAAGCTGTATGTAGTAGCAGCAATAAAAAAGATCAGATCCTCCACACCGATAAAAGCCCAGTTATGGGGTATCGCCTTGCGCAGGACCCGAAAGAAATCATAAAATATCCCCAGCCCTGCGCCGATCAGGCAGGAGAATCCAAAGGTAGCAAGCTGCTCTGTTACACCTATATGAATACCGTCCATAGCGATCATCTAAATATTCTCGACCAGAGGTTGCTTTTTTGTGAGATGTTGCTGGTATACTCTAGAGAGAAGATTTCGCCCTCTAAAGAAAGCTCTCCGGCCTCTACATCAATTTTATTGATGTGAAGACCACTGCCTCTCACCAAAAGCTCCCCTGTATCGGTAAATACCGCAACCAGTTGCTCATCAAAGCTGTCGATATCGGTAATACCGGTAAGAGAGAGGGTCCTACGATCCTCCATGATCACAGTATGTTTTAGGTTTGGTATACGTCTTTCCTCTAGCATTCTTGTTACCTCCTGATCAATTTATACTTTACTTTGAGTGCCTATTTATAGCTGTCCTCTTCGGTCTAGTTTAAATATATGCAGGAAGTAAAAGCCCTAGAACACTACTCCAAAACCTTGTAGTGGGTTGAAGCAGATTCCTTAGTAGTGTGCTCTGCTACAGACAAAACCTCTAGTCTGATTGGCTTCTGCCCAAGGCTGATCTCAAGAATGTCGCCGACCTTTACCTCATATGATGCCCGCGCTACCTTGCCGTTGGCAGTAACACGCCCCGCATCACAGGCTTCATTTGCTATCGTGCGGCGCTTGATTACCCTTGTTACCTTTAAATACTTGTCTAATCTCATACTGATGCCTCCCTAATCTGTATCATTTCGATGCAGATTTTGCCGGATACAACAATACCGCCCCAGGCGGTATTGTTGTATTTATTGTTTACTTCTTAGAAACGCTATCCTTGAGGCCCTTACCTGCCTTAAATACAGGGGTTTTGGAAGGACCAAACATGGTCTTTTCGCCTGTCTTTGGGTTAGTGCCCATTCTCTCGCCTTTTTCTCTTACTTCAAAGGTACCAAAACCTAAAATTGCAACTCTGTCGCCTGCAGCCAGTGTTTCGGTTACGGTATCAAGAAAAGCAGCTACTGCCATCTCTCCCTGTGCCTTGGTTAGGCCTGTTTTAGCCGCTACGCTTGCAATCAGCTCACTCTTTGTCATTTTCGTTTCCTCCAAAATTTAATTGCTTTTTAACTTTTTTGCCCTATACCACAGTTCATTTAACTGATCGATGCTCTGAGTTTTCATATCTATATGATCAGAAGCCGCAAGCTCCTCTACCACCTCAAAACGGCGGATAAACTTCTCACAAGACTTCGCAAGAGCATCCTCGGGGTCTACTTTTAAAAATCTGGCTACATTTACACAAGAAAAGAGCAAATCCCCTAGCTCTTCTTGCATATTGAGTTGATCATTTAGATCGATTGCCGCACGCAGCTCTTTCAGCTCACTCTCAAGATCATCTAAGGCCATAAACACATCGGGATAATCAAAGCCGGATTTCGCTGCTCGTTTCTGCACCTTCGCCGATCTGAGCAAAGCCGGAAATACCTTGGGTACCGCCTTCATGGTTTCGGTAACAGTATCGTGGCCTTTTTCTTTCTTTTTGATTTCATCCCAGTTGCTTAGCACCTGCTCAGCGTTGGCAACTTTGATATCGCCAAAAATATGAGGATGCCTTAAAATCAGCTTTTTGCAGATGCGGTCAGCTACATCATCCAGATCAAAGCCGCCCTGCTCTCTACTCATCTGGCTGTGAAATACAACCTGAAGCAGCACGTCCCCCAGCTCCTCTCGAAGCATTTCGGCATCATCAAGATCGATAGCCTCACACGCCTCGTAGACCTCCTCAATAAAATTATTGCGGATGCTCTGATGGGTCTGTTCCCGATCCCATGGGCAACCCTGCTCACTGCGAAGTAGCTCCATGATCAGGCGCAGATCCTCAACCTTGTATTGATCTTTTTGTAAGAACATTGTTTTCAACCTTCCGTCAATTTACAGAGCAATTATTCACAGCTCATATTATTTTACCCTAATAATCCCTTTAATTCAAGTATTTTAGAAAACTTTTCTCCATCTTTAAGCAGAGAAAGATCCTCCCTCGTAATCACCTTCATCATAAGGATTGCCGATAGATAAACCACTCCGCCGAGCCCTACTGATAGTATCACCACCAAGCCGCTGCTCCATACAGAAGATAGCAAAGAATGGCTGTAATATGCTGTAGCCCCGCACAAAATCGCAGCAAAAAATGGCTTGGCAAGTAGGCCTGCCACATTCATATTGAGCTGCAAATGGGACTCAATGCTATAAAGCCCCCCCACTACAATTATACAGTAACACACCAAGGTCGAAAAGGGTGCTGCCTTGATATTTATATGCGGTACTGATATCAAGAAGTGATTGAGCAAGAGCTTACACACTCCGCCTACCGCCATTAGCTTTGCTGGCATATATACAGCTCCTATTCCCTGCAAAATGCTGGTAAGGGGCGCTGTGAAGCCAACAAAAATAACAGCAAGCCCCAATACACGCAGCAATGGTACCGCAATCGCTACCTCTGCTGGATTAGATGAGAAGAAGAAACTCAAAATCGGCTCACTAAGCACCATGATACCTATCCCTGAGGGTAGTGTAAAAATCCCTGTTATCTTTATAATGGAGTTTACAGCGATACGAAGCTCTCTGTGCTTACGAGCAGAGTTTAATGTAGATATTATGGGCAGAGCCGTAGTCCCTATTGCAATGGTAAGAGCAGGTACAATATTAAAGATCGTCATTGCAAGGCCTGTGTAGGTACCATATAAGAAGCTTGGTATTTCTTCCGGCAGCACAGTGGAGGGTATCACATAATGATGACTCTTATAGAGGATCTCTAAGCTATTATGGGAAATCTTGCTCAGACCATTCATGATAGTCATTAGGTCAACAATGGCGGTGATATTGATCATCAAAGCTCCTAAGCACACAGGGACTGCCAACTCAAGGATGTTGGCAGTGATTCCGGTGGCTGGGGGCCTATGTTGTTTTGAGTCGTTATTCCTAGGTTGCAGCAATGTAGTGATCATAAGGTACAAGAAGCTTACAAAGCTCCCTAAGGTCACGCCAAAGATACCGGCCGCTGCAATAAGCGGTAGATTATCCTTAAACTCTCCAGGCAAAATCCCCACAGCCGCGCCCAAGCGCATGATCGATTCGGGCGCTCGGTTCTTGGTAATATCCAAGCAAAGTACCACCAGTGTAATCCCCATCACTAGCTTGGTAACTGCCTCTATCGCTTGCGATACCCCTGTTGGGATCATGTTTTGATGGCCTTCATAATAGCCCCTAAATGCTGCTCCACCCGCCGCAAATATGATGGCTGGTGCTATAGTATAGATGCAGAAATAGGCATAATCATTATCCACCATATGGGCAAAAGGCTTTGCAAAGGCAATCATCAGCAGGCTAAGCACCAGACCAATCCCCATAAAGATCTTGACGCCGCTCTTAAGAATATTGCCGGGATGAAAGTTTTTATCCTGTGCAAGCCCCTTGCTGACCATTTTTGAGATCGCGATAGGGAAACCCGCTACAGACATCGCATATATGGGGTTAAAGAGCCCGTAGGCACTCATAAAATACCCCATTCCCACACCGCCCAATAGATTGGTTAAAGGTATCTTATAAAGTGCGCCGATAATCTTGACTGTAACGGTAGACAAAACCAGTACAGCAGCTCCACCCGCAAAAGATTGTGACTTTTTCATATCCACCTCATACACTGACAAAAGTCAGAGGTCCCTCAGAGCCTTAGGATGTTTCCTTGCCCGCTCTCGCTGCAAGAGTTTAAGGCGCTGACAGACCCCTACATAATACAGTATACGTTATTTATCCTATCGATAGACCTTTTTGCAAATGATCTTAAAAGCTACTCCCTTAATCATTTACCTTATGGTTGAGTCTCAGATTAAAGCCGCACTTTGCACAGTACATTGACTCAATCGGGTTAACTTCCCCACATTTTTTGCAGACTACACCGGTCTTAAGGCTGGCAATTTTGGCGTTGATTTCGCTTAGCTCTGCTAGCAGCGAGTCAATTTCAGCCACGCAGATCGACATTAGGCTGCTGTTATCACTCTCGGTCTTGCTCTGGGTGTAATACAGAGAGCCGATGCGCTCATAGGTACTCTGGATCATGGTATTGACCTGGACTGCCCGCAGGTTGAGCTTAGAGATTTCTACGGCATTGGAGGTTTTTTTGCTGGCGATAGAGGCGAGGCTTTTTGCTTTGCTTACAAAGGTATCAAGATTCATACAGTGCTCCTTTTCTGCCTTGTTGGCGTGTATATTATAGTAACTTCCCTATAGTTTACGCAATATTCTACCCAATTGCCTTTATATTATGGGGTATTTGCGGTAAAATTCTTCGATGGCATCCTTACGGCGCATCATTTCGTCAAACTGATTGATGTACTCAAAGGGATACTTGAAATTGTGTATCCGCAGGATGTCCACACCCTTTGGCTCCCGTAGCTTGGTTACCGCTCCTGCGCCCGCAGATAAAATAGAATGGGTCTCATCCATAATGTATACGTTATATAGCCCCTCATAGCCTGGCTTGCAGTACCCGATGTTTTCTAAATTTGCAATGGTATTTTTTTGCCTGTAGAGGTAATAAGGGATATACCCCTCTTCCATAAGTCGCTTCCTAGCGTAATCAACCATCCGGGTAGTAACCGCACCCCAAGAATCAGCAAGGGCAATGTTCTCTTGAAAGATCGTAGAGGATCGCTTTAGGGTAAGGGTGTGTACCGTAATATTGGCAGGCGAAAGAGCAATTACACCCTCCAAGCTTTCAACAAAGCCCTCATAGCTATCAGCAGGAAGCCCCGCAATTAGATCCATATTGATATTGTCAAAGCCTAGCCCTGTTGCTAAATGGTAGCAGTTTACCACGTCAGCTGCAGTATGGGCACGCCCAACATGCTTTAACACATCATCTTGTAAGGTCTGGGGGTTAACGCTGAGCCTTGTGACCCCAGCCTCCTTGATGACCCTAAGCTTATCCTCAGTAATAGTATCGGGGCGACCTGCCTCCACTGTATACTCGCGGATGTGTGAGAGGTCGAAGTTGGCATCAATAGCTTCAAAGAGCATTTTTAGCTGAGGTGCACTTAGGGTTGTAGGGGTGCCACCGCCAATATAGACAGTTTCTAGACGCAGCCCTAATCGAGCTGCCATAGTACCTAAGGTCTTAATCTCTTCTACAAGCTTGTCGAGATAAGGCAGGATCACCTTATAGGCATGTGAAATAGAGCTTGAAATAAAGGAGCAATAGCTGCATCTGCTTGGGCAAAAAGGGATCGAAACATACAGGCTAAAACTCTCGGGCTTCGAGAGGTCGTTGATCGCCTTTTCTTCCTTTGCAACCATAATTGCAAGATCTGCAATATCTTCTCGCAGCAGGTATCGCTGGCCAAAGAACTTTTTGACCTCTGGGAGGCTCATCCCTTCCTCGATTGCCTTGTGAATCAGCTTAATAGGGCGTATACCAGTAAGAATGCCCCATCTTGGGGTGTAGCCCGTGAAGGTAGAAAGCAAATGAAATAATAAACGGGAAAGGATCAGCTCACGATCATGATCAGAAGTTTCGGGTGCGAGCGTCTCGATAAGCTGGGACGAACGCTCCCCTACCTTCACATTTACCATCATATCAAGCCCATCAATTTGGGCAATGATGTAATCACCAGCATTGGGTAAAGTATCTATGATTTCAAAGCGTTCATTAAAGTAAAAGATTCGGCAGATATTTAGGATCTCATACTCGAAGCTGTGACCAACAATGGCAAGTATCATACTTCTGTCGACCGGATATAGCGGTTGTGCTCCCTCTCATGAGAAAGCGTAGAAAACGCCTCATGACCTGGGTATATAGTATAATCTCCCTCTAAAGCAGCGAGTTTCTTGACCGAGCGCAGGATGGTCAGGTAATCACCACCGTCAAGATCGCAGCGGCCTACCTCCTCTTTAAAGAGGGTATCTCCGGTAAAGATCGCATCTTCACAGAGATAGCAGCGTCCGCCTCTGGTATGCCCAGGAGTGGCGATCGCATGGAACTTTAAACTCCCCACTTCTATGACGTCACCGTCTTCCACCATTACGTCTGCTTTGAGCCCTGTATATTCATCAAGATATGCTCTTACATAAGCCCTCCAGCTCTCATGAGCTGTTGGCAGGTCAGGAGCATCCTCGGTGCCGATATATACCTTTACATCAGGGTAAAGTCTACGAAGCCCATTGATGCCACCTATATGATCAAAGTGCATATGGGTCAGCAAGATGCACTGAAGATTTAAATTATGCTCTTTTAGTACTACATCGATCTTATCTGCTTTGGCGGCAGGGTCGATAACCGCTGCATTTTTGGTATCATCCCATACGATGTAGCAATTGGTTTGTATTGGTCCTAGTCGTAAGTGCGTCATATTCATACAATTTTCCTCCTGCTTATAGATTCTTTGGCATTATTTCTTCTGTATCCAGTATCAGAGTTACAGGCCCGTCATTTTGTATCAAAACCTGCATGTCCGCGCCAAACTCCCCAGTTGCAACCTTGCTTATCCCCACTGCCGCCAACTGCTCTACAAAATAAGTATAAAGCGGGTCGGCAGTCTCGGGGCGAGCTGCTGCGATATATGAGGGGCGCTTGCCTTTTTTGCAATCACCATATAGGGTGAAGTTTGACACTACCAAGGCTTCTCCCCCAACATCCAGCGCAGAAAGATTCATTTTATCCTGCTCATCGGTAAAGATCCGCAGCCCAGCAATCTTTGCTGCCAAAAATTCCGCCTGCGCCTTGGTATCTCCATCTTTAACCCCCAGCAAGATCATCAGCCCC
>DAMCAP010000008.1:73670-77252 GCA_032059445.1 Oscillospiraceae bacterium
GTAACTCTTTGAACTACTGCTTTCATTCCTGCTCCTCCGTTATACCATCACTATCACCGATGGCATAATCTGCCCATACCCCAGAGTGATGATTTGGATTTTTGATTAATCTTAGACCCCATCACTACGGGCAGGCAATTGCTACATATGCTTCTTTATTATACCGACTGCCTTGCAATAGAGATAACACCCGGTATCTTTTTAATATTTGACATAACAAAGTTGAGCTGACCGATGTCAGAAATTGTGATGGTCACCTGAATACTGGTGGTGTTGTCTTTTTGCTCTTTGCCCATGATGGCATTGACAGGCACCCGCATATTGTTGAGGGTGACGCTGATATCTGCAAATAAGCCATCTCTGGTGGTACAAAGGATATCTAGAGTCGATTGGAAGTTCTCTTTGATTACCTGCGCCCACTCAGTCTTTACCCAGCGTCCTTCGTGCTCGGGAGAATTGATCGTCGAAAGCACGTTGATGCAATCTGTCTTGTGGATCGACACACCAAAGCCTCTGGTGATAAAGCCAATGATTTGGTCACCGGGCAGAGGATTGCAGCACTTAGAGAATTTCACCAAGCAGCCATCTAAGCCCTCTACGATAACTCCGCTAGAGGCTTTTTTCTCCTTGGGTGGCTTTGTTATTACAACCTTTTCGCTTTTGCTGCTTTCCGGCGTTTTAAAGACCCTGATATACTCATCCTTAAGCCTTGGCATTATCCGAATGAGTGATAGACCGCCATAGCCTATAGCAGCATAAAAGTCATCCACCGTAGCGATATGCTGGCGCTTTGCTTCCTCTAGCAGGAAGCTTACTAACTGCTCATCGGTTAGCATAATACCGCTTCGCTTAAACTCCCGCTCCACAGCTTCTTTACCCTGCGCGATGTTTTCTTCTTTGCGCTCTTTTTTAAACCAGCTGCGGATTTTATTACGGGCCTCACTGGTTTTGACGATGTTAAGCCAGTCACGGCTAGGTCCGTGAGTTTTGACGTTAGAGGTCACAACCTCCACGATCATACCTGTCTGCACCTCAAAATCAATTGAAACCATCCGCCCGTCTACCTTAGCTCCAATCATGCGGTTGCCTACCGCAGAGTGGATTGCATAAGCAAAATCGATTACGGTTGAGCCTGCGGGCAGGCTGATTACATCGCCCTTGGGGGTAAATACAAATACCTCGTCGGGGGCAATATCCGATTTAATGGAGCGTACGATCTCCTGAGCGTCTTCACCCTCCTGCTGGCTCTCGATAAGCTGCCTTACCCAAGCAAGGCGCTCCTCCAGCTTATCCTTACCGCTGATACCAGCCTTATACTTCCAGTGGGCTGCGATACCATACTCGGCAGTATAATGCATATCCCAAGTACGGATCTGTGTCTCAAAAGGGATACCCTCTTTGTCAAACACCGTGGTATGAAGGGATTGGTACATATTTTTCTTAGGGGTAGAGATATAATCCTTAAACCGATTAGGGATGGGGCGAAACATATCATGGATAATACCGAGGATATTATAGCACTCGATCACCGAGTCAACGATGATCCGCACTGCGTATACGTCAAATATCTCATCGATGGAGCGGCCCTGCATATATACCTTACGGTAAATGCCATAAATACTCTTTACTCTGCCCTCGATAAAGGCATTTGGATGCTCATCCTTGATCCGCTCATATACCCGCTCTTTGATGGAGCGCAGGAACTCCTGCCGCTCATCGGTGCGAAAAGCTAGCTGGTTTTCGATTTCGGCATAAGCAACGGGGTCAAGATATCTTAGAGAAATATCCTCAAGCTCTTCTTTTACAGTCTTGATACCGAGTCGGTGCGCGATAGGGGCATAGATCTCCATGGTTTCAAGCGCCTTATAGCGACGCTTGTCATCTGCCAGAAACTCAAAGGTGCGGGCATTATGGAGGCGGTCAGCCAGCTTGATGATGATTACACGTACATCCTGTGCCATCGCCATCAACATTTTGCGGATATTCTCTGCCTGCTGCTCCTCGCGAGAGGAATAGGGGATCTGCCCCAGTTTTGTTACTCCACCAACCAAAACTGCGACTTCTTTATTAAAAGTCTTTTCGATGGTTTCGATTGGTACGTCGGTATCTTCCACCACATCATGCAAGAGAGCAGCTGTAACTGACTCAGAGTCCATACCCAGCTCCACCAGGATCACCGCTACCGAAAGAGGATGGGTAATATAAGGCAATCCAGACCTACGCATCTGGCTGCCATGTGCCTCAAAAGCCATCTGGTAGGCCTTGGAGATCATATCGATGTCATAGGGCCGCTCACTGGCTTTAATACTATCTATAAGGTCTTCATAGGTGCTGTTTACTTTACCCTTCATCGTCTAAGCTCCTTATAATAGGTGACAACTCAAGCTGCACCTTACCGCTGTGTGGGTTAATCGCCAGATACCTACCCTCCTTGCCCTCGGCAATCAAGAGCAGGCCTCTCTCTAGCATGATCTCTATACATAATATAAACTTTAAGTAGTTAATGTCCTTACATTGGCACTTAAAATATATAGCAGGCAGATGATAAATTATACGTCCGATTTTTTTCATCATCCGATAGATCACTGCGATTTCGTCACGCAGTGGTATGTATTGCTTGCCCTTGAGCTCGCCTCTGTAGTAATTATCCATCAGAGTGCAGCTATCAAAATACTCCTCTTGGTCTAGTCCAGAAGGTCGCAGATCTATCCCCTTAAGGGTCACTCTGCGCTGATTGTTGTAGACATTGATGCAGGCACTAAATGCAACATCCACTACATCTCCCTCACTCAAGATCAATTGATCGCGCCGAGTTGCAAAGAACAGCACAGTAAATTGTGTACCATCCTTGCTAAGGAGAAGTCGCTGATGCTTGTCTTCAGACATGCCTACGATTTTTTCGAGGATAGCACCTCTTACACAGAGGTTTGGTTTTTCGTTGCCGGCGCCAAAAGGCTCCAGCACGTCCAGTCCTTCTATATTTTCAAGGGACAGATCATTTACGTTACACTCATAGTGGATTGAAATGCTATCAACTGGCATTTTATAGTAACGGTCCTTGGCAAAGGCATTAATTGCCCTGCGGAAGTCACCGATATGCTCTTTTTTAAGGGAAAATCCCGCAGCCATCGGGTGGCCACCGTACTTACTGAGATACTCGCAGCAATGGAAGACTGCTTCGATCAAAGAAAACCCCTCGATGCTTCTTCCCGAAGCCTTTGCATCTTCACCATCCATACAAATGATAATGCAGGGCTTGCCAAATCGGTTGACCAGCCTTGAGCAAACGATCCCAACGATACCAGCATTCCAGCCCTCGCCGCTAAACACCAGCACGCGGTCACCGAGCAGCTGTGGGTCAGCAGCGATTTGCGCAGATATATCATCGATCACTTGCTTCTCGAGTTGCTTTCGCTGACTGTTATAGCCTTCCATCTGTGTGATGATTTCATCTGCTTCCGAATCTCGCTCGGTAAGCAGAAGCAATACCGCTATTTCGGCACAGTCAATACGCCCCGCCGCGTTGATACGAGGTGCTAGTCCAAAGCTTATTGATTCGCTGTTGAGTGCAGTAGTGTCTAA
>DAMCAP010000008.1:77262-87494 GCA_032059445.1 Oscillospiraceae bacterium
CTAACCCCGCCATATCCATGAGCTTTTTGATGCCTACCCGATGGGTATTTGCCAGGTTTTCTAGTCCCCGCTTTACAAAGAAGCGATTTTCATCTCGTAGCTCAACCACATCGGCAACTGTACCAATTGTAAGCAGATCAGCATATTCCTCAAGCATATCATAGCCTTCTTCATCAGAATCCAAGGCACAGATTAACTTAAAAACCACACCCGCCCCACACAATTGCTTAAAGGGGTAAGGGCAATCAGGCTGATGAGGGTTGATGATTGCATCGGCAACGGGTAAAACATCCCTTGGTGTATGGTGATCTGTTATTACCAGCTTTATACCAAGCTGGGCTACAAGCTTAGCTTCTTCGATAGCGCTGATCCCGTTGTCTACCGTGATAATCAGCTGGATACCCAAAGCATGTAGGTTACGAATTGCATCTTGACTAATACCATAGCCCTCTCCCTCACGGTTCGGGATATAAAATATTACATCTGCGCCAACCTGGGTCAGATAATGATAAAGCATTGCCGTAGCAGTAACCCCATCGCAATCATAATCGCCAAAGATAGCAATCTTCTCACCAAGCTGCACCGATTGCAGAATAATTTCTACAGCTTTGTCCATACCACGCATCAGGTAAGGATCGTGAAGCTTATAGGTACTGCGAAAAAAGGTGTCGATCTGCCCAGCATCTAGCCCACGAGAGCACATTACACCGCTAACCATAGGAGAGAGCCGATACTTCTCCGCCAAACTACCTGCCAAAGCTTGGTCACTTTCAGCATATTTCCAAAATTTCAATGTGCTCCCCCCTAGTAACGATCGGTATTTTTGCATAACACATCAATATCTACGCTATTTTCCTGTAGAAATCGACTATATTTTATTATTTTACCATTTTATATGTGCAATTTCAATAGATTTTATCAGTCCTTGCTGGGGCAGTAGCGGGAGATAACCGCTTCTGCCACTCGAATTCCATCTACAGCCGCACTCATGATGCCTCCTGCATAGCCGGCACCCTCGCCGCAGGGGTACAGCCCCTCTAATGCAATAGAGCAGAGATTATCTCCACGCAAGATCCTCACCGGCGAGGAGGTACGAGTTTCGACTCCGGTCAGCACACTATCATGAGCGTCAAATCCCGGCAGGCGGCGGCCAAACATAGGTAGAGCTTTTGTGATCATCTCGCTAACAACAGGTGGCAACACCTCTCGGAGCGATCTTTCTTCAACACCAAGCTGATAGCTGGGTTTTACTCTGCTGCCAATCCTGCTATTTTTATCTCCCAAAAATCCTCCCACACTCTGGGCAGGGGCACGATAATTGCTGCCTCCCGCCACAAAAGCAGCTTGCTCTAGATGCCGCTGAAAGCGAATGCCATCGCGCCAGCTAGTGCCAAAATCCTCAGCTGATACCGATACCACCAAGGCGGAATTTGCATTGGGCAGATCTCTGGCGTATTCGCTCATGCCGTTGGTAACGACTCCTCCTTCTTCGGAAGAAGACGCCACCACCGTACCACCCGGGCACATGCAGAAGGTGTATGCCGCACGATCTCCCTCACGATACGAGAGCTGATACTCCCCTACCGGCAGCTTGGGATGCCCTGCATATTTACCATATAATCCCTTATCAATATCAGCTTGTAGATGCTCTATCCGCACGCCCACCGAAAAAGCCTTACTCTCCATAGGTAGCCCACAGGCCGCCAAAGCCTCAAAGGTATCTCGTGCACTGTGGCCGATAGCTGCAATCAGCACACCGGCAGGCAGCTCACCTTGATCAGTTTTGACTGCCTGCAATGCACCGCCACTCTGTACGATCCCTGTTAGCTTACGATGAAACAAAACTTCTCCACCTAGCTCGCAGATTTCTTGACGGATAGACTTAACAATGCCCCTAAGCTGATCGGTACCGATGTGGGGCTTGGCTTTGATCAAAACAGCCTCAGGCGCACCATGATGCACAAGCTCCTCCAGCACATAGCGGCACCGAGCATCGCCGATCCTTGTGGTCAGCTTGCCATCAGAGAATGTACCTGCACCCCCCTCGCCATATTGCACATTGCTGTCGGGGTCTAGTCTTCCTCCCTGCCAAAATCCCTCAACTGCCTTAACTCTTGCATCCACATCGGCTCCCCGCTCCAATACAATCGGGCGATAGCCAAGCCGCGCAAGCATGAGTGCAGCAAACATCCCCGCAGGGCCAAAGCCTGCAATCACAGGGCGCGCCGCCAGAGGAGTAGTACCAGGAGATAGTGAAAGCTTCACCGAGTCCTTAAAGATAACGGAACTATCTTTTAGAGTCTCAACCAGCTTTTGCTCGTCACCATCAAGGTTAAAAGCTACTGAGCTTACAAATTTGATTTCTCCTTTGCGTGCGTCGACCGAACGTTTGGCAATTGCGGCAAAAGTGATGGTTTCTTTAGCCTTCCCTAGTTTCTGAGCAGCTTTTTGCAAAATTTCTTCTTCCGTTGTTTCTATAGAAGTCGCGATACCGCTGACGATTATTGACATGTTTCACCTCATAATGATTGTAACAAACAGCTCAAACTAAATGAAGTCTGTCAGAGACAGACTTCCCTTAGTTTATTTATTCTTGACTGTAATGACTGCACTGTATTCCCCAAATGCCCAGCTTTTTTGACTGTTTTGAATGGAGATTTTAACAGGCACCACCATTTGCCCTACTCTGATATCGATGGACGATACATCGATCTCTGCCAGTATATCCTGGGGAGTTATCTTATCGATATCTGCCTTGGGGCCATAGATCTCCACATCGTAGATCACCTTAGTGTTTGTGACGATGTTGTAGTCCGTCGGTAGGTTGATTAAGCGAATGTCGCTTACCTTGTATTTCTTACTGATATACCCTTGATTCGCAAACTCCACCGATACATCTTGCACATTATCCACCGATATATAGCCGGTCGGCAACACAGCGCCATAATACACCGACATATCAGGGGTAAGCTCTCTCATATCGATATAGCCTAGATGGATCTCATATAGGTTGTCGATCATTTCAGCAGGGCCTGCAATCTCCAGTGTTTGTGGAGCAATGGTATAATGTAATGACTCCATATCAAAGCCCGACGGTAAGTTGGTAAAGCCGATTGTTACAGGTACTTCCTTTTTCTTTAAGACTGGTACCGTTACAGAGGTCTTGTTGATATCTGGCTCTAAGAAGTCTGATTTTACCTTCTCACCGCTGGCATCGAGTATGTTGATCTCCCGTTCAAAGGTAGCGGTGTTTTTTATAGGGGTGTCCATGCCAATTTTGACCACACAGCGAGAAATTTTATCAAGCTCTCCCGATGGCCCTGTAATAAGCACTTCCTTAGGGCTGACATATTCCTGATTCATGATATACCCCTCAGGGATACTAAAGCCCTCAAGCTCAACCTCAATGGGGAATTTCTTTGATACAATATGGTCAAAGCGCACCTCGACTGTAGCAGGCTTTAAATTGATAATATCAAAGCCCTTGCGCTTATAATCATAGCCCTCCAGCCTAAGCTGATAGGTGCCTGGCTTGGTCACACTGGATAATACCGCTCTAATTTCGATATCTTCGGCAGATAAATTACCAACAACCGCACGCTCACCCATAACATCTACATCAATTACGATGTCATCCTTCAGCAGTGGGGAGAGCCCAAGCCTACCGGCTCCGCTCTCGGTAATGTTAATCTCTACTGGCACGTTGCGTACCGTATCCACCGACTCTTTATCTTCGCTAACTACGCCCAGCCACAATATTACAGAGCAAAGCAGCGAGAAGATCATAAGTAATTGATTATTTTCTACCAGCTTACTGATTCTAAAATTCATCGCTTCACCTTCATAAACATCTGCCTTTTGGTCTGTGTTTCGTCTTTCTCTACGATCAGTAAGGAAGTCAGATCCTGCATGAGCTGCGTAGAGGTGTATCCTCGTTTTAGCTTGCCATTTACCGCCATAGAAATCATGCCTGTTTCTTCCGAAACTACCAGCACGACCGCATCAGAATTCTCACTCATACCCAAGGCAGCTCTATGCCTTGTACCAAGCTCTTTGCCGATCTCATAATTATCGGATAAAGGCAAAAAGCAACCCGCTGCATAGAGCTTCGCATTTCTTACAATCATTGCGCCGTCGTGCAAAGGGGAATTTGGGAAAAACACATTACCGATCATCTCGGCGCTGGGGATACAATCGATCACCGTACCGGTTTTGATGATTTCACCAAGTATGCTCTCCCGCTCAATTACCACAAGTGCGCCGATCTTTTGGAGCGACAATGAAGCAAAGGCCGCGCCGATCGCTTCGATAGCTGCCTTCCAGCGTGTGGCATCATCATCAGAGGTAGCAGTCGAAAACAACCCCAGATTATAAAGGTTGGTACGCCCTACCTGCTCGAGAGCACGCCTAAGCTCCGGTTGAAACACAACCAATAAAGCCAGTGCTCCGATTTGCAGCACGTTTTTCATAATAAACGTCATGGTTTGTAGGCGCAGGGTACTAGCAAAGAGGTTTAGCATAATCAAAGCACCCAAGCCTTTGACCAGCTGCACCGCTCTGGTATCTCTTACAAGCTTGATCGCCTGATAAATCAGATAGGCGACCATAAGTATGTCTGCAATATCTATAATGGATATAGTTTTTACAGTACCGATAAACCACTCTATAAAATTAAACATTATCCACCTCGCTGTGCAACTACAAATAATGTTGAAGTATCAAAAATCTATAGTCAGTATAGCATATTTTTTATAACACTACAACATATTTATCAACTGGTTCCTCAAAAACTACCTGCCAAAAAGCCAGCAAGATCAATGCTATCTTTAGAGTGATCTCCACAACCTGTCAGATGTCTTGCTGCTAAAAACGTCATCTTTTCCCGCGATGCTCTTACTGCAATTTCTCCAGCAAGCATACTGCATGCGCTCTGATGCCCTCACCGCTGCCTGTAAAGCCAAACCCCTCTTCTGTAGTTGCTTTTACATTTACATCTTCTAGCGAAACACCGCAAGTGGCTGCCAGCTTACTGCGCATTTGATCCATGTAGGGAACAAGCTTTGGGGCTTGCGCAATAATAGTACAATCAACATTCCCCACCCGATACCCACGATCTGCAATTAACTTAATAACCTGCTCCAATAGTTTCAGGCTATCTGCTCCCAGATAAGCAGGGTCACTATCGGGGAATATCCTGCCGATATCTCCTAGAGCACAAGCACCGAGCAGAGCATCCATCACGCAGTGCAGTGCTACATCTGCGTCAGAGTGGCCTAGCAGCCCTTTGCTATATGGTATCTCTACGCCGCAGAGGATCAGCTTCCGACCCTCTACCAGCTTATGTACGTCGTAACCATGTCCTATTCTCACCGATGATCCTCCCTGTTTATCAGTAATTTAGCTATGCCGATATCCTCAGGGGTAGTAAGCTTGATGTTGGTATACTCCCCCTCTACGATATATACCCGCTCGCCCATAGCCTCAATTAGCTGGCAGTCATCGGTATACTCGGTCTTTGCTTGCTCACATGCACGCAGGTATAGCGCCTTCTCAAAAACCTGCGGGGTCTGGATACTATACAGCTTCTCCCTCGGCGGTGTACCGGTCACGATGCCCTCTTCTACAACTTTAATGGTATCCTTTACTGGTACTGCGGCGGTAACTGCACCATGGATAGCGCAGGCGGTAAGCGCTCGGGTGATCAACTGATCGCTGACAAGAGGTCGCCCTCCATCATGGATGCATAAGTATGCTGTATCTATTGGGGCAGCCGCTACACCCTTGAGCACCGACTGCTGTCTTGAAGCGCCTCCGCTTACCACAGCCGAGACTTTATCAGCTTTTAGCATTCGGACTAGCTCCTGTACTGCCCCAATGCTCTCAGTACGGGTTACCAGCACAATATGATCCACCAAGTCGTTTTTTTGAAACTTATCAATTGTATGTGCCAATACAGGCTGCTTGCCTAGTTCTATAAAGCACTTATCTAAGCCCCCCATGCGCGTAGAGCTCCCAGCGGCCACAAGAATTGCGGTTGTTTTTTTACCGTATAGCATAGTTTACCTCATTGTGTCAGTAATAATCAGTGGTGCCCTCTCAATCTGAGAAGACACCACCTTATTGAATCATACATTTAGGTGCATAAGCAGAGCTTAATCGTCCATGACTTCCGCCCGAAGGTCATCTGCTGTCGATGCTCCATCCTCTTGATCATCAAAAGACTCAAGTAAAGCCTGAAGCTTTGCAGTACTGCTACCTAAAGCAACGTCATAGTTAACCGAATGATCGATGGAATTTACCACAATATCCATGTTATCCAGCTTGTCGCTGATCGTTTTAGTTAGATCCAGCAGGAACTTCCGCCCCATAGCCAGCTGATGACGCAATGCGGAGATATCGTGATTAATTGCGATGAGCTTATTTTCTGCTTCTTTTACAATATCACGGCTCTTTAGTTGCGCACGCTCGATAATATTACCCGCGTTTGCCTTAGCCTCTAGCATGATTGCGCCGACATTTTCTTTTAAATCGTCAAACTTCTTGGCCTTCGCAGCCAAGGCTCTCATGCGCTCTTCTACTTCGCCACTTTGGTTTCTAAGCTCATTTAGCTGGCGATCCCGCTCATTGATGATCACCCGCTGGGAGGCCAGCTCAAGATTTAAGTCATTTATGGTGATATTTAAGTTACCAACCCGGTTTTGCTCCTCATACAGTCGATTTTCCATCACGGCGAGCTTCTTATCATTGCTATCAAGCCGGGCAGTAAGATCACTATTCGCAGCTTCCAGCTCAGTGTTCTTTTTTTCTAGCTGGCTTACGGTATATTCGTAGGACTCCCTGATAGATTGGATATATGACAAAACCTGACGTTTCTCATATCCACCAAATTTGCTGGCTTTGGATAAGGTTGTTTCATCTACGTTAACCATGACATCCGCTCCTTTTGTTATTCCTTTTCGTGACATCCCCATATATGCTCAAAACAGCCGTGATACAGCTCAGATTCTGCTGTGATATGAAATATGCTGTAAACCTCACCAGTGGCTTGATATTGCCCCTAATTTAAGAATATAACCCAACATAAAAATACCTAAATTTATTATACCATTAAATTATAAAAAAGGTAATCACTAAACACAATAAATTTTTATCAAATCTTTAGGTGAATCTCCTGATAAACTGCTGCTAGAGCATTTCTTTGATCAGTTGCTCCCTAGATTTCATATGTAAGTAATACGGCGGGATGTCAAAGGGAGTGTATCCACCAGTCTTCCCCTCAAGGTATAGCCTGTGAGCTGCCCGTGCAAAAGCTACCAGCACATTGGCTGTAAACTCTGGGTTGGAATCAAGCTTAAGCGCAAACTCCATGACCTGTGTGTTATTACCTTCGCCGGTTATGCCGCTACGAAATACAAAACCTGCATGAGGCATCTTGCCATGATTTTCCCTTAGCTCATCTTGAGAAATAAACTCTACACTTGTATCGTACTCCGCAAAATAATTAGGCATCGATGTAATATCATTCTTAATTTTTTCGGTATCTGTTTCAGGCTTGGCTACCACATAGCATTCCCTCGTATGTTTTTGTCGCGTAGTGAGTGCGGGCTCCTCCCCTCTGCGTACTGCTTCTACTGCCTCAGCAACTGGCACGGTATATTGTATCGCATCCTGCACTCCCTCTACCCTTCTGACTGCATCTGAATGCCCTTGACTGACCCCTCTGCCCCAGAAGGTATAATCGCTGCCCACAGGCAATGACGCACCACCAAGCAGACGCATCATCGAAAACAGCCCAGGATCCCATCCGCATGAAATAAGTGCTACTTTGCCTCCAGCCGAGGCGCTTTTACTCATTGCAGCTAGATACTCAGGTATTTTGGCATGGGTGTCAAAGCTATCTACCGTATTAAAGCCGCAAGCTAAGGCAGGCCCTTGCTGGGGCAGATCACACAGTGAACCACCACAGAGTATCAGTACATCAACCCTACTCTTGTAAGGTGGTATATTTTCTAATCGCTCTACCTTTACTCTGGGATTAGAGACACCAATGCTCTCGGGGTCTCTCCTAGTAAAAATGGCCACCAGCTCCATATCGGGATTTTGTCTGATTGCCGCCTCTACGCCCTTGCCTATGTTTCCATAGCCTACGATACCAATTCGGATTTTTTCCATAGAGTCACCTCCTAATCACAATCGGGTTGCACCACAAATATAAATACCACATCTTTTTATCTATTCACTTTAAGCTTGTTCTAGTACAATTTTATGCAAAAAAGCAGCACCGAAGCCCAAAAAGCTTCGGTGCTGTGCCTTACATAAACGGATCAGGATATTTTATGAAATATGAATTAACATAATCCTTTATATCCTCTTTAGAATACAGCGGTGGCGCATTGCTAAGAATATCTTGGCGTTTATGCCGATTCTTACCGATAAAATAGAAGGACATAGGGAGGCTTTCCTCAATGATCATTCCCAGTCTCGTTGGCATTTCTAATTCATCGAGCAATTCTTGTTCGTTCATAGTTTCTCCTTTCACTTGCAATCCTTGGGCAAGCTTTTTAGGAATATCGAGCTATCAGCCTTCACTGCATCTACCGTCATCCTTTATACAGAGATACTAAGCCACTGAGCATCTCTCACACTATGGCTTATCCACCTCTGCGATGCATTGTTTGCGTCACTCGGAAACACTCTATCAGCATTGAACTGAAGTATAGCGTCTTTTTTACCGAATTATACAAACCAAGGCAATACTAGTATGTGAGTACTATTCAAAAATATCCTTTGGTACTTCATTCTCAATTTTATAGTAAACTCTAAGGGTATTTTCGGCATCACAAGTCGCAAGGAAAATATCTGAGACATTTCGCGCATCCACCTCTTTGAGCGCTTTTGCAAGCCATAGATCGTCTTTACCGATATTTTTTAAATTCTCGCGCATGATTGTACCATCCAAGATCACGTTGCAGACCATTTTTTCCTGCTTAGGGTTTAAATTAAGGTCAGAAGGGTTTACAGCACGGCATTCGGCCTTGGGAATAAAGCTCACACGGCCATTGGGCTCTAATATTGCTGTTTCAAGCTGAGAGAGGTCAAAATAACCGCCTACTCGGCATTCACTTAGAAATTCGCTGATATCCATGCGGGAACTTTTGAGGTTCTTTTTATAGATTTTCCCCCCGTTATATAGGACTACAGGCTTACCAGTCAGCAACCTTCGGGCGGCTAATGACTTATTATCGAGGATCGAAACCCCTGTCGCCACAACTGCATAGATCACCATGGCCAATAATGGCATGCGATAGTCCTGCTCTAGTGCCGTAGCCATTTCGGCGGCAATTGAGCCTATTGTAATGCCATTGATATAATCAAACATGCTAAGCTGTGACATCTGCCGCTTTCCCATAATTTTTGTCAAGATAAAAAGCACGACGATTGAGCCTAAAGACGTCAGTGCTACTTTAAGCAATTCCACTTTGACCACTCCTTGAAATATTACTTGTATTGTTATTTCCAAGGGTTTCATTTCTATGCTCACACTCCGGCAAAATGCTTGTATGGCCTGTGCTTCTCAAATTATCTGCAAGTAAAACACGGATATAATGATATATAAAATTATCCAAACCGCCCGCCAAGTCATATAATACTATGATAAAGCTTGAAAGGAGACAATTTTAGTGTATAAAGAAAACCGTACATATAATAGGAATGTAAATATGACAAATAGAATTAATAAAACCGCAGCCAACACCACGATCTCTCCTATGGCTGCGCCATCTGCGATGCCGGCGCCAATGCCATCTTTGCCGCCTATACCCGTACCACCATTTGCTCCTACCACAGAGGTAACTACTGCCAAGCAGGCTCCCGCATCCTTCTCCCTGCCTGAGCTGAAGCTCCCTGAGTCGGTAACCTTACCATCTATTCCTGAGCTAAAGCTCCCCGAATCAGTCAGCTTGCCATCTATTGCAGATGTAAAGCTTCCCGAATCAATCAAACTACCTTCTCTACCTGAGCTCAAACTTCCCGAATCAGTCAACCTGCCTACTCTACCTGAGCTCAAACTTCCCAAATCAGTCAACCTACCGTCTCTCCCTGAGCTAAAGCTCCCCGAGTCGGTGACATTGCCATCCTTTACATTACCGGAGCTTAAGCTACCTGAGTCGGTACCATTGCCATCCTTTACTTTGCCGGAGCTTAAGCTCCCCGAAATACCATCTACGGCAAAG
>DAMCAP010000008.1:87603-96412 GCA_032059445.1 Oscillospiraceae bacterium
ATTTCACATACTTCACCACAAGTCATCCCTCCACAGATCATGCCGCCTCAGATTATACCTCCCCAAGTCATTCCCCCCCAGATGATACCACCATCTCAGATCCCAAGTGGCAGATATGCCAAAATACGATTCCTCAATGCAACTACACATTCTCCCATCAGTGTCTTAATCGGTACCGGATTGGTTGTTAAGTCTCTTGAGCGAGGAGAAATAAGCTCATATGTAAGTGTGCTTGACGGTTTTAGAACCATTACCATCGCCAGCCTCTCGACACAACCTGTGTTGTTACGCAAAACCCTCCCAGTAAAAGGGGGCGAAATCCTAACGATTGCAATTATCCCCACCGCCGGTGGAGTCGACCTCCTCTCTATCTCCGATGCCCCCTGCGAGCAGCACCCCGGCAATTTATCCTGCATTAGGATGGTAAATCTTGCCGCTGCCAGTAAGCCACTCGATTTGCTTTTAAGCGACGGTAGAGTGATCTTTGCCGATGTAAGCTACAAAGATGTTACCCCATTTAAGCGCATTAAGCCTGGCAAATACAGATTTTTCGTAATTCATACACCATATCATCCTATGCCGCTGACAGAGGATATCGAAACAGCGGACGCTGCGACTATCAGCGCAAGTAAACTGCCAGATCAATGCGAAATGAAAGTACTGCTCTCATTTGTCACTGACATTGCAGCTAGCAAAATGTATACGATCTATATACTCGGAAGAGATCAGGCTAACATGTCATTAGAAGTTCTTATTGTAGAAAATAAACTATAGCAAATCAAAAGCCGTGAGCCTTATTGAGGCTCACGGCTTTTGATTGTTGGTGGATCACTTTATGCGAAATTTCCGTCCCTACAGATAGCTACCTTGCTCCGTAATATTACTCGATCACCGCATACCATTACTTCAGGAGGGTTTATAACCTCTACCCTAAAGTCGCACAGCCCTGTTGACTCCTCAAAGAACATCGTGAAGCCAGAAGCACTTCTCGTGCGAGTCCTGCCACAGCAGTCTATAAAGCTAATCGTAAAAATAAACCCTACGCTTACTATACAAAACCCGTTAAGCCGAAATCTCTCGACACATTGTGTAGATACATTGACACTTATAATATTGCGTATTCCTTCTCTGACAATTATCTCTTCGCATATTTTTCTATAGCTACAGTTGTTGGACCCTACACCGATTGGCTCGGATTGACAACCGCAGGGTGATGCACCGTTAGCACCTGGCTGCCGTACAAACTCTTCCACAAAATCATCTCCCATTTGAGAATAATTTAACACATAATGCCTTTTCAAAGACAAACAATGTCTCTGTACATTATATGGTGGACAGCTGTAAAGGTTTACTACATTACATGACCCATTTAATAAATGCTCTTACAAACACCAAGCTAGACCATCTCTCGGGAGAGTATAAAGAAATCACACTCCGTAATCTGCTCTAGGTACTGGAGGATATGATCAGCCATGCTATCTCCTTGAGAGCGATCAGCCACGACAAACGCAATCCCCATTATGATCGTCTTATGGGTATCCTGCTCTTCGATTTCGGCTACCGACAGGTTAAATTGATTGCGCAGCTTGCTACACAAGCTTTTGACAATTGTTCGTTTTTCTTTAAGGGACTGCACCCAAGGTGCATCCAGCTTTATTTCCAGTTTCACGACAACCATATAGTACTCCTTTCATCCATTATCGATTGTCTCGAATTTTTCTAGCATAAACCCTTAACCCCAGCGCTGCTACTACAGTCAGTAAAGCTCCGCTCATAATACCAATCATAAACGAAAGACTACTGTTTTTTACAACCTTTCCTGCGGTTTCGATCACTTCTTGCGCCTGCTTGTATACAGGTATATCGGGTTCCTGCTTATAGCTTACAGTTGGGCGATAAACCTTAATTGTTTGATGTGTAGTTTTGGTGAAGGTCGGCTTTACCACAGGCTGGCTAAGATCATTTGATACAACGCCAGCTCCATATTTCTGACATAGCAGATCTATCGAGTAGTAAATACGTTGCGGCTCATAAGGTGGCAGATAGTTGCCACTGATCGTTATAGTTTCACCTTGATAGATCAACGTAAGCACCCGCTGTGTATCTCGCAAACTGTCGATGATATATGCTGGTATATCCACTAATCCACCACAATGGATCACCACTGGCTGATTGCTTTGTGTGAGCTCCTGATAAACCATTTTCCAATCTATATCTTTGGCATCCTTTTTGCCTGCCGAAAGGGATGTGCCTGGTTTTACAGGTGGATTGCTTGGGTCGGTAGGATCAGTGGGATCGATAACCTGGGGCTTTTTGGTATACGCAAGTGCAAAGGGGCTAAAATCCTTGATGTAAAACTCTAGCCACCCCTCCTTAGGGCGAAGCTCAATGATTTCTGGGCCTTCTCTGCCAACATGCAACAGCTTATAGGTGTACGCATGCGGGTCCAACCCTTGAGGGTAAGGCATACATACAAGGATAGTTTGATCAGGAGAAACGGATTTATCAGTACTGCTTCCATCTTTGGCATCCAGCTTCAACATTAGTGATAAACTCATGAAACCAATCTGATCATACTCTCCCAGAGTCTGTACTGCTTGTTGTAATAGACCATACTCTAAATCATCTGGCTCTGTTATATGCAGCATCGGCTCAACCCTGCTATAGTCTGCCTTGTTGATAAAATGCCCAGTCTCAGGGTCAATAAAACGAATATCCCCACCTATCACCGCTACAGGGTCTGGCAATAAATCTCCGGATGTTGGAGGTGTCACGGGCGAAGTGGTCCTTGCAGGTATAATCTTTAAATTGACTGTCGCAGTTCCGCTATAGTTACTGCTTTTTGGTGTAGCTTTAACGATATAATCTCCACAAAAGATGATTGGTGGTGAAATCTCCCTCTCATCTTTATAGAAGCTGTAAATCAGTTCAACACCCTCTATATCGTTTGCTATGCTTATATTCTGACCAAAACCACTATAATTAAGCTCAATGCCCTGATCGGCAAACTTCAACTCCCGCGGCACAATGCTGGCGATAGGCAGCTCCTTAATCTCTACATCGTAGTTTGTGGCAGTTGCTCCGATCAGCTCTATACCGGTGATATGGATTTTTTTATCCTTACCTGCCATCGCATCGGCAAAATATCCCGTAGTGTTTGCCCTTACAGTTTCTCCCGCAACGACTCCCACCAGCTCTGTGATTATCTGAGCACGATCAGTACCATCATATTTCTTATCCTCTGGCATTAATCGTGCAGTAAGGAGCTTCTGATGGATCGTTGCCTTTACCATTGCAGGGCCATCTACCACATAATTGCCAAAGGCAGTGCCTCGAAGCTCAATATCACTTATCGTTACAGTTTTCCCCTGCCCCACAGTGCTACTATCAAAAACTGCACTGCCAACCGCTGTAATCTGATCGGGTGATATGATGCCTGATAGCACAAGCTCTACTGATGCACTTGATGTGCCGTCATATGTTTTATCCTTAGCGGTTACAGTCAGGCCGAGCTTCTTGGGCGCTATGTTTACATCGGTCTGGGTCTCTGACCCAGCAACCACAGCATCTCCCTCATAGACGGCTTTTACCCTCAAATGACCTGCCTGCAAAACCTCTCGGCTGGGTTTGTACGAGTAGCTACCACTTGCATCTAGATCAGCTGATTTGATAAATAGATCATCATGGTAGATTGATACTTTCCCTCTAGCTGCTTGATCGCCCGCTTTTACCCCAATCCTCACTTCTAGCCCTTGTCCATACGTGATCTCTTGACTAGTAGCTTGCATGAGAATTAGGCTAGGGATTTTGTTGCTCACCGATACTTCTACTTGATCAGATACCGATGCAAAGTAGCTTTGATTCTCTGCTGATATAGCTTGAAATATCAGCTTGCCTTGCAATGATGGTGCGGTATATTGATACCGATAGGTACCGTCCGTACCCTGAAGTTTGACACTTTGCCCCCCATTGATGAGTAAAGTCATGTAATTCGGCAGCTGTGATTCATACTTGCCCGTCTGGCTGTTCGTAATCTCTGCATCGATTGTGATGAGATCCCCTTGCAGCGCATAGGCTTTATTGACCCTTAAATTTATTATTGGGGTATCCCGAAGGATATTAAGGCTAGCGTGCAGTGTTAGGGAGTTATAATTTTTCCCTTCAACTACTGCGCTTACATTGTAGCTGCCCACAGCAGTCTGGTGATTCCCTTGATACTTTACTATGGCACCAGAGGGTATATCTCCTTCGATCAGCAGTGACTTTTCTCTACCATCGTAGACATATTCTTTATCATACATCTGTACAGTAGCAATATCTGCCTTGGTGATGGTCAGCGATGCAGTTTCGCTTATCGCCTGATGAAAGTTGACAGTTTCATCAATATGCGCAGTTACTTCATATACACCAGCATCTACAGGAGCTTGCGTAGAGGGACTCGTATCTCCCTGCTTCAGGTAACTGTAGTAGAGCTGATCAGTTAATAAAAGAGGATCGTTGATATTACGAATAGTGCAAACTAAAGAAATAGGACTACCACTATATTGCACACTCTTAGAATCAAGGCTTAGCACAGGGCTTGCTTTTATAATCCTACCGCGGACAGTATTTTCCTCATAGCTTAGCTGATAATTACTGGCGTCCCTTCCGCTAAGGCCGCTATCGGGGTAAATTCTGACCGCTTTATCCGCTCCCGCTTCAGCGCTAAGAAACTCAGCCTTAATATCGCTTTGTTGCAATATTACCTCATCACCTGATAAGGCTGCTGATAGCACTGCTGATTGCACATGAGCCGTATGACTCCCATCATACACTTTATCTGCTATAACCACATCCTTAAGGAAAAGTGCCTTAGGTGTGATTTCTACTGATAAAGGCGAAGTTGTCTGCAAGAAATAGTAGTCTTTGTGAGTACCGCTTAATGAAAATCCGCTCACCGTAACCGGATGAGAAATAGCTTGTTTTGAAGGGATACTTCCGATCCCATTCCCAATAAGAGAAACTTGATCCCCTGGAAATACCCCAGTAAGTGCACCACCCATTAGCTCTACAGTGGTACTGCCATCGTATTCCCGATCGAGCGCTGTTAAGCCTGTTATCATAAGTGGTGCAGGTGTAATAGCTGCTGTAAGCTCCTTTGCCACGATCTCATAGTTCTCACCATTTTGAGATTGCCATACCCAATCTATATCCATCACCTTGACTGACGGTGAAGGATAAATACTCTCTAAGATTACTTCTACACTGGTGAGATCTATGCTCCCCTGATCTTGAGGAAGCAACCCAATTAAAGTAACCTCCCCCACTTCCAGTTTCATACGATCACTTTTATCATATACCTTTTCAAGTGGCCCACTATAGCGCAGCTCCAAAGGTCTTTTAGCTATGCTTCCCCGAAGCTGGGTAGGCGCTAAAGAGTAATTTCGCGCAGCAGCACCTTTTAACTGTAAGCCTGATAGATTGACTGGTTTGTTGTTACCTGCATTCACGTCAATAAACGCACCAATCGGACTTCCGGATATATAGACATCTCCTGCGACTGGTGTATCAAAATAAGGGGTACCCTCAACAACAGCCTCCATTGAGCCATCATACACTTTATCCTTAACACGCAAGCCTGCAAGTCCAATTGTTTTAGGCGTTACTATCAGTTGGCTATTGGTGACATAGGTCATTTTGATATAGTTGCTGTCAGTACAGGTAAAACTAGTTACAACATCATACACACCCGCATTCTCGACAACTGTCTCATTTCCATTGAGTTTGTAGTTAAATTCCCACACTCCTTGAGGCACTTCACCCAAAGCACCAACTCCCTTATATGCCTCAAAATCAGGAGGAGCGCTGCCGTATGGTAGCTCTATATTAGGCATCTTTAGATCAAGTAAAGCAGCATTTATATACGCAGTGAGCTTATACTCCAGCGTTGCAGGCATCATATAATTTGGATTGCTCAAGGTAAAGCCACTGGCACTAAGCCCTACTTCAATTTGTCGCTTTGAAACATCTTTCGAGGCAAATTGCCCCTTCATCACCCCATGCTCTGCAAACGTCACTTCCAAAGGGCTTTGCTTAAGCTTTAATTGGCCGGTTATCTGCGCTGTGGTAGTACCATCATAGGGTTTATCAACCGCCTTGAGATCGCTAAAGTCAAGCTCGACTATCAAGGGTGTCACAGTTACACTGCGGGTGGTATCGACAGCTTCATGGGATGCTGTTACGGTAGCTACACCTACACCTACCGCAGTAAGATTACCCATCTGGTCGATCTCTACTACTGAGGTATTATCGCTGCTCCACTGCACATCCAGAGGGTCCATTGCCACACCATCTTCGTTTACGATGGTTAGCTGTTGCTCCTCATGATATGCCAAAGTAAGCGCATCTGGCTCTTGGGTCATCGCATTTACGATCCTAAAGGTGCCTACAGCTGGCAAAATCCTACCCGATGCTACAAAAACATCTTGTTGTACAGTAGCATCTAAATATGGCCCGATGTTTGGTTTTGAAACCACCTCTTCCCAGTGCTCTAGCTCAGCTGGGGTTGATTTTGAAGAGTCTGGCAATGTAATGGGATCAATATTAGGCGCAGGGACTGAATCGGATAAGGTTTGGTTATCAAGCATGGAGATCGTCGTGGCATCATCAGTCGCAGCAGCTACCAGCAGTAGAAACCCAGTATGATAGCTAAGCAGAATAACAGAAAGGAGTAGCGAAACACACTGTTTCAAACCCATCCGATTCATGGATCCACCTCCAAAATTCCCTATATTATGACATATTATAGGTTATTTCGCGCTAATAGTCAACAAATTTTACCAACGTTGCCAAGATAAACTATTGTATTTGCTTATATAAATCAAAAACCGCTTAGGATTTCTCCCAAGCGGTTTTATTTAAGTAGTTTTAATCTAGATTATCGCAATTATGCCATACTTCCTGCACATCGTCGTTATCCTCTAGCATATCTAAAAGACGCTGCATTTTGATCAGCATATCAGCGTCAGGGATGCTTGTATTGCTGGTAGCAAGATACTCGACCTCGGCGGAAGCAAATTTGTACCCCAAAGCATCAAGAGCATCACGTACTTGAGCAAGTGCCGATGGCTCAGTCTGGATCATAACCATTTCTTCGGTATATTCCATCTCAATTACGCCATCAATCATCGCATCTTCAAAGATTCTCTCTTCAGGAATACCTGTGTTTTCGATGACGATTACACCCTTAGGCTCAAACATAAAGGATACGCTGCCTGTCTGCCCGAGGTTGCCGCCATTCTTATCGAAATAGTGGCGCAGGTCGCCTGCGGTACGGTTTCGATTATCAGTCAGCGTTTCTACCATGACAGCTACACCACAAGGACCATAGCCTTCATAGACGATCTCCTCATAGTCATTTCGATCGTCGCCGCCGCTGGCCTTTTTGATAATACGTTCAACGTTGTCATTTGGTACATTGTTTGCTTTTGCTTTTGCAATACAATCCTTCAGCTTGCTATTGGACGCAGGGTCGGCACCACCTTCCTTGACGGCGACAGCAATCTCTCTGCCGATCTTGGTAAAAATCTTGGCACGCTTTCCGTCGGTGGCCTCTTTTTTACGTTTGATGGTACTCCATTTCGAATGTCCGGACATAACAAAACCCCTTGTATATATATTTGAGCATCTACTTACTAAACGCAAACTGCAACTTACACCAAGACTCTACTAGCTTTCTCTGCAGTATAGGTCACTTCATGCGCGATATAATAAAAAACATCCTCGGCTAAGCCGAGGATGTTAATTGGAGGCGCCACCCAGATTTGAACTGGGGGATAAAGGTTTTGCAGACCTCTGCCTTACCTCTTGGCTATGGCGCCGCTTTTTTTAAAGAATGGAGCGGGTTACGAGGCTCGAACTCGCTACCTCCACCTTGGCAAGGTGGCGCTCTACCAAATGAGCTAAACCCGCGAATGGTGCCTTCGGTCGGAATCGAACCAACGACACGAGGATTTTCAGTCCTCTGCTCTACCGACTGAGCTACAAAGGCAAACCTGGCGACCCAAAAGGGGCTCGAACCCTCGACCTCTAGCGTGACAGGCTAGCGCTCTAACCAACTGAGCTATTGGGCCTTTTAAATGGTGGGAACAACAGGGCTCGAACCTGTGACCCTCTGCTTGTAAGGCAGATGCTCTCCCAGCTGAGCTATGCTCCCACGTAGTCAACGGGCGGATCCGCCCAGCGACTATGTTATTATACAATATGCTCTTTGCTTTGTCAAGAGCGATTTCTACCTTTAATCTAGAAATTTCAATAGCTCTGCACTGGTAAAGGTATACTTTTTATTGCAGAAATGACAGCCTACTTCAGTGATTTCCTGCTCCTTCGCCATCTCTGTAAGCTCCTCTGCACCGATGCTGATCAAAGCTCTCTCTACTCTTGCCTTAGAGCAGTTACACAGATAGGAAACCTCTCTTTCATCCATCACCTCAGGCTCAAAACCCTCTAGTGCCTTGTTGATGACATCATAAGGGCTTAGGCCATCTCGGATCATGGTGGAGATTGCAGGTAGCTTATTGATATTTTGCTCAAGGCGAGAGATTATTTCGTCATCAGCCCCAGGGAGTAGCTGCACAATATACCCACCCGCAGCTTTCACAGTCAGATCTGGGTTAACCAGTACACCAAGGGCGCATACAGTGGGGATCTGCTCACTGGTAGCATAGTAATAGGTCAAGTCCTCGGCAATCTCTCCTGATACAATAGGAGAAAACCCCATCTGAGGCTCGGGTAGACCTACATCCTTGCTCACACAGAGGTACCCGTCTGT
>DAMCAP010000009.1:0-2575 GCA_032059445.1 Oscillospiraceae bacterium
ATCCCAGAAGACACGGCCATTGTAAGTGTAAGCGAATTAAAGAGGGTAGTGTTACAGGAAGAGACTGATGCTGAAGAAGGTACAGAAGAATAACTTATAACTCGATTCTTTGTTTTGGTCGATCACACAAAAAGACATAGCATTTCCGCAAGGCGGATGCTATGTCTTTTATATTTGGATGAAATTAAGATGCTGTGTGTTAAAGAACCATTCTCAGAAATTCAACGGTACGGGGATTACGAGCATTTTGGAAGATTTCTTCGGGAGTACCCTGCTCGCGGATCATACCTTGATCCATGAAGAAGACGCGATCGCTTACCTCACGGGCAAAGCCCATTTCGTGGGTGACGATTACAATCGTCATACCCGAACGAGCTAGGCTACGGATCACCTCTAACACCTCTCCAACCATTTCGGGGTCGAGAGCAGAGGTAGGCTCATCAAACAAAATTACCTCTGGCTCCATCGCCAGCGCTCTCACGATCGCTAGGCGTTGTTTTTGACCTCCCGACAAGCGGGATGGGTACTCATCTTTTTTATCTGCAAGGCCGACGCGCTCCAATAGCTCCAGTGCCTTTTGCTCTGCCTGATCCTTAGAGAGCTTTTTCTCAAGAATCGGTGCCAGTGTGATGTTGCCCAGCACAGTCAAGTGTGGGAACACATTGAAATGTTGAAACACCATGCCTATGCGCTGGCGCTGTAATGTGAGGTTTATTTTTTTATCTAAGAGGTTACTTCCGTCAAAGATCACGCTTCCTTCCTCTGGTTTTTCTAGTAGGTTTAGGCAACGCAAAAAGGTACTTTTACCTCCTCCGGAAGGACCAATGATTGACACAACCTCTCCTTCGGCTATGCTCTCGGTAATACCTTTTAGCACCTGAAGCTTGCCATAGGATTTGCTTAACCCCTCCACCTGCAATAGTGGGCGGCGCGTATTTTGCTTTGAGTGCTTTACAGATACCAGATCAATATTCATACTAGCTGCGTTCACTTTTTTGCAGTCTCCTTTCAAATAGTACTAGGCCTTCGGTCAGTACGGTTGTAAGCACTAGATAGATAAGCCCTACCACCATCAGCGAAGGGATCGAGAGGAAGGTGGCGGATTGCACGGTTTTGTAGGAGGTCATCAGCTCCTGCACAAAAAAGACCGAGGCAAGGGAGGTTTGCTTGATCATCATAATGTATTGGTTACCTAGCGCTGGGAGGATGTTTTTGACTGCCTGTGGGACTACAACGTATGTAAGGGTATGGATCGGACTGATCCCAAGGCTTTTGGCGGCTTCGGTCTGACCGATGTCTACAGCTTGGATGCCTGCCCGGATCACCTCCGCTACATAAGCACTGGCATTGACCACCAGTGCTACCACGATGCACTGGGTATCGGAGAGGGCAATGGGAGAGATTTGGGGCAGCCACAGCCAGAAAAAATAGAGCTGTAATAAAATCGGCGTGCCGCGGATGATCAGCATAAAAAGATAGACCAACAGGTCAAGGAGCCTTGACTTTGAGAGCTTCATCAGCGTCAGGATTGCACCTAGTACTGTGGCCGCCAGCACAGAAATCGCCGACAGCCATAAGGTGCCCCAAAGTCCATCAAGAAAAACAAAGTGATATTTCTGCCATAGCAGGAGTACTGTATCGATCAAATTGGTTACCTCCGGTATTGATAAGCCCATTAGGTGGGAGAGGCGCTTGGTTGGGCTTACAAGGTCTTTAGACATCGGATATCTAGTTACCCGTTAGACTGTGTTGATTAGTAAGCTAGAGGTAGTTACCAATAGCATATCTCTGGTTTGTGAGTAGCCTATAACCCTAGCTTGGCGGCATATTGACTATACTCTTCATACCATTTCTCATATAGGCCTTCCTCTATGACCTGATCGATTAGAGCGTTGATCTTAGCTTCCAGCTCGGGCTCGTCTTTGGGCATGCCTATACGGGTGCCGTCCATTTCGGGGCTGAGGGTAAAGCGAAAATCTTCCAAAAGCACGAGGACTGCATTGGGGTTTGCCGCGATGTAGAGCTCAGCGGTTTTTACAGAAGTAGCACAAGCGTCTGCCTTACCTTCTTGCACCATCAAAAAGCCGTCGGTGGTGGCAGAAACCCGCTTATGCTCCATTTCTTCTGTCATCTGCTCGCTTACAAATAACTCTTGTAGTGAGCCACTTTGGTATACGATGGTCTTGCCGGTCATATCGGCTGGCGATTTAATCTTGCTTTGATCTTCTTTACGGATTAATAAGGTATGGCCGGCATTTTCTTTAGAAAAATGATACCCCTTTGATAAAGTCATCGCCTGTGCTCTATCGGGCTTGTAAGCAAGGGCAGAGATGGCAAGGTCATATTTGCCTTCGGTGATACCTGCCAACACTGCCGAAAACTCCAGCGGTACTATCCGCAGCTCTACGCCCAGGTCTTTGGCAATGTATTTGGCAAGCTCTATATCACTGCCAACATACTTTTCGCCCTCTGGCTTGGTGGGATCAATAAATTCGTTGGGAGCAAAGGCAGGCTCAGTAGCAACTTCTATGTACCCTCGATGCAGGATGGCCTCAAGTCTGTTGGCAGATTTGCT
>DAMCAP010000009.1:2585-57032 GCA_032059445.1 Oscillospiraceae bacterium
ATGCAGCATTGCCGCAGCCTGTCAGCATAGAGCTTGCCAGTATTAGAGTCAACCCGATCGCAATCATTTGTATTGATTTTCTCATTTTGTGTGCCTCTTTTCTTTCGTGATTTTAACATGGTAACAGTTTAGCATGGTAGCATGCTAAAGTCAAACGTTTTTGCAATATTACCAATCAAAATCAAATAATTTAGAGAAAAACACAAATTAGAAAAAACGAGTGTACAGATATTTGTAGTATATGTAGTTTTTATTAGCAAATTTAGAGCAAATTTGCTGGTTTACATTGATAAGGCCCAATAAAATCAAAAAACAAGCCCCTGGTCTTATAGGGGCTTGTTTTATTATTAATCTAGATCAGATGATGGTATGACGCAGTTGTATGGTAGCTTCTGCGTGGGTATAGAGGTTGGTACCTTATGGTGTATCAGTCAGTTGCTCTTGATATGCGTCCCAAAGCTCGGGTGAAAAAGTCAAGGTTTGCTTATATTTTGATAGGATTTGGTTGCTAAGTAGATCGGTAATATGAGGGTTATCAAAGAAATGTACTTTTTCATTTTGTAGTTTATCATCGATTGTATAGATGATTCCGAGCCCCTGTGCAGTTAATAGCACGATATTTGAGAGCTCACTTTCGACGATTTTTACCTTTTCAAATCTGTCTTTATTTAAGTACGCGTTAAAACGCTGTAGATAGGGGATACGCTCTTCAGGTGTAAGATGTACGACCCCCAGCAAGGGGACGATAGCCCTGCCTGTATCCACGAAGCGCTCCATTGTAGCTACCGAAACAGTAAAGGTGGTTTTTCTCGTCAGGATACCATTTAGCAGTGCAAAGATCGGCTCGTAGATGCCGGGAACGGTTTTTAAGCTTTTGATTTCAGATTTTTGCAGCAGATACCCCACGGTTATAAAGTTATAGACACTGTCAATTCCACTGTCAAGCAGCTGAGGAAGAAACTTAGGATGCTCTCTTAAATATGCAATAGACTCCGCTTTGTTATAGCTGATTTTTTTGATATTTTTCTTCATCAAGGAGTCAAGAAATATCGTAAGATAGCCCTTATGGTAAATAGGGGTGATTAACGGAGTGCCATCGATCTGTATGTTAAACAGAAGCAAAACATGACCTTTTAGCAATAGAAAGGGTTGCTCCACCACGCTTTCCATATTCCAGAAGTTTAGATCAAAATACCGCTGGGCAAACATGATAAATGTCAGCAGGCTTTGGCTACTTTGATGATCGCCGTCTAAAAAGGTGCTGTTAAAAAAGTAGTTTAAAACAAGGTTCTTCATCTTATTGGGGTTTGCAATTCTGATTCTCTGGAAGATTCTAGCGTATATTGGATTGACTAGGGGTAAGGTGCTAAAAAACTCTAAACTTGTATCTGTATTCTTTAAAATATTGTCGGATAGCGTAACGCATAGGATGTTGAGTACGTTTTTCTCAGTCCAAAAAAATATACCTCGCTCGGTATAGCTTAAATTTACATTATTATCAATTAAGAAGTCATGGTCGAGTGCATATTCAATTGCACAGGTGAAAAATGACCGAAGCTCGTCTACCGATTTAAAATCGTATAGCACAGGGAAAATATTAGCAAGTTTTAGGTAACATCCGGTTGTGTAAATGGCTTCGGCAAAGTAGGTAGCCGCCTGCCTGGTAAACTGCCTTCGCTCTTTAAAAATAGGAATTCTCTTACCTGCTAAGATTTTACTGAGCCCACTTGGGGTCATGTTCATGCTGAGTGCAAAATCCGTTTTAGAGATATTGGCGATATCGATTAACTCTTCTAATAAGATATTGATTCTCATGTGCTCCTCCAAGCTATTAAACTGCACTGTGGTGGATTGCTATTAAGAGCACTCGCTGGCATCAATCCACAGGTTTGATCTTCAAAGAAGTATTATTTCGGAGAATGCAAAGTAGAGCATGGGTATTGTCAAACCATGAAACCATTATACCATATTTTATTAAAAAGTATTTGCCTTTTGAAGCAAAAAGTAGGTGATTAATTGCCTTTTAGAGAAATAAATGAACGGTTTCTCGCTTTATATTTCAAGCAGACACAAAAAGCTTATAGTATACTACTGCTTAGGTAGGAAAAGATTGGTTAGCCCTGTAACCTTGTATAAACCTTAAACGAAGTACGATATAAAAGGAGAGCATGGAAGCAATGTATGTAAGTAAAAAAAGATCATGGATGAGCTTGGTGATGGCGCTAATGATTTTGGTTAGCGCCTTCGCACCAATGAGCGCAGCTCTGGCACTAGACCCCGAGGAAGAAGCCTTGGTAACTCGGCACAATGCCGAAGCGAAGGAGAGTAGTGCTGATATGGAGCCTACTTCCGCCACTGAAGAGGGTGGACTTTCCGAGCAGCTGCCTAATGAAAGCAAAGAGCCGCAGGGGAGTACACCCGTTGACCAGGCGCCACCTGGAGATGATGCTAGTGGCAACGTTAGCTCTACTCCCGCACCTGTAGAGGGCGAGGGGAGCTCTTCAGTGCCTGCACCTGTAGAGGGTGAGGGGAGCTCTTCGATGCCTGCACCTGTAGAGGGTGAGGGGAGCTCTTCCGTGCCTGCACCTGTAGAGGGGCAGGGGAGCTCATCGGTGCCTGCACTTGTAGATCCTGGGCAGGTTAAGCCTGGGGATAGCACCGCGGGGTTGCATACGGGCGTGGCAACACCCCTGGGCGTTCCAATGGGGCCTTTGGGTGTAGGTAGTATTGATGTAACAACAGTTCTCCAAGATATTATTGCTAATATAACACAAGACGGAAAAGAAATCCCCAATGATAACTCTGTTTCCATCAACGGCGTAAAACCCATAGCGGTAAAATTCTCTTTTAAAGTGCCAGTAGAAGGGGACGGCGGCGAAGGCCCGTTTGTCAAAAAGGGTGATTTTGCTCAGTTCCCATTGAGCAGCTCTTTTAAAATCAATCTAAGTGCTCCTATCGAGCTGAAGTTTGGTATTTATAAGGTGGGAGAAGTGAGCTTCGAAACCGATCTAGTCACAAAGATGGTCACTGCTCGCGTGGATTTTGACGGCGACGATATTGTATTTGCACCCGTAGGTGGTGAGTCTGTAAATAGCGTCGAAGTCAAGTTTGATGCTGATTTGCAATTTAGCGGATATGATACAAATGACCCTTGGGGTGATACGGAAGTAACGCTGCTTGATAAGGTATATACTGTGAATGTTGATACCGATCAAGTGGCCTATAAGATTAAGAAAGATGCTGAAGAATTTGCGGCAGATAGGCAAATTAAATGGAAGGTAAAGATAGAGGCCGTCAAATCGGTGACGATTGATGGAGTAGAGCATACCAAAAACCTTGATTTGTTTGGATATACATTTAAAGATGCTCTGGCAAGTGTAGGCGACTACGTTGACGGAAGCTTTGAGATAAGTGAGGTTACTCCTGATCCGTCGCCTAACTATGATGCAACTACCAAGATACTGAGTTATACCTTTGGGGAGAGTATGACAAGTCCCAAAGAAATTACCTTTAAAACGAGAATACCAGACAGTAAGTATTTTGCCGGTAGTATTCAAAGTATTTCGAATAAAGCTGAGTTGACCAAAGGTGGAGAGCTTATAGCGGAAGGGTCGGCAACTCACCTCTTTACCCCACCGATTTGGATTACCAAGGGTGGAAAACCCAGTGGTGAGATGGTTGGTGGTAATTATGACCCAAGTAATCGTTTGATCACATGGGAAATCATCTTTAATCATGCCGCCAACGCCCTTAATGGCGTCAAGATTATTGACGTTTTGCCGTCAGGGTTGATGTGGCAATCTGCGAAGTTAGAAAAAAACACCGATTCAGACTTATGGGTCGATTCTGGCCTCTCTTGGTCATCACAGCCCGCCAATGGTGAATATGAAGTGGGCGATATTAGCTATAAAGGGAAGTTGACTATAGTAACCAAAGTAGTGGACACCGGTGCAGCCACCAAAGAAATTACATTTAAAAATGCAGCAGCTATTACGTGGGCAGATTTTCCCCTCGACACAGTAGGGTCTGATCGAATTAATAGCTCTACTACTTCAGTGAAAATCGGCTACCCTGCCCTCATCAAAAGCGGGGAACGGATAGGAGATGCCAAAGATCGTAAGATTGCGTGGACAGTCAAGTTTGACCCAAAAGGCCAAGTGGTTGATAATCTTAAGGTATTTGATTTGTTAGTTTACAAGCTAGACCGTGCAGGAGATAGATTTAATATCAATACTGTCACTGGTATTCCCACCGGAATTGATAGATCTGATCTGACTCCCCGATATGGACAAAAGTACATAAACGATACCTTTATTCCAACCTCCCCCCTTACTAAGGATTCGTTAGAGGTTATTGCTGTAATGCAGGGTGCAGAGCGGGTAGCCGACCTACTGGTGATTACATTGCCAAGTACTGGTGTAAGTGAATTTAAGTTTCAGAGTGAGGTCGTTGATCCCGAGCTGTTTGCAAAGAACACCAGCGGTGACTTAACCAAGGTATACAATACTGTGTCCCTATTTCAAAATAATAAAATAATGACAGATGCAAATGGTGTTGTCCCTTATAACAGCAGTATGTTGTCAAAGGAGCTGCTGCATCGCAATGAGGTAGCTGAGGCATACGATTTTATTAATCCCAATAATAGCGCAACGAATATTGCTGATGGTTTTCATTATAACGAAAAAGCGGCTATCTTTCGCCTTAGCGTCAATGCTGATGGACTAAACTGGCCTAATCTTCTTAACGGGCAAGGAAATCCTTGGGGTGATGTTACCGTAACCGATACGCTACCCGCAGAGTGGGTGTTTGATAGATTCTCTAATGGAGCGCAATATTTGGTTTATGAGGCCGAAAAGGAGGGAAGCGCACTAAAGGCAAAAAGCCCTGGCACCCCAGTGGAAGACGTAACTGACCTACTGGCCGCAGATTTTGGAGAAGCAAATGGTAAAAAAACAGCAACCTTTACTTTCACAAACTTGGATAAACCATATATAATTCTCGTTAGGGCAAAACCCACTGATGAGAAACTTACGGCTTATTTGAAGGGTGCTACCCAGCCTGTGACCGAAAAAAACAACCTCGGATTAAAAGTTTCCGACTGGAACGGTATCAGTACAAGTCATGATGTCAGTGTCAATCTACAAGCTTTGAGCAAAACTCCATTTGTAAACGGTTTGCCGTCGGGAGTTATCCGGTGGGACGTAAAATACAATCCCTATAATCTGGTACAAGGCAACAAGCTTGAGGATACATTGCCTATAGGCATTGATCTACGAATAGATGCAAATGGTATGCTTCTGATACCGGGTAACATAACTGCATTTGAAATTACTGTCAATGCAGATGGCAGCTATACACAGGGTGATGAGATTGTGCTTAAGCAGGAGGGCGCCGATAGAAATATATGGTATGACACGGGTGCTCGCACACTGCACTTTATCATCCCCGATAGCAATAAAGCTTATAGTCTTAGCTATATAACAGATGTTACAACCACCGAAACAGGCTGGGTTTCTAATCAGATAAAGCTTCTACAGGAGCATAGTTCATTGGTCACAAGCATCGCTTCGTTTAGTATAGAACAAGAGCACGGCAATGCCACCATGCAGCGCAGTGGCTGGATCCAGATTCAAAAGCAAGATGCGAGTAATCAGAATCTGCCTGGCGCGGTCTTTACTCTGTATGCCAAGGACAGCAATAAAATCATTCGCCAGGGTACAAGCAACTCGAGTGGTATTGTAAGAATGATGGCGCTTCCCGAAGGTGAATATAGACTGGTAGAGAGCGCTGCTGCCGAAGGCTATTTACAAGATGACTCGGTACATACCGTTAAGGTTGAAAAACTAGCAGATGGAAAGATCCGCACCTCTATTGATGGCGCTACTGATGCGAACGCGCATATGCTTACTGTCAAAAATTTCAGGGCGGAAGACCCTGTGGGTACCTTGATGATTGAGAAGATTGTAGCGGGAGCTGGGGATATCCCTGAACGGACCTTTGATTTCACACTGAACCTAAGGGAGGCAACTGGCAATTACACCTGCCAAATTATCAATACTGCAACTGGTGGAGTGCTAAGGAGTCAGGAGCTAGATGGTGCAGCCCCAATCAAGCTAAGCTTAGCTCACGGAGAGCGGGCTATCATCAAGGGCTTGCCTGTCGGTACTACCTATGTGGTAAGTGAAGAGGCAGTTGCGGGCTATGTAACAGAAATCGAAAAACCAGAGGGCAATGGAGAAATTGTACAAAACGTTACCACCATCGTTAAGTTTACCAACTACATGCCCGGTAGCCTCATCATTAGGAAGGAGGTTGAAGGTGATGCCGGTGATATAAATAAGGGATTTGACTTTACGGTTGATTTTAAAGATATTCCACACGGATCTCCAAGTAGCTACTCTTATGAGATATCTGATGCTAGTGGCGCTTCTATCTCAAGTGGTACGATCACAAGCGGTAAGCAGATAACGCTAAAGCATGGTGAGACAGCCGCTATAACAGGCCTGCCCAAGGGCACAAGCTATGAGATAAGGGAAGAAGATTATCTCAGAGATGGCTACACAACGATCGCCGATCATGCTACTGGTGTGATTGCAGCAGGTGTAAAAAGCGAGGCGAAGTTTACCAATACAAAACGGAATCCTGGCACCCTTACCATCCAAAAAGAGGTAAAGGGATTGGGCGATGGTTCAACCCAGAGCTTCGATTTTACAGTCATATTTACGAATGCAGTTTTTGCACATGTGCCTGAGACTCGCTACCCTTATAAGGGTACTGGTATAGCGGACGGTACAATCAAAAGTGGAGAGAGCATTTCGTTATCACACGGGCAAAGCATTGAGATCGATCAATTGCCACCTGATACAAGGTACGAAGTCATTGAGGCAGATTACTTACATCAGGGCTATGTGGTGGAAACCAGAACCAAAAGCGGCACTATCGGCACCAATTCAATTAATACTGCAGCCTTTGTCAACTACAAGCCCGGCAACCTGACCATTACCAAGACTGTAGATGGCAATGCTGGTGACCTTAAGAAAAAGTTTGACTTTGTGGTAAGCTTTAAGGGTACCACTGCCAGCTTCCCTTATACCGGAGTGGGCGTCGACAGCGGCACTATCAAGAGCGGAGATACCATTTCTCTAGCACACGGTGAGAGCATTACGGTTACTGGTCTCCCCAAAGAAATCATTTATCATGTTACGGAGTCAGACTATCGTCGTGACGGTTATGTAACTACTGCAACCGGTGCAGATGGTGCGATAATTGCAGGCGGGGAGCAGCGGGCAGAGTTCATCAATACAAGGAATTGGTATCCTTCTGATGAGGAGTCAACTGGTACACTGGTTATCAAAAAGACCGTAACAGGGCGCCAGGGAGATCAAGAGCAGGCATTTACCTTCGTTGTAGAGTTTGAGGGTACATACGACAACAGCTTCTACTATACCGGCAGCAAGAGTGGGCATATCAAGAGTGGTCAGAGGATTTCGCTTGCCCATGGTGAGCAGGTAGAGATTTCGGGCATCCCTGTCGGCACTGCCTTCAAGGTAATAGAGGTCGAAGCCAATCAAGACGGTTATTACAGTACCTCTACAGGCGCTTCGGGTAAGATGGGCGAGCTTGGGCGCACAGCCAACTTTGTCAATACCAAGAGCGGTGTACCCAATACAGGGGATGATGCATCAAATGGCCTTGCAAAGGTCGGGCTCGTGTTCTTTACTGCGGCCCTTGGAGCCTTAATTGGTCTGGATATTTTCTTGCGGCGTAAGGAAAATGGGAATGAGACGCTGTAATCAGGATATTTAAGGGACTGTGGCGGAGTAAATAGCTTTCGCCACAGCCTCTTATGGAAAGGAGCTTGTATGGCTGAGCAAGCAAAAAGAGTAAAGCTCCATATACTGCTGCGGAGTCTGATGGCTGTGTGTGTAGTGGGGATCGGGGTTTCATCCTATCTGCTGATCAAAAGCAACAGAGAGTATGCCAAAGGCGATGAAGCCTATGAGCAGGTACGTATCGCTCTGGAGAGTAATGCAATAACGGCTTTACCGGCAAACGCTCCGGGAAACTCCGACCACAAGGCTGTTGCGGTGGATTTTGACGCCCTAAAGGCAATCAATCCCGACACTACAGCTTGGCTGCTGGCGGAGGGCAGTGTGATTGATTACCCGGTGGTAAAAGGGGAGGACAATGATTATTATCTGACCCGTTTATTTAACGGCGAAAAAAATAAGCTGGGTAGCTTATTTGTGGACTATCGAAACAGCAGTGACTTTCGCGATAAAAATACCGTGATTTACGGCCATAACATGAAGGATGGCTCAATGTTTGCTTCACTGACACAGTATAGCGATCAGAGCTATTACGATAGTCTGCCAATGATGCAGCTATACACACCCGATGGGGCGTATAGAATTGAGCTCTTTGCCGGTATCCTCGCTGATGGCTCCTATGAGTTTGTCCGCTTTAACTTTGATGATGATCAAGACTTCCTTGCTTACATCGATAGCTTAAAGGCGGACTCCAGCTTTCGCAGCGAAGTAACTGTAAACCCAGATGACCGCATAGTGACTCTTTGCACCTGCTCTTATGCGTTTAACAACGCGCGCTATGCACTGTTTGGTAAGCTGGTACCACTGCAATAATGATTCTAGGGTATAATAAAAACAGCAGGCGATGCTTCGCCTGCTGTTTTGCATTATTATGAGTTTAGCCCCAAAGAGCAGTTGAGATTGATACAACAATTGGCATGGTGATCACAGAAAGCAGGGTGGTGATTGCAATAAGGGCACTGCTAGTTTTAAAATCACCACCAAACTTTGCTGCAAACATCATACCGGCAATGGCACTAGGGCAGCTAGAGGAGAGGAGGATGGTCATCAGGATGGTACTATCCAGGGGGATGAGGCAAAAGATACCGATCACCAATGCGGGGATTATCACCAGCCGCAGAGCGGCGACTTTGTAGGTAGCAGCATTTTTGAGGGCATTGGGGAGATCAGCTCTTGCCACAAAGGTGCCCATTACTACCATAGCTAGTGGAGTATTGAGATTAGAGAGATACCCGATAGTTTTTACCACTGTGTCGGGGAGGGCAATATTAAAGCAAAAGATCACAAGGCCGATGAGTACGCCGATGGTAGCCGGGTTGACGATTGCTTTTTTAAGGCTGATCATTTTTTTATCGCCTGTCATGAGGTATACACCGTAAGTCCAGCTAAAGGCGTTCATCACTGTGATATAGGCAGAACCGATAAAAACACCCTCCATGCCAAAAACAGCCGTGATTAGTGGGATTGCCATGAAGCCGGAGTTAGAAAACACGCTGCACATCCTAAGGGGTGGGAAGGTTCTTTGGGGATCATCTCGAAATACAATGGTAGAAACAACAATGGAAAGGATATGTATACCTATCGAGAGCAGTGTCGCCCAGCCAAATTTGATCAGCAACTCCTTATCAAAGGGGCGCAGGTAGGAGTTGATGATAATTACTGGAGATATAACAGTAATCAGCAGGGAAGATAGCTCCTTGCCGCCTGTTTCGGATATAAGATTGGTTTTAGTGCACAGGTAGCCGACCGCCATGAGTAGAAACATGATCAGCACCTGATTAAAGATGATGAGCGCAGTTTGCATAGATACCTCTTTCTGATTTCTTTGGATTGACCTATATTTTGATTATGAATAGGCTTCTGTTATTGTATACTCTCAAAACAAAAAAATCAAGTTTTCAAGTATGAAAGATATAATTCAAAAAAATGCAATTATAAAGGAATAACTGCAAAATCTATTGACTATTCTTTAGCAAGCTACTATAATTAAGGTAAAGTGTATGCTGGTTATATAGGCTAGGCAAAAAATTTCAATATGCGATAAAATCGAGCAGAAGCTGATTTACTATTGATAAAATCGGGGCAACATACTATAATGGAAAGAAGCCCTTAAATAAAGCGGGAAGAATTCCCGTAGGGATGATTTTACAATAGTATTGGAGGAAGGAAACATGAACAGGCTAGAGATCAAGGCACTTTTTGAAGCAGCCGACTCTTATGCTGACCAGACCGTAAAAATCTGCGGCTGGGCTAAAACATTACGACATTCCGGTGCGATCGCATTTATTGAGTTAAATGACGGCAGCAATTTTAATAATCTACAGGTTGTAGTAAATGAGGGCGAGATCGCAAACTTCAATGAAATTGTAAAAACCAACGTAGGTGCTTCCATGACCGTCGTGGGCAAGGTAATACTCACCCCTGCTGCTAAGCAGCCATTGGAGATACACGCTACCGAGATTACCATCGAGGGTACCTCTACTCCCGAGTATCCCCTGCAAAAGAAGCGCCACAGCCTTGAGTACCTGCGTACCATCGCTCACCTAAGACCAAGAACCAATACCTTCAGCGCAGTATTTAGAGTGCGTTCGGTTGCATCCTTTGCGATACATCAGTTTTTTAACGAAAGAGGCTTTGTCTATTGCCATAGCCCCCTCATCACTTCTAGCGACTGCGAGGGTGCAGGAGAGATGTTCCGCGTAACCACCCTGCCTGCCCAGAATCCTCCTATGACCAAAAGCGGCGATGTGGATTTCACTGAGGATTTCTTTGGTTGCGCTACAGGTTTGACCGTTTCGGGTCAGCTACAGGGAGAAGCCTTTGCGATGGCCTTTGGCAATATTTATACCTTTGGCCCTACTTTCAGAGCGGAAAACTCCTATACCACCCGCCACGCTTCGGAATTCTGGATGATTGAGCCTGAAATCGCTTTTGCTGACTTAAACGACAATATGCAGCTTGCTAGCGATATGATGCAGTATGTGCTTGCTTATGTGCTGGAGCATTGCCCTCAGGAGATGAAATTCTTTAATGAGTTCTTTGACAAGGGCTTGATCGAGCGTTTAAATAACTTGGTAACTGCCAAATTTGCCCGCCTAACTTACACCGAGGCGATTGAAATCCTCGAGAAGGTCAAGGATCGGTTTAGCTACCCAGTATTCTGGGGCTGCGATCTACAAACCGAGCACGAGCGCTATCTCTGTGAGGAGTATATCAAGGGGCCAGTATTTGTCACCGACTACCCCAAGGAGATCAAGTCATTTTATATGCGCCTAAACGACGACGGCAAGACTGTCGCTGCTATGGATATGCTGGTGCCCGGCGTCGGTGAGATCATCGGCGGTAGCCAGCGTGAAGAGCGCCTTGAGATACTGGAAGCTCGGATGAAAGAGAGCGGCCTTGATCTTGAGGACTACGGTTGGTATCTTGACCTGCGCAGGTACGGTGGCACCAAGCACGCAGGCTTTGGCCTGGGGCTTGAGCGCCTGATCATGTATATGACTGGCGTTGGCAACATTCGCGACGTACTACCATTCCCAAGGACGCCTAAGAGCGCAGAATTCTAAATTATGTTAGCCTACCGCTGTATCGTGCGGTCTCACTCACGATACGGCGGTAAAATATACCTTATAAATATTGAGGAGGATAATGACAATGATCAATTATCAATCAATGAGCAAAGATCAGTTAAAGGTAGAAAAAGAAAACCTGGAGAAAGCATATGCAGAGTTTAAGGCCAGAGGTTTAAAGCTGGATATGTCTCGCGGTAAGCCCGGTGAGGAGCAGCTGTCTCTGTCCGTGCCTATGCTAGATGTCCTCAACTCCCAGTCTGATCTGCGGAGCGTCACTGGTGCAGATTGCCGTAACTACGGTCTCTTAGATGGTATCGATGAGGCAAAGGCGCTTTTTGCTGATCTAATTGGCGTCGCCAAAAACGAGATCATCATCGAGGGATCTTCCTCTCTGACCATTATGTTTGACACTGTGTCAAAGGCTGTAACCCACGGTGTACTAGGCTCTGTAAAGCCATGGGGCAAGTATGACAAGGTTAAGTTCCTTTGCCCTGTACCTGGATACGACCGTCACTTCTCCATCACTGAGTTTTTTGGCATTGAGATGATCAACGTACCAATGGACGACAACGGCCCAGATATGGACATGGTTGAGAAGCTGGTTGCTTCTGACGAGACCATCAAGGGTATGTGGTGCGTACCTAAGTACTCCAATCCTCAGGGCGGTACATATTCTGATGAGGTCGTGCGCCGTCTAGCTGCTATGAAGCCTGCTGCTAAGGATTTCAGAATCTTCTGGGATAACGCTTATGCAGTACACTATGTATACAAAGATACCCAGCTGCTCAACATTCTTGATGAGTGTAAGAAGGCTGGCAACCCAGATATGGTATTTGTGTTCGGCTCTACCTCCAAGATCACTTTCCCTGGTGCAGGCGTTGCTTTCATCGCTTCTTCTGCTGACAACATCAACTTCATCAAGAAGCAGATCGCTGCCCAGGCAATCAGCTGGGATAAGCTCAACATGCTGCGCCATGTACGCTTCTTCAAGAATAAGGAAGGCATCCTAGCTCATATGGATAAGCATGCAGAGGTACTGCGTCCTCGTTTTGACGCTGTGCTAAATGCTTTTGAAACCGAGCTGGCAGGCAGAGGCGTAGGCACTTGGCTGAAGCCCGACGGCGGTTACTTCATCACCTACACTGCTCTGACCAACTGCGCTAAGCGTATTGTTGCTCTGTGTAAGGAAGCAGGCGTAGTACTGACCGATGCAGGCGCTACCCACCCATATGGCAAGGATCCCGACGATGCAATGATCCGTATCGCTCCCAGCCTGCCATCTGCCGAGGAGCTGTCTCGTGCGGTTGAGCTCTTCTGCATCTGCGTAAGACTGGCAAGCGTAGAGAAGCTGCTGGCTGCGTAAGCCCTTTTTGGCACACAATCTGGTTTAACTATTTAGCCTATGGTAAACTTATCAAGTTTACCATAGGCTTTTTGTTGTACTAGACAAACTTATCAGGCTTTCTTGTGCTTTATCATAAAGCACGGTATAATTGTAATACTCAGTTGATCTTGGGTTTATCGGAGGATGAAAACAGATAGTGTTATAAGGGAGGGCTTATATGTTTGATATTTTAATTACCAATGGCTGCATTATTACTGTGGATGCTCAGCACACCCTGTATAAGAGGGGGTACATAGGTATTACCGCGGATAGGATTGCCGCAATCGGTGATATGAGCGATTTAACCGAGCTGCCACAGGCAAAGCGTGTAATCGACGTCAAAGGGGATGCGATACTCCCCGGGCTAGTGGATGCTCACGGGCACGCAGGTCACTGCCTGATCAAAAACCTAGGAGAGGCTATCAGCAACTGGGAAGAGATGGCTGAAAACATCTATTACAGGCATACCGATGATTTCTTCTGGTATGCTGAGGGTGCATTGGCAGCGGCTGAGCGCGTGAAGTTTGGTGTTACCACCGCCGTATCAATGATCGGCAGCACCCCTCGTATCGACCGCATTGAGCATATCGGTGCCCATTTCGATGGCTCGATCAAGACGGGCATACGCCAGCTTAGCGGTATTGGCTGCGCCTACGGTGCTTTCCCCAAGGTGGCGCGAGTATGGGATGGGGATAGCTATGTGGAGTATCAAGTAGCGCCGGAGAAGGCCTATGAAACTACCGAGCTTGCCCTCAAAACCTACAATGGGAAGCACCCAAGGCAGAAGTGCATCGTTGCCCCTGGGCGGATGGGTAAACGCCCTGACGAGAGCGTAGAAGCCAATATTGCCCACAACAAGGAGATGTACAGGCTTTCACAGGAGTATGGGGTGCCCCTGCATACCCATGCCTTTGGCGGTGATGTGCAGTTTCTTTACGACCACACTCCCGAGGTTTTGACCCCTAATCTATCTCTAACTCACAGTACGGGCTATAGTCAGCGAGAGCTTGAAATACTGGTAGAAACCGGTGCATTTGTACTGCATGGTCCTGCTACCCACTCAATGGTACGGCTGCGTTGCCCTGCCTTTGAGATGCTGGAGATGGGGATTAATCTTGCCATTGTTGCTGATGGCACTGCGCCTGATAGAAGCTTTGACCTCTTTAGAGATATGAAGCTGTTTCAGATTTTACATAGAGGACACTTTCATGATACTAAGCTATTGCCCTGTGGCACAGTGCTTGAGCTGTGTACCATCAAGGCGGCAAAAGCCATTGGTATGGATCAAGAAGTCGGTTCCCTTGAGGTGGGCAAAAAGGCAGATATTATTCGGATCAACGTCCGTCAGCCTCATTTGGAGCCCTTTGGCGATATGCCAATCGAGCGTGTGGTATATCACGCCATGGGTCAGGATGTCAGCCTAGTGATCATCGACGGTCAGGTGGCAATGGAGGGCAGAGAGCTGACTCAGACCAACGAGGAGCAGATCCTCTTAGATGCTCAGACCGCTTATGAGATGATGATGCGCAGGCTGGGCACACCCCATATCACCGAGACCCCTTATCAATATAAGACCAGACTCTACGAAAAGTAAGAGTAATAGCTGTGGTGCTACCAGTACCACAGCTTTTTTATCTAAACAGCAAGTAAATAGGGGATAAGCTGCATTTTTTTGTTGCCCTCTAGGTGAAAATATAGTAGAATGGTCAGAGAGCTTGTTGCTACCCAATATAACATTGATTTGGAGGCATACTATGTACGAAAAGTATCTGAGCCCATTTTCTACCCGATATACAAGTGATGAAATGCAGTATCTTTTCTCTGCGGATAAGAAGTTTCGCACCTGGAGAAGACTGTGGATCGCCTTGGCTAAGGCAGAAAAAGCGGAAGGGCTTAATATAAGTGACCAGCAGATCGCCGAGCTGGAGCGCTATAAGGATGACATCAATCATGCAGTGGCGGAGGAGCGAGAGAAGCTTGTACGTCATGACGTTATGAGTCATGTGTATGCTTATGGGGTACAGTGCCCCAATGCGAAGGGGATCATCCATCTGGGTGCCACCAGCTGCTACGTTGGGGATAATACCGACATTATCATTATGCGCGATGCCCTGATCTTGGTGCGCCGTAAGCTGCTGAGTATTATCGCACTGCTGTCAGATTTTGCAATGAAGTACCGCACCATGCCTGCCCTGGCATATACCCATCTGCAGCCTGCTCAGCTGACTACTGTGGGTAAGCGCGCAACCCTGTGGATCAATGAGCTAATGATGGATCTAGAGGAAGTAGACTACCGTATCGGCTCCTTAAAGCTACTGGGCTCCAAGGGTACTACAGGTACACAGGCCAGCTTTGTGGAGCTTTTTGGTGGGGATGAGGCGAAAATTGCCCGTGTAGAGGAGTCTATCGCAAAGGAGATGTCCTTCGATGGGGTAGTACCTGTATCGGGGCAGACATACTCTCGTAAGGTAGATGCACAGGTGCTCTCCACACTGTCTGGTATTGCCCAGTCGGCATCAAAATTCTCCAATGACCTGCGTATTTTGCAGAACTTCAAGGAGATGGAGGAGCCCTTTGAGAAGAATCAAATCGGTTCTTCTGCAATGCCCTATAAGAGAAACCCCATGCGCAGTGAGCGGATTACCGCCCTCTCTCGCTATGTGATTGTCGATAGTCTAAACCCTGCCTTGACCACCGCTACCCAGTGGTTTGAGAGGACCCTTGACGACTCTGCCAACAAGCGTATTGCGGTTAGCGAAGCATTTTTGGCGGTGGATGCAATTCTTGGTATCATGTTAAACGTCTGTGACGGTCTGGTGGTATACCCAAAGGTGATCGAGCAGCGAGTGATGAAAGAGCTGCCCTTTATGGCCACTGAAAATATCATGATGAGCGCTGTCAAAAAAGGCGGTGACCGCCAGGAGCTCCATGAGAGGCTGCGTGAGCATTCCATTGCAGCGGCGAGAGTGGTAAAGGAGGAGGGCGGTGAAAACGATCTGCTTGCCCGTATCGTTAAGGATACTGCCTTTAATCTAAGTATCGAAGAGCTGACATCCATCCTCTTACCGGCAAACTTTATCGGTATGGCGCCGCAGCAGGTAGAGCATTTTATCAATAACCTTGTACGCCCTGTACTAGAAAAAAACAAGAATCTCTTAGGAGAAAAAGCGGAGCTAAAAGTATAAGCGGTTTTTAACAAAATATTTGACTTTTTGCGCCAATTCTTCTATAATATATTCTATCCGCTCTGTTTTAAGATAGGGCGGACATATACTGATGTGGAGGCAAATAAATGAAAAAATCAGGAAAGTCAGTGATATGGATCATTGTGCTGCTGATCGCTACAATGAGTTACCTCACTGTAGCTGGTGTGACGACCACTTACGGGGATATCACAACCAAAATTATTAAAAGTGTGGATGATATCCGCTGGGGTATTGATATCAGAGGCGGAGTGGATGTAACTTTCTCGCCTCCTGAAGGATATAACGCCACCAATGAAGAGATGGCTTCGGCTGAATCTATCATTAAGGTAAGGCTGGTATCTCTCAATATTACCGACAGCGAAGTCTACACCGACTTCGACAACGACCGTATCATCGTGCGCTTCCCCTGGAAGGCCAATGAAACCGATTTTAACCCCGAGCAGGCGATTGCAGAGCTTGGTGAAACCGCAAGCCTGACCTTTAGAGAAAAGGTAGAGCGGGATGCACAGGGCAAGCCTACCGGAGAAACACAAAAAAATGTTGTGATCGAGGGTAAAGACATAGTATCGGCTACCGCCACCCAGACCCAAGATCAAAAAACAGGCCAGCAGGTCTTTGCAGTCAGCCTGAAGCTTAGTGACGATGGCGCAAAGAAGTTTGCTGAGGGCACTAAGAAGGTAGCTGCCTTCCCACAGGGTCAAAACGTGATCTCTATCTGGATGGATGAAACTTTGATTTCTGCCCCAGCTGTAGAAAAAGAAATCACTGGCGGACAAGCCATCATCACCGGTAACTTTACTGCCGAAGAGGCGATTGCTCTTGCCAACAAAATCAATGCCGGTGCGCTGCCTTTTAAACTGATGACCCAGAACTTTAACTCTATTTCGCCCATCCTCGGACTCGATGCAAAGGATGCAATGGTCATGGCAGGTACAATCGCTTTTGCACTGATTGCGCTGTTTATGATTTCTATCTATAGAGTACCAGGAGCAGTTGCAGCGATTGCATTATTTGGTCAGATCATCCTGATGATCACCTCGATCACAGGCTTCTTTGGGGTGTTCCCATCCTTTACTTTGACGCTGCCCGGTATTGCAGGTATTATACTGGCAATCGGATTTGGCGTCGACGCAAATATCATTACAGCTGAGCGTATCAAGGAAGAGCTCCGCGCAGGCAAGACTCTTGATGGTGCCATCAACTCCGGATTTAAGAGAGCTTTTAGCGCAATCTTAGACGGTAACGTCACTGTAATCATTGTAGCCATAATCCTAATGGGTGCTTTTGGCCCTCCAAACAGCACTTTTGCCAAGCTGCTTACACCTGTATTCTTTATGTTTGGCCCTACCACTGCTGGCTCCATTTATTCCTTTGGCTATACCTTGCTAGTAGGCGTGCTGCTCAACATGGTTATGGGCGTACTTGCCTCTAAGTTGATGATCAAATCCATATCCCGCTATGAGGCCTTTCGCAATCCCGTTCTATATGGAGGTGCAAAATAATGAGAGAGTTTGATTTTTACGGTCGCCGGAAGTTATTTTTCACCATATCCATTGCACTAATTGTTTTTGCGCTTATTTTTGGCTTGGTGTTTGGCGTCAAGCTTGACATCCAGTTTAAGGGCGGAGCTATCCTGACCTACTCGTATACCGGTGACATCAATAAGGATGCCTTTAAGGCTGATGTAGAGGCTGTGCTGGGTGAGCAGGTTTCAATCCAGGAAACTACCGATGTAACTACGGGAAGTAAAAGCTTTGTAGTCAACATGGCTGCCGAAAAAGGCATCCCTGCGGAAAAGCAGCTGGAGCTAACCAAGACCCTCGAGGAAAAATATGCAGCCAATGAGATCAATACCGTTTCGATCAACGTTGTTGACCCCATAATCGGTAAGGAGTTCCTCTATAAATGCCTTGTTGCGGTGCTATTTGCCTCTTTGCTGATGGTACTGTATATCTCCGTAAGATTCCGCTTAGTCGGTGGTTGGAGTGCAGGTGTTACTGCGGTAATCGCTCTGCTTCACGACGTGTTGATTGTATTTAGCGTGTTTATTATTTTTGGTATCCCTCTTAACGATAACTTTATTGCTGTCGTCTTAACGATCCTAGGTTACTCGCTAAATGATACCATCGTAATATTTGACCGTGTACGTGAGAATAAGCGCTTGTATGGCAATAAGCTAAGCGGTGCCGAGCTGATGAATAAGAGCTTAAATCAGTCGCTGGTGCGCACGATTTATACAACTTTGACCACAGTATCCACTATGATTATAGTATCGATTATTGCTTATATCTACAATGTTAACTCTATTTTGTCTTTCTCCTTCCCTATGATCCTGGGTATGATCTCGGGTGTATACTCTTCTTTGTGTATTGCCTCTCCACTGTTTGTGGTTTGGGAAGACAAAAAGAAACATCATGGTGCAGCATAAACTATAATAATTGGGCGGATCTCCTGTTTTTGGAGTATCCGCCTTTTTTTGATGTTTAAAAGTTTAAAACTCCTTGATAATAATGTTAATAATTTGCTATTTTTCGTCTTTTTAATTTGATATCTGTACATTTGGATTACATATAATTCACGAATTTTCATTAGCAAAATACTTAATAATGCCATAAAAGGCATATGAAAGGTGGGAATAGGCTACATAATTCGACAGCATATTTGAGTTATAGTCGGTATGTTGAAAAATGCTTAGCGTATACTGTCGAATGCCGTCGAATTTCTATGTTAGTAATAGTGTACAGAAAATGATATAATTGTGGCAATAATAAAAAGGAGGAAATACAATGTGCAAAGAAGTTGACGTTTTACAAATGGAGTTCCCAACATATTTTGTATGCTGCATGCGCAAGTCTGAGGAAGTTGTTGGAGAGTACATATCCTATGGTATTACAGCTTGCTTGGGCGGCAGATGCATCCTAGAGACAATCGAGGATATAACGCTAGATGCAAAGCACGCCCTTGATATTTGTAATCTGCTTGTGAAGCACCAAGTTTCCGTCCTGCATTTTAAAGAGGTCGTCTGTGATCTAATCTCTGTTTAGGTATTGATTAATGTATGATATAATGCTATGATGGATAAAGATTGGGATCGTTTTTTGTAGGGAGGTAAGCCCATGAAATGTCCATACTGCGGTTACATCGAAAGCAGAGTGCTGGACTCAAGACCGTCTGATGAGTCGGAAAAAATCCGTAGGCGAAGAGAATGTACCAACTGTCTAAAGAGATTTACTACATATGAGATTATTGAAACGACACCTCTGATGGTAATTAAAAAAGACGGCTCACGTGAGCCTTTTGCCACCAATAAGCTGTTGACCAGTCTCCTCAAATCCTGCGAGAAACGCCAGGTATCGATTGAACAGCTGGAGAAAGCTGCTAGAGAGATTGAGGGCATCCTGCTAAACTCCTTAGAGCGGGAAGTGCCTACAAGCAAAATCGGGGAGCTTGCTATGGAAAAGCTCAAAGATATAGATGAAGCAGCTTATGTACGCTTTGCTTCGGTGTACAGGCAATTTAAGGATATTAATTCTTTTATGGAAGAGCTTAAAAAAATATTAGAGAGCAGAGACTAAAATCTCATGTTAAGCGTTACCGCTGATGGCAGTTATGCTGCTTGTATGATAGATATGCATCCGGCATAGTAAAATAACATCCTGAAAAGGATGTTTTTTTCTATTTATAAGTAGTTTGCAGAAATGGATGGAAAATTCGTCCATTGATTTTGAAGGGGGTTCAACTGGGGAAGACCTATACAAATTGTTGCCATTTCACGAGTTTACAAGCGATTACCGTTCATTGACTTCGTGGCACAACAGCTGGTGGCGCTGGCAAAACGATAGAAGCATCCTCCGGGTTGATGCTAATCTGAGGGCTGATATTACCACAATAACGATGTAAGTTGTACCAGACTTGAGCTTATTGATTTGACAGCGGGGAATCATGACATCCGATCATCCCTTTATATTGTCTGGAATCACCACACAGTTATTTATATTAATAAAACAGGTCAGGATGTTACCTGCCCTGTTTTAATTTGCAATTTAGTAAATACCGCGAAGGTTTATCCATTGATATGCCCACATGTTTTGTATGTGGACAACTACCTCTTTAACCTCTAATACATACTCATCATACATCTCAAGACCATACATTAAGGGAAGCTTGTGCAGCGAAATAGTAACCGCTTCCACCTTATCCTTGCCAAAGAGTAAAATCCAGCCTTCCAGATTATCATCCCAGATATCAATGATATGTTTGATTTTTTCCTGCGTTTGCTCTTTATCTTGCTCGATGGGTTCTTCGGTAATTTCTTGGAGATGTGCAATGATTTCAGTAGTGTTTTTTTGCTGATGATTGACGTAATATAAGGACCATAAAAAAATTGCAGATAGTGCAAAGACGGATATCCATACTCTTCTCATAGCAACCTCATCTTATTTCAAACAGTAGTATGATCAGGCAGTGACTAGCTGCTTTTCTTTTGCTCTTTTGGGATAATTATATACTCCCTCGAGATATCACAAGTCATAATAAAAATATCTTTTGCACTTTTATCTTCTTTTTTTAGGATATAATCCAGCCATTTTTGGTCTACATTACAAAAAGCAAGTGCTCGCTTTTCGATAATGCCATCGCTGATAATGACCACAGGCAAACCATCTATTTTGGGTGCCTTAATTCCCAGATCCCCGCAGGTAACAGGTCGGCTATCAAATTTGTTATATACCGAGACTTGACCGTTGGTCTCTACAATTGCATAAGCGATTTCGTCGAGGTTAAAGTAACCCGATCCCCGCAGCTGCTCCATCAGATCATCGATAGAAAAGCGAATATCCCGCAGAGCTTGCTGATCAACGGTACCATTGCGTATGACCATCATAGGCGTGCCAGAAATAATACGGCGAAAGAACTTGCTTTTGAGATTGATTGCAGACAAAATTACCTCAAAGCAAGCAAGCATAATGATCGGTACGACGCCGTTGATGAGTGGTGAACCCAGGTTTTCGATCGGTATCGCAGCTATATTGGAGATTACGATGGTTGTTACCAGCTCTGAGGGTTGCAACTCACCGATTTGGCGCTTCCCCATAAAGCGCAGGCAAAATATTACCAGTATATACAATAGAAAAGTACGAAAAAATACAGCAAACAAAAAAAGACCCTCCCTAGATATACCTGTGAAGATATATTTTAGTATTACCAAAAGGGTATGTTTTATCAAAAATACGGTATCAAACAATAGTTGATATAAGGTATGATACTGCTTAACCTTGCTAATAGGATTGGCATAAAATAAAATGTTTATAAGTTTCTTGCTAGGGAAAACTATATTAAGTAGTTTATATGTGACGCAGGTAATCAAGAATTTTTGAAACAAATTTCTTTTAAATGTCTTATGATATTGTGTGCAGCTTTGGTAGCTTTATTAATCCATAATGAGAGGAGGGAGCTTATCGGGCTAGGTGTGTTAGGTCAAAAGGCTTTTTATAAAGGATTATTTTATCGAATAGGTAGATTCATATATGTATTGTTGATAACACTGCTGACACTATCGATATTTACATCTTGCAAGCAAGCAGAGGAAACGCCTGTAGGGAAAGTAAGCATGATAGGGATTGATTATCATAATAAGGAGTATCAGGTTACCTTACAGCTTGTAAATCATAGTAATACCCATCTGCAAAAGCCCAATTACTATCAAGGAAATGGTCAGACAGTAGCCGCTGCACTAAAGACAGCAGAGCTTAAATATGGCAATAAGCTGATCTGGGAAACCCTGAAAGTAGTAGTCATTGGTAAGCAGGCAGCTGTGCAGAGTGCTGATGGAAGTGTATTGGATCTGGGCGCTAAAGTACAGATTGACCCAAACACTTTGGTAACCGTAGCCGAACCATCTGCAGAACGATTGGTAAAAGGCGAACAAAATGCGAAGGGAATTGATGCTAGCAAAGTGGAAATGCGGCTCCTTGAGGGGATGCGCAAACAGTTGACTCCACAAAGTCGTGTAGCATCGACTCTTAAAGCAGCAGAAGCAAAAAGCGGCGGCAGTATGGTTTCGTATGTAGTGGCTCATCTCCAAAGAGACTCAGATATGACGCTGGAGATTGCCGGTAGCGGCGTATTTTATCAAAATACCCTTTTTGCTCTTTTAGACCCACCACTGACAGAGGCAGTATTAAATATCAAAGATAAGCCTCGCCAGATGGATATGCGGATGGTTGGTAATAAGTTTGATCTTTTATCCGGAGTTATTAAAAAAAGCAAAGTAAAGCTCGTACCGGTAATGAATGATGGTAAGTTAAGCTTTATTGTGAGCTTAAGCTGTGATGGAGGAAGTATTAACATCTCTGGTGGAGATACAAAGCTAGAAGATAAGTCGATAAAGGAAAAGTTTTCTTTAACCATGCAAGGTACTGTGGGCGACAAAGGAGCAAATGACCTAAAACTTCCCGATCGGACTTTTTAGTGAGGATGATTGGGCGAAGTAATTAGATAGAGAAAGATAAATCCCCAATTAAATTACACTCTTGCAGAGAATTGGATAACTAGGGTGGAAGATAGAGGTTATCCAGTAATTTATGAGGCAGAGATAGATAGATTAGCCAAGGTGCTTGCTAACGAAAGACTGGTATAAACCATTGTCTTTAAGCAAAACTTAAAGCAAGGCAGAGCAATCTGCCGAAAAACTGTAGAAAGGCTTGATGCAATGGGAAGATTTTACCGTACCTTTGCCGGAGTGCTTAGTCTGGCACTTGTGGGTGTAGTAGCTTTTGCTGTATACCTACAAGTCGTATTGCCGGACAAGTATTATGTGGTAGAGGGTGAGAGCTTTAGCATAAACGGCAGGTATAATATTTCTGCTACTGGGCTTGCGGACAGCCTACCAAAAGAGCTTTATTCAAAAGCAGGAAATAGCTATAACATGAAGCTTAGCCTGCCAATGAGTGTAGCGATTAAGCAGGTCAGTGTGCAGGTCGTAGAGCGTGACATGGTGATTGTCGGCGGCAGGCCTTTTGGAATTAAGATGTTTACCGATGGTGTGATGATTGTGGGAATGAGTGACATCGACCAGTCGGGAAAAATGGTAAACCCCGCCAAGTCTGCCGGGCTTAAGGTGGGAGATATCATTCTCTCGTTAAACGGAGAGAAGATGGCGATGAATGAAGACGTAGCCCGCGTGGTTTCTGCCTGTAAAGGTCGGTCGGTAGATGTGGTATATAAGCGCAAAGAAGAAGTTTTAAAAACCACTATGACGCCGATTCTGGTCTCTGTAGACAGCGGTTACAAAGCGGGTATGTGGGTACGTGATAGCTCAGCAGGCATAGGCACTATGACGTATTACAACCCCGAGACACAGATTTTTGCAGGTCTTGGTCATGCTATCTGTGATGTGGATACCGGTGACGTCATGCCTCTTGCCAGTGGCGAAGCAGTGGATGTTACCATCACTGGTGTAAAGCGTGGTGCTAGCGGTCTACCAGGAGAGCTTAAGGGTATGTTTACCGGTACCCGTAAGGTTGGAAGACTGCTCTTAAACAACAATACAGGTGTATATGGTCATGCCAGCTTCCCTCCTGTACAAGGGCAGCCTGTACCATTGGCTATGCGGCAGGAGGTAAAGGAAGGTCCAGCATTTATCTATACAACACTGGAAGGAGCTACCCCTGAGTGCTATAGCATTTGTATTGAAAAGGTAGCGGATGGCGACCTAAACCCTACCAAAAATATGGTAATCCGAATTACAGATCCCAGACTTCTGGAAAAAACCGGAGGTATCGTACAGGGTATGAGTGGATCACCAATACTGCAAAATAACAAATTGGTAGGAGCAGTTACGCATGTATTTGTCAATGATCCTACCCGTGGTTATGGTATATTTGCCGAAAACATGGAGAAAAGTGCAAAAGAAGTAGCGTATTCCCTAAAAAAAGCATCTTAAAGGAGCATGGTGCTGTAGCAATTTGTGTTTTGATGTGGTATTATTAAATAGTGACGAATCATAAACCCAATTTTTGTAAATAAATATTGCGAAAATTTCTGTAAAACGCTTGCAATATATCCCAATATATGGTAATATAGTGTCAAGAAAAGGAAGAAAGGTTTTGAGGATTTGCTATGAGCATCAAACACAAAGTATTGATTGTAGAAGACAACAAGGAGTTCTGCGCTCAATGTGCAGGCAGATTACGTTCCTTTGGTTTTGATACGTTTACTTCTCCAAAGGACGGCAATAAAGTAGTAGAGCTGATTGCAGAGAATCACCCCTCCGTCGTGCTGATGGATGTATTTATGCCTAGGCTCGATGCGATCGGCGTTATGAAGGCAGTTAAAAGTCTTGGAATCACCCCGATGCCCTTGTTTATGTTGATGTCTACCTTTGACAACTCTGATCTAGAAAGAGAGCTACTTGCAAATGGCGCAACCTATTATTTCCTAAGGCCCTTTGATGTGGAATTATTGGTAGAGCGGATTGTACAGGTTGTGTCTCTCAAAAAAGGTTCCCAGCTTGCACTTACACCAATTATAAATTCATCCAAAAGTGATGATCTGGAAATGATGATTACTGAGATCATTCATCAAATCGGAGTACCAGCACACATTAAGGGCTATCACTATTTGAGAGAATCCATCATGCTCTCTGTGCAGGATCCCGAAATCATCAATTCCGTAACTAAGCAGCTATACCCAACTGTTGCAAAGCGATATTCGACCACCTCATCTCGTGTAGAGAGAGCGATTCGTCATGCGATCGAAGTTGCATGGGATCGTGGAGATGTAGATGTGTTAAACTCTTATTTTGGTTATACCATCCACAATGGCAAAGGCAAGCCCACAAACTCAGAGTTTATTGCAATGATTTCTGATAGGCTAAGGCTGAAACTAAAAAATAAAGCATAAAGTATAGAAACCCGCTCTCAGAGATGAGGGCGGGTCTTTTATTTTGACGCAAATATATGCTACAATAAGGCTTATAAAGTTCTTGATTGGCGATAAGGAGGTCGGGATGTTACATTTTATTTTAGGGCGCGCTGGCAGCGGTAAAACCTCCAATCTGCTGGATAAACTATCAGCTTTATCCAAGCAACAAAAAAAATGCATTTTGATGACGCCTGAGCAGGCTTCTTTTGAATATGAAAAAATCATATCGTTAAGCGATCAGATTGATGATGCCTATGTAGAAGTGCTGAATTTTACAAGGCTTTCACAGCTGTGCTTTAATACCCTTGGTGGTCCAAAAAAGGAGCTGATCACTCCGACAGGCAGCTATCTGATGATGAATATTGCACTGGAGGAGATCAAGGACGAGCTTAGCATCTACAAGCGCAATTATCAAGGGCATGGCTTTATCAGTGCCCTACTCCAGACCTATGAGGAGTGCCGTAATGCCGGAGTCAGCCCAGAGCAGCTGTCAAATTTTTCTTTTGAGCTGGGTGAGGGCTTGTTAAAAGAAAAGAGCTTTGAGCTTTCCCTCATTTTTGATACATATCGTGCGATCCTAGCCCAAAGCCATGTGGACCCCAGTGATATTTTGGAGATTGCTGGCGAGAAGCTAAAAGGCAGTGCGTATTTCGACGGGGTTACGGTGCTGTTTGACGGTTTTAGCGGCTTCTCAGCACTGCAATACCGTATCATCGAAACAATGCTTGTAGGCGCAGCTGACGTATATTTTACTCTCTGCTGTGATTGGGAGGATCAAAGCAACGAAACTTTTGCGACTGCGATGGCTACTCATGATCGCTTGACCCGCCTGGCAGCGGCTTCTTCGGTAGCTATTGGCAGCACAGAGGTACTGGGTGCTCCCAAGCGCCCTACATCACCTCAGATCAGGCAGCTAGAGGAGCTGCTTTGCGGGCAAAGGAATGAACCATCAGCACAGGGCGAGCAGGTGCAATTTTATGCTGCTCAGAGCTGCTACGATGAGCTGGAGTGGGTCTGCTCTAAAATCAGTCAGTTGATACGGGCAGGGAAATGCCGCTATAAGGATATTGCGGTGATCCCCCGAAGCCTTGATCGCTATTCTGCCGCCATTGAGCGGATTTTTGATAAATATGGCATCTGCTATTATCTTGACTCCCCACGTGTTGTGCGCTCACAGGTAGTGGTCAAGTGGCTACTGCTTGCGGCAGAAATCGGCGCTCGTGGCTGTGATACCGAGCTGATGCTGGAGTTTATGAAGTCGCCGATGCTGCGGCTGTCACCCCGTTTGATCGCTGAGGTGGAGAATTACTGCTACATCTGGTCGGTGCGTGGGCAGGGCTGGAAGCAGCCCTTTGTCAATCATCCCGACGGCTTGGTAGAGGGGATGGATGACAGGACAAGGGATCGGCTTGCGGCGATTGAAAGCTGCCGAATACATATCATGGAGCTGTTAAAGCCATTCTTAGATAAAGATAGCATCTGGGATGGCAAGAGCTTTGCGACAGCCTTATATCAGCTTTTTAGCCCTTCTACAGAGAGTCATCGTGAGGTCTTTGCCCGGGAGCGGGGCAAGAAGAAATGCTATCACATCAAGGGCAGGTCACCATCACAGCGGCCTCAGGAGCTGCGCTTGATTTCGATCAAAGGTATATTGGATAGGGGCAAGAAAAAGCGTTTTCGTCTATCTGCCGCCAAGGAGAACCTGCTTGCCTACGCAGGTTATCTGGTAAGCACCAATGCAATGACTGCTATAGAGGCTAAGGTGTTTTTGGAGGAGCAGTCGATGCTCTGGGGGCAGATCTGTGAAGTGTTGGATCTTTTTGCCGAGCTTCTGGGTGGAGTAAAGATCAGCAAGCGTAAGCTTCTGGAGCTGTTAGAGCTCAGCTTTAGCACGCTGGAGCTGACAGCTGTACCCCACACCCTTGATCAGGTGCAGATCGGCACAGCAGACCGCATACGCACCATCGATACCAAAGCAGTGTTTATCATCGGGGCGGTAGAGGGGGAATACCCGCTGCTTGCTTCTGCTGGGGGCTTATTTAGCGATGCCGACCGACGGCGCATGGAGCAACAGGGAGTAGAGCTCTATGGTGACAGCGATGAGCTCTCTGCCAAGGAGCGGATGTTTTGCTATCAGGCGGTAGCCTGCGCCAGTGAATATGTATTTTTTAGCTACCCCAAAAACCGCACGGGGGATCAGGGCTTGCCTCCCTCGGTGCTATACTCCACGCCCTTTGAGGTCTTTGGCTGCGGGGGGGACATGGATGGCAACATTTTAGGTCGGGTGATCAACCCCGCAACTGCCGCCTACCAACTAGCCTGTGCTTTTGGGGAGGCAGGAGTGCTTACCGATACGCTAAAAGCGTATTTTACACAGCAGGGGGATCAGAGCATCCCAGAGCTGCTAGAGCACAGCCGTGCAAAGCCCAAATATATCATCAGCGATCAATCCCTCACCCGAAGGCTATATGGAGCGGAGCTGCGGGTTTCTCCTACAAAGATTGATCGCTTCAACAGTTGCCCCTTCTCTTACTTTGTTAGTGACGGTCTACGGCTACGCCCCCGCCAAAAGGCGGAGCTAAACCCTCTCCAGAGTGGCTCGGTGGTGCATATGGCGCTAGAGCGGATCGTAAAGGCTTATGGCAGCAAAGGCTTGCTAGAGGTGCCTGAAGAGGAGCTGAGAGCGGCAATTGACAATGTCATACGTGAGTATCTGCAAGGCAGGCTGGAGGACGCTGACAGCCTATCTAAACGAAACCAGTACTTGTTTATGCGCCTTAGCGATAGCATATATGAGCTGCTGCGCAGACTGGGTGAAGAATTTGCCCAGAGTAGCTTTGAGCCCGCATATTTTGAGATGCCTATTGATGGCAGCGGCGATGCAGTGCCTATTACAGTGGACACGGTGGATGGTATGAGCATTACGGTGGTAGGGACTGTCGACCGTGTGGATATAGCCGAGATCAAGGGTGAGAAGTATGTGAGAGTTGTGGATTATAAATCTGGCGGGAAGAAGTTTAAGCTCAGCGACGTATTTTATGGGCTAAATATGCAGATGTTGATTTATCTCTTTGCCATCTGGAAGGGTGGCAGGGGAGAGCTGGAGGATACACTGCCCGCCGGAGTGCTGTATATGCCAAATCTTGCGAAATACCACAGCGTGGAGCGCAATGACACGATGGATAAGCTAAAGCGGCAGAAGGACAAGCATTATCGTATGAATGGTTTGATCCTCGATGACCCACAGGTGATTGAAGCGATGGATGTAAACGCCAGCGGGATCTTCATCCCACAGCGCACTGCTCGCTCGGCAGGCAGCTTCATGGCGCTGGAGCATCTGGGCAGGCTTTGTGGCAAGGTGGAGGAGCAGATCAAGACCATGGCGGAGGAGATCATCAAAGGCAGGGCAGAGGCGATGCCTACGGTATCGGCTACTCAGTCACCCTGCGGATATTGCGTGTATTTTGACATCTGCGGCTTTGAAGAGGGGGATGCCATCCGCCATCAGGTAGATGTGAGCATCAGCAAGGTGCTGGATATAGAGGGAGCAGAGGAGGTGGAGCAGGATGAGCAATAAGATACGCTGGACAATCCCTCAGCAGGATGCAATCTCAGCCAGAGGGGGCACCCTGCTGATCTCAGCTGCGGCTGGTAGCGGCAAGACTGCGGTGCTCTCTCAGCGGGCGGTGGAGCGGATGCTAGATCGTGAGCAGCCCATCGATGCCGACAGATTGTTGGTGGCAACTTTCTCCAAGGCAGCAGCCAAGGAGATGCGCCATAGGATCATTACGAAGCTCAATGAAGCAATCGAGCAATATCCCTCGGACCCTGCTCCCCGACGCCAGAGGCAGCTGGTGGAGCGAGCGCAAATCTCCACCATCCATTCCTTTTGCCTTGAGCTGATCCGCCAAAACTTCCAGTTGGCAGGGGTTTCCCCAAACTTCCGAGTGGGGGAAACGGTGGAAATCGAGGAGCTGCTGGAAGATACTCTTGCAGAGCTCCTTGAGGAGCGTTATAGCAGTAGATCACCTATCTACCTGCAATTGGTGGAGCTGCTAAGCAGCGGGAAGAACGATAGCAATCTTTCGCGCACAGTATTAGAGACTTATGAGTTTCTACGCTCCTTGCCTTTTTATCGCCAGTGGGCAGAGCAGCGGCTGGCACTTTACCGGCCTCAGCCCATCGGTGAGAGCATATGGGGGCAAGAGGTGATCGCCTATATTTGGGAGGCGGTGCAGTATGGGCTTGCTTTGGTAGAGCAAGGCTTACAGGTGATTAGCAGCGATGAGGCGCTGGAAGCCTCTTATAAGCCAGCTTTTATGGGAGATAGGGTTTTCCTCGAGTTACTATCAATAAGCCTCAAAAAAGGGGATTGGGATGGCGCTGCGCTGCGTGCGAAGAGCTTTAGCCATGTAAGCCTTGGCAGAAAGAAGGTAAGTGACGAAGCGAGCAAGGAGCATGCCAAAGAAATCAGAGATCGCATCAAGGAGCTAGTCGCCAAGATCCGAGATTCCTTAATGGTATGTACTCAAGAGGAGTTTCAGGAGGACATTGCAGATCTGCTACCAAAGGTAACCGAGCTCTTTGATCTGGTGCTGGAGTTTGATCAGCGAGTTACCCTTCGGAAGCGTGAGCTTGCCATCCTTGATTATAGTGACCTGGAGCAGCTAAGCTTGGAGCTGCTGGTAGGCTGTAGGCAGGGCACAGAGCAGTATTACCCCACTACTATTGCAAAGGAGCTCGCTGCCCAGTTTGATGAGATCATGGTAGATGAATGTCAGGACATCAATATGGTGCAGGAGATGATCTTTAAGGCGATTTCTAATGGTAGCAATTTATTTTACGTAGGAGATGTCAAGCAGAGCATCTATGGGTTTCGCCAGGCAATGCCCCAGCTTTTTATCGATAAGCTAGATAGCTACTCGCCATATAATGGCACAAGTTACCCCGCAAAAATCATCCTGCGGGATAACTTCCGCAGCCGTCGGGAGGTAACAGAGCCCATTAACCTGATCTTTACCATGATCATGAGCAGGCGGATTGGTGGCATCGATTACACCCCTGAGGATTATGTAAACTCTGCCGCAGAGTTCCCCTCCTCCAAGGATTGTGGCTGGGAGCTTCACCTCCTTGATAAAAAGGACTTGGAAGGGGATATGGTGTCTCATGAGCAGGAGGCAGCCTATGTGGCAACTTTGGTCAGCAACATGCTGCATCAAAGGATGAAGGTCAACTCTCCACAGGGATTGCGCCCCATCGAGCCGGGGGATATCTGCATCCTGCTGCGCTCCCCCAAGAGTGTGATTGAGTATTATCGCAAGGCCTTTGCGGGGGTGGGGGTACAGAGTGCTATCGATGTAGGCGGAGAGTTCCTTACTACCTTAGAGATCAGAGCGATGCTCAACCTCCTAAAGGCCATCGATAACCCCCTCTTGGATGTAGAATTGGCAGGAGCCATGCTTTCACCAATCTTTGGGTTTACGGCAGAGGAGCTGGCTGCAATACGCTTGTTGCGCCGCCGAGGGGCCTTTTACAATTCGATAAGGTATGATACCTCCGCAAAGACTGTGCAGTTTGCTGCTGCACTGACAAGGTTTCGGCAGCTTGCCTCTTCAAAATCGGTTACACAGCTAATCGCCACAATCTATCAAGACACTTTATTTGATCTGCGAGTTAGAGCAATGCAGGGTGGCGAGCAGCGCTATGCAAACCTGATGCTATTTGCCGAGTATATCGAAGGGTTTGAAAAACGTGGAGTCAGAGGCTTATCTGGTGTGATCAAGACCTTTGAGAATATGCGGGTGCGTGGGAAGGATCTGGAGCCAGCTGTGGTGTCGGGGAGTGCCAATGCAGTGACGATTATGAGCATCCATAAATCAAAGGGCTTGGAGTTCCCCGTGGTGATTCTGGCAAATGCTGCAGGGCGTTTTAATAAAACCGACCTGATCTCTAACACCATGCTAGATAGCGATATGGGCTTTGCATGTGTGCGGCGTGACCCACTGCTCAAAAAGCAGTTCCCCACCTTGCCTCTGGTGGCGGCACGGATCAAAAACACCACCCAGCTTCTTTCGGAGGAGATGCGACTCTTGTATGTAGCCCTCACCCGAGCCAAAGAAAAGATGATTGTCACCGCTTCGATCAATAAGCCTACAGAGTTTGTGCCTAGGCTGTGGTGCGATATCGATCAGGGGCGGCTGCCTGCCTATACCGTGAGGGATCAAAGCAGCTATATAGAGTGGATCATGTCTTGCATTTTACATATGCCTGGCGTGGCACAATCTTTGATGCAGGGGTGGGATTATACCGACCCTCATATGAAGGTGATCTTTGCCAAGCGCATGCCACCAGTACAAAAGGGCGAGGAAGCACTGGAAACGCAAAGAGAGCCACAAAAGATAGATGAGGCTCTGCTGGCACAGATTACTGCTCAGTGCAGCTTTGCATACCCTTACCCAAAGGCGACCACTGCGCCCACCAAGCTATCGGTATCGGAGCTTGCGAAGGATCATGGGCAGCGCAGGATGTTTACCCAGACTCCTAAGTTTGTTTTAAACGAGGAATTAAGCCCTGCTGAGCGGGGTAGTGCAGTGCATCTGTATATGCAGTTTTGTAGGCTTGATCAGGCTGCTGCCGACCCTGCGGCAGAGCTTACCCGTATGGGAGAAATGGGGATATTGACCCCCAGACAGGTAAGAGCGGTGGATCTAGAGAAGATCGAGCGGTTTTTTGAGAGCAATTTGTGGCAAACTATCCGCTCGGCTCATAAATTGCTTCGAGAGTATAAGTTTATCTCGCCGGCCCGCAATCAGGATATAGGAGAGTATACCTTGGCAGAGGATGGTGAGCCAACCATGTTGCAGGGTATCGCCGATATGATCGTGATCCGCGACAACAAGGCTACTTTGATCGACTTTAAAACCGACCGCATTTCTTCTCCAAGCCGACTGGCTGAAGCCTATCGTCGCCAGCTTGTGATCTATCGGGATATGATTAAAAGTGATCTTGGCCTTGAGGTAGAAGGGGCTTATCTTTATTCCTTTCATATGGATCGAGAAGTTCAGGTGTTTTAGTTTGCAAAAAACATGGGAGTTACCCTTTAGAAAGGAATACATAATGATAAAGCTCGCATGCTTTGATTTGGATGATACACTTACGCGGGGGATTCATTCGGTCATGCTCCTTTGTATACTAAATGATCAGCTGGAGCAGCTCTTGGAGATTGAAAAGCTTGAGCACGATGGGAGCTTGCATTGGGTGGAAGCAGACTATCATAAAGCAGCCCTGATAAAAGGATTGCCTGTAGTCGGCCTTGTTGAGGGCTTTATAAACAACATGAAATCGCTGCAAAATATTGCACCCACAATTGCTGCACTTAAAAAATGTGGTATGAGCTGCATTGTCATTACGGCAGGGCCTAAACAGGTTACAGAGATAGCCAAGAATCTATGGGGCTTTGATGCAGCTTATGGTAGCGATTATGAGGTTGTGGATGGAGTGTTTACAGGTAGGATCATCGAGCATCTAGGCGACAAAGGTAAGCTTGACTGCCTACTTACACATTGCAAAAATAACGGCTTGTCACCAAAAGACTGCATTGCAATTGGAGATGGCTCTAGCGACATACCGTTGTTTGAGGGTTGTGGGTATTCTCTTGCGCTCAATGCTGCCCCAGTAGCGAAACAAAAGGCAGTTTGCTTTGTTGATACTAATGATTTGGCGGATATTTTGCCTTATATTATTAAGGATCAGGTTTAATAATATGAAACTTGCTTTTGTAAGGGTAATGGGTTACAATAGTATAAGGCTGGATCCGCTTGCCTTTATAAATAAGTTGTTGACAAAGTAAGCGGATGCTGGTATAATACATTAGAAAACTAAGTAGAACTGTATTCGTTCTCACCTGTGCACACAAGTGACACACGGTCAATAAGCGATATTTACCGAGCAATCGGTGTATTTTGTTGTATTATTGAGCGTGGGCGAATAGGTCTACGCTCATTTTTTTGAATAATTGGCTTTGGAGGTGCTGAACATTAGCAACAAAGAACTACAGATCAACGAGGAGATTCGTGATAAGGAAGTAAGAGTTATCGGCGCAGAGGGTGAGCAGCTTGGCATAATGACTGCCAGAGATGCTCAGCGTATCGCAACAGAAAACAATCTAGATCTTGTCAAGATCGCTCCTCAAGCTACACCCCCCGTTTGTCGTGTAATGGATTACGGCAAGTACAGGTTTGAGCAAGCCAAGCGAGAGAAGGAAGCAAAGAAAAATCAAAACATTATCGACATTAAGGAGATCAGACTCTCTCTTAACATCGATATCGGCGATTTTAACACCAAGCTTAATCACGCAATTAAGTTTCTTAAGGGTGGCGATAAGCTCAAGGTTTCGATCCGCTTCCGTGGAAGAGAGATGGCACATCCCGAGATTGGTGAAGCCGTCATGAAGCGTTTTGCTGATGCATTGGCCGAGTATGGTACCGTAGAAAAGTTACCCAAGCTTGAAGGTCGCAGTATGATGATGTTTGTTGCAGCAAAGCCAAGCAAGTAATATTAGGGAGGAAATCAAAATGCCTAAATTAAAGACACATTCTGGAGCAAAAAAGCGTTTTAGCCTGACCAAAAAGGGTAAGGTAAAGCGTGCTAAGGCTTACAAGCGCCATATTCTTACCAAGAAGACCACTAAGCGTACAAGAAAGCTGAGAATGCCTGCATACGCTGACAAGACCAACGTTAAGGCAGTTAAGCTGCTGATCCCTTACAAATAAATTTCAAATATCCGACGGAGGTAAATAGATATGGCACGTGTAAAAGGTGCACTTTCCACAAGAAAGCGTAGAAAAAAGGTATTAAAGCTAGCGAAGGGTTATTTTGGCGGTAAGAGCAGGCTCTTTAAGACAGCGAAGCAAGCTGTAATGAAGTCCGGCCAGTACGCTTATATAGGCAGAAAGCAGAAGAAGAGAAACTTCCGCACCATGTGGATTTCCCGTATCTCTGCTGCTACCCGTGCACAGGGCATGAACTATTCTACATTTATGAATGGTCTGAAGAAGGCAAACATCACCCTCAACCGCAAGATGCTTTCCGAGATTGCTATTGCTGATCCAGCGGCTTTTGCAGCCATTGTAGAGAAGGCTAAGGCAGCTCTTTAATATTGATAAAAAACGTCCGGCTGGGTCACAGATCGGACGTTTTTTAAACATTTTATTTTGAACCTTTCCGCATAATTCAAAACCGCATTGGCTTTTGCCGCTAAATTGGATAAAAAAGCTGATCATACATAAAGTATCTATAAGCTTTTTATTTTTGGCGCGGTTGCCAATTGGTGACTTATAGGACAGGCTCTTATTTTTCTGCAAATCTATAGCTGGCTACAGGCAGGGAGGATCTATGGACATCACATCAAAAGAAAACCCAAAAATTAAAGAGCTGGCGGCGCTGGTTTCTTCACGAGATAAACGCAGCGAAAGCGGCCGCTTTGTAATTGAGGGGCAGAGACTCTGCCTTGATGCTGCCAAAAGCGGTGTGGAGATCGATGGCTTATACCTAACCGAAGAGGCTCTCGACAAATTGGGTCAAGAATACAATACTATTGCCAAATGCTGCCTGAATGTTTATACTATTAGTGCGGACATCGCCAAAAAAATATCCGACACCAAAACACCTCAGGGGATTTTTGCCCTATGCAGCATCCCAAGCTCCAAAAAGCTAGAGGACATCGACAGCGCCAAGGGGATCATGCTCCTATCATCTTTGCAAGATCCCGGTAATCTAGGTACGATTTTGCGTAGCTGTGAGGCGCTGGGATTGGGTGGCGTGATAGTATCAGAAGACTGCCCAGACTTATACTCCCCAAAGGTGCTGCGCGCATCTATGGGTGGCGTATTTCGCCTGCCTGTTGTATCTGTACCGGATATCAAGGAAGCGATCACCAATCTTATAGCCCAAGGGGTCAGTGTGTATGCATCTGCCCTTGACGATGACAGTCGCCCTGTAGGAGAGTTATCTCTTAAAGGCTGCGGTGTGGTGATCGGCAATGAGGGCAGTGGCTTGGATCAAGCTGTAATCGATTGCTGTAGTGGCAAATTGATTATACCGATCACTTCTGAGAGTGAGTCTTTAAATGCTGCGGTTGCGGCGGCGATTTTTGCTTGGGAGATTGTCCGTTAATCTACAAGAAACAGAGGCTCTGCTATGTGGGATAAAATCTATCATATGGCTTTTACAAAGGTCTTTGGGATTGGCACCAACCGTTGCCACGAGGCATACCAATATTATCGTAGTCCCAAGGAGTTCTTTACCCAAAGCCGAGAGGGTTTGATGGGGGATAGCTTCTTGCGGGATGAAGAGCGCAGAGCGGTAGTAGCTGTCAACCTCAAGGAGCAGCAGCTGATCTATGAGCAGACTTTGGCAGAGGGGTATTTTGTGCTGACTCCACAGGACCCTTGGTTCCCCCCACGGCTCAAAGAAATAACCCCCATGCCCATTGTGCTCTATGCGGCAGGTAAAGTGGAGCTGCTGGCGCATGATGTAATGATCGGTATGGTCGGCACCCGCACCCCCAACCGCTATGGTATCGAGGTAGCGAAGCTTCTCAGCGAGGAGCTTGGTAAGCTTGGCCTTATTGTAGTGAGTGGTCTTGCAATAGGGATCGACAGCGCCTGTCATACCGGAGCGCTGCAAAGCGCGGCCCCTACTGTGGCAGTGGTTGCCGCAGGTATTGATGACCCTTATCCCCGCCAAAACGCTCAGCTGCGCAGGCTGATCAAGCATAACGGTGTAATTGTTAGCGAGTATCCTCTGGGGCAGACGCCCCACCGTCATCATTTTTTACAACGAAACAGGATTATCTCCGGATTATCACGGGGTACAATTGTGGTACAGGCTGCTGCTAAAAGCGGCTCACTGATCACAGCCGGCCATGCTATGGAGCAAGGGCGGGATGTATTTGCCGTACCGGGGAGTATTTTCGACAAAGAGAGCGAAGGCTGTCATTTATTATTAAATGACGGCGCATATGTTGCTTACGACGCTCAGTTTATCTACGATACGGTGACACGATATACAGGGGAGCTTCCCCAGTATAATTTTGCATATAATAATCAGCAAGAACAGCTGCCGATACCTTCGGGCGGCTTAGCAGAGACCAGGCAGCATAGCAGCACCGCTGCGCAGCTTGCACTGGATAACCAACTGCATCAGCAGATACACAGCCTCCTGTTGCAAAATCCTCTGCATATCAATGATCTGTGCACAGCTCTTGAAATACCCATTCATCGGCTGATGGCCGAGCTGACTTTTATGGAGGCAGTGGGGCTGATTTCCTGCACAGCCGGCAGAAGGTACAGCGCTTTATAATAAATGTTACATGTTCGATTTTTTGAAGGGCGATAGCCCTTATGCCTATGTAGAGGCCGCTCTTATTATATTATGTATCACACCTGCAATAAGAGTGTAATAGAAACAGCAGCCCGGCAGGTGGCGGAATGGAGATTGCGATGTCGAGCTTAGTAATCGTTGAGTCCCCGGCGAAGGCAAAAACTATACAGAAATATCTTGGTGCCGGTTTTGATGTGGTGGCTTCTATGGGCCATATCAGAGATCTACCTAAGAGTAAGCTGGGGGTGGATATTGATAACAACTTCCTGCCTAAGTATGAAAACATCAAGGGCAAAGAAACTTTAATTGAAACACTTAAGAAATCCGCTAAAAAGCGGGATCAAATATATCTTGCTACTGACCCTGACCGCGAAGGAGAAGCGATTTCGTGGCATCTCGCGCAGCTGTTGGGTGTGGATTTAGAGGGTGCCAATCGTGTGACCTTTAATGAAATTACCAAGTCGGGTATACAGCACGGTATGGATAACCCCCGGCAGATCGACATTGATCTGGTTAATGCTCAGCAGGCAAGGCGCGTGCTGGACCGTATTGTAGGCTACAAGCTCAGTCCCTTTTTGTGGCGCAAGGTCCGCAGAGGGCTTTCGGCAGGCCGTGTGCAATCTGTGGTAGTCAAGATCATTGTTGATCGTGAGCGGCAGATTAGAGTCTTTGTACCTAAAGAATATTGGAGCATCGATGCCAAAATGCTAGCACCTACCAGCAAGAAAGCCTTTGATAGCAAGGTGATTACCAAAAATGGTAAGAAAATCACCATCGATAATGAGGAGCAAGCAAAGGAAATCCTTGCTGCAATTGAGGGCAAGGAATATATTGTTTCGTCGATCAAAAAGACCGTTAAGCGCCGCTCACCTGCTCCGCCTTTTACTACATCCACCATGCAGCAGGAGGCTGTGCGTAAGCTTGGCTTCCAGACGAAGCGGACTATGAAGGTAGCGCAGGAGCTGTATGAGGGTATCGAGCTGGCAGGCATGGGTGCGGTGGGCTTGATCACCTATATGCGTACCGACTCCCTGCGTATATCGGCAGATGCTTTACAGCAGGCACAGGAGTATATAGAGAGCGCGTTTTCTAAAGAATATCTCCCACCTTCGCCTAGAGTGTTTAAATCCCGAGCCAGCTCTCAGGATGGACACGAGGCGATCCGCCCCACTATGCCTCACGTTACCCCTGCACAGGCTAAGGCAAGCCTCAGCCCTGAGCAGTATAAGCTATATAAACTGATCTGGGAGCGATTTATCGCAAGCCAGATGGCAAATGCCCTTCTGGATACGGTTTCAGTTGATATCACTGTAGGGGATTATGGCTTTAAATCCACTGGTTTTACGGTGAAGTTTGATGGCTTTACCGCTGTATATGAAGAGAGCAAGGACGATAACGACGAAAACGGCGTAACTCTTCCAAAGTTGGAGGAGGGCATGATTCTAAAGCTTGCTTCCATCGCACCAAACCAGCACTTTACTCAGCCTCCGCCACGGTTTACTGAGGCAAGCCTGATTAAAACCCTAGAAGAAAACGGAATTGGGCGCCCCAGCACCTACGCTCCAACCATCTCCACCGTACTGCTCAGAGGCTATGTAGAGCGCGATGCAAAGACTCTAAAGCCTACCGCACTGGGTGAGGTGACCACCGAGCTGATGGAAAAGCAGTTTGCTGACATCGTAGATGTAGATTTTACCGCCAATATGGAAAAAAGCCTTGATGATATTGAAGTAGGCCATCAGGACTGGACCGAAACGTTAAAAGAATTTTATAACAACTTCGACCAAACCTTAAAGCAGGCGGAAAAAGCTATGGAGGGCACCCGTGTAAAGGTACCCGACGAGCCTACCGACATCGTATGTGAGCTCTGTGGGCGCAACATGGTGATCAAGCTAGGCAGGTTTGGCAAGTTTCTGGCTTGTCCAGGCTTCCCCGAGTGCAAAAACACCAAGAAAATCCAACAGGATACTGGTGGTACCTGCCCTATCTGTGGCGGTAAGGTACTGGCAAAGAAATCAAAGGCAGGCAAGGGCTACTTTGGCTGCGAAAAGAACCCCGAATGCAGCTTCATGACTTGGGATAAGCCTCTGCCAGAGAAATGCCCCAAATGCGGCTCCGGTCTCTTTAAAAAAGCTGGCAAGGGTGGTAAGATCCACTGCCTAAAGGAAGGCTGCGGCTACGAAAGATCGGGAGCAAAAGAATGATGGTAACGGTAATCGGCGCAGGTCTGGCAGGCTGTGAGGCCGCTTGGGCACTGGCAAGCAGAGGCGTAGCAGTCAGGCTTCATGAGATGAAGCCACAGAAATATACTCCCGCACATTCTTATCAGGGCTTTGCGGAGCTGGTTTGCTCGAATTCCCTTAAGGCTGCAAGGCTAGGCTCGGCGGCAGGGATGCTTAAAGAAGAAATGCGAGTCATGGGCTCTTTGATTATGGAGTGTGCCGACAGCACCAGTGTACCCGCAGGTGGGGCACTGGCAGTAGATCGGGTATTATTCTCTGACCTTGTGACCCAGAAGATAAAATCGCACCCCTTGATCACTGTGGTTGAGGGAGAAGTTACCCACATCCCAGAGGGAAATGTGATTGTAGCAAGCGGCCCATTGACCTCTGACGCCCTAGCAGAGCAGTTACAGGAGCTCTGCGGGCAAGCTTTGAGCTTTTTTGATGCGGCGGCCCCAATTATTTCTCTAGCTTCCATCGATATGGATAAAGTCTTTTATGCGGCAAGGTACGATCGGGGAGAGGATGACTACATCAACTGCCCTATGGATAAAGAAACCTACGATCGCTTTGTAGAGGCTCTTGTGACTGCTGAGCGTGCAGAGCTAAAGTCCTTTGAAAATCTAAAGGTATATGAAGGCTGCATGCCTGTAGAGGTGATGGCCACAAGAGGGCACGACGCCCTTCGTTACGGCCCCATGAAGCCTGTAGGGCTTCGCGATCCGAAGACTGGCCGACGCCCTTGGGCGGTGGTGCAGCTTCGTAAAGAAAATGCTGAGGGCACCCTATATAACCTAGTGGGCTTCCAGACCAATTTAAAGTTTGGTGAGCAAAAGCGGGTATTTTCAATGATACCGGGGCTTGAGAATGTAGAGATCATGCGCTACGGGGTGATGCATCGCAACACCTTTATCGACTCACCAAGGCTCTTAAATGGGGATTTCTCCTTCCGTGCTAGACCCGAATTGTTTTTTGCTGGGCAGATAACAGGGGTAGAGGGATATATTGAGTCAGCGGCCTCTGGGATTTTGGCGGGTATCAATATGTATCGTAAGCTTACGGACAAGCCTACTTTACAGCTGCCCGACGTAAGCATGATCGGAGCACTCAGCCACTATATCAGCGACCCAAGCGTGCAAAACTTCCAGCCTATGGGCAGCAATATGGGGATCTTACCCCCATTAGAGCAGACTATTCGCGACAAGAGTGAGCGGTATCTGGCAATAGCAACCCGTGGGATGGATGAATTTCGAAAGATTGATTTCAAATAAAAATGCACCGCCTTTGGGCGATGCCAAACTAGACGCAGCGATGTAGAACAGGAGGAACTATGAGGATCATAATTGATGCTTTTGGCGGGGATAACGCACCTTTAGAGGTAATCAAGGGTGCTGTGGCGGCGGCGCAGGAGTATGGCGTGACGGTGGTGTTGGTGGGAGATGAAACCCAGATAACCACCACAGCCACCAAGCATAACATCCAACTAAAGGGTGTGGAGATCCACCATGCTCCCGATGTGATGCCTGTAGAAGCTGACCCTGCCCAGATCCGTACCGTATACAAAAATTCCTCGATGGCAGCGGGGCTGCGCCTAGTGGCAGAGGGTAAGGGCGACGCCTTTGTAAGCGCCGGTAGCACAGGTGCTCTTTTGATGGGAGCTACCTTTATCGTCAAGCGCATTAAGGGCATCAAGCGACCTGCACTGGGCACCATGGTACCGCTGGGAGATCACAAGTATTATCTACTGATCGATGCAGGTGCCAATCATGAGTGTAGGGCAGATATGCTGGTACAGTTTGGAGTAATGGGCTCCTTGTATTATCAGCAGATGACTGATACAGCCGCTCCCAGAGTGGGGCTTGTCAACATCGGTACCGAAGAAACCAAAGGCACCCAGTTGCAGATTGATGCATATCAGCTGCTTAAAACAGCTCCCCTTAACTTCATCGGTAATGTTGAAGCTCGTGATATTCCCCTCGGTGGCTGTGACGTAGCGGTATGTGATGGATTTACCGGCAATATCATCTTAAAACTCAGTGAGGGCTTTGCAGGTTTCTTTAATAAAACCCTAAAGGCGATGTTTCTGCAAAATCTTAAGACCAAGCTTGCAGCAGTGATGATGAAAACTGCAATCGTAAGCTTGAAGAAGTCGATGGATTATAAGGAGCATGGTGGTGCGCCGATCCTTGGAGTGCAGAAGCCTGTACTCAAAGCCCATGGAAGCTCCGATGCACTTGCCTTTAAAAACGCTATCCGCCAGGCAGTGCTCTGTGTTAAGGGTGATGTGTGCAAGCGCATTGAAGAGGGGATTGCCAAGGTCGCAGCAGACTCTGAAGAAGAATAAGATCATAATAAGTAAGCAGACTGCCAGCAGGGTCGGATACTACGCCCCTGCGGCAGTTTAGATCCGTACTATGTGAAGATGTAAGATCATGCTGCTATTTTGCAGCTCGTGAAGCTTGGGTTTTGACATAGTTGGGATCAGGGCAGGACGCCACAAAAAGAGTCTACGGGAGTCGACACCCCGTAGCAACAGCAAACTAGGATAGGAGAATGAACGATGGACATACAGCAAATACTGTGCTACCATTTTAAAAACAAACAGCTTATCGACACTGCACTGACTCATTCCTCTTACTCCAACGAAGCAAAAAATACGATCCCCAACAATGAACGGTTGGAGTTTCTGGGGGATTCTGTATTGTCAGTAGTGGTTTCAGATTATCTTTATAATACGCTAAGTCTTGCAGAGGGAGACCTCACCAAGCTGCGTGCTTCGATTGTATGTGAGGGCTCTCTTGCCAACTTCGCCCGTGAAATCAATCTCGGCCAGTATATCAAGCTGGGTAAAGGAGAAGAGAATAACGGTGGCAGCGATCGCCCCTCGATCTTGGCTGATGCCTTTGAAGCGGTGATCGGTGCGATTTATCTCGATGGCGGTCTGGAAAAGGCTAGGGGTTTTATCACTCCGTTCTTTAAAGATGCTGCCAAGGCAGGAGAAGCCATTGATTTTAGAGATTATAAAACCCAACTTCAGGAGATCATTCAGAAGAACCCTGAGGAGCGGGTCAACTATGTGCTGGTGGATGAAAGTGGCCCCGACCATAAGAAATCTTTTACCGTGGAGCTACGCTTAAACTCCAATGTAATCGGCAAGGGCACTGGCAGAAGCAAAAAGATCGCCGAACAGATGGCGGCGAAGCAGGCTTTGGAGCTGATGGGCAGATGAAGCACGGCAACTTAGCAATCTTCGTCCCTCATATCGGATGCCCCAATCAGTGCAGCTTTTGCGACCAGCGGGTGATCTCGGGTAAGGTCGATGCGCCTAGTCCGCAGTATGTTTCGGAGCTATGCCGCACTGCTCTGGCTCAGATGGGAGAGCGGGCACATAGCTGCGAAATTGCCTTTTTTGGCGGCAGCTTTACAGCCATTGACCCTCAATATATGGTATCCTTACTACAGGCCGCCTGTACCTATGTGGGTCCAAGCGGCTTTTTGGGTATACGGATATCCACACGCCCCGATGCCATCGATGAAGGTATATTAGATATTTTAAAGCAGTATAAGGTAAGCTCAATTGAGCTTGGCGCCCAGTCGATGAATGATCAGGTGCTGCAAAAAAACCATAGGGGGCATACCAGTCAGGATGTCATCAAAGCAAGTCAAATGATCAAAGCGTATGGGTTTAATCTGGGGCTACAGATGATGCTGGGGCTTGATGGTGACACCGAAGAATACGCACTCTCTACTGCTAGTAAAATCATTGAACTGCAACCCGATACAGTGCGGATATACCCCACAATTGTGATCAAAAACACCCTTCTGGCAGAGCTGCTGGAGCTGGGTGTGTACCACCCCATGATGCTGGAGGAAGCTGTGGTGCTCTGCTCGCAGATCATGGAGCAATTTGAGGAGGCTGGGATCAGAATCATCCGTGTAGGACTTCATGCCTCCCAAGAGCTCGAATCAGACATGCTGGCGGGGCCATACCACCCTGCCTTCCGTGAGCTGTGTGAAAGCAGGCTTCTCTTGCAGCGGATCCTTAAATCGTGTGAGGGAAGAGCAAAGGACGCTATGATGACCGTTATGGTTCATCCCAAAGATCTTTCTAAAGTGATAGGGCAGAAGCGGGCAAACCTCATTAAGCTTCAAGAGTTGGGCTTTCGTGTAACGATTACCGCCGATCTCAGTTGCAAGCAGGGCTTCCCCCAAGTGCTGCCCATAAGCAGCCTTGAGCGCGAATAGATGCATTTGGAGGTGTATGTGTGAGATTAAAATCTCTTGAAATACAAGGCTTTAAATCCTTCCCCGACCGCACCAAGTTAGAATTTAACGATGGTATCACGGCGGTCATCGGCCCCAACGGCAGTGGAAAAAGCAACATCGCCGATGCTATCCGCTGGGTTTTGGGGGAGCAATCCTCCCGCACCCTAAGAGGCGCCAAAATGGAAGATGTGATCTTTGGCGGTACTCAGCGGCGTAAATCTCAGGGTCTGTGCTCTGTGGTTTTGACAGTAGATAATACAGACCGCAGTTTGCCTTTTGAACTAGATGAAGTCTCCATCAACCGCAAGCTTTATCGCTCGGGGGAGAGCGAGTATCGAATCAACGGCACAGCCGTAAGGCTGAAGGATATCTACGAACTTTTTATGGATACAGGGCTTGGGCGAGATGGTTACTCCATCATCGGCCAGGGTAGAGTTGCTGAGATTGTATCGGCAAAGAGCAAGGAACGCAGGGAGATTTTTGAGGAGGCGGCAGGGATTTCGAAATTCCGCTATCGCAAAACCGAAGCTGAACGAAAGCTAAACCTTGCGGAGGATAACATCCTTAGGCTCAAAGATATTTTAAATGAGCTGGCTGCACGGCTGGAGCCCCTCCGCAAGGACGCTCAAAAGGCGGAGAAGTTTGTAGCCCTTAGCAACAGCAAAAAGGATTTAGAGGTATCTTACTGGCTGTACCAGCTCTCAAAGACCAAGGAGCGGCTGCATAGCTTGGAAGACAGCGTATTGCTTAAGAAGCAGGCCTTTGAGAGTGCGAAAAATGAGGCAGAGGAGCTGGAGCGGCAAACAGGTGAGAGCCACGAGGAGATGCAGCGGATACTCATAGAGATCGATGACCTGCAAAACAGTATAGCCGCATGGCAGCGAGAGCTCTCAGAGGCGCAATCTACACGGGCAGTGCTGGAAAATGACATCGCTCATAATGAGCGCACGATGGCTGACTTAAGAGATACTCTTAGTCAAAATACTGACTTGATTGGTGCTCTTGGTCGCAGCATTGAGGAGATCACCCTTCAGTCTAATGAAAAGCAAGTGGCGTATGCCAAGCTCTCAGATGAGATCGAAGCACTACGCCAGCTGATAGAGAGCAATACGCAGCAAAGTAGCAGCCTAGAAGATCAGTTGAGCCTTCTGCGGCAGCAGCAGGCTCAAGCGCAACGTCAGTCAGAGGCTGCACGACTTGCAATGACCTCCAGCACCGCGGTCCTAAAAGAAACTGAGGGGCAGTTAGAGCGTTTTATGCAGGAGCTGGCTGTATCAGAGGATAATATCACTCAGATACAGGCCGAAATTAAAGATGCCCAGCAGCTTTTGGAGGAGATAGACCGTAGCATTGGCCGCAGTATAAATGAGATTAAGGGCTATCAGCTTAAAAAAGATAGCAAGGCAAGGGAACTGGCTGCACTGAGTGGCGAGCGTAACGAATTGATGAGCGCAGCTGGCGAAAAACGACAGCGTGCCAAGCTGCTCTCAGATATGGATAAAAACATGGAGGGCTTTGGCAACAGCGTAAAATATGTAATGAGCCAAAGCAGGGCAGGGCGCTTAAGAGGAATCCATGGCCCGGTCTCATCATTAATAAACGTGGCGCAGGATTATACCACTGCAATCGAAATCGCCTTGGGCGGTGGGATGCAAAACATCGTGGTAGATCACGAGGCAGCTGCCAAAGCGGCAATCCAGATGCTGACAAGCTCAAAGTCTGGGCGTGCAACCTTCTTGCCCATTACCGCCGTCAAGGGAAGCGAGATGGATACCCGTGGCTTAGAGGAGCAGGAGGGCTATATCGGCCTTGCCAGCAGCTTGGTACAACATGATCCGCAATACAAAGGGATCATTGCTAATCTCTTGGGGCGTACAGTGGTTGCCACTGACCTAGACAGTGGTGTAGAGATCGCCAAGAAGAATCATTATAGGTTTCGGATCGTCACGCTGGATGGTCAGCTGATCAATAGCTCCGGCTCCATGACAGGCGGTTATATCGCGAAGTCGGCGGGGATTTTGGGCCGGCAGGGAGAGATTGATCGCTTTACCAAAGAAGCACAGGCATTGGAGGCGCAGGCCGCCAAACTGGAGGAACGAATTGCTGAGCGTACCAGAGAGCTGCGGCAAATCGAGCACCATATAGAGATTGTTACCGCCCAAAGCAGAGAGTATAGTGAGGATAAAATCCGCTATCAAGCGGAGCACCGCCGCCTGACGATCGCATTGGAGCAAGCAGTTGTGTTTGGGGAGAACGCTAAGCAGGAGCATCAGGCGATCCTTGACAAGATTGCTGCCAATCGCCAGAGTGGTGACGCTTCAAGATTGCTGCTGGAGGGCTTAGAGCAATCTGCTGCAAGATATGAGGCAGAGCTAATGGCACTGATAAGCCAAAAGCAAAGCCTTAGCCAACAAGCGACAGAGTGTATTGCCAAGCAAAATGAGCTAACAACTCAGCAACTCCTCTGCAAGAGAGATATAGAGCAACTGGCAGAAAAACGGCAGGAAGCCTCCCTTAAATCCTCTGACAATGACCGTTACCGCAAGGAGCTGGAGGATAAAATTACCCTGCTAACTGAGCAAAACACCGAAATCAGGGGCAGAATACAATACATAGCACAAAATAAAGGGACAATACTGCAAAAGATCGAAGAATCTACCGCCGATATTAGCAGCCTGATGCGTAAGCGTAACAACACTGAGCAGGCAATTAATATGATGCGTAGCCGACAAAAAGAGATCGAGCGGGTAAGGGATGTAAGCTATCGTGAGCTGGTACAGCAGGAAGAAGCCAAAACTGCGGTGCAGGCTCAGTGTAATGGCTTCGTCAATAGCTTGTGGGAGGAGTACGAGCTTACCTTATCTCAAGCGCAAGAGATTGCCAAGCCGATCAGTGACCCTGCTGGTGTCAATCGAGAGCTTTTAGAGATCCGCAGCCGGATTAAGACTCTGGGCAGCGTCAACCTTGGCGCAATCGAGGAGTATAAAGAGGTTTCGGAGCGGCACAGCTTTTTAGAAGCACAGCTAAAAGACGTAGAGAGGTCAAAGCAGGAGCTTCTAAAAATGATTGCAGGGCTTACAGAGCAGATGTGTGAAATATTTACTTCTCAGTTTGAGATGATCAATAAAAACTTCCAGCGGGTTTTTGTAGAGCTGTTTGGAGGGGGCAAGGCGGCTTTGACGCTGACCGAGCCCGAGAATATCTTAGAGAGTGGTATTGAGATTTCAGTACAGCCGCCTGGTAAGCTGATCAAAAATCTCTCGGCACTTTCGGGCGGTGAGCAGGCATTTGTAGCGATCGCAATTTTCTTTGCGATCCTTAAGGTTAACCCCTCACCCTTCTGCCTGATGGACGAAATCGAGGCGGCGCTAGATGATGTAAATGTAGCGAAGTTTGCTAGCTACCTGCGGGGGCTGTGCGATAGCACTCAGTTTATCGCCATCACCCACAGACGGGGTACTATGGAAGAAGCGGACGTACTGTATGGCGTAACCATGCAGGAGGATGGTATCTCAAAGCTCTTGGAGCTTAAGGTAAACGAAATTGCAGGCAAATACGGGGTAAAATAATCGTAAGCGGTTAAATACGATTTGCTTATAGTTTCGATGCTCGAGAGCTTACTCTAAAAGCTATCTTTAGATGCTTTCTCTGGGTGATCAAGCTGAAAGATTGTTTTTGTAGGGCTAATTGGATCAAATTTAAGGTATGATAGATGTAAGGAATCATCTATAATTTTTCTTGCCAGCCCTATGGGCAGAGGCATGTAAATCATTCTCTTTACTCAAGATCTATTTATAATAAAGGAGAATACCAATGGGCTTTTTTGATAAAATCGGTGCCAGCCTTAAGAAGCTGGGTGCGATAACCGGGGTTACAACAGTAATCACCGAGGAGTATTATGAGGAGCTGGAGGAGCAGCTGATCACCGCCGATGTGGGGATGGACACCTCTATGCGGATCGTTGCGGAGCTGCGCAAACGCACCAAGCAGCAGGGTATCACCGATGGGGCAAAGGTAAAGCCAATCTTAAAATCGATTGTCGCTGAAATGATGACACCCCCTCCACAGGAGCAGGAGCTAGCTACCCCTCAGGTAATTATGATGATCGGGGTCAATGGTGTGGGCAAGACTACCACCATTGGTAAGCTCTCTGCAGCCTTTAAGCGGGAGGGTAAAAAGGTAGTGCTGGCAGCAGCCGATACCTTCCGTGCGGCAGCAATTGAGCAGCTGGTCATCTGGGGGGAGCGCACCGGTTGCGAGGTGATCCGCCATGAGCAGGGCTCCGACCCTGCGGCGGTGATATACGACGCCATTTCAGCCGGCAAAGCAAGAAAAGCGGATTATATTATCTGTGATACAGCGGGCAGGCTTCATAACAAAAAACACCTGATGGATGAGCTCTCAAAGATCAGGCGGGTAGTTTCGCGTGAGTTGCCCGACCACAACCCAGAGGTATTGCTTGTGGTGGATGCTACCACTGGGCAAAATGCCGTGAACCAAGCCCGTCAGTTTAAAGAAGCTGCCGATATTACCGGCATTGTTTTGACCAAGCTTGATGGCACTGCCAAAGGCGGTGTGGTTATAGGAATCATGGAAGAAGTAGGGGTGCCAGTAAAGTATGTAGGAGTGGGCGAGGGGGTAAACGATCTCTATCCATTTGACCCTATGGGCTTTGCTGATGCCTTGTTTGGAGATAACGATGGGAAGTAGACAGCTTACTGTAGCAAGCAAAAATCAAGGAAAGCTCAAGGAGTTTAAGCGAATTTTGGAGCCTCTGGGATTTGCGGTGCAAAGCATGGCGGAAGCAGGCATCACAGAGGATATCATAGAGGACGGCAAGACCTTTGTAGACAATGCGGTGATCAAGGCGATGGCAATCCATCGGCTAACGGGGGGCTATGCCATAGCTGATGACTCAGGGCTTTGTATCGATGCCCTTGACGGAGCACCGGGAGTATACTCCGCCAGATTTCTCGGGGAGGATACCCCTTATACCATCAAAAATGCCAAGGTGATTGAGATGCTAAAGGACATATCACCTAAAAACAGAACGGCACGCTTTGTCTCGGCAATTGCCTATGTAACTGAGGACGGAGAATGTCAGGTGTATGAAGGCATATGCGAGGGTTACATTGGCTATGAGGCGAGAGGGGAGCGGGGCTTCGGCTATGATCCTATTTTTATGGTAGGGGATCAGTCATATTCCGAGCTGACCGATGCCCAGAAGGATCGTATCAGCCATCGTGGCAAGGCACTAGCTGCTTTTTACCAAGGGATAAATGCGAAATAACACCGAGGGCTTAAATATCTTTTTACCTACTATCGACAAAAGAACGTGTCGATATCTCAATTTTTACACAAGCCCTTGTAAAAGTTAGATTATTTTGCTAAAATATTAGACTATACACTTGTTGTGTATATAGGAGGATTAATGGAACTTACTTCAAAACAAAGAGCCTGTCTTAGAGGGCTTGCAAATCCCTTGGATACCATTGTACAGATCGGCAAAAATCCTGTTTCACCTGAGCTGGTCAAGCAGGTTGATGACGCATTGACTGCAAGAGAGCTGATTAAGCTTCGGGTACTAAATAATTCTATGTATTCTGCCAGAGAGGCTGCCGCAGAGCTAGCGGAGGCTACACATTCCGCAGTGGTGCAGGTAATCGGTACAAAGTTTGTACTTTACCGCCCCAACCGCAAGAAGCCAGTCATCGTTTTAGACTAATATCATTAGCCTACAAAGGAGGTGGCCGATTCGATGAAGATCGGAGTATACGGCGGCACCTTTAATCCCATACATTTGGGGCACGTGGCGCTGGCAAAAAGCTGCGCAGATGCTTTGGGCTTAGATCAAGTGATCTTTATCCCTACCTACTCACCACCCCATAAGGCGGGAGAGGGGATTGCGCAGGCTTACCACCGCATGAATCTTTGCAGGCTGGCGGTGGAAGATGAGCCGAGATTTATGGTCAGCGATATTGAAGTTAACCGCAAAGGGGTCAGCTATACTGTTGATACCCTGCGGGCACTTAAAGGACAATATCCTGACGCAGTGCTCTACCTCATCATGGGCAGCGATATGTACTTTACAATCGAGCAATGGCGCAGCTACGAAGAGATTTTAAGGCTAGCCATCGTGGTGACTGCTTCGAGAGAAGCAGGGGAGCTTGCAAAGCTGCAAACCAAGCAAGAGCAGCTGCATACCAAGGGTTTTGATAGTATCGTGCTTGACAATGAGGTTGTGGAGGTATCTTCCACTCAGCTTCGAGAACATATGAATCCGGAGCTGCTCGACCCTAAGGTCCTTGCGTACATCCACCAAAATAGCCTCTATGGCTATCAAGATCAGCCTTACCTCTATGACACCCAGCTTATTGCAAATATAGTTGGAGGATTGCTGGGGGATGAGCGCTATCATCATTCTCAGATGGTTGCGAAAGCTGCTGCGGGGCTGGCAGAGCATTACGGATTAAATGCTCATCATGCCTATGTCGCAGGGCTGATACATGATGTATGCAAAGAAATGACAAGCGATCAGATGCAGAGCTTATTGCAAGGCGGAGAATGGCTAAATGAGCCTGCTTTTTATCGTCAGCCACATATCTGGCATGGCTTTGCTGCTGCGATTTTTATACAGCGTGAATTAAAGATATACAACCATCAAATAATAGAGGCAGTGCGGTTTCACACCACAGGCCGAGCAGAGATGTCGGAGTTTGAAAAAATCATCTTTTTAGCGGATTTGATTTCGGATGACCGGGTATATGCAGATGTAGGCCATCTTCGGCAGATCTGCTATCGAAATCTCGATGAAGGGCTGGCTTTTGCTCTACAATATATCTTATCGACGCTAACAGCCAAAGCTGCCCCCCTGTATAGTGAAACCGTCAAAGCATACAATCAGTACATGGAGTTTTATAAAGCTTGATGATCCTGCTTGTAGTTTTTGGAGGCTGTTTCTATGCAGGTTTTGACCAAAAGGGTTTTACTCATCTCGGCGATGTCGATTACCAGCTTTGCTGTGGCTGCCGCCGCAGTTTCATTTCATAAAGCACCTCAGCTCCCCCCGTCATTGACCCCGCAACCCATCAATCAGACTCAGCAAAAGACCAATCCCGAAGCTGCCGTAGATGTACCCCAGACAGCTGGGCTAGATGGTGATATTACCATCCTTGCCTGTGGGACAGACGGGTCAGATAATCTGACAGATGTAGTGGCGCTCATTAGGGTAGATGGGCAAAATGGCAAGGTATATGCGTTGCAGATCCCCAGAGATACTTTTATCGGTAAGCAATATCCCACCGGGAAGATCAACAGCATCTATAAAGGCAATAGCCATGATAAAACCATCAAGGAGCTCAAGTCGGTCATTGAGGCCCAGCTAAAAGTACCCATCGACCGCTATGTGTTGGTGAGCCTTGATACAGTAAAGCGGGCTGTAGATGAAATCGGTGGTGTGCGGATGGAGATACCCGAGCAGATCAATTATCTCCCCGGTAAGGTACTATATCCAGGCGAGCAGCTCTTAGATGGGGATAAATCCATCTGGGTGATCCGCCATCGGCAGGGTTATCTCAATGGGGACATCGATAGGCTGGATATGCAAAAGCAATTCGTCCTATCTGCGCTATCTTCCGCCAAGAAGCTAGGCAAGCTAAAAGCTGTAACCACAGCCGTGAAGCTGTTGCCGCTGGTCAAGACAGATATCGCACTGACTGAGGGGGCCTCAATCGTGAGCACACTGATGGACTTTGGTGCTGAAGATATTAAAACGGCAGTATTGCCCGGCTATGGCACCTATTTTTATAGCTATGCTGTGTATGTACCCAATAGGCAAGAGCTTACACCGATCATCAATGAGTTTTTTAGGGTGGATTCCCCGATAACACACGACCAACTGGCAACGGTGTACCCTCCCAAAGAGGAGAAACCAAAGGTCGTACCTAAGGTGGTAAGCCCCTCTATAATAGATGAACCATCAACGGGCGGTCTTGATTATAGCTGGGATTTCGGGTAAGGATTAACTTCTTACTGGATAAAGGCTATGCAAGGCGCTCGACCAAATACTATACAACATCAAAAGGAGTGACAATCAAATGACTTCACTGGATAAGGCGAAACTGGTAGCACAGGTATTGGATGACAAAAAAGCTACCGATGTAAAGATACTCGAAGTAACCAAGAAGACAAGCCTTGGCGATTACTTCGTGATCGCAACAGGTACCAGCACCACCCACGTCAGATCTCTCAGTGACGATGTAGACGAAGCCCTCACAAAGCAGGGGCAGGAGCCAAAGCGGATAGAAGGCTATCAGTCGCAATCGTGGATCCTGATGGATTACTACGATGTAATCGTTCATATCTTCCAGAAGGAAACTAGAGAGTTTTATTCGCTTGAGCGACTGTGGGCAGATGCTCCCGTAGTGGAGCTTTAAAACAAGTTGCAGACGCCCTGCTTAGCAGCAGGGTGAATCTATATATGTCGCAGGCAAGCGGCGGAACGGAGCTTATGCATGAAGTACGAATTTCACGCCATTGAGAAAAAATGGCAGGATATCTGGGCTGCCAAAAATGTCTTTGCAGCCTCCAATGATTACACCAAAAAGAAATTTTATGCGCTGGTAGAGTTCCCTTACCCATCGGGCCAGGGGCTCCATGTAGGGCACCCAAGATCCTACACTGCGCTAGATATTTTGTCCCGTAAGCGCAGGCTTGATGGCTATAATGTGCTGTATCCTATGGGTTGGGATGCTTTTGGCCTGCCTACTGAGAATTTTGCCATTAAGCATCATATACACCCTGCAAAGGTTACAAATGACAATGTAGCTAGATTTAAGACGCAGTTGCAGTCGCTTGGCCTTTCTTTTGACTGGAATCGTGAAATCAATACGACAGATCCCAATTACTTCAAGTGGACCCAGTGGATTTTCCTCCAGTTCTTTAAAAAAGGACTTGCTTATAAAAAAGAGATGGCGGTCAACTGGTGTACCTCTTGTAAAGTCGTCCTTGCCAACGAAGAAGTGGTTGGCGGCGTATGTGAGCGTTGTAGCGGTGAGGTAGTAAGGCGGGTAAAGAGCCAGTGGATGCTGGGAATCACCAAGTATGCCCAGCGCCTGATCGACGATCTCGACACCGTTGATTATATAGAGCGTGTCAAAACCTCTCAGATCAACTGGATTGGTCGCTCCACCGGTGCTGAGGTAGATTTCACCACCTCTAGCGGCGATCTGCTTAAGATTTTTACCACTAGACCCGATACTTTGTACGGTGCTACATACATGGTAATCAGCCCCGAGCACCCTTATATCGATAAATGGTCTGACTCCATCGCCAACATGGAGGAGATCAGGGCTTACCAGGAAGCAGCCGCTAAGAAGTCGGACTTTGAGCGCTCTGAAGTCAACAAAGACAAAACCGGAGTGCGTATTGAGGGTGTCACTGCTATCAACCCAGTGAGCCAGAAGCATATCCCAATCTTTATCTCTGACTATGTACTGATGACCTACGGCACAGGTGCTATTATGGCTGTACCGGGTCATGATGCCCGTGACTGGGAGTTTGCCAAGAAGTTTGATCTGCCGATTGTAGAAGTTGTATCAGGCGGTAACGTTGAGGCCGAGGCATTTACAGACTGCGAGACAGGGGTAATGGTCAACTCTCCTCTGATCGACGGCTTATCGGTAGAAGATGCGAAGAAAAAGATCATCGCCTACCTAAGCGAGCAAGGCATCGCTCAGGAGAAGGTTAACTATAAGCTGCGTGACTGGGTGTTTTCTCGTCAGCGCTATTGGGGAGAGCCTATCCCAATCGTGATCTGCCCTAAATGTGGCTATGTACCGCTGGATGAGAGTCAGCTACCCCTGACCCTGCCCGATGTAGAGTCATATGAGCCTACTGGCGATGGGGAGTCCCCTCTGGCTGCGCTGGATAGCTGGGTACACACCACCTGCCCTCAGTGCGGCGGTGAGGCAAAGCGTGAAACCGATACCATGCCCCAGTGGGCTGGTTCCTCATGGTACTTCCTGCGCTATACCGACCCAGGCAACGACATGGCACTGGCAGCAAAGGAAGCGCTGGAGTACTGGATGCCTGTAGATTGGTATAACGGTGGTATGGAGCACACCACACTGCATCTGCTGTACTCGAGATTCTGGCATAAGTTCCTCTATGATATCGGTGTGGTAAATACCTGTGAGCCTTACGCTAAGCGTACCAGCCACGGTATGATCCTCGGCGAATCAGGGGAGAAGATGTCAAAATCCAGAGGAAATGTAGTAAACCCCGACGATATCGTGGAGCAATACGGTGCAGATACTCTACGCCTCTACGAGATGTTTATCGGTGACTTTGAGAAGGCTGCTCCTTGGAACACCTCCTCCATCAAGGGCTGTAAGCGCTTCCTTGACCGTGTGTGGGGCATGATGGAGTTAATTTCTGCCGATGGCAATGGTGCAGAGCTGGAGTCTTCCTTCCACAAGACCATTAAGAAGGTTACCGAAGATATTGAAGCCATGAAGTTTAACACTGCGATCGCTGCTTTGATGGCTCTGATCAACGAAATCTATGACGCTAAGAGCATGACTGCTGACCAGATGCGGATATTCCTATTGTTGCTCAATCCCTTTGCCCCCCATATTACAGAAGAGATGTGGGAGCGGTGCGGTTTTGCGGGTATGGTCACCGGGCAGAGCTGGCCACAGTATGACCCTGCAAAGTGTATCGATGCGAGCGTAGAGATCGTAGTACAGATCAACGGTAAAATCCGTGGTCGTCTTGTAATTGCTATGGATGCAGATCAGGATACTGCGCTGGCTGCAGCGCATGCGGATGCAGATATCCAGTCTTCGCTGGATGGGAAGCAGATCGTAAAGCAGGTCTATGTACCAAACAAGCTGCTAAACTTCGTTGTAAAGTAATCCAATAGGGCTGAATTAAATAAAAGCAGGGCTTCATTGTAGTGATACAATGAAGCCCTATTTTTGTTAGCTCTTATAATTATCTTAGCTTTGCTCGGTCACTAGCTCCCGACCAACCCAAATTTATCAATCAACGAAGCAAAACAGGAAGAATTGGCGGCACTGCTCATGGGAGATAAGATAACGGCACCATCGCTGATAAGATCAGACACTTTCTTTACCTCTTCTGCGGTTTCAAAGGTAATCACCAGAGAAACGGTATTGCCACTTTGAAGAGGGATGCTTTTATCATACTCAGAGAGCATGAGCCTTGTATGGCCAATCCTGATTTCTGCGTGATATACCAATGCGGACTGATTCTTTTTGCTAGGTAATCGAGAGGGCAGTAACGGCATACTTCTTCAGGGTGAATTATTCAGCATGAAAGACTTTATGCTTTAAGGCAGTTCCCCGAAAAGTGTAGGTTAGGGGTTACAACAAACTTCTGCATATTCGTACCTTCCTTCATTTTATCGCTGCCTTAGCTTAGGCGGATCTATGTTATGGCTGATCGCGCTCTTGTCAGAAGATTTTGTGACTAAGTCACAGAGATTTGCAAAAGAGCGTGTTACAATCAGATTGTAGATTAATCAACGATCTTTTTGAGCTTGGATGGGTCTATAATTTGTATACCACCTCGCGATTGGCTGACGATCCCCTCGGCGGCAAATTGCTTAAGCATCCTCGATACCACCTCACGCGCAGTACC
>DAMCAP010000009.1:57042-83287 GCA_032059445.1 Oscillospiraceae bacterium
ACCCAGATGACCGGCAATCTCCTCATGGGTATAGTGGAGGCTGTGGCTGTTTGTTCGTACTGTCTCCTGCCAAAGGAAGCGGGCAAGCCGCCGATCGAAGCTGGTAAAGAGCATATGCTGCATTACTGCGGTTACGTCGGAAAATTTTTTGGTTGCTTGCTTTAGGGCGAAGTTTTCTGCATAGACATTACTTTGGATCACCGAAGCAAAGGCTTCGGAGGCGATTATTAGGATTTCGCTATCTTGACAGGCATCGACAAACACATCGAAGCTGATAGATTGCAGCACGCAGGAAGCACTCAGCATACAGATATCGTTGGGATATAGATGGTAGAGTGTAAGCTCCCTACCTTGATCAGAGAGCATATAAGCCCGCAGGCAGCCTGAGCGCACGAAGATGACCCCAGTGCATTGATTTGTGTTGCCGTGGATGTTATGCCCTCTTTGGCAGCTTAGGGTAGTGGTACTATTATACAAGAGTGCTTGCTCATGGGCGCTTAGCTTGCTCCAAAAAGGGAATGCTTGTCGGAAGATCGCTTGAATCGACAGATCCATAGGTGCCTCCTAGTTTATAGTAAAGTGTGGATGATCTTCGCTATTAGGTGAAGAAACAATAAAGTCAAAATCATGTGATGCCATATCGGCAGAAGGGAGCTAATCATGAAGGTTGTGATAGTAGGCGGCGTAGCCGGAGGTGCATCGGCAGCGGCAAGGCTGCGGCGCTTAGATGAAAAAGCCCAGATTATTATCTTTGAGCGGGGAGAGTACATCTCATTTGCCAATTGCGGGTTGCCCTATTATATCGGCGGTGAAATAACCGACCGAAATGCCCTAACTTTACAGACACCTCTGAGCTTTAAGACAAGGTTTAACATTGATGTAAGAGTCAACAGTGAGGTCATTAAAGTAGAGCCTGAGCAAAAAACTGTGCTTGTCAAGGATGCGCATACCGGTAATACCTATAGCGAGAGCTATGATCAGCTGATCTTATCCCCCGGTGCTGAGCCGATTGTACCACCGATCGCAGGGATCAAGTCCGATAAGGTCTTTACCCTAAGAAACATCCCCGATACCCTCAAGATCAAAGAGTATATCGATACCCATAAGCCTACCAGCGCAGCTGTAATCGGCGGCGGTTATATTGGTGTGGAGATGGCGGAAAACCTCAAGAATGCCGGCTTGGATGTAACCGTCGTAGAGCTGGCGGATCATTTGATTGCGCCACTGGATTACGACATGGCGGCTGACGTCCACAGATATATTGAGGCTAAGGGAGTAAAGCTGGTCTTAAATAATGGTGTGAGCAGCATAGAGGAAAGTGGCAATCAACTCACGCTAAAGCTACAAAAGGGCTGTGTACAGACAGATATGGTAATTATGTCTGTAGGAGTCCGCCCTGAGAGTGCTCTTGCCAAGGATGCAGGTATTGCAACCAATCCTAGAGGATCAATCATGGTTGACCCACACATGCGCACCAATATTGCTGATATTTATGCAGTGGGCGATGCAATCGAGGTGGAAGACTACATCACTAAGCAGCCTGCCTTCATTCCTTTGGCGGGGCCTGCCAATAAGCAGGGCAGGATTGCAGCTGACAATATCTGCGGTATCTCCTCGAAGTATGAGGGCACTCAGGGGTCTTCGGTGCTCAAGCTATTTGAAATGACCATCGCCACTACCGGCATTACCGAAAAAACTGCCCAAAGATCACAGATCAATTTCGATAAAACCTATATCTACAGCGGCTCTCATGCAGGCTATTACCCCGGAGCCCACAATATGTCCATCAAGGTGCTGTGGGATAAGGTTACCCATAAGCTGCTGGGAGCACAGATCGTAGGCTATGACGGAGTGGATAAGCGGATGGACGTATTGGCAACTGCTCTGCGCTTGGGTGCGTCGATTGAAGACCTGACCAAGCTGGAGCTTTGCTATGCGCCGCCATTTGGCTCTGCCAAAGACCCGGTAAATATGGTGGGCTTTGTAGCTGAGAATGTAATCAATCATCGCTTTAAGCAGTTTTTCTGGCATGATGTGGAGCATCTACCGAGAGACGGTAGTGTTACCCTGCTTGACACGCGCACAGGCGGAGAAGTGGCAAATGGTATGATAGAGGGCTTTATACACATCCCTCTTGACAGCCTGCGTGAGAATCTCCATAAGCTTGACCCAGCAAAGCCCATATATATCCACTGCCACAGCGGTCTGCGCAGCTACATTGCTTGCAGGATCTTAAGCGGGTACGGCTTTGATTGCTACAACCTCGCCGGAGGCTACAGGCTGTATGAAGCAGTGGTCAATCAGAAGCGGGCAGAGGATTATAGCTGCTACAACAAATAATACCAGCGGAGCTTGAGGGAGACCTCAGGCTCCTTTTTTATAAAAGAATGTGTAACGCTTGTGCTGGATGAGTAAAGCAATTTGGCTATAGCGCTTATAGTAATTATACCATATTTTACCCATTGCAGCTACAGCGAAAAGAAAGATCTAAGATCTCGCGAAAGGGAAAAAAGAAACGAGCAGCGTTTGCTGCTCGTAATTATTAGCGTTTCTTGATCAACTTCTGGCGCAGCCTGTATACATAGGCACGATAGAGGTTTCGCACGGCATAGTCATAGAGAATAAAGATGAAATTACCGATGCCCAGCAGCACATAGGGGTATAAGCTGCCCAAAAAGCCTCCGTCTTCTAGGAGATACACAAGACCAAACACATGGATAATCACGGTATAAGCGCCGATGGTGGCTGCATTAAATAAACATAGCTTTAACCCCCAACGCAGTAGGGTAGATTTAATCTTGTTAAATAGCCCCCGTACGATGGGGTAATACCCTAGCAAAGCAATAAAGACCATTGCAGCTTCACGATCCGGTACGATCAGCAATGAAAGCAGTGAAGCGGCAGCATATACGATCAGGGCGGTTGAGACTCCCATCTCAACGGTAACGGGGATCAGTGCAAAGCCTGCCAAAGAGGGCAGGGCATAGGTAGAAAAAGGCACCATGCCTGTCATAAACATGATGCTTAAGCACAATGCGGCACTGATGCCGCCGATGGCAATCTGCTTGCTTTTGGTCGGCATAGGTAACATCTCCTCTTAGAAACAGCAGCGAAACGCACTGCAGGTACAGTCGGCACAGATCAGGGTAGTACAGAGGCTGCAAGGGCCACAGCAGGAGGCAGTGGTCACATAGGGGGTACCTTGTGTATAGCCTTGCTGGCGCTGCTGGAGAATCTGATTGAGGGCACGTTGATACTCGGCATTGGTGGGGTCGAGCTCCACAGCCTGGCGGAAATGCCGATGTGCTTCATCCAGCCAACCCCTGTTGTAAAACACAGTGCCTTTAAGGAAGTACCACTCCCCATCTCTCGATGAAATTGGCACACCCTCTAGCAGCTCCAAAGCCTGCGAAATCATACCGTTTTGCAGCAGGCGGCGGATGTCGGCAAACTGGGAGCTGCCGCCGTTATAGGAGCCGTAGCTGCGATTGGCTTGTTGATAACTACTGCCTTGGGAGGCGGAAGAAGATCGACTCCGCTGCTCTCTGATTTGGTCATAAGCGGTGTTGATTTCTTTCATTTTTTCGGTGGCGAGCTCAGCGAGGGGATTGTTGATATAGTTATCGGGATGATACTTTCGGGCCAGCTCACGGTACACCTGCTTGATCTGCTCATCTGAGGCACTCGGTGATACACCAAGCACCTTATAAGGGTCTGTCATTCTTTTTTCCTCCCAGACATTCGCTTGAATGCACTTGAAACATCTTTTGCCTATTATTACTTGGGTATACACAGCATATGCATATCTTTATGGGATTGTGTAGAGGGGATCACTGCATCTAAATCTTGGGGCAGGCAACGCCAATTTTAGTGATGATCTGATCTGCGGTATCTTGAAGCCCGAGATAGATGATATTATCGAGTATCTCCTTGAAGTTGGAAATCTCCAGCAACTGGTAGGCATATGCTGCCTGCGAAATGGTGAATCGAAGGGTGTCGCAGACCTCTTCTAGGTTGTCATAGCCAAGCAGAGGGTTAAAGCTTCCCGTTTGTCGATCCTTTTCGAGATCCTCCAATGCATCGCAGATATAGACGAATCGACCTAGCATATAGCCCAGTCGGTGCAACACTCGCTGGGTACCAACCTCGCTGCTCATCATCGCAAAGAGATTGCCCAAGGACTGGGCAGTATTGTCGCAGGCTTCATCGAGAGAGCAGCCTGTCTGCTCTAGTAGAAACTGAGAAGTCATCGCCTCTTTGACAGTATTGTAGGCTTCAGGCATCCGTGCAGAGGCTTTGGTGGCAGCACTCTTGGTCAGCAGCCTTAAAGCCCTGTAAAGTAGAGCCTTAATCGGGGGGCTGTCATGAATGTCATCCACCAGCTTAAAATCCATCATAATGGCGGCTACATCGCTGCAAAAATCCAAGGCTTCGTTTGCAGCGATGTGGGGCTTTTTTTTGAGGGGATTATATGGGCAGCGCTGAGGGGTAAACTCCACGCTTTGTTGATTGACACCGCAATAGAGCATTGCCGCAAAGGTAAAGTCGTAGCTTAAAGTAAATCTCGCCAGAGGGCCGAAGCTTTTACCAAGGTTTTTGCAAAGCCCGCAGTAGACTCCTTTATAGGTTTCCAGCTCTCCTACACGAAGCATGGGTATCATGGGCTTTACATAGCCAAACAAGCCGGATCCTCCTTTAAGCAGGTAATAAAATGGTATTGGGTTGTTATACTAATTTTACCCTAAATGAATGGTGCATAGGTGAATAAAATGTAAAATATTTCGTGAGCGTTTAGCGGCTGACCAGTGAAATTAAGGCAGATGAAACACCACAGGCTGTTTTAAACATTTCCATATCATCTACGATGCGCTCATATTCCATGGCGTTGGGCAGGTAGCCGATTTCGAGCAGCATGGATTTGGCGTAGTTATACTTGGTGACGATATAGTTTGCCTGCCAGCTTACGCGATACTTCCGCTCTGTAGCATTGGTGACGTGTTTGAGCATGGTATCTGAGAGGTCCTTTGATATACCATAGTAATAATACCCCTCCACACCATAAGCCTTGTTGGAGTCAGAGCTTTCGGCAAGGCTGTTGTGATGGGTAGAGATCGATACATGGGGAAGCTTATCGGTGGTATAGATTGCCCGATCGGTGAGGCTTATCGTGCTGTCATCTTCACGGGTCATATGCACGGTGGCGCCAAGTAGCTCCAGTCTGTTTTTGATGGCGGTAGCGACTGCCAGATTGATTTCTTTTTCGTTGGGGCCAAAGGTACGCAGCACGCCGAGTGCTCCGGGATCGTTGCCACCATGCCCCGGATCAAGGACGACCACGAGATTTTGCAGCGGTTTAAATGGGTTGTTGGATTTGGCAGGAGCCTTTTTAAAATAAATCAGCGCATCGCTGTCTTTATAAAACACATCGTAGCCCCAGATATCTTGCGGGTTATTAGGCTTAAAATAGAGCTTGGTCTGACCGTCGGCTTGGCTGTGTGATACCTGACTAAACAGCCCGCTCTCTGGTAAAGTAAGCCCAGACAGATCATAGTTACCCAGAAGGCTTAGGGTGATAGCGCCTTCATCGTCGTACTGAAACTCAAAAGGTATACCGGCTGCTCCCTTGAGTACAAAGCTTTGGTGCTGCTCATCGTCAGTGAGGGAGATCTCGGTAATTGCTGGCAGCTGAGCATCCTTTGGATTGACCAGCTCCACAGCAGATTTTTTGATATATCCACCAGAGCTGAGCTGTACGCTATAGTTATTATCTGCCACAAAGCCTTCAATAGTCCCTTGTTTATAGATAGATTTATAGGTACCATCCAAGAGCTCGTCGGTTAAATAGATCGATGCAGTGTGGGTGTTGACTCTCGCCATAGGCTTTGCTTCGCTGCCCAGCAGATATACACGCCCCTCAGAGGTATAGGTGGTCGTCTTACCTTTGTGGTTTAGGGTATAAGTCACCTGCCCAAGATCTTTAAACTCCTCGGCAGATTGTGCACTTAAGCTTAGCTCAGCAATGTAGGTGGCGGGCACCGAGGCTGCTGAGGTGGAGGATTGCTGCTTTAAGGGGTAGCTTTGACCTGCTAGGCTAGCGGTTACGCTGCTGCCAGCGGGGGCAGTACACCTTAGGGTAAACTTCTCTCCGCTATACGCAATTGTGAAATTGGCAGGCAGGATCGAAGTAAGCTTATCTGTAGTCTGGGGTGTTTCAGAGGGGATGTATCGCTCAATCACGAGGCTTGCTGTTTGGCTGCCTTGCTTGAAGTTAAGTGTGTTTTTCCCGGCATTTAGCTCTACCAGCACGCCAAAGTTCCCGTTACTTGCGCTAACCTCGATCTCTTTGCCGTTTAGGCTGAGGGGCGTGCCGGGTGTTGAGGTACCTGTTACATAAAATTTGCTCAGGTTGGTACGGTAATTATTCTTGGGGTAGGTTACGGCGAGGGTCTGAGCTGGGGTGTAATCTAACGTAGTTGCCGGTAGAGAATCGCTGTAATTAAAGGTGGCAAGGCCGCTATCCAGTGCCCAGAAGCCGCTTTTTAAGGAACGATAACCCTTGACAGCCATATCTTTAATACCGTTTTGACGATTGGCATACTGCTGGAAAATCATTTGATTTGGCTCACTGAGCATATCACCTACAGAAGGTGAATGAACAGCTGCGGCATCTACCATGGGGATCAACTGAGCTGAAGAGAGTTCTTGATACCGCTCTAAGGTGCGGGTATAGGGACTATCGGTAAACTCTACCTTGTCTTTAATCTGGGGCATAATCAGGTCAAAGCCAGGTAGCAGCTGTGCAGTCAGCTCGGGGCTAAGCTTGGTGTCTTCAAAGCTGATACCCAGCTTGATATCGGCCTTCTGAGCCTTAATAGCTGTGCTGAGCTTGTCTGTAAAGCTGCTCACAGCCTCTGCATAGCCCTCTTGGAAGCTAAGAGCAGGGTCGTCTAAGCCCTCTAGCACTATGCCCTTGACATCGTACTTTGATACAAGGGCTGCTATATCCTTTATATTGATATCAATTGCGGTTTGGTCAAAGGGTGATAGATAGATCCGATTGCCCACGGTAAAGCAGAGCTGAGGATTCTTGACGGGTTGGGCATTTTTGTCGAGCCCGCTCAAGCTGCTCCCCAGATAGAAAGGGTTGATGACAGCATATACATCTAAGGCTTCTTTATCAGCAGAGGTGATAAACTGCTTTAGTGGATCAAAAAAGGTGAAATCACCTTGGTTTTTTACGTGAAACTGACTGCGTGGGAAGTCCTTCGAGCTATACATTGCTTCGCCCTCTGATCTGACCTCCAGCATCATAGTATTATAGCCGCCCTCGGCATTAAAACTAACGATGCTCTGTATCTGGTTTTTGAGCTGCTTAGAGCTTTGGTTGGGCGCATAGGGGAAGTCCCTATTTTTGTTGGTGCTGATCAGCATTGCTCTTACAGGGCGATCGGCACCAGTGATGACTTCGGCAGCTTTAGGGGTAATACTCAAAGGAGATACCGCCAGCATAGAAGCTGCCAGCATCACTGCGGTTAGTTTTTTTATGTATTGCATACTTATCATCCTTTACTGTTGATTCGACAATTAATTCTATTCTAGCACTTTATGCGCAATAATTCTATGTATATTTGTGTGAATTTACTCTTTGGCCTGATGCAATAAATGGGAGCGGTTATATAGCGGCTCCCCCGATATAGTGATCATTACGCACATGCCGATGAGGACAACCGCGCCTACAATCTGGTTGGCAGAGTAGATGATCTTAGGTGGTGCGGGCATTGCCATCACCAGCAGGGAGGATGGTATCACCCGTAGCAGTAACCAGGTGATCAGCGCTGTAAGTAGACCATTGATGACTCGCCATATAAAAAATCCTTTGGTAGGGATTTTAGATGAAGATGCGATCGAGATATTTTGAAATATAATGGATACCCCTGCAAAGGATAAGAAAAAAGCCGAAAGCAGAAGTCCTTCGAGTGAGCCAAGCTTACTTGCCAGTTTGCAGCCCCCCGTTACTTCCAAAAAGCCGCTGATACCTACCATCAGCAGCTTGGGTAGATGGAAGCTTGCCAGATAGTATGTAATCAGCTCGCTAAGTACCGCAAAGAAAACAATAAACCCACAGATTGATACCATGGCAGAGGCTGCATTGCCAACCGCCAATACAAATGCAGTAGAAGCAGGCATACCTGTGGCGGAGGGGTTTGAGGCTTCGCGGCTTTTGGGGCGCAGGAGAGCGCCGATCGTAAGGCTAGAGAGGATCTGGGCTGCAAAGATCACCGCTCCCAGCATCGGCCGCCCCCACATCATCTGCCCCACTGCAACGATGGCAAAGGAAGGACTCACGTTGGTGGTATAAAGCAGCAGTCGGCCAGCCAGTGGGCGGGAGATCATATCGTAATCAACCATAGTAGAGAGGGATTTGGCACCGGCAGGGTAACCGCCGATGAAGCTCATTACCACTGATGAAGCGGCTTCGTCGGGAATATGCAGCAGGTAACGGGTGATGGGCAAAAAAGGCAACATCAGCCATCTGCCAAGCCCAGAGAGAGGGATAAAGCCTGCAAGCACCATAAAGGTGAAGGTAGAGGGGATAATAATCTCTACACAGAGCTTGATACCCTTGAGAGCTCCCTCTACTGCAACTTTGCCGTTATAAAGCAAAGCACCGCACAAAAATATCGTAGCACAAAAAACTAGGGTATTTTTTAGGATTTTCATGGCTTTTGCTTCTCCTCTCTATCATATTACTCTGCCTAGTACAGGAGTATTGAATGCATAGGGTAGCTAGTATAGAGTATTGTATTAGCCCTTGCCTTAGAACCTTTGCTTAAGAAACAAGCTTTTATTGTTTTGACTGTCGAATTGTGCTACAATAATAGAAAAAAAAGAAAATAGCTATGATTTTCCTTATCAAAGGAGAAATATAATAAAAGCACAATTAACGGGATTGGATGGTAATTATGAGTTTTTTAGACAATAAGAAGAAAAGGCTTTCGGTATTGGTTGTAGTCGTAGTACTGCTGATGCTATCGGTGGGTGGGCTAATTTTATCGAGGATGGGTCAGTTTGTACAGCCCCCCGCTCCGCCCGAGGCTTCTTCTCCTGATCCTACATCGCCCCCCGCCTCTGGCCCTGCCAGCCTTACATTGTATGGCGTAGGTGACAACCTCTATCACCAGTCGGTGATTGATGACGGTAAAAATAAGGCCGGGTATCTGGGGTATTATCAGCAGATTGCTTCGGATATTGCTGGTGCCGATGTGGCATTTGTCAATCAAGAAACTGTAATCGGTGGCAAAAAGCTGGGGTATTCGGGTTATCCGATCTTTAATGCGCCTGATGAAGCGGGAGAAGCTCTTGCGGAGCTTGGCTTTGATGTGATCAACCATGCCAGCAACCATGTCTATGATAAAGGGCTTGCAGGTGCAAAGGGGACCCTTGAGTTTTGGAAGAACTATAAAGACATCACTGTCATCGGCTTATATGGCTCTCAGGAAGAGCGGGATGCAGTCAAGCTGGTGGAGCGTAACGGTATTAAAATGGCATTATTAAGCTATACATATGGCTTAAATGGCTACAAACTGCCAGAGGATAAGACCTACCTTACCAATCTGTTAGACCCAAAGCTGATTGTTGAGGATGTGCGTAGAGCAAAGGAATTGAGCGATGTAATTGTGGTGTCGCTGCATTGGGGAAATGAATATTCCTTCGTGCCCACCGCAGCTCAGCGCAATCTGGCACAGACCCTTGCCAACGAAGGGGTGGATTTGATCCTCGGGCATCATCCTCATGTAATCCAGCCTGTAGAATGGGTGGAGGGCACTGATGGCCACAAGATGCTGGTTTACTACTCTCTGGGCAATCTGGTGCATTCGATGGAGGTTACCGACTGTATGCTGGGAGCCGCCGCAGAGGTGGAGTTTAGCAGGGGAGAGGATGGCTCGGTATCCATTATCAAGGCAGGGGTAACTCCTCTCATTAATCACTATGAAGAGGGGAAAAAGGGCTTCGTGGTCTATCGTTTAGAGGACTATACCGATGCTCTTGCAACCCGACACGGGATCAAGGCCTTTGATAGAGCGATGTCGATAAGCGATATGAGCAGTATCTGCCGCCAGGTACTAGGGGAGTGGTATCAAGACGAAGGCTGGAAGACGCTCCTTGTAAACTCCGCGAATCCGCTCCCTAGCGGCCACACGGTGGATTTGCAAAGCATAGATGAGCTAAATAAGATCCCCGCCAGAGCTGATATGAAGGTAGATAAGCGAATGGTGCCTGAGCTGCTAGAGATGTTTGAAGCTGCAAAGAAGGATTGCATCAACCTGTATCTGCGCTCCTCTTATCGCAGCTATGCACTGCAAAAAACCTACTATGATAGCCAGTATCAGTCTTGGATCAATGCAGGCAAATCCCCCGAAGAAGCAAAAGCAAAGACACTAGAGTATACAGCCTACCCAGGTGCCAGCGAGCATCATACGGGGCTTGCAGTAGATATTATTTCGGTGGAGTGGGAGAATACCGTGCAGACCCTCAAAGACAGCTTTGCCGATGACGAAGCTGGTCAGTGGCTCATGAAGAATGCACATCTATACGGCTTCATACTCCGCTACCCAAAGGGCAAGGAGCAGCTTACCTTTGTAAATTATGAGCCGTGGCATTACCGCTACGTAGGCAAGGAGGCGGCGGCTGACATCTACCAGAGAGGCATCTGCCTTGAGGAGTATCAATCGGCGAACTAATTGTTTCTTGGAGTACTGCCACTACAATAGAGCTCTTAACTGTAGTTTCGTATCTCATCAGGCTGGGTATAGGATGAAATTGCCTTATACCCAGCCTTTTTCATCGGCTTTTTGCTTTGGAGTGGGGGGAATAACATCAGATTTATGCGGGATTTATAGATATGCTGGCGATTATTGTAGGTTCTAACTTGGTGAAAAAACACATAGACTTTTTTACCGGGGGTGAAGAAATGAAGCCACTTAAGCAGCTAATTCAAGAGAATCCAGTTGCAGCTTATAATGATATGTTTATAGAGCTTAACTCCAATCAATATGCTGTGATCAATAACTGTAATGGAGTGTTAGAGTATAATTCCAAAGCAATAACCCTTGCAGGTAACCGCAAGTCGGTCACCTTTATCGGAGATAATCTAGAACTAAAGAACCTTGCCCCTACCAGCGCAGTCATAGCCGGCAAAATACTTGCAATCGAGTTTGACGACAGGGGGCTTAAGGATGATCATTAAGCTGCTACGGTATATACAAGGCTATGTGGGGTTTTTGATTATTGGCGCTTTCCCTGAGCGCTTTATCAACTTCTGCTCTAAAAACAATATGTATATTTGGGGGATCAAGCCTACGCCCAAGGGTTACGAAGGCTATACCAGCACGGCGAATTATCGGCAGTTCCCCAAAGTGCGGCGTGCTACCAAAACCAGATCAAGGGTCGTTAGCCGTAATGGCTTACCCTTTGTGCTTACCAAATACAATAAGCGCTGGGGAGTGTGGGCTGGCTTGGCAGCAGCGGGCGTAATGCTCTATATCTTGAGCACCATCGTCTGGAGTATCAACGTAAACGGTACTCAGGAGATCGACGACGATTCTTTAAAGATGCAGCTGGCAGAGCTGGGGCTTAAACCCGGAGCGTGGAAACGAAATATCGATGCATCTAAAATGGAAATGGAAATGATGCTGGTAGAAAAAAGGCTGGCATGGATTGCTATCAACATCGAGGGTAGCCGAGTGACTGTGGAGGTCAGGGAGCGGGTTATCCCACCTGAGCGGATAGATAAAGCAAATTATGCCGCCAATGTAATCGCCTCCCATACAGGGCAGATCAAGCGGATGGAGGTATATGACGGGCAGCCTATGGTTACGGTAGGCAACACGGTAGTCAAAGGAGATATTATCGTCAGCGGTATTACGATAGATAAATTTAGCAATACACAGCTTAAGCACGCACGTGCTGTGGTCATAGCTTGGGTACCTGAGCGCCTTGAGGTAAGCGTGCCGATGGTAAGCCAGAAGATTACGCAGGCAGGCAACCCGATTATCTATAAGCGCTTGGTAATCGCAGGCTTTAAGCTGCCATTGGCAGGCTCTGCGAATCATTATACCGATTATACTCAGGCTCACACCAATAAAGATCTCTTTGGCTTGGATTGGCTTAGCTATCAGACCACCACAATTACACCAATTACGATAGAGGAGCTCCCAGTTTCGGAGTTTGAGGCGAAGGAAGAGGCGATGCATCGCTTGAAGCTAAAAGAAGAAAATATCTTTGGAGAAAACCCTATGGTAGAAAAAAATCTATATGGCAGCATTGAAGGTCAAAATTTCGTGTTAAAAGGGGACTATGTAATCGAAAAAAATATTGCCATGGAGGTAGAAATTTTGCAAGACTAGCGACAACTTGCAGAAAACATGGTATAATAACTACGTATGGTTTTATGCCATAAGCAGTGCTTATGGCATAATAGCTTGCTCTTAAGCCTATATTTATTACACGATAGGTGGCACTTATGGTATAATTGCTTACAATTGCAAAACTGATGCTGGGAGTTTACTAAGCAACAGAAGCAGAGAGCGTAGCAGGTACATTATACGACAGGCTGGACGATCGAGCTTAATATGCTGGATAATAAGCATAACATCTGGGGTTTGTGCAAAGATTTCTTATCCTGTTATGAGTAGATTCTTTTGATGGGCTAATGACCAGCTTGATTCCTTTATTATAGGTGAGGGTTTATTTTTTCCTTCTCTTGCCGATCTATATAGGGGAGTTGTGTTACAGGGTAGGACAAGCACATGGTATCGATTTCGCCAGATCATTGTAATATATAAGATCTAAGCAAGATAATTTTAGTTATGTGAAGGGTGGTAGCAAATAATAGAACAGATCGTAAGCGTGGAGAGAATGGAGCAGGCACTCGCTTTGTTTGGGAATTATGATGCCAACATCAAGCTGATTGAGCAGCAATATGATGTGACGATCATCAGCCGTGATACAGAAATCAAGGTGGCAGGAGATGCTGAGAAGGTATATAGTGCCACTAAGGTGATCGAGGGGCTGCTGATGCTGATCAACAAAGGCGAAACCATAACCGATCAAAACGTTCACTATATTATATCGATGATCAACACAGGCATGGGTGAGCAGATCAGCTCTTTGGCAGATGATGTAATCTGCATCACGGCAAAGGGTCGCCCTCTCAAGCCAAAGACGCTTGGTCAGAAGAAATATATTGATTCCATTAAGAAAAATACCATCGTGTTTGGCGTAGGCCCTGCCGGTACCGGCAAAACCTATCTGGCTGTAGCGATGGCAGTGCGTGCCTTTCGGGCGCATGAGGTCAACAGGATTATCCTGACGCGACCTGCGGTTGAAGCAGGAGAGAAGCTGGGATTTTTGCCCGGGGATCTCCAAAGCAAGGTTGACCCCTACCTGCGGCCGATCTACGATGCGATGTTTGATATGCTGGGGGCAGAGAACCATCAGAAGTACGTAGAGCGGGGAAATATTGAGGTAGCTCCCCTTGCATATATGCGAGGCAGGACCTTAGATGATTCCTTTATTATATTGGATGAAGCCCAAAATACCACCCCCGAGCAGATGAAGATGCTGCTGACTCGCTTGGGCGTTAACTCTAAGCTGGTGGTTACGGGGGATATTACCCAGATCGACCTACCTGACCGCCGCTCAGGCTTGGTAGAGGCGATTAAAGTGCTGAAGAACATCGACGATATTAAGATCGTGTATTTCAATGAAAAAGACGTGGTAAGGCATAGGTTGATACAGGATATCATCAAGGCCTATGACAATTATTATAAGAAGTAGCTTTTTCGCTATGCCGAGAGAGCGTTAGATATTAGCAATTTAGGAGTGTTTTTGTGCCAAAGATCAAAGTAGATATATCAAATCGTCAAAAGCAAAGAAAAATCCCTACAGGAGTGCGACTTTTAATTAAGAAATGCTGTAATGCCGTGCTTCTTCATCAAGACTTCGAAGAGCCTACCGAAGTGAGCGTAAGCTTCACCGATAACGTAGGCATACAGGAGCTTAATGCCTCCTATCGCAATAAAGATATTGCCACCGATGTGCTGTCCTTCCCCTTAGGGCAGGATGGTGTATATGACCGTAACCCTCAGACCGGTAATCTGATGCTTGGAGATATCGTGATCTCTGTAGAAAAAGCCTTCGAGCAGGCGGAGACCTATGGTCATTCTTTCGAGCGTGAAATGGGCTTCTTGACCGTCCACTCAATGCTGCACCTGCTAGGCTACGATCACGAGAATGGTGGGATTGAGGCTACGAACATGCGTGAAATCGAAGAGCAGGTACTGCGCGGCTTAGGGCTTGCTCGTGAGACCTCATTTTTTGGCGATGGTCAACAGTTTTAGGCGCTTTGTGCGTTCCTTTGGATATGCCGGCAGTGGCTTTTTTCAAGCAGTTTGTTTGGGCAGGAATCTGCGCTTTATCCTCTGTGCGGGGGTAACTGCAATCATCTGGGGCCTTATTTGCCAGCTTAACGCTGCCAAGTGGGCTTTGCTGGTGCTTACGGTAGGCACGGTTGTTTCGGCAGAGCTGCTCAATACCGCCATTGAGGCAGCAGTTGATCTTGTTACCCTAGAGTGGCATCCATTGGCAAAGCGAGCAAAGGATGTGGCCGCAGCTGCTGTGCTGGTGATCTGTATTACCAGCTTGGGTGCAGGCCTTGCGATATTTGGTGATCAGCAGAGCAGAGAGCTAATCCTACACCATATGCAGCGCTATTGGTATGCTTGGCTATCGGGGTTTGCGATCATGGCGGCATTTACCTTTAAAGAGTCGGGTGCAGATAAGATCAAGCACCACCATCAGTAGATTATGACACCGCAAAGGCGGAGATAGGACGAATATGGAAACAAAAAGTGTATTTACTGCCATAATTGGCAGACCAAATGTGGGGAAATCCTCATTGCTCAACCGCCTTGTGGGGGAAAAAGTAGCGATTGTATCGGACAAGCCCCAGACTACCCGCAATAGAATCACTGGTGTACTTACCAAGGGTGTCACTCAGTTTGTATTTATCGATACACCAGGGTTGCACAAGGCAAAAAGTAAGCTGGGTAAATATATGGTTAAGCAGATCAGCGAGAGCGTAGCCGACGTAGATGTGGCTGTACTGGTCACAGAATGTATGGGGCCGATCACGACCGCAGAGAAGATGCTGGTAGAGAATCTAGCCACATCCGAAATGCCTGCTATCCTAGTGCTCAACAAAACTGACCTGTTAGTAGAGAAGGATGAAATGCTCCCTAAAATCGCGGAGTATGCTTCGCTGCATGAGTTTGATGCAATCCTCCCCATAAGCACGCTGGATGGAGAGGGTATTGATCGCCTCATGGGGCTGCTCGAAGGCTATGGCAGCGAGAGCCCTCACTTCTTCCCTGAAGATGCCATGACCGATCAGCCTGAGCGCGCTGTAGTAGCAGAAATCGTACGGGAAAAAATCCTTCGCAACATGCGCGATGAGATACCCCACGGCACTGCTGTAGTGGTTGAGAAGATGCGGGAGCGTGAGGATGCTCCGATCATCGACATCGACGTAAACATCTACTGCGAGAAAGATAGCCATAAGGGGATGCTGATCGGCAAGCAGGGCGCTATGCTTAAAAAGATCGCTACCGAAGCAAGACAAGAGTGTGAGTCCTTTTTGGATATCAAGATTAACATGCAATGCTGGGTCAAGGTTAAGGAAGACTGGCGTGACAATGATAGTCTGCTTAAAAATTTCGGCTATTCAAAATAGTCAGCTTGCCCATATTGTACCAGGGTATAGCATGGTTTGTCTGTAAAATACCAACAATTTTCCACTCATAATCCTCTCGCTGATGCAGATAATCATTATAGGGATGTTTCTTGATTATTTGTTGTGCATGAATCGCCCCTTAGGGGCGTGTTGCGCAGAACGGAGAATTGTATGGAAAATCGAAATGCCTGGGATCAATTCTGCCAAAGTGGCAAAATCATTGACTATCTTGCTTATGTAAAGGCGTGCAACCAGCTGACTGCGCAAGCAGAAAATGAGGTGACATCAAATGCAGGTATCGGTACTGGCGGCAGTGATCAGGGATTATTCCCTCGATGACGATCGTATCTTGCTGCTGCTGACCAAGGAGCATGGTCTGATCACCGCATATGCCAAGGGAGCTAAAAAGCCAAGCGGAAAAATGGCTGCGGCTACAGAGCTTTTTAGCTACAGCAGGTTTACACTTTTTCATTACAAGGATCGCTATTCCATTAACAACGCAGAGCTGGAAAAATCATTTTTGCGGCTGCGAAAGGATATACTGGGGCTTGCATTAGCCTCATACATATGTGAAATTACAGCGGAGCTTGCCCCTAAGGAGCAACCCGCTGAAGAGTTTTTTCGTCTCTTTCTAAATACTCTGCATTTTATCAATGAGGGGAATCAAGATTTTAATCTGTTAAAGGCAATATACGAGCTTCGGATCATGACACTCTCAGGCTTTATGCCTGATTTGGTTGGATGTAGAGGCTGCGCTTGCTTTGCCCATGAGGAAATTTACTTCCTCCCTGCTTTGGGTGAATTGGTTTGTGCCGATTGCTTAGATAAGCAGGATGGAGAGCGTTTTTTGCTGCCTGAGGGGGTACTGGCTGCGATGCGACATATCGTATACAGCGAGTTTGTCAAGCTCTTTGCTTTTCGCTTTAGTGAGGAAGGGGCAAGATACCTTAGCGCAATCAGCGAGAGTTATTTGCAGTACCATCTGGAGAAACGCCTAAAATGCCTTGATTTCTATAAATCTCTTTGTTAGTTGCAGTTTACACCGAGTCATTACCCAAAGGAGGGAGATTATGACGAATATGCTAAAGCATCACCGTGTGTTGGAGCTAGATAAGGTGCTCGACATGCTGGAGAGATATACGGTCAGTGAGGATGCTGCCAAGTTGGTAAAGGAGATTGTGCCTGCAAGCAGCTATGGAGCAGCAGTGCGATTGACAAGCTACACCGCTGACGCCAATATGCTCTCCAACCGCTTTGGATACCCCAATTTGCTCAAAATTAAGAACTGCCATCACTCCCTGAAGCGAGCCAATATGGGCAGCTCCCTTTCTTTAAGAGAGCTGCTGGATATCTTACAAGTGCTCAGGACGATCCGAAACCTAAGCACCTGGCACAGTCAGACAGAGGAGTTTAATACCTCTCTTGATCCGTTGTTTGAGTCGCTGTTTGTGCAAAAATCGCTGGAAGATCGGCTTTCGCAGTCGATTGTCAGTGAGGAGGATCTGGATGATAATGCCAGTGCCGCCCTCTCAGATATCCGCCGAAAGATCCGCACAACGGGGATGAAGATCCGCAGTCAGCTCGACAGCATGATCAAATCACCAAGTATACAAAAATACCTGCAAGACCCCATCGTTACCATCCGCGATGGTCGATTTGTGGTGCCTGTAAAGGCCGAATATCGCTCTGAGGTAAAGGGATTGGTACACGACACCTCTTCTAGTGGAGCTACCTTCTTCATCGAGCCTATGAGCGTAGTGGAGGCCAATAACGAGATCAAGGTGCTAGAGAGTAAGGAGCAGCAGGAGATTGAGCGGATTATTGCGGAGCTTTCTGCCCTAGTAGGCGATAGCTGTGAGGCAATTGCTGCCAGTTATGATGCTGCGGTAGAGCTTGATCTGTATTTTGCCAAAAGCAAGCTTGGCGACCGCATGCGTGCAAGCATCCCAGTCTTTAACGATGAGGGTAAGACGATCCTAAAAAAAGCACGTCATCCATTGATTGATGCCGCGAAGGTGGTGCCAATCGATGTTGCGGTAGGGGATAGCTACGACACACTGGTCATTACCGGCCCCAACACCGGCGGTAAGACAGTTGCTATCAAGACTTTGGGCCTCATCGTGCTGATGGCGATGTGTGGCATGATGATCCCTGCTTCTGACGGTAGCGTAGTTGCAGTTTATGACAATGTACTCTCTGACATCGGAGACGAGCAGAGCATCGAGCAGAGTCTATCGACCTTTTCTTCCCACATGGTCAATATTATTTCGATTATCGATAAAGCTTCTTTGGGTTCGTTGGTGCTACTTGATGAGCTAGGCGCTGGTACTGACCCTGTAGAAGGTGCTGCTTTGGCGGTTTCGATTATAGAGAAACTGCGCGCAAAGGGAGCTAAGATCGCTGCGACGACCCACTACCCTGAAATCAAGATGTTTGCGCTGGATACCCCCGGCGTAGAGAATGCCAGCTGTGAGTTTGATTTGGAGTCCCTACGCCCAACCTATAGGCTGCTGACTGGAGTGCCCGGTCGCTCCAATGCCTTCTTGATCAGTGAAAAGCTGGGCTTACCTAAGGAGATCATCGAGAGAGCTAAGGAGCATATCTCTCAGGACAATACCCGATTTGAGGATATTGTTACCGAGCTTGAGCAGGCGCGTCAGAGCCTCGAGCAGGAGAAACGGGCTGCCAGCATAGCACGGCAGGAAACCGAAGAGATCAAGGCACAGGCTCTTAAGCAGAAGAAGGCACTAGAAGCTTCGATGGAAAAAGAGCTGGAAAAAGCTCGTGAACAAGCGCGGGATATGATCGACGAGATCCGTATCCGCTCTCAGATCCTATTTGAAGAGCTTGATGCCATTAAGAAAGAGAAGGATAAAGAGAATTTTGCCGAGCTGCTTAGCGGCACAAGGCAAGAATATCACACCTCCCTTAATGAAATGGAGGAGCTCTCTGCTCCGGGGATCAAAAGAAGCCACGAGCACTATGTGTTGCCTCGCCCATTACAGGGGGGCGATATCGTATTTGTGCGCTCGATGAATAAAGAAGCCATTGTAACTAAGACCCCTGATCCAAACGCCTCTAAGGTGCATATCCAAGCGGGGATTATTAAGGCTGCGGTTAATATCGCTGATCTGATGCTGGTTGATAAGACCAAGCCGACCGCTAACAATTCCACAACTGCCAAGCGAGTCAGCTTTAAGGGAGTTACCTCCAAGACCCAGCGCAATGCCAAGACAGAGCTGGATATCCGAGGCTATGACAGCGAGCAGGCAATCATGGAGCTGGATGCCTTTATCGATAATGCGGTAATGAGCGGCTTAAACATGATTCGTATCATTCATGGTAAGGGTACGGGAGTACTGCGAGCTGCTGTGGCACAGAGGCTCAAAAATCATCGCCATGTGGCTTCTTTTCGCCTAGGATTATATGGCGAGGGTGAAAGTGGCGTTACTATTGCCGAGTTAAAATAAATTGTTGGAGCGGTAAGAATGATCTATAATGACGGGCGATCGGGCTTTTTGACCACGATCATTGGTCCTATGTTTTCGGAAAAAAGCGGAGAGTTAATAAAGCGTTGCTTGCTTTCCGAGAAATATCAAGGCAAAAAAGTAGTGGTCTACAAGCCTTCGTTGGATGATCGTTACTCCAAAGAAGAAGTGGTCAGCAGGATCGGGCTTCGTATCAATGCCCGCCTGCTAGATCGTGACCTCTCAACCCATGATCTAGAGCAGGAGATATTTGCGGTCTGCGCTGATGCTGATATTGTTGCCTTTGATGAGGCGCAGTTTTTTAGCAAGGAGATCGTAGAGATTGTGGAGCGGCTGGTGTGCAGCGATAAGCAGGTGATTGTGGCGGGGCTTAATCTTGATTATCTGGGGAGACCCTTTGGCTCCATCAACAGCATCTTGTTGTTTTCTGATGAAATCGTGGTAAAGTCCGCCTTTTGTCGCTGCTGTGGTAGACCTGCTATGTATACCCAGCGCCTGGTAGACGGTAAGCCATTTACTTTAAAGGATATCCATGCCGAGATTGGCTTGGTGGGCGACACCGAATCCTATGAGCCCAGATGCAGGCTTTGCTTTGTAAAAGAGGGCTTTACCCAGTAGTAAAAAATACATAATAAAAAGAGAGCGTCGCTTAGCGATGCTCTCTTTTGTTGTTTGCATGGTTTAATCTATCTTGTGCCTGCTTCGATAATCCGCAAGCATCAAGTCAAGGACTCTGCCGTAGCTTTTGGCTCCATCACTTTGCTTGTTGAGCTTTAGGTAAGCATCGTTGACGTTGTCAGATACTTCAGCAATTGGTGTGTCAAACTGCTTCCAGTATGCGTTGATGGCCCTCAGATCCTTTGCTAGCTGGGGATCGTATTGCTCGTAGAGCTTTGCAAACTCTTCGTAGCTTTCCTTATAGAGTGCGTTCATCGCATAGGTGATGCCCATAATTGAGGCACTGTAGCGAAACTCAGGCAGATCGGAGTCACGACAGGTGATGTAGGCAAGGAAGTTTGCTTCATCCTCCCGCATAAAGCCGGCAGTGTGGGCGAGCTCATGGCACATCGTGGTGGGGATATCGAAGCTTAGCATATGTTGATTGAAATTGGCCTCGATGGTATAGGGGAAGTAAAAGCCTGTCAGCTTCAGCATTGACATGATATAGGATGAACCCACAGGCTTAGGGGTAGAGCGGACATTAGGTATAAATGAGTACTTGGCAGAAAGCTGATTAAACTCCGCTTGGGCAGCTTTGGTAGGTAGGGGGTCAAGTTGCATTTGCCCTTTGGCATCTCGCTGGACGAGGTTAATATTTTGGTTAGCCTCCTGCACCAGCTCTTGGCATAGGGCGATCAGCTCTTCTACACTGGTATCTCTTACTTTAAGCTGTGTTTGCTGATCCAAAGTAAGCCGATGATAGTTGGGCGCAGTGGTGATTGTAAAGATCAAAAATACCATAGATGCAGTAAATAGACCCTTAAGCAGTAACTTGTACAAAGCATCTAGTCGATCACCCCGATGTACAATACATAGTCGCAGTGCATATAAGATAAAACCAACTACAACCAGACCCACTGCATATAGAAGCAACTCGGCCAGCGAAAAAGGCACCATAGAGCTGATCGAAGATAGTGTAGACGCAATAAAAGGGAAGATCTGTTGCGAGTAGATTCTTTCAGTAGCTTCTGGGGAGAGTTTTGCTACAAAAATAATGCACAGCCCCAGCAACAGAGGGGAGAGGGCAATAAGCAAAGGCTTGAAAGCGGATAAAACCGATCGAGAAGATTTGACTTTTATCATACTAGATCACCACGATGGAAATGCCATCATTGCCACGGGTATAGTCACGATCTCTACCCAGTGATGGATCAAGGGCTACAATACGGCGACCGTTAGCACTAAAAGGGGTAAAATCTTCGCCTTTTACAAAATCCCGTATTGTGCCTTCACGCTTTTTTTGTAGGAGGATGCGCCCGACCTCTGCCTTAATTGCTCCGCCTTTGCCGCTGGAGCCATAGCCGTGGATAATTTTGAGGACTCTATTTCCGGTTACTTTTGCAGTTTGCAGCTCACCCAGCAGCCTCATACGGGCTGTTTCTACGGTAGGCATGCCTGCTTCGAGGTTGATGATCTTTATCGCCATTGTTTGCTCCGATCCGCCGTGGTGGGTGCGGCAAAAATACTAGATATACAGATAAAAGCTCAAAAAACCTGCCAAAATCAGTGCTGACAAAGATGCAGCCAATCTGGCAGAACCAGTGAGCATGTCGGTAATTCTATTAAGAATTATAGCACAAATCAACACAAAAGTACACTTTAGCATGGCGATCGCCATGGAAAGTTCCCCCATCGGCACTGCAAGGGCGACAAGGCCAAGCACTGGCAAATAGGGCATAAGCAGCATGGAATTGATAGCATTGCTTTTATAGCTGATTTCCTCGATGAGGCTGATGTCGTAGCTGATAGAGCGCAGCGCTATAGCGTAGAGTACCCATAAAGACAGGAATAAGATACCTCTTACTGGGGTGAAGCCGATGGTGTAAAACCCACTGTACCCAAGAGCAAATAGACTCAGGGCGACAGCGATGGTAATACCAAGGGTCTGGAGGAGTTTAACGGATGAAATAGCCACTTTGCTATCGGTAGGGCTTCCTTTTACGCCTGGCATCCATCCACGGCGATACAACAAAAGGATAACTGCGCCACAGGCGACAGTATAGCTCATAAAGCAGCGACCAAAGACCCCGACAGGCAGCTTAAGTGGGCTAGCCAGAAGAACGAGTATTAAGGCTGCCAGCAGTGAAATGACAGCGATGATAATACGACTAAAACCAAACTTCCAAGGATGAGGGATGGAGGCGGAGACGATTTGGTACACCTCGGGAGCGTAATGACTTTTGCTGATGAGGAGCAGAGTATATAAGAAGCCGCCTAAAGCAATCGTTACAATCAGCCACAGCAGAGGGGTAACTTTGAGTGTAAGTGAGACAGCACTGGGTACATTTAGGTTGGAGCCAAGCCAGCTGCTTAGCTGCTCTAATAGATTTAACGAGACGGGACTATCATACAACACAGAGCCTGGAGCGAGCAACATGCTTACATTGCCTTTATTTGCTTTAAAAGGATTGCCGTTTGATTTTATCGTATCGCCGCTGAGCAGATTATAGAGCTCTGTGGAGCGATTGATCTGCTCAGTGGGCATAGTTGCCGAGTCGATGATCAGGATCTTTGCCGCAGATGGAAAGCTACAGCTATAGACTCCACCCTCTAGGAGATTGGTAGAGTCAGTGTCAGGGGAGATGAGGATCAAAGACTTGATAGGCGTGCTGCTATCAAAGTACCAACGGAGTACACTATCGGCAGAATCCCCATGGGCGACTACAAGTAAGTCATTTGATGGGAGCCCAGACAAAGCACCCAGTTGAAGGACGGCCTGTTGGTAATCTTCGGTTGATAGGTCGGCGTATGGTAAGCTAAGCACTTGTCGATCATTATCGCGTAATAAAGGGAGGGTGGAGGCAAGGGCATTCGCATCAGAGCCTACTACTAAAACAGGGCTGCCTGTGCCGCTATAGTATTGAGCTTGACGCGCATCTATAGTAATCGTATTGCTGTTGGCGTAGTTGTTAAGGCTAAGAGTAAGTAGAGCGATACTACCTATTAAGAGTACAGCGCAGCATATTTTAAATAATAGCGAGAGTTTTTTATAGTTCATAGCTTTCACCTCCACAAGGGCAGTTAAATGTGATCTAAGCTCTTAGATCTCTTATATAAAATTATATAGGTTTCGGGGGGAGATTTCAAGTTTTTCTGCTAAGGCAGCTCAAATCATCAGTTGGAATTTTGCAGCGTCTTCATAAAAATTTATCATGAGCCATAAATTGAACCCGTTGATGTTCCTATTTTGCACGCTTTATAAGATGTTTCGTAAAGATGGGAAACTAAGATTTTGCAATATCACAATAATAGATATTCAAATAATGCAGATTAGTGTCGACAATTACAGCTTTTGCAGTAAAAAATCTAGTAGTCAAATGAAAAACACATGTAGATACTATAAAAGCAAAGATATATTTAGTCAATAGTAACGAAATCAATTGTGAATTTTTTTTGTGTAAATATGATACGATCTATTGATTATTTCTGAAAAAATGCTATAATATGGATAAGTTTTCCGTTAGCTGCTATTTGTTACTCTAATCGTGAAAATTACAAAAATTTAAAAAGGAGTTGTGTTTATGAAGTTAACTAGGTTAATATCCGTCATTATAGCATTGGCTATGGTTGGATCATTAGTCGCTTGTTCAGGCGCCCCTGCTCCCAGCAATAGCAGTCAACCGGTCGAAGCTAAGGGCGGTAACTACATAATGGCCACAGGAGGTACTTCAGGCACCTACTACCCACTTGGAGGCGCTATGGCACAGATCATAGCTAAATACGTCCCCAACACGAATGTAACACCAAACGCAACAGGCGCTTCTAAGGAAAACATCAGATTAGTCTCCAGCGGCGACGCTGACATTGCAATCGTACAAAATGACGTGCTCGACTATGCCAGCAAGGGCATAGAGATCTTTAACGGTGAGAAGGTCAGCGGTCTTACAGTACTGGCTACCTTATATCCGGAAGTATGTCAGGTAGTTGTAGGTGCCGATAGCGGCATCAACAGCATCGCAGATCTGAAGGGCAAGAGAGTATCTGTAGGTGATGCAGGCTCTGGTGTAGAGGCCAATGCTAAGCAGATCCTTGAAATCTATGGGCTAAAGTTTGAAGACTTAAATGCCAGCAGACTATCCTTTAAAGAAAGTGCAAGCGCCTTCCAAGATAAGCAGATCGATGCTTTCTTCGTAACAAGCGGCGTGCCAAACACCGCAATCCAGGAAGTTTCTCTGCAAAACAAGGTTAAGGTACTCTCTTTGGAGGCTGATAAGCTAAAGGCACTGATGGAGAAGTATCCTTACTATACTCAGTTTGTAATTCCTAAGGATGTCTATAAGACAGAGCAGGATGCGACTACCGTAGCGATCAAGGCTACCCTGATCGTCAGAGAAAAACTCAGCGAGGCTGAGGTGTATAACATGACCAAGGCGCTGTTTGAGCATCTAGATGAGCTGGGCAACGCACATAGCAAGGGCAAAGAAATGAGCCTACAGAGCTCCGTACAGGGTGTATCGGTAAAATTCCACCCAGGTGCTGAGAAGTACTTTAAGGAAAAGGGCGCTATCAAGTAATATGTATAGAGTTGCTAAGTGGGTGAGGTTAATCGCCTTGCCCACTTTTGTAATTTTCCTGTTATTTGTGCCTGTATTTGATACATTAAACGTTTCTTGTAATGGCCGAGTGATCTGTGTATTTTCTTATGACCAAGAGCAATTTACCTACGAGTTTCGGCACTCGGTCAATAAAGGGCTTATCACTGAGACATATGGCTTAAATACTGACAAGAGCCTGTATCTAAGAGAGGCATTGTTTGAAAACTATGGAGCAGGTATGCTCGACGAAATCCCTGTGGGCGTTACAATGACAGAGAGCGGTGACTTTTTGAAGCTGGTATTTGAAAAGCAAGACAGGCCCGCTTTAAGTTGTATTGCAGGCCGTGAGGCCAAGCAGGTTATGCGATATGGAAGCAGAGAGCTTGCCCTCTATCAATACTATGGTGAGCCCCTTACAATCTACCAAAGCAAAGCATCACTGGTGGCGCTCATCGCGGGGTATAGAGTGCATCGTCCTTTAGGAACATTTATCAGAGTATAGCTGCATCAGTATATAATTCTGCCAAGATAAGAGCAAGAGCTTTTGTGGGGCAATAGAAGAGGTGAAGAAATATGGCTCAATCCAATGAAAACAAGATCATGACCGAAGAAGAAAGAGAAGAGCTAGTGCGTCAGTTGGATCGCGAATCTTCTTATAGGATATATAAAGGCGTGTGGGATAATATTATTACCATCCTGCTGCTGGCTTTTACAGGCTTCCAGTTGGCTACAGCAGTGATGGGCACACTGCCCGCTCAGTTACAGCGTATGACGCACTTGGGCTTCGTAATCTTGCTGGCCTTCTGGCTTTATCCTGCTACCAAGAAATCCTCCCGAGATAAGATGCCAATTTATGACTTTATCTGTGGGTTGGTTTTTGCGGGGGTGGCTGGGTATTACATCATCAATTACGAAGCGCTGATTGGTCGCTCTGGCGCTTACAATAGGCTTGACATTATCGTGGGTACCTTGGGTATCATATTGGTAGTTGAGGCTTGTCGCAGGGTAGTAGGTATGCCGATTGTTATTATTGCTTCGGTGTTTATCGTTTATGCCTTTGTAGGGCCTTACATGCCTTCCTTCCTAAATCATCGAGGCTATTCCTTCACCAGAGTTGTAGCACACCTGTTCTACACGACGGAGGGTATTATTGGTCTGCCTCTCGGTACCTGTGCTACATACATATTTTTGTTTATTCTGTTTGGGGCTTTCCTCGAAAAAACAGGGATCGGTCAGTTTTTTATTGACATTGCAAATGCGATTGCTGGATTTTCTGTGGGTGGTCCCGCTAAGGTTGCGGTATTGACCAGCGCCCTGCAGGGTACTGTATCGGGCTCTTCGGTATCGAATACCGTTACAACAGGCTCATTTACCATTCCGCTGATGAAATCCCTTGGTTACAAGCCAGAGTTTGCCGGTGCGGTTGAGGCTGCTGCTTCCACCGGTGGTCAGATCATGCCTCCAATCATGGGTGCGGCTGCTTTCTTGATTGCGGACGCAGTGGGAGTACCTTATATTGAGGTCGCAAAGGCGGCGGTCATACCTGCTATCTTGTATTTTACTGGTATATGGATCATGATCCATCTGGAGGCCAATAAGCTGGGGCTTAGAGGTGTGCCACGTGACCAGCTGCCAAAGGCAGGGCCAATCCTAAAAGAACGTGGGCATCTGGTGCTGCCGCTGGTTGCAATCATCGCCCTGCTTCTTGG
>DAMCAP010000009.1:83301-84770 GCA_032059445.1 Oscillospiraceae bacterium
TCAGCCTTGGTTATCGGCGCTAGAAACATCATAGCGGTAGCTTGCGCGTGTGGTGTAGCAGGTATCATCGTTGGCGTAGTTACATTAACAGGCTTGGGGTTGAAGCTTGGTAACGGTTTGCTTACCATTGCAGGTAATAATGTGCTGTTAATCCTATTCTTTACCATGGTAACCTCGTTGGTCCTTGGTATGGGCGTACCGACTACAGCAAACTACCTGATTACCTCTACAATAGCTGCACCAATTGTCATGCAGCTTATGTTACCAGGTACAGATATACTGGTCCCTGCACTGGCGGCACACTTGTTTGCCTTCTACTTTGGTATCCTTGCCGATATTACGCCACCTGTAGCTTTGGCGGCATACGCTGGCTCGGCGATAGCAAAGGGAAATCCATTTAAAACTGGAGTGCAGGCTACTAAGCTAGTAATCGGCGCTTTCTTGATACCGTATATCTTCGTCATGAACCCCGCCCTGATCCTCATTAACACAACATGGTATCAGGTGCTTCAGATTATATGCACCTCTCTTATCGGCATGATCAGTATTAGTGCCGGTACAACTGGATGGCTGCTGGGCGCAGCTAATAAGGTAGAGAGAGTAGTTATGTTCGTCGGTGGCTTCATGCTAATTATGCCCGACATACTGACAGACTTTTTGGGTATTGGTTTGTTTTTGCTGATGTTTATGCTTCAGTATAAACGATATGGCTGGAAGAGATTTGCAGCCAAAGCTCAAAACTAACATACGCTCACGACTTTTTTCACCATAACGAAAGCAGCCGAAACGCATAAGCGTTCGGCTGCTTTCGTCTTTTAAAAAATAGGATCGAAGCTTGGAGGATCTTTTAACGTAAAGGTTTTGCCATTAAGATAATGCAAATGAGCAGAATCAGCATCGGGTTTAAAGGTAAGCTTATAGGAGTAAAGCGCTTGATACTTATACCCTGTATCTTGATTATCTCTGGCATGCCCGTATTTGGTATCGCCTACAAGCGGATGGCCGATAAAGGCCATATGGGCACGGATCTGGTGGGTGCGACCTGTAAGTAGCTCCACCTCTAGCAGGGAGTATTTTTCATTGGTTTTTAGGGTTTTATATTTGGTGATGATGGTCTTGGTATCAGAGCGGGGGCGGCGGTATACGGTTACCGTATTGGTATTTTCATCTTTGGCGAGATAAGCGGTTATCGTATCATGAGGGGGATCGATATGACCATGAACTGCACACAAATAATATTTCTCTATCATACGATCTTTAATGAGCTGATTTATGACTCTTAGGGTAGGTGCATCTTTTGCAGCAATTACAATGCCACCGGTATTGCGATCGATACGATTGCATAGGGCGGGGGCAAAGCTGTTTTCTTGCTTCGGGTCATACTCACCTTTTTGGTGTAGGTAAAGCTTAACGCGATTAATGAGGGTATCGGCAGTTTTGGTATCATCCTCATGCACTACCAAACCCGG
>DAMCAP010000009.1:84780-86669 GCA_032059445.1 Oscillospiraceae bacterium
AAGAGCAGGTGTGCATCTTCATACACGATCTCAATTTTGCCTTTGATATGCATAAACACATCATCTGCAGCCTCTTCAGCAAAAAACTCGTCGTTAATATAGAGCCCAAGGACATCTCCCTGACTAAGGACTGTATTATTTTCACACCGCTTACCGTTGAGCTTAATACGCTTTATACGGATGTAACGCTGCATCAGGGAGGAGGGGAGGGCTGGCACAGCTTTTTTAATAAACTTATCGACACGCTGACCAGCGTCGTTGTGGCCTATGGTGAAGCTTTTCATCGAGCACCTCATAAAATTCATATTCTGTGAGCAGGAGTATTTGTTGGAATCTAATAAAAAATATGGTATAATAAGCAAATACCAATATGGATAAACTTCTTATAATATTAGGTAATACGTTTGGCGACTTGCTGTTATAAGCAATGGCGATGACAAAGTATAAGACAAGTCTTGGATATGACGGTAGATTGCATTGCCTTCAATATTGCATCTTCGGTAGAATTACAAACACATATTAGAGGTGAGAAATGGTTAATCTGCATGAAAATCACCGTATGCGATTAAAGCAAAGGTTTATTAAAGAGAATCTTGATAATTTTGCCGAGCACAACATCCTAGAGCTGTTGCTATTTTATTCGATCCCACAGAAAGACACAAACCCTATTGCCCACGAGCTTATGAAGCGTTTTGGCAGTTTATCAGGGGTTTTTGATGCGTCGTATGATGAGCTACTTAAGGTAAAGGGTGTTGGCAGCCATACTGCGACTTTAATTAAATTGATGCCGGCAATATTCCGTTGCTATGAGCAGGATAAGCAGGATGAAAATAAAATTCTCGATACCACTGCCAAACTAGGGGAGTACCTCAAGCCAAAGTTTATAGGCAGAAGCAATGAAATCATGCTTCTATTGTGCTTTGATCAAAAAAATAGACTACTTTGCTGTGAATTGCTTGCGGAGGGGACAATTGACTCCACCCCTGTGACCATACGCCATATCATTGAAGTGGTGATGCGGGTCAAGGCGTACTCAGTGGTGATTAGCCACAATCATCCGCAATCGTGGGCGATACCCTCTTATCAGGATATCCAGGTTACGAAGTCGATTAAAGAAAAACTGAGTTTACTAAAGGTGCATTTACGGGATCACATCATCGTAGCCGGAGGGGATTTTGTATCTTTGGCTGATAGCGGTATGCTCATAGATTAATAAGACTATTAGCAAATAGAATAGAATGAAGAAAAGTCGAATGCATTGCATTCGACTTTTTGGAGGCGCCACCCAGATTTGAACTGGGGGATAAAGGTTTTGCAGACCTCTGCCTTACCTCTTGGCTATGGCGCCGCTTTTTTTAAAGAATGGAGCGGGTTACGAGGCTCGAACTCGCTACCTCCACCTTGGCAAGGTGGCGCTCTACCAAATGAGCTAAACCCGCGAATGGTGCCTTCGGTCGGAATCGAACCAACGACACGAGGATTTTCAGTCCTCTGCTCTACCGACTGAGCTACAAAGGCAAACCTGGCGACCCAAAAGGGGCTCGAACCCTCGACCTCTAGCGTGACAGGCTAGCGCTCTAACCAACTGAGCTATTGGGCCTTTTAAATGGTGGGAACAACAGGGCTCGAACCTGTGACCCTCTGCTTGTAAGGCAGATGCTCTCCCAGCTGAGCTATGCTCCCACGTCTTGCGGCTGGCTGGTTTCTCTTGACCGCTTTGTTAGTATATAATATTTATTGGTATTTGTCAAGGCTTTTTTTACATAAATCACATATGATCGGTCGAAGTGCCATAAATAGTTGTGTTTGTTTAAAAATATACTATATAATATCACAATAAATCAATCTACTCTAAAGATATACTACAGGTAGTAAAAAGAGGCCTAATA
>DAMCAP010000009.1:86679-90021 GCA_032059445.1 Oscillospiraceae bacterium
AAGCCCAACCGGCTTCTTACCATGAAAAAACCGGTTGGGCCTAAGCTTACTCTTTCGCTTTGCTTTCGGCTAGCTGGCGCTCAAGCCAGATCGATGCAATGCTTAGTGCGTTGTAGAGTCCGTTCTTTTCGGTGCGTTTAATCATTCGCTGGGGAAGAGGGAGGCTCTCGTCAGTCGATAAAATATTGATGAGTATTTTATCAGGCATTTTTACATCCTCTACGACCTGCTCTGTTATCACCTGTAACATGACGATAAATGGTTCAGCAGGATCACCGTAGTAAATTTCGTTTCCACACCTTACCAAAGGCTTGCCCCTATAGTGAAGAAATTTAGTTTTTGCATTTGACATAAGAAAACCTCCTATATATAAAATTAGATTTTATACTACTTTAATTGCCCAAGCAGGGCAGACGGTGGAGCAATAGCCGCAGAGGATACATTTATCATGATCACATACAGCCATATTGCCCGAAATCGACATAGCATTTTGTCCGCAGCGCTCTACACAGTTGCCGCAGGCTTCACACCAATCATCGATATGGATTTTGCGATTTGCGGCTTTTAGCTTTTTAAGTGCAGCTTCATCAAACTGTAGATTTTGTAGAAAGTCGATATTGGCATCTACTTCGGCAATGCTTTGCATGCCGATAGCAATGCTGTGGATGTAGGGTTGAGCGAGAATGTAACGCAGGCACTGGGTCGCATTTTTGTGAAGGTTGCCACCTCCAAGTGGCTTCATAGAAAATATACCGATGCCGCTGTGAAAGGCTTTTTGTAGTGCTACTTCCATCTCTTCACGGGTACCATCAACGATGCCAAGCCCCGCCAGATTGATCAGTGGATGGATGACATCTAAGTTGATATCGATTGCTCCTTCTACCGCTGCGATATGATGCATCGATGCGCCTACAGCTCGTATCATACCCTTTTGCTTACATTCATAGAGGTATTCAAGGGCCTCACGATGACCACGCAGAGTATGGCAGCTCTCTTGCTCGTGGAGCATGAAGATATCAATATAATCTCGATTGAGCTCTCTGCGCGCCTGCTCCACTGCGGCTACCGCTAGCTCACGGGTGTAGGCATAGGTTTTGGAAGAGACCACAAGATCATATTTACCCGAAAGCTCCATCCCACGACGGATGTAGGGATAGGTTTGATAAAGCTCGGCGGTATCGGTAAAGTTAATCCCACGCGCGATGGCATGGCGCATGATTTCGCCACCCTCCTCAAGGGGGAGCTTTGCTTGTAGGGGGCCTAAAGTCAGTGAGCCAAAGCAGAGCCGAGATACCTCGATGCCGCTTTTGCCCAGGATGATTTTTTCCATGGTTTCTCCTTTTGGGGGGCTTTGCAATGTGGGGTGTTTACTAAGAGTGTTGATTATAAAGCCATAGGCACGCAGCTTATGGTATAGTTGCCTATGTATGAAGTGGCGGGCTAATTGTCATAAAACTCTTGCATTAATTATAACATATATTCCCTGTAAATTAAATACCTATTGCCTGTGATAAAACAAAAAGACCAGAGCCGAGTCTGGTCTTTTGCTGTTTAATCTTTTAGATAAGATTTCACTAGCATCTGCAGCAATTCATCTCGATCAATTTTCCTGATAAGGCTACGGGCGTTGTTGTGTGTGGTAATATAGGTAGGGTCTTCCGAAAGAATATAGCCAACTATCTGATTGATAGGGTTATATCCTTTTTCACGCAGCGCATTATACACCTCTGTCAGGATGGATCGTAGCTCATGCTCCTTATCCTCGTAAATCGAGAAAGACCTTGTTGGCTCTTGCATTTCATCACCCCTCTTAACTATTCTACACGAAATTAAGCAGAATTACAAGTAGCTTTATCTGCAAAATGCTATAAAATACCCTTGGTTTTTGGATATGGCTGGGTATCATTGCTGATGTGGCGGTATACTGCGGATATGCCATGTGAGATCTGTATTTAATGAACGCATTAAAAGATGTTTATACGCGAAGCTCTGCTCCGATCAAAGCAAGCTCCTTTAGGGTAGCTGATACAGCGCTGCTTACTTCTGCTTCGGTCAAGGTGTGATCTTGTGCACGCAGGGTAATGTTGTAAGCTACGCTCTTTTTACCTTGAGCTACCTGTGCTCCCTTATATACATCAAAGAGGGCCACCTCTTCGAGGATGTGGGGGATTGCACGGCGGATGGCTTTTTCGATGGCAAGCACCGGTAGGCCGCTATCACAGATGATTGCTAGATCTCGAGAGCTGGAAGGGTACTTGGGTAGGGAGCGGTATACGCGTTCAAATACCACATTGGCCATCAGATCCTTTAAGCTGATCTTGGCAAGGTATACAGGTGCGTCCACATCGTAATTGGCGGTCACCATTGGGTGTACCTGACCCAAGAGTGCAAGCTGTGTGCTATGCAAAGAGATCTCTGCCGTCCTGCCTGGATGGAAGCTTGGGTTATCCATTACGGCGCTAACGTCATAGCCCTTGACGCCTACGGTGTTAAATAGCTTCTCTAGTATGCCCTTTAAGGTGAAGAAAGATGCATCAGGGCCATAAAGACCTACGGTAATTACAGTGTTTTCTTCTGGGAGGTCATTGATTGAATCGGTAGGGTAAAACTCCTTAGCCAGCTCAAAGAGGGCAGCAGAGCGGTTTCGATTGTTGTAGTTGCGAGCCACGACCTCCATCATCGATGGCAGGGCATCGGTACGCATGACACTGGTATCTTCGCCAAGGGGATTGGTGATCACTACACAGCGACGCTTTGGCGAAGCCGCAGGGAAACCAAACTTGTCATAATACTTAGGGGATATAAAGGTATAGGTCACAATTTCGTTGAGGCCAGAGCCAATCAGTGTGTCGGTAACTAGGCGCTCAAACTTCTGCTTCTGGGTTAGGGCCCCTTCTACCGAGCCTCTAATGCTGGTAGTTGGGATTTTGTTATACCCGTAGAAGCGAGCGATTTCCTCTGCAATATCGGCTTTGTGCTCTACATCAGCTCTAAAGGAAGGTACGGTGATCTGATCGCCCTCTACCATAAAGCCTGCACGTAACAGGATTGCGGTCATTTCTGCTTGACTTAAGTGTATGCCAAGGAAGCTGTTGATCCAGATATGATCCAGCTCAATTACCTTAGGCTTGTGATCAGAGTTATCTACATCAATTACGCCATCTACTACTTCGCCGGCACCTAGCAGCTCTACTAGCTCACAAGCACGTAGGGCAGCAGCCATACAGTTGTTGGGATCGAGGCCTTTTTCAAATCTACCGGAGCTCTCTGTGCGCATGCCCAGCTTTTTGGCGGTGGTGCGTACAGAGCTACCAAGGAAATTGGCGGACTCAAAGATAATGG
>DAMCAP010000010.1:0-2468 GCA_032059445.1 Oscillospiraceae bacterium
GATCAAGCCCATGGATGAGCTTTTTGATTGCCTCAGCACCCATGCCAGCGTCAAACTCATCTTCGTAAGCTTCACGGTGGTCACGGTACTCTTTTTCACTTAGCAGCTGAAACTTCTTTAGATTGGTGCTGCCGGGATCAATGACGATATATGCCGCAAAATACAGCACCTTTTCAAGGAGCCTTGGCGACATATCTAGCAGCAGCCCCATACGGGAAGAAGTACCCTTAAAGTACCAGATATGAGACACAGGAGCAGCAAGCTCAATGTGACCCATACGCTCACGACGTACCTTAGACTTGGTTACCTCTACGCCGCAGCGCTCACAAATCTTGCCCTTATAGCGTATTCTCTTATATCTACCACAGTAGCACTCCCAGTCCTTCTGTGGTCCAAAAATTCTTTCGCAAAACAAGCCGTCCCGCTCGGGTTTTAATGTCCTGTAGTTGATGGTTTCCGGCTTTTTGACCTCGCCGTAAGACCAGGAACGTATCTGTTCTGGAGATGCAAGACCGATTTTTATCGACTCAAATGTGTTAAATTCCATCTGCGACCCTCCTGTATTGCATTTGGCCGTCGCACTTGGGCGGCGCCATACGTTTAAGCCCCGCACACCGCCACTAGCTAGCGGCGGTGTACGGCACGTTTTATCAGTTGTCAGCAGGATTCCCAATCGGATTATACCTACTGTATAAGCACATGCTTATTTTCGCCTGTTGTTACTCGATATCCTCTTCTTCGATGTCAAGCAAGTCATCCAGACCAAGGTCGAGATCACTCAGATCGCTTTCGGAAGGATCAATCTCTTCAAGCTCTCCTTCTGCATTCTCGATACCAAAGCCACCGGCAGCAAGATCACCGTCATCTCCAACCAGCACATCTTCATAGATGATCGAGTCAGCGGGAATGAGCCCAGCTGCGTCGTCCTCATCGAAGTTTTGCTTGAGATCGATCTCGTTGTTATTTTTATCCAGCACTCTTACGTCGAGCGCCAGAGATTGCAGCTCCTTGATTAATACCTTGAAGGATTCTGGGATACCGGGCTTAGGCACGTTTCTGCCCTTTACGATGGCCTCAAAGGTCTTGACACGACCTACCACGTCATCCGACTTTACGGTCAAGATTTCCTGTAGAGTATATGCAGCACCATAAGCCTCCAGTGCCCATACCTCCATCTCTCCAAATCTCTGACCACCAAACTGCGCCTTACCACCCAATGGCTGCTGGGTAACGAGGGAGTATGGTCCGGTGGAGCGGGCATGGATCTTATCATCAACCAGATGGTGAAGCTTGAGGTAGTACATATAGCCGACGGTTACACGGTTGTCAAACAGCTCGCCGGTACGTCCATCGTAGAGCACCGTCTTGCCATCAGGCTCAAATCCAGCCTGCTCAAGAGCATCGCGGATGTCTGCCTCCTTGGCACCGTCAAATACAGGGGTCATTACCTTCCAGCCCAGTGCGGCAGCTGCGCGTCCCAGATGGACTTCAAGCACCTGGCCGATGTTCATACGAGAAGGTACGCCCAGAGGATTGAGCACGATATCAAGCGGCTGACCGCCGGGCAGATAAGGCATATCCTCCTGAGGCAGCACGCGAGAAACAACGCCCTTGTTACCATGGCGTCCCGCCATTTTATCTCCTACCGAGATCTTTCTCTTCTGGGCAATATAGCAGCGTACCACCATATTGACACCGGGAGATAGCTCGCTGGAATTCTCACGAGTAAAGACCTTAACGTCTACGATAATGCCGTATTCACCGTGGGGCACACGCAGGGAGGTATCTCTTACCTCTCTTGCCTTCTCACCAAAGATGGCGCGCAGCAAGCGCTCCTCAGCGTTGAGCTCGGTTTCACCCTTAGGGGTTACCTTACCCACCAGGATGTCGCCGGATCTTACCTCGGCCCCGATACGGATGATGCCACGGTCGTCGAGATCCTTGAGCACATCCTCGCTGACGTTGGGGATATCACGGGTGATTTCCTCTGGCCCCAGCTTGGTGTCTCTGGCTTCCAACTCATACTCTTCAATATGGATGGAGGTATATACGTCTTCTTTTACCAGACGCTCGTTAATGAGGATCGCATCCTCGTAGTTGTAACCTTCCCAGGTCATGAAGCCCACCAGCATATTTTTACCTAGAGAGATCTCTCCGGTATCGGTAGCGGGGCCATCAGCCAGTACCTGGTTCTTGGTAACGCGCTCTCCCTTGACCACGATGGGCTTCTGATTGATACAGGTGCCCTGATTGGAGCGAAGGAATTTAATCAAACGGTAATTGTGATCAATACCGCCGTCGTCGGTGATGATGATTTCATCTGCCGAAATACGCTTGACCACACCATCGTGCTCACTGAGTACTACTACGCCCGAGTCAACGGCAGCCTTGTACTCCATACCGGTACCGATGATTGGTGCCTGAGGGATCAGCAGAGGCACAGCCTGACGCTGCATGTTTGATCCCAT
>DAMCAP010000010.1:2478-17874 GCA_032059445.1 Oscillospiraceae bacterium
GTCGTTCTCGAGGAAGGGGATCATGGCAGTAGCTACCGACACCACCATCTTGGGGGAGATGTCCATAAACTCTACCTTTTCACGCTCGATTTCCATTACCGAGTCACGATATCTGGCGCTTACCTTTGGTCTTGCAAAAAATCCATCTTCCAGAGGCTCATTGGCCTGTGCCACTACAAACTCATCTTCGATATCAGCGGTCATATATACCACTTCGTCGAGAATCTTCTTGGTGACCTGATCAACCTTACGGTAAGGCGCCTCGATGAAGCCATACTCATTGATCTTTGCAAAGGATGCCAGATATGAGATCAGACCGATGTTTGGTCCTTCTGGAGTCTCGATAGGGCACATACGGCCATAGTGGCTGTAGTGTACGTCACGCACCTCGAAGCCTGCACGATCTCTCGAGAGACCGCCGGGGCCCAGTGCAGAAAGTCTACGCTTGTGGGTCAACTCCGCCAGTGGATTGTTTTGATCCATAAACTGGGAGAGAGGGGAGGAGCCAAAGAACTCCTTAATGGCAGCAGTTACGGGGCGGATGTTGATCAGGCTCTGAGCGGTGACCGCTTCATTTTCCTGAATATGGGTTGCCATACGTTCACGAATAACACGCTCCATACGGGAGAATCCTATTCTAAACTGGTTTTGCAGAAGCTCGCCTACAGAACGGATACGTCTGTTGCCCAGATGGTCGATATCATCAAGATTTCCGATCCCATCAGAGAGGCAGAGCATATAGTTGATGGTCGCCAGCATATCATCTACAATAATATGCTTGGGGATCAGATCATCGCGTCGGCGAGTCAGCTCTTTTTTAAGCTCTGCCTGATCATCAAACTGATCAAGGATCTCACAAAGCACCGAAAAACGAACCTTCTCGGTAAGACCAATCTCAGCAGGGTCAAAGTCTACGAAATTAGACAGATCTACCATGCCGTTGGAGATCACCTTGTGGATGCGGTCTACACCCTTGATGTGTACTTCCCTTACACCCTTTTCGTCCATCGCGTGGGCAATCTCACGGGTGAGGATCTGACCTTCTTCTGCGATGATTTCACCGGTTCTTGGGTCTATTACATTTTCTGCCAGTTCTCTGCCGGTCAAACGCACGGTCAAAGACAGCTTCTTGTTGTATTTATAGCGACCTACCTTAGAGAGGTCGTAGCGTCTTGGGTCAAAGAACAGCGCATTGAGGTGACTCTTAGCGCTGTCTACAGTTGGTGGCTCACCGGGGCGCAGCTTGCGGTAAACTTCCAGCAAAGCTTCGTCAGCGGTCTTGATGCTATCTTTTTCCAGAGTGGCTCTGAGCATCTTGTTATCGCCAAAATAATCTAATATCTGCTCGTCGGTTCCAAGTCCTATCGCACGGATAAAGGTAGTGACGTAGAGCTTTCTATTTTTATCTATTCTGATCCAATATACACCGTTAGAGTCAGTTTCATACTCCAGCCATGCTCCCCGATTTGGGATGACCGTCGCCGCAAAAAGCTCACGTCCTGATTTATCTCTGGACATCGAGTAGTATACACCAGGAGAACGGATCAACTGAGATACGATTACACGCTCTGCACCATTGATAATAAAGGTGCCGCTGTCAGTCATTAACGGGAAATCTCCCATAAAGATCTCTTGTTCCTTGATCTCACCGGTTTCGCGGTTGTTGAGGCTTGCGGTGACCATTAGAGGGGCAGAATATGTTGCGTCTCGTTCCTTACACTCATTGATGGTGTACTTAGCCTTTTCTCTAACCAAGCGGTAGTCCACAAACTCCAAGGTCAAATTACCTTGATAGTCGGTTATGGACGACACATCGTCAAAAACTTCCTTAAGCCCCTCTTCGAGAAACCACTTGTAGGAGTTCTTTTGCACTTCGATTAGGTTTGGCATTTCGAGGACTTCATCAATCTTTGAGAAGCTCATTCGAGTGTTTTTACCAAGACTGACCGGTCTAACTTTCATCATGCTCTCGCTCACTCCATTCATATATCCTGCATTGTGACAAATCAACAAATTCCCGCTCAAATAAGCAACAATTTGCAAAAAGGTATTGAATTTTTTTATGGCATATGGTATACTTTTCTTGCGAAAAGGTACACCCACCCATTATGATACAGTTTACTATTATATATGATATTTCTTCCACTGTCAATAGAAAATTTCTAATTAATTTGTTTCTTCCCTATGAATCAACAGCATACCATAGATTTTTAGAAGTTTCATTTAGGGCTTCCCCTCACAAATAGAATCCTTAAAAGCAGGCTGATGCCTGCTTTTTTTATATGCAATTTGATGTAATCAAGAATTTATAAAAATAAATCTGTGTTTCCATCGTTAACAATCCCACGCTAAGCTCTTACGTTTTAAGCTCTTTGCAGAAATAAAGCACCAGATCATCGTCATTCATACAGCTCACATAAGGCTCCAATGGTTTCTTGCGGTACCATACCCCGCTGCCATCCAACACATATCCTCTTTTTATGTATAAACGCTGCGCAGCACCATACCCACTGTGTAGCCCCACCGCCAAGGTAATTTTATCTGCATATTGCTTTGCGCTTTGCTCTGCTCGGTCCATGAGTTTAGTCCCTATCCCCCGATTGCGATGTGAAAGCAGTACGTTAAAATCCTCCAGCTCGGGGTAGCTTAACGCCTCAAATGGTCCTCCATTTGCCTTTGGCAGAAGGTATATATACCCTACAGGGCGATCATCACACTGAGCGACAAAGACCATCCTCTCTCCTGCTTCTTGCTCGTCCAAATACCTTTGATAAATCTCCATCTGGGGATGCCAGCCCTGCTCTAAAAAAGCATCGTAAAAGTCCCGACAGTCGCTTTGCACCATTTTGCGGATTATGACATCCATATAAGCTTCTCCTTAATGCCAGCTTGTTGGATCTTCCTAATATAAAATTATGCCTATATAGATCAACTTCCCCGCTTCTGGGCTAAGGCATACTCCGCAGAGCGCTGCCAGCCTAGCCGCATCGATACAATAAGCGGATATGGAGGATACCACCCTGCCTCTGCAAGGCTCCCCCGTCTCCTTGGCACAGCAAGGGCAACGCAAGCACGCACCGACACCTAAACGCAGATATTCTAAAGTTTTGGCTGAAATTTCCTGTTCTATACAATTAGCGATCTTCCAGTGCTCTCTTGCCGCCTGCTGTGTTTCTTTGGCATCGTGGTAATCACTTACCTGGTATAGAGTAAAATACACCAAAGCATGGGTATAGCCCTTGGCTCTGGCAATCACCTCATCGGGGGTACCCACATCAGGCGGGCAACCATAGTTGGTATTGTATTTGCCACAATAATTGGCTTCGCAATGCCTACGATATGAGGGATCAAATACGATCTGACCCACCTCAATTATCTTTGCTGTGATCGCTCCATGCCTTACTGCCAACTGTGTAAGCTCTCGCATTTATAGCCTCCTGTCAATAGTCAAAAACAGAGTGCCCAAAGTCAAAGCCTCGAGCACCCCGTAAATGATACGTAAATCATTGTTTAAGATCAGTTGTTTCATTTCAGGCGAAAACGTAGTTATTTCTCACTATACTTGCAGCCCTGCCAACTAGTCATCCTACAGTGCCTTACAGTCGCTCCACACCCTGCTCGCTTACCCGCGCATAGATCAATGGCTTTGCATCAGAGATTGCATCTCCGATGGTCAGAGCGGTGAGGTAACTTTTTTCCGCTTGCTCCAAAGCTGCTTCATCGTTGCTATAGAGCAGCGCCAGCACATCCCCCGCTGCAACTGCATCTCCTGTTTTACACAGGATCATGATGCCGGCACTGTGGTCAATGGGTGCATCCTTGATCAGGCGCCCTGCTCCCAGCTCCACCGATGCCCTGCCGATCTGCTGAGTATCCATGTGCTGTAGATAACCAGCTCTCGGTGCTACAACAGCTCTACTGTATTTCGCCTGAGGGAATCTCTCGGGAGCATCCAGTAATTTATCATCCCCGCCCTGCGCCTTGACCATTGCCTTTAGCTTTTTAAAGGCTCTGCCACTATAAATTGCATCTTTAGCAAGCTCACGGCAGAACTCGATCTCGCCCTTATCGGCCAAGAAAAGCATATTTGCCGCCAGCTCTACCGATACAGCTGTCAGGTCATCGGGGCCGATACCCTTTAGGGTTTCTACGGCCTCTACCACTTCCAATGTATTGCCCACCGCTGCGCCCAGTGGCATATCCATCTCGGTCACCAGTGCCACAGTCTTTCGCCCTACTCGAGTACCGATCTCAACCATGGTTTTTGCCAGCTCGATGGAGCCATCCAGTGTGTGCATAAAAGCACCGCTACCAGTCTTAACATCCAGCACGATGGCATCGGCACCCGCTGCGATCTTTTTGCTCATAATACTGGCAGCGATCAGGGGGATGCTATCTACAGTCGCAGTTACATCTCGCAGGGCGTAGAGCTTTTTATCGGCAGGGGCGAAATTCCCCGACTGTCCGATGACTGCAAGCCCTGCTTTTTTGACTGCGGCAATAAAATCCTGCGCCGAAAGCTGGGTGTCAAAGCCTTTGATCGACTCCAGCTTATCTACTGTACCGCCTGTATGACCAAGACCTCTCCCCGACATCTTTGCCACCGGTACACCACAAGATGCGACAATCGGCGCAATCACCAGTGTAGTCTTGTCACCTACGCCACCGGTGGAGTGCTTATCCACCTTGATGCCCTCAATTTCAGAGAGATTGGCCATCTCTCCTGAGTGTGCCATTTCACCGGTGAGGCAGGCTGTCTCTTCAAAGCTCAGCCCCTTAAAATATACCGCCATCAGAAACGCCGATAGCTGATAATCTGGTATGCTGCCGTCAGCAATTCCTCGCACCAGTTCCTTGATCTCCTCGGCGCTTAGAGTACCACCATCCCGCTTTTTTAAGATCAGATCATACATGTTCATCTTTATTCCCTCCATATCAACGCAAAAATAGCGCAAAATCAGCTCTGCTTCTATTTTATAACCCTGATGGGCAAACATTCCCCTGACTTAAGGATTTATATAATAATCCTGCTGTTGACTACACCCTTGTCAGACATATCGCATGACAAGGGTGTATTTGATCCATATGCTATCTCGATCCGTTTTGATAAGGGGTACCGCTGGCCCTAGGCGCCGAAGATTTGCCCACAAAGAGCACCAGCACCACGAGGGTAAGCAGGTAGGGCAGCATCGACAGCAAGTAAGAGGATATCGGCAGCCTGCCGCCTCCAAGAAGCACCACCAGCGCCTGTGCGAAGCCAAAGACCAGGCAAGCAGCAGTTGCACCTTGCGGCGTCCATTTACCAAAGATCACCGCAGCCAGAGCGATGAAGCCATGCCCCGAAATAACGGTAGGCGAAAATCTCGAAACCACCGCCAGCGACTGTGCTGCACCGCCAAAACCAGCCAACACACCCGAGAGCACCACTGCAACGTAGCGCACGCGATAAACGTTGACTCCCAAAGTATCAGCAGCAGCAGGGTGCTCGCCCACAGCCATCAGCCTCAAGCCCCATTTGGTCTTGTAAAATACAAACCACATCGCCGCAGCACACAAAAATGCGATTACTACGGTTATGTCAAAATTTAATGACTGCAATCTTGGGTTCTCTACCCTGCCAAGGAAGAGACTCAGCACCTTTGGCAGTTTATTTTCTACCGGGGGGGTGGTGGTGGCACCCGCAAATATGAGTCTTGATAGATACAGAGCCAGACCCAAGCCGATGAAATTTAACGCCACACCACTAATAGTCTGATTTGCCCGAAAGCTGACTGAGGCAACTGCATGAAGCAATGCCATCAGACCGCCGCCGATACCGGCAGCGAAGAAGCCTGCCCAGGCATTGCCTGTGAGAGCGCCTACCGCCGCACCCGAAAAAGCACCAAATACCATCATGCCCTCGATGCCGATGTTGACCACGCCGGATTTCTCTGACATAACCCCACCCAGCGCGCCAAAAATCAGTGGAGCGGAATACATAAAGGTAATGCCGATGGCAAGTAAAATACTATCCAACATGCTTTTTCTCTCCCTTCTTTGCCAGATAATCCGCCATCATCGGGAAGACGGAAGACATCGCCACACAAAATACAATGGCGCCGATGACGATATTGATAACCTCGCTGGGCGCTCCGATGGCAATCTGTAAGGAGGAGCTGCCATACTTAAGAGCACCAAAGAGTAAACCGGAAAGGATGCATCCGAGTGGATTAGCACCCGCAATCAGCGCTACCGAAATACCGTCGAAGCCAAAGCCGTCATGAGCCGCCAGTATGGTAATACGATGGGGCATGGTCCCTGTAATGCTTAGCGCTCCTGCTAAGCCCGACAACGCTCCAGCGATAAACATGCTGATGACGGTGCTGCGATTGATGTTGATACCCGAGAAACGTGCGCCATCTTTATTAGAGCCTACAGCTCGCAGCTCAAAGCCCAGTGCAGTGCGATTAAGCAGGAACCAAATCAGCAGCACCACCGCAATGGCCATCAGGATACCATAGTTCATATCAGTGCGAAGCAACACATCGGAAATTTTGGGATTCGCTTTCAAAAACGCCAGCCCCTCGGGTGACATCTTCCACTGACCCAGTACCACCGACCAAGCAGTTTGCGCCACTTCATAAGAGGCCTCGGTACCCGGCTTTTTGAGCCAAGGCTGGCTGATAAAGAAGTTATTCATATATAGGGCGATCCAGTTAAGCATGATACAGGTGATGACCTCATGGATGCCGTATCTTGACTTGAGCACTCCGGCAAGAGCGCCCCACAAGCCAGCAGCCAGCATACCTGCTGCAATCACCACGATAAAATGAAGCCCTATAGGCAGGCTAGTCTGGGTACCTGCAATGACTGCCGCCATCGCACCCACCACATACTGCCCCTCAGCACCGATGTTAAACATACCTGTTTTAAACGCAAAGGCTACCGATAATCCTGTCAAAATAATCGGTGTGGCACGAATAATTACCTGCACCATATATCTAGGCTTGGAGAAGATTCCCTTGAGCAGGGCGGTGTAAGCCTCGATTGGATGAAATCCAGCAGCACTCAGTGCCACTGCTCCTACCAGCAATCCGATAAAAATCGATAATACCACAGAAGTCAGGGGCCTTCTTAAAAGTGATTCTAGTCTTTTCATTAGTTTGCCCCCCCTGCCATCAGCAGACCAATCTTATCACGATCTGCATCCTTAGCATCCATGATCTCTACCATATGTCCGTCATAGATGACGCCGATACGATCCGACACATCCATGACCTCGTCTAGCTCCAAGCTGATCAGCAGTACTGCCTTGCCTTGATCACGATGCCTTACCAGCGCCTGATGTACATACTCAATAGCACCTACGTCCAGACCCCTCGTAGGCTGGAAGGCAATCAGCAAATCAGGGTTATTGGTCACCTCTCTGGCGATGATAACCTTCTGCTGGTTACCGCCCGATAGCCCTCTGATTTTTTGATCTTCACAGCCTGCTGGGCGCACGTCAAAGGTTTCGACCATCTTTGCAGCAAAGCTCCCGATGGATTTTAAGCTTAGTACGCCCTTATTGCAAAACTCTTTGCTGCGGTAGTTGGAGAGGATCATATTCTCTGCCACCGTAAAATCAAGCACCAGCCCGTGTTTGTGGCGGTCGGCAGGAATGGTGCCTACCAGGGCATCCTTTACCTTGCGGGGGGAGCTGTTATGGATCTCCTGCCCGTTGATCTTGATGATACCCGACTTTACACGGGTCATCGACATAATTGCATCTACCAGCTCGGTCTGTCCGTTGCCATCGATACCAGCTATGCCAAAGATCTCGCCCTTTTTGATCGTAAAGCTCAGCTTCTTGACTTTTTCGATCCCTCTATAGTCGGTTACAGTCAAATCTTCGATCGCAAAGATCACTTCTCCCGGCTTAGCTTCGTCTTTTTTGATATGAAGCTCTACATCACGCCCTACCATCAGCGATGCCAGCTGCTCACGGGTAACATCCTCTACCGCTACAGTATCGATGTTTTTCCCGCGGCGGATGATGGTACAATAATCGGCTGAGTGCTTGATCTCCTCCAGCTTATGGGTGATGATAATCACCGTCTTGCCCGACTCGGTCAGCTTGCGCATAATCAGTATCAGCTCGCTGATCTCCTGAGGGGTCAGTACTGCGGTAGGCTCATCGAGGATCAAGATATCCACGCCTCTATACAGCGCCTTTAAGATCTCTACACGCTGCTGCATACCCACTGAAATATCCTCGATTTTGGCATCGGGGTCTACCAGAAGTCCGTATTTCTGCGAGATCTCTACAATCTCTTTCCTTGCAGTCTCCAGATCAATCACACCGATGGAATTGGTTTTTTCGGTGCCGAGGATAATATTCTGTAGTACAGTGAAGTTTTCTACCAGCATGAAGTGCTGATGCACCATCCCGATTCCCTTTGAGATGGCAACCTTAGGATTTTTGATCTTGATCTCCTCACCCTTGATCTTGATCACACCGCTGTCTGCCTGATATAAGCCATAAAGTATATTCATCAGGGTAGATTTACCGGCGCCATTTTCCCCCAAAAGTGCGTGGATGCTACCCTGCTTGATGCGCAGGTCGACATTGCCCAGTGCACAAAAACTGCCGAAATACTTGCTGATACCCTGCATCTCGATTGCATAGATTTGATCAGCTTGCCCCACTTCGCGTCCCTCCTTATCGATCTTCCGCCAGAGGAGCCCCCTCAGCGGTATTTTACAGCCCTCTCTAGGGGCTGTTAATTGCTTTTTAATGATTTATGACCTAGCTCGTGTTACCTTGGGTAAGTGCTCACCCTTACCATAAAAGGCAAGGTACAAAGCTTTGTACCCAACATTGAAAGAATATCCATGCTAGAAAATAGGCACTTGTGTTCCCCACACTCATGATAGGCTCTTATCCAACCTAATCTCTTATGATAATCGCTTCAAAGCTTGTCCATATCAACACCAAGGTACCCAGAGGCTATCGTAACTTTGCCCAATTTCGCTTGAGCATTGAGATTAAATAATTGGCGCATTTAAACGCTTGGGGTTATTATACTATATTTTCGGTCACGATTCCAGTGCAAAGGCTAAATTTTTATGTGTAATCATTACACATTTGCCCATAAATCCCCCGCACTTCTATCTTTTTCATAAGAGCTGAGCAGATCTATTAACTGCCTCTCTAATATTTTTAGAAGCATTCTTCTTTGAGCTGCCTACTCTTTTCCTTTTAGCAAATGCTGCCCATTTTTCGGCACAAAAATACCCGGCACCTGAGTGCCGGGTATTTGCACTTATTAGTCTTTAAATTTTACTTTAAAGTCTCGATATAAGCCTTGAAAGTTGCCTCGTTGTAAGAAGGTACGATCTTCTCCTCAACGATCTGCTGCTCGATGCCCTTAGTTGCCTCGAGGATCTCAGCAGGTACTAGCTTATCAGAAGTAGGAGCGATGCCTGCGCATCCTTCCTTGATACCGTAAGCTACAGTCTTACCGCCCAAATCGTTGCCCTTCATGGTCTCTTCAGAAACGATATACATAGCCTTGCCTACCAGCTTCATAGCGGAGGTGATTACGTTGTCAGGAGCCAGGTAGTTCTGGTCGCGGTCAACGCCGATAGCAAACTTGTTTGCTTCCTTAGCAGCCTCGATAACGCCATTGCCTACGCCGCCAGCAGCGTGGAATACGATGTCAGCGCCGTCGGTGTACATCTTCTGAGCGATGGACTTACCCATACCCTCGTCGCCAAAGCTGTTGGCATACTGGACCATTACATCGATCTTCTTGCCCAGCTCCTTAGCGCCGTAAGCGACACCAGCTCTGTAACCATACTCAAACTGATCGATTACTTCGCCCTTGATACCGCCTACGAAGCCAACCTTATCGGTCTTGGTCATGCGAGCAGCGATGTAACCTACCAGGAAGGAAGGCTCCTGTGCTCTAAACACAACGCCAGTCAGGTTAGCAGGGGTCTCGGTGTAAGCGTTGTCTACGATTGCATACTTGGTGTTGGGGTTGGTCTTAGCAGCGTTGAGTACAGCGTCACCCATCATGAAGCCTACGCCCCAGATCAGGTTGTTCTCTGCGTCTGCCATTTTATCCAGGTTTCCTGCATAATCAGCCTCTTGCTTAGACTCTACATAGCTTACCTCGATGCCATGATCGGTCTGAGCCTGCTGTAGGCCCTCCCAAGCAGACTGGTTAAAGGACTGGTCATTTACACCGCCTGTGTCTGTAACCATTCCCACCTTAAAAGCAGCCTTAGGAGCGGAAGATGCCTCCGGAGCCTGAGAAGCCGGTGTGCTGGAAGATCCCTTGCTTGCGCAGCCAACCATAGACAGCAGCAGGCATGCAGATAAAGACAGTGCTAAAAGCTTTTTCATTTTACGATTCCTCCAAAATTTAAATAATTTAAGGACAAGACTATTGTAATATATTTGGCGTAATATTTCAAGATTCTTTCAAAAATTTTTCTCTTCTTTTATGGATTTTTAACATATTAAATGGTACATTTTAGAATATAGTGCTAATATTTACCTTGTTTTGCTACTCTTTGTCTATTTCATCAGGCTCTTGTCCATAAATGATAATGGTAATAGATCCTCTAATGTGTATACCTTGTAGTCGTCCTTGGAGCGTGCCAGTATAATCTTAAAATCTTTGTCGCAAAATTCCACCATCACCTGCCGACATACACCACAGGGGGCTACATATTCTGGCAGAGGAGCTTCTAGCTCTTTGTTGCCTGCGGCAACTGCAATAGCCGCAAATTGCCCTTCTCCCTCGCTGATCGCCTTAAAAAAAGCCGTGCGCTCTGCACAAACAGTAGGCGTATGAGAGACCGATTCGATGTTGCAGCCCCGATAGATTTTACCCTCCTCGGTGATCAACGCCGCCCCCACCGCAAAGCCCGAATAAGGGCAGTAAGATCTCTTCCTTGCCTCGATAGCCTCTGCGGCCAGCCTGCTATAATCCAACTTATACCACTCCTTTTGTCTGATACGGTGATTGACAAACTAATCTGTGACTATTACTACTAACTCTAATATGCCCTAGTTGGTAGGAGTATGCCCCACCAATCACAGTGCATAGAGCAGTCGATGCCAGATAAATCCCCAATCCACTGGGGAATCTGCTTGCATTTACAAACTCCAGAGCATCGCCAAAAAAGCATTTGTAAGCACTCCTGATGCAATCGAGAGCTCCTCTAAGCGTTGTTACTTCAAGCTGTATTGCAAGCCTCTGATTGATCTTCGTCTAAGATCGCACTTTTGAAATACCCGATTAATTTTTAGTCAACCTGTAATGCAACGAATTCCCCACAGTAGATTACATTTTACTGTTTGATGCTTGGCAAAACACTCGGCGCCTCGATAAACGCATCTGGCACACCGAGCCAATCAAGTACCAAAGCCGCGATATGATCAAAGCCGCTAAGTGTACCGAGATTAACCCCTTGCTTGAGTCCCTTGCCTGCCACCAGCATCGGCACATATTCCCGTGTATGGTCAGTACCGGGGTAACCTGGGTCGCAGCCGTGGTCAGCAGTAATGATGAGTAGATCATCCTCACTCAGAGCTTCCAGCAGATTAGGCACATAGCTGTCAAACTCCATAAGTGCCTTGCCATAGCCCTCTACATCGTTTCGATGCCCATAGACCATATCAAAGTCTACCAGATTAACAAATGCAATTCCATCAAAGGATTCTTCGGTCAGATCCAGAGTTTTTTGTATACCATCGGTATTGTTTGCAGTCTTCATACTCTTAGTTACTCCGCGGCCAGCAAAGATATCATAAATCTTACCGACAGCAATGACATCCTTGCCTGCTTCGCTAAGTGCATCCAACATAGTGCGGCCCCTTGGCGCCAGTGAAACGTCATGGCGACGAGAGGTACGACGAAATGCAGGATACTCCCCCTCAAAGGGGCGTGCAATTACCCTGCCCACTGCATACTCACCAGTCAGCAACTCTCGAGCGATATCGCAGATGCGGTAAAGCTCCTCAATGGGCACCACATCCTCATGGGCAGCTACCTGAAACACACTATCGGCAGAGGTATATACAATGACGGCACCCGTTTCAATATGCTCTCTGCCATAATCCATAATCACCTGAGTGCCGGAATAAGGCTTGTTGCAAAGCACCTTTCGCCCGATCGCAGCCTCAAAGCGCTCGATCAATTCCTGGGGGAAGCCGTCTGGGAATACCGGCAGTGGCTCCTCTGAGATTACGCCGCCTATCTCCCAATGGCCGATGGTGGTATCTTTACCCTTAGAGCGCTCCGCCAAGCGGGCAAAGCAGGCACTGGGGTAGTCCACACCTGCCTGTACCACACCATCAATGTTTAGCAGCCCCATCTTCTTTAGATTATCAAGCACTGCGCCACCCTTCAAAACTGAGCCCAGTGTGTTTGCTCCCTCATCACCATAAAGCTTGGCATCGGGCATTTCACCGATCCCTACGCTGTCAAGCACAATCAAAAATACTCGTTTTTTCTCCATAGCAAAACCCCCTAATGCCTTTATACAGCAGCCTTTATAAGATCTTTATCGCGCAGTTCAAGGCTTTACGTCTTGATATAACAACGCTCAAAGATCAAAGCGTAACAAACCACGCCTCTGCCTGCTTCGTTACGCTTCTTTGCCGCTGTAATAAGCAGCTTTGTTTTAATTATTCTGCGGTCTCCAGTGCAATCTGCATCATCTGAGTAAAGCTCTTTTCCCGATCTTCTGCCGGTAATGCTCCACCATCAAAGGGTGTGTCAGAAATAGTTAAGAGACACAGAGCGTGCTTATTTGCTCTTGCAGCGTTCATATAGAGCGCTGCGGCTTCCATCTCTACACAAAGCACATTGTGCATCTTGCGCCAGTCACCCAGAGAGCTTGAATCATCATAGAAGGTATCGCTAGAGAGGATATTACCAACCTTAAGCTCAATCCCTAGTGCCTTTGCTGCCTGATCGGCTCTTGAGAGCAGATGATAGCTGGCAATGGGTGCGTAGGTACCGGGCAATCTGTACTGATCGGCATAGCTGGAGTTGGTGCAAGCACCCATACCTGCTACGATGTCTCTGATCTTTATACCCTCAGCGATACCACCTGCTGAGCCGATGCGGATGATGTTTTCCACCCCATAGAAATTATAAAGCTCATACGAATAAATACCGATGGAGGGTATACCCATACCACTGCCCTGTACCGAAATCCGCTTGCCCTTATAGGTACCGGTATAACCCAGCATATTGCGCACTGTATTGTAGCATACCACATCCTCCAAGAAGTTTTCTGCTACAAATTTCGCTCTTAAGGGGTCTCCGGGCATTAATACGGTCTTGGCGATATCGCCTGGCTTTGCACTATTGTGGGGAGTCGGGGTCTGTAGATGATTGCTCATAAGCTGCTCCTTCTGCCATAAGGCACTGTCATTGTATCGTTGTAATCGATGCACATAGCCTCCCATTACATCGGAAGGCTAGCTCGCATCAGAAATTTGCTATCGTTTATTATAGGCTATTTTAAACCATATTTACCACTAGGACTATAGATAATATAGCCTGCGGCACCGCTGTTATCAAGGGCTTTGACTTGCTGATCGATGGCAGCCAGTGGCAAAATTGTGCCATCCTTAGTGGTACCTGCAATCAAGGCGGTCATCTGTGCCCCGCTCCCCATCTTGGAGAGGGCAAATCGGCTGATTGCGCTTACTGTCTTATCAAACTCGGTCTGTGGGCTGGTCAGCATCGTATCGCCCACCGCAGTATTGGGGGTAAAGTTGGTAGAGATCATCTCAACCACGCTGCTGGTAAGAGGAATTTCCAAAGGATTCCCTCCATAGATCATAGCGTTTTCCGTGAGGATCGCTGTTCCCTTAAGATACACTGCTGCCTTGCCGCCTGCCGCAGCTACCGTTTCTTCGATTTCTTTCGCAAAGCTCTTTAGCGCAGTTAGTCTAGCAGGGCTATCTGCGGGAGCGCCATAGTCGGCCTTTTCGAGACCTACCCCCGTAGGGAACTGCACCGACTCAATTACCACCTGCTTAAATCCATAGCTTGCAAGCTCTGCGGCGATATCCTTGATATAGCCTCGAGCAAGATCCGAAAAAGGATTAAGCCATGGGCGACCGCCCAGATCAGGGGAATTATCCAGCCAGCTGAAATCACTTCCCATATAGCTGACCGCCGCCTTTCGGTTGGCACGCGCAGCCAGAGGGTCTTTAAAAGCATTGATTTTGACAATCGGGGTCATGCCCTCAGCAGTGATTTTATTGACCACCGTCTTGGCATCAAAGGCATTGGCGGCAACAGCGCCGCTTTCCATCGCCATCGCTACCTGCGAGCGATAAAGCACAGCACCCTCGCTATCTTTTCCGTCTACCATCACAGCGTTTACGCCAGTACCACGCAGCCCTTTTAGGAACTCCTCCAGCTTCTGTGGATCACTGACAATGCTGTTGGGAGCATATACACCTTTTAGTGTTGTCGCAACCGGCGTCGGCTCCGCGGGGGGAGTGGACTGCTGTGGATCAGGAGACTCAGGCTGGCTGGCAACAGGCTGATCTGTTCCGGGAGTGGGCTGCTGATCAACGATGCCGCTCTTAGGGCCATGACCTATAGCCATAACAAAATCATATACTGAAGGATAGATGCTCCAACCTACAAACGCCAGCGCAAACACCACCACTGCTGCTCCCCCGATCATCAGCGGCGAACGGCTTGCTTTTTTGGAGTAGATACTCTTGTAGCGCTTAATCTTCTGATTTTTAAACACAAAACTCCCCCTTTATTGATTTATTCGAGCCCAAGCCTTAAGCAGGAATCTGATACCCTACCAGGCCATAGATCGCCATGCTAATGATGCCGATATAAATCAAGGTAATGGGCATTCCCTCAAAAGCTCTGGGCACATTGGATATCGTCATGCGTTGGCGCCCACCGTGTACCAGCAGCATAGCGGCTGTCATACCGCTGATGGCACCAAAGCAATAACCCACTGTAAGCAGCAGGCTCATCTTCATCGACAGCGCTAGAAACACTGCCGCTACCGTGCTGACGCTAAAAGCAGCCGATACAAGCAGCTCCTCGCTTGGTGGCGTCTTTAAAAAGGACGTATACCGAAGCAACAGCAATGCTAACCCGTAAACGATTACTATGCAAAGCATCACCGCCGAATTTCGGATCAGCAAGCTCGGCGACAATGGGCGCAAGAAGTATAAAGCGCCCCAGCTCATCATACCGCTTAGTGTGGTGATGATCGCTGCTATGCTGCCAAAGGCAATGATCCGGTCATAGCTGTTGATTTTTTGCATCAGAGTGCTTGTTTCAAGGGCTCTTGCAAAAACCATATTTTCTACAATGATTGCTAGTATGATCATATACATAAATCTAATCATTTGCTTGCACCTCT
>DAMCAP010000010.1:17884-41382 GCA_032059445.1 Oscillospiraceae bacterium
TCTTGCCTTTAGCTTTGGTTTTAGGCGGGTGGAATATCGAGGTCGAAGCACCATCAGATACTTAATGGTGCGATCGGCCATCCTAAAGCAGGCGCAAAGCAGCCCCACCACAATAAAGCCAAAAAAGACCGTCTGCGCACTCGATACGCTGATCCCCGACAAAAACTTAGCGGGCAGGGGCTGATCCCAGATCGTACGCTCAGCCATCAGCTCTCTGACCACCGATAAGCTGCACATGACCAGTACAAAGCCTGTGGAGTAGGAGAGTATCCGCACTGCCGACGATGCAATGCTTCCCTCCTTCTGGGATAGGATTGCATCAAAGAGGATGCCGTTGATAGCAACCAGCTGTATATATACCCCCAGCTCAGAGATCTGGGTGCTAAAGTAGCTAAGCCTAGGCACCGCTACCGATATCACCGCCATTGAAGCAAGAGCAATCACAGGCACACGGATGATTTTTGGGATCCGCTTACCCATAGCCAGGTGCAGCAGTCCTCCGCTTAGATTAGAGAGCAGCATCAAGATGCTGATGAGCACCCCTTTTTTAAGCTCGGTTGAGGCGGCAATTACCAGTGGAAGCCCCAAGCCTAAGGTAAACACCACATTATTTTTAATAATACCCTCAGTAAAGGAAAGTCGTTTGTTGTATCTTCTCGCTGTTTGTAGATCCATTATTTCCTCCTGAGCTTATGAGCATAAAGCTCGCCTGCATAATCAAGCATCCATACAGTGGTGTTCATAATCAATATCGCAAAGAGCATAGAGTCTTCATATCGCCCTAAGTGTCGAAACCCAATTCCTACTACGCCGCAGATTACGCCGTAAAGCATCTTTGTTTCAGAGCGTTTGGGCGAAGTAACAGGATCATTTACCAAAAATACAGCCGCAATTACCGTATAGCCGGTCATCAGCTCATAAAGCACCGACGAAAATGGATCGAGCATTGCTCTAGGGAAGAGCAGTGCTACTCCTACCGCTCCGGCAAAAAATCCGGCGGTCATTTTGATCATACCTGCATTGCGCACTACTAGGAATAAAAGACAAGTCAGAAGGACTAAAATATTAGTGGCGCCCATCGGGCCCGCAACATTCCCCAGCAGCATGTCCATTTTATCCTGCGTGGGTACTCCCCCCAGCATCAGGGCATAAGCAGGAGAATTTACCAACTTAACCGTTACCGTACTGCTCAGAGGCAGAGGCTCAAAAGGAATGGGATAATGAAACATCTTTTGGGGCCAGCTGACCATTGCAAAAGCAACGCCGCCTACTGCCGGATTAAAAATATTTTGCCCAACTCCGCCAAAAGGGTGCTTTACAATCAAAATGGCGAACAAAGCGGCAATCACAATAATATGATAATCTATAGAGGCAGGCATGAGCAAAGGAATAATCATACCTGTCACAACTGGAGAATAATCTCTAACATTGGGTACTCTGCGAGCAAAGATGGTGCACAACCAATCTGCCCCAAAGCAGACCGATACAGAAATCAGCAGCAGTACCATGCTTCTGGCGCCGTAAAAATAAAAGGTCATAGCATAAAGCGGCAGCATAGCAATCATTGCGTCCGACATTACCGTCCGATTAGACTCCCTAGTTCTGATATGGGGAGCGTTATGGATATCAAGCTTCACCTTATTCCCCTCCCCTGCTCTTGCGGATAATCTCACCGCAAGCAATTACAGTCTGTGCCAGATCAATTTTTGCAGGGCAGACGTAACTACAAGTACCACAGCTGGTACAGAGATCAGCATCGCAGATATTGATCCCCTTGCGTTTTTTGTCCTGCATGACCTGGTAGATAAAATAAGGCGACAGATTAATCGGGCAGACCTCGGTGCACCTGCCACAGCCGATACACACATAATTATGATCCCGAAAGGTGTGGGTAAATGCAAGCACACCCTTGGTAGTGGGGGTAACGGGCACAGCCTCAGGCATGGTGACCGAGTACCCTGTCATCGAGCCCCCAGCCACCAATAGCTTGGGCTCGCTGATGGTGCCGACGATCTCCAGCACCTTCATGATGGAAGTCCCGATCGGCACTTCATAATTGCCGGGGTTTACCACCGCATCTCCTGCCACGGTGATGATACAGCCTTGCTGCATCTCCCCAAGGCAGACTGCCCGATATAGATAAAGCAACGAGCAGGCCCCCAGCACCAATCCCTGAGATTTTTGCTGCTGGCGTCTTGAGCGATACTCCACAGGGTAGCGCCCGCTGACGCGGGTTATTTTAATATCCGTCTGCTCGGGCATTTCGATTTCAACATCAAAGAGGTCTTTGTAGACCTGTATCTCAATATTTTTTGCACCGATTGCTCTAGCAGCCAGCTTAATACCAATATTGATTTGATCTTTATATTGCATCATGGGGGCAAGCTGGCTCGAAATATAAGGTTCGTCGTCGATAGAGTCGATTACCAGAGAGCTGATACCGTTTTTTACGGCAGCGGTCAGCTTGCTCCAGAGCATCTTGCCATCCGACTCATCCACTATATTCGCCTGTTTTGAAATCCTTACGATCTCATAAGGAGCCAGGAGCAAAGGTTGCTCTGGCAGGTGGTGGTCCATTTTTCGTATTACTATATCATCAAAGCCTATGACCTTAATCGCTTTGGATAAGGCAGGCTGCTTATTTTGCTCGAGATGAATGCCTTTGTTTCCAATCGTTTTCATATTTTGCGTATCCTTTAGCGTTTCGGATTTTATCATCAACTGTAAAGGTGGTGACCCTATGTTTTATAAGCAGGTTTCAGAAAACAAGCTTAAGATTATCCTTTCTCCCAAAGACATGGAAGAATTAAATATAGCCTACAGCGAGCTTGAGGTTACCTGTCCCTTAACCCGTTCGCTGGTTTTGGGGCTGCTGGGGCAGCTCGATCTCCCCTTTTGCTTTAATATCCAATGCCATACCCTCTTGGTAGAGCTCTACCCCACCAAGCCAGGAGGCTGCGTGATCACCTATACTGCCATCGCTAAGCCCACTGCACAGATCTGCCCCTATCAATTCTTTGTTTTTCCCGATGGCTACACCCTAGTCAATGCGGTGGTATCGGTTTTTTCGCGCTACAGCAACCTAATCTATAAAAGCAAGCTCTATAGCTACCACGGTAGATTTTATTTGGGAGTAAGCACCCTTGATAAAGATGGATCCCCAGTCACCGACCTATTTGGGGAGTATGCCCAGCAGCTGCCAAGCTCCATTATGCTGGATTCCTACACCAATGAGCATATGAAGGTCATCCTCGAAGAAGACGCCCTAGATACAATTTACACCCTTTGCAAGCCTCAGGACACTACTCTGCCCCTGCTGCCTTAGCCCTCTATGCAGGCGGCTCTAATAGAAGCAATCGCCTCAGTATAATCCTTAGCGCCAAATACCGCTGTACCAGCCACCAAAACATTGGCACCTGCACTGCATGCCAAATGAGCGGTCTTGGCGCTGATGCCACCGTCGACCTGAATATCCAGCGCAAGACCCTTTTGGTCTGCATAATCTCTGATCTCGCGGATTTTGGGGCAGATATCGGGCATAAAGCTCTGCCCACCGAAGCCAGGCTCTATGGTCATGACCAGCACCATGTCAAGGTCTTTGATAAAAGGCAGGATCTCCTTGGCGGAGGTCTTTGGCTTGATGGACAAGCCTACCTTTGCTCCTAAGGATTTGATTTTGGCAATGGTAGCTGCTACGTCGCTGTCGGCTTCATAGTGGAAGGTCAAAATATCGCTGCCTGCCCTGATAAACTCCTCTGCATAGCGCAGTGGGTCTGTAATCATCAGGTGTACATCCAGTGGAAGAGTGGTGGCTTTTTTTAGCGAAGCCACGACCGGTATCCCTAAAGAAATATTGGGCACAAAATGCCCGTCCATTACGTCTACATGCAGCATGTCTGCTCCGGCGATTCTAACTGCCTCGGCCTCAGACTGAAGATTGGCAAAATCACATGCCAAAATTGATGGAGCTATCTTGATCATATATCCTCCTATAAAACCATCCAAAGGTGTCTGTTGTAATCAGGGATGCTTCGATGATCTCTTAGCACTTTAGCTAGAAAGACATCCCGCATCATTAGAGTGTATCTCCTTACGGTAAAGCGCAAAAACTGCCTATATCCGCTTAAAAACCGCAGGAAACCAGCTTATTTTATTGTAACCTATTCTAATTTAAAGGTCAACCGAAATAAGCCCTAAAGAAGCAGGATTTTATCCCCTTTTACAGCAAAACAAAAGCAGGTAAGGGTGTAGATAGGCTATGAAGAAGAGGATATGCAGTTCATTACTCTGCCGATTGCATTTATTATTTGACAATGCTATAATAATGAGAGAAAATCCCTGCTTTCGGCCACCTAGACTAAGCGCCGTAATATCCAAGAGCAAAGCTTGCAGCCCACGGCAATCTATGGTATTATCTTCCTATTCCTTATGTAGTATGGGCAATATTTTGTCAAACAATCCCACACATAGCGGTAGCCCAGCAATCTTCTCATAAGTATTGAAATTACTGCACTTATCGAGCAGCAGAGCTTAGATAAATATAGCATTTTCCCGTGTACTTGCGGTTAACAAACTGTATTATTTTTTACAATTTCAGTTTATTCGGTCGTGCCGATTCGGCAAAGACCATTTAAAATAGCACAAATAAAGGTCGTATATCGACAGAACGGAGCAAGCTATGGAAAAGAAAACCTTTTCAAAACTAGGCGTATCTGCATCGGTGCTGGGCTTTGGCTGCATGAGACTCCCCACCGAAGAGGGTAAAATCGATGAAAAGCTGGCAACCGAGATGATTGACCACGCTTATCAAAGCGGCATTACGTATTTTGATACCGCATGGCCCTACCACTCTACCGAGTCTGAGCCCTTTGTAGGTCAGGCACTCAAGAAGTACCCCCGAGAGAGCTTCCAGCTTACCACCAAGATGCCTGTGTGGCTCTGCGAAAGCTATGAAGACCTGGAGAAGTACTTCCAGCTACAGCTTGAGCGCTGTCAGGTGGAGTATTTTGACTTCTATCTACTACATGCCCTCAGCAAAGACCGCTTTGAGCATTGCAAAAAAATCGGCGCCTTTAAATTCATCGCCAAGCTCAGAGAAGAAGGAAAAATCAAAGCCGCAGGATTCTCCTTCCATGATGACAACAGCCGATTTGAAGAAATTGTCGACCACTACAGCTGGGACTTCGCCCAGATCCAGCATAACTACATAGACAACACCCTGATGCACTCCGATTATCTCTATGAGCTTCTCGAGCAGAGGGGCATCCCCTGTGTTGTGATGGAGCCGGTAAGAGGGGGCTTTTTATCCCAGCTCCCCGAGGAGGCTTCATCCATCTTTACCGCTCACAGCCCTGAGCGTTCTCTTTCCTCATGGGCACTTCGCTGGGTAGCTGGTCACCCCAACATCAAGGTAGTGCTGTCGGGCATGAGCACCATGGAGCAGCTGAAAGATAACCTCGCCACCTTTAGCTATCCGGCCTACCCTCTTAGCGCAGAGGAGCACAAGGTGGTTGATCAGGTGGTGGAAAAGCTGCTATCCTACAAAACAGTACCCTGCACAGGCTGCCGCTACTGCATGGATTGCCCTCACGGGGTCAACATTCCCGGCGTCTTTGCTAACTTCAACAAGTTCAGCATGTTTCGCAATAAAGAGCGGGCAAAGGTCGAGTACTTTACCAACGTCCCCTCTGAAGCCAGAGGCGATCGCTGCATGGAGTGCCTAGCTTGCGTGCCCGCTTGCCCTCAACATATCAACATCCCCGAGGAGTTGAAGGCTGCGCACGCCGCACTGGAAGAAGCCCTTATTTAAGGCAGGCTTGTCAAAGCTTGCTAATGGTATGAAACAGCATTATGTTCCCCCTAAGAGAGCTTGTCTACCAGCAAAACAATACATTGCCTACATCCACCGCTGTTCCTTAGAGCAGCGGTGGATGCTATATCATGTCAAGATTCATGTCTAAGGCTATCTAAAGGCAAAGCCACCCGAGACCATCTCGACTTATTTTCTCATTGGTATAGCTTCTTTGCTCTATTGCCTACGGCAAAAAAGAGCAAAGCTCCTGCACCATGTATTGTGCTGAGGTCTGATATGTTGCCTATCCGCTTTGCCCTATACTTGATATGAATATTGACTTCAATACATACTATGTTGCATCTCCTCGTATTGACCATCGCCCCCTGACTGCATCCCCTTGTGATACACCAAAAAAAACAGCAGCTCACCTATTCGTCATAGGTGAGCTGCACTTTTTGCTGGAAAGCTTCTAAAAAATTTTGTTTATTTAGGGATCTCCTCATCGGCCATCAGCTTAATGGTCACATCAAAGGTGTCGCCCCCGCCACCGCCTTGTCTTGGTCGGTAAATAGTAAGCGTAACCTTATCATTTGGCGTTTTGGACTTTAGGATCGCACTGACATTATCAAAGCTCTCGATAACAGTGCCGTCAATCTTTACGATGATATCGCCTCTGGTGACATTCTTACCTGCCAGATCAGAGCTTGGGTCGATGGAGTAGATATAGATACCCTTAGGGATGTTATTAAGCTGTGCGGTAGTTTCGTTGACTACCTGACCAGAGATACCGATCTTGGTGCGACCCTTTACATAGCCAAATTTGATCAGCTGATCAATGATCGGCTTAGCCTCATTAATCGGGATCGCAAAGCCGATACCCTCATAACCCTCAGCTACGATCTTGGCTGTATTGATGCCTACCACCTGACCATAATCGTTGATCAGAGGACCGCCGGAATTACCGGGGTTGATTGCTGCGTCTGTCTGGATATACAGAGTAGAGAACCCGCTGTCGGTTCTAAAAGAACGCTTGGCAGTCGACACTATACCCTGTGTGGTGGTAGCAGCAAGCTTCATACCACCGGGGTTACCAATGGCTACTACACGGTCACCGTCCTCGAGTACGTCGGAGTTACCAAAGGAAGCTGCCACAAGGTTATCTGCCTCAATCTTTACTACAGCAAGGTCGGTCTTTCGGTCGATACCGATTAGCTTAGCAGAGTAGGTTTCCTCGTTATTCAGCACGATATTGATGCCGACAGCACCCTCCACCACGTGAGCGTTGGTGATGATGTAGCCTTGCTCATTCATGATAATACCCGAGCCCTCGCTGACGGGGACAAAGGTATTGTCAGGGCCATAGTTCTCCACACCGACGACCGAAGGCTTTACCATCCTGACGATTTCCTTGGTAGAGAGGGGGCCATCGCTTAGTATCGGTGACTGTATACCCTCTGGTGGGTTATTGATAGAGATCTCAGGTGTGTTGGGCTGCTGGGTAACGTTGGGGCTTGGCACCTGTTCCATAAAATCAAAGAAGCCGTTGTTTCTGCTGACCAGTGTATACACACCATATACCGCAAATAGCACCAAAGCGACCACAACTACAAAGGATACCAAAAACCCAAATACGCTAAGCCCCTTGCTTCTCTTGGTCTTACCTTGCTGCTGCTCTACTGCCTGATAATCTTCGAAGTTCCAGCGGTAGTTATCAGAAGGCTTATTAAAGTCGTTGGGCGGAGTGTAGCTACCGGGGCGGTGACCTGCCCAGCTGTTGCTTTGATCGGAGCTGGTTTTGTCTGCGCCTGCATTATAATCCCAGCCGATCTTATGGCTGCCGTTTTCGTTGTTGTCTGACTGATTGTTTGGATCCTTGAAATCTTCCTGCATACATGTTCCCCCTTGTACTTTAAAGCCATATGTAACGAAAGAATGCCTGTCATTACAATAGGACAGATATAGTTTATTCTCTGCTAAAGCCACTCGGCTTATACATAGCCCATACGCGCTTTTACAGCGTATCAACTTTCTGTTACACAGGCTGTTTTATCTATGAAGCTATCATACACAAAGATTTTGAAGCCCAAAAGAACAATTTTAAAATTAATTCGGGATTATTTTTGTTTCTCTGATTTCCTAAATATTGACGATTGTTGTTTGGTCTGGGCAGAGGGCATTGAGAACATAAATTCCACATATTCCCCTTCTACACTCTTGACCACAATCTCTCCCCCTTGGATGTGAACAAGGGTTTTGACGATATAAAGCCCTAAGCCCACACCGTTTTTATCGATGCTGCGGGATTTATCCGTCTTATAAAAGCGATCAAACAACCGTGGGATTTCTTCCTTTGGAAGCCCCTCACCAGTATTGCGGACAGCCACATGGACCATCTTACCGTCTGTGGTATAATTGATGTCGATGCTGCCGCCGACGTTGGTAAACTTCACAGCGTTTTCCAGAAGATTATAAGAAATCTGGTGTAAAAGATCGCGATCAGCAAGCACGAAGGTCTTGTCGGCATCCAGCCCGTTTACCTGTATCTTTTTCTCGTCGATCTGCCGCTCGAAGGTAAAGATGGTGCGGCACATAATTTCGTTGACATCGACCACCTGGGGCTGTAGCTCCATTTCTCCTGCTTCGATACGGGCAATACCAAGCATCGAAACCACCAAGCGAGATAGCCTTTTGACCTCGGTAGATACCAGCTTGAGATAATAGTTTCGCTGATCCTCAGGGATCGTACCGTCGAGCATGCCGTCGATGAAGCCACCGATAGAGGTCATCGGGGTCTTGAGCTCGTGGGATACATTGGCCACAAAGGAGCGCCTTGTAATCTCTAGCTCCGATAAGGAAGATGCCATGTTGTTAAAGGCCATTGCCAGCTTGTCGATTTCGTCTTCACCGCCGACTTCTATCTTAGCAGTAAAATCTCCCTTAGCAAAGCTCTGTGCCGCATCCGCCATCTGCCTTAAGGGGCGCACCATGTTTTCGGTAACAAAGTATACGATCACACAGGTGATCACCAGCACGATGGCAGCTCCGACTAAAAACATCCTGAGCACTTCGATCAGCATGCCGCTCATACCACTGTCGGGAGCAGCTACAAACATTAGCCCGATCACACTGTCTTCCAGCGTAACCGGGATGCCCACAATATAATGTGGCTGATCATAGATGCCCGACAGCTTGCCGACACCCTGATAGCCTCCGTTTAATGCTTGCTTGATAATGCCCGATTCCACCCGATAGGTGGTATGGTTGCAAGGGAAAGGCTCGCTGCACAAAATCGTCTTTCCCGTGTGATCCACCAGAAAGATATCGGCATCAATGGCTTTTGAGAGGATGGAATACCCTACCGATACCCCCCGCACATCGAGATACTTATAGTAGTTTCTCTGGTAGTTATCTACCGTCAGCTGTGCCGCCTGATAAGCGTTGCGTGTTAAAAGCTCTAGGTTATCGGAGCGCAGATATTGTGCGGTAAAAAGCAGCAGGATGATTCCCAGCACCAGCGTGCTTACCAGCACAATGCTGGTGCACATATAAAAATATCGGGAAAACAGCGACTTTTTCATAGGGAGGGTTACTCCTTGACTTCAAACTTATAACCGACACCCCATACGGTTTTTAGCGTCCAATCCTCGCTTACGCCCTCTAGCTTTTCTCTCAAGCGCTTGATATGCACGTCGACAGTACGGGAATCGCCATAATACTCAAAGCCCCATACCTCATCAAGTAGCTGATCACGGGTATAGACTCTGTTGGGGTTGGAGGCGAGATGGAAGAGAAGCTCCAGCTCCTTAGGAGGGGTATCTACAACCTTACCGTCTACTTTTAGCTCGTATTTGGTCATGTTGACAATCAGCTTATCGTAGCTCACTTCTTTGACGACATTTTCGCTGGTGACAGCTCCGCCCGAACGGCGCAGTACTGCCTTGATCCTTGCGATGATTTCTTTTGCGTCAAAAGGCTTGACCACATAATCATCTGCTCCCAGCTCTAGACCAAGCACCTTATCAAAGGTCTCGCCCTTGGCAGTGACCATAATAATGGGGCAGTTTGATTTTTTGCGGATTTCTCGGCAGACCTGCCAGCCATCAAGACCTGGCATCATAATATCAAGCAGCACCATGTCAGGGTTTTGTGCGTTAAATTTCACCAGAGCCTCGTTGCCGTCATTGGCTATCGCAACGGTATACTGCTCCTTCTCAAGGTATAGCCTTAAAAGCTCGCAGATATTTTTATCATCATCCGCTACAAGTATTTTTTCCATTGGCATATGTTTGGCCCTCCTGTTTTTTATTAAATCATTTGTTGTAAAGACTATTTTAGATGATCCATCTCTGCAAAGCACCTGCAAAAAGCAGCGCAAGTCTTTTTGTAAACTGTAAGACCTAGCCAAAACCTGCAACTATGTACATCGGCTTGCATTTGTATTTATTATACATCAAAAGCTCCGACAAAAGTGAATAATCTATAAAACTTTAAAGGTAAGTGTTGAAATTTTTACGATTCTATCGGGCAACCTGTTGCAAGGCTGTGAATTTGATGCTACTATATATAAGTATTTGCAGAGCTATGCGGTGCACTCATATCGCTGGCATGATTTAGCGCCAAAGGCTCCTTGTAAGGGCAAAACTTACGATGGTTGTTACTAACGAAGCAGTACAATCAGCAAGATTGGTCCATAGGCTAAGAGCAGAGCTGTAAGCATCAAAAACGGGGTGCTCGCAGAGTGGTGTATCGTAGAGTAAGCATGCCTGCCTTTAGCACATAGTGAGAATACATTATGAATTATACCAATATATTCCCCATGTAAAGCAATTGCTGTATTTATTATACTATATTTATGCATATTTTCAATGTAAAGATGAGCAAAAACGGAGGATATTTATGAAACTTGGCATGGTTGGCCTGCCTAACGTAGGCAAATCCACATTATTTAATGCAATTACCAATGCAGGGGCGGCATCTGCCAACTACCCCTTTTGCACCATAGAGCCAAACGTGGGTGTGGTAGCGGTACCCGACCCCCGACTCGAGGTGCTTGCACAGATGTATAACCCCGACCGTATACTGCCCGCCATCATCGAGTTTGTCGATATCGCCGGCTTGGTCCGTGGTGCATCTAAGGGCGAGGGCCTTGGCAACAAGTTCCTATCTCACATCCGTGAGGTAGATGCGATCGTCCATGTGGTGCGCTGCTTTGATGACAACGAGATCATCCACGTAGATGGCTCGGTCAACCCCTTAAGAGATATCGAAACCATTAATTTGGAGCTGATCTTCTCTGACATCGAGATTGTAGAGCGCCGTATCGACCGTGCCAACAAAGCGGCTAAGAGCGACAAGAAGTATCTTGCCGAGGCAGAGCTTTTAAGCGCACTGCGAGAGCATCTGGCGGAGGGCAAGTCGGCAAGAGGCTTTGCCTGCTCCAAGGAAGACCGTGAGATCATCGCCGAAATGCCTCTGCTTTCTTATAAGCCGGTTATCTATGCTGCCAACATCAGCGAAGATGATCTAAGCCGTGACATCAATGACAATACCCACTTCAAGCTGGTGGAAGATCTAGCGAAGAGCGAGAATTCTCTGGTACTGCCCATCTGTGCTCGCATCGAGGAGGAAATCTCCGGACTCGAAGGTGAAGACAAAGTAATGTTCCTTGCCGAGTATGGTCTCGCCCAGTCCGGTCTTGACCGACTGATACAGGCAGGCTACGAGCTATTAGGCTTGATCTCCTACCTAACCGCAGGCAAGCAAGAGGTCAGAGCATGGACCATCGAAAAGGGTACCAAGGCACCGCAGGCAGCAGGCAAAATCCACACCGACTTCGAGCGTGGCTTCATCCGTGCCGAGGTTGTGGCTTATGATGATCTGGTTGCCGCTGGCTCCATGACCGCTGCCAAGGAAAAAGGCCTCGTCCGCTCGGAGGGCAAGGAATATGTCTTCTGCGATGGTGATGTAGTCCTCTTCCGCTTTAATGTATAGTCAATAGTATTGACAAAACCACCGAATAGAGATACTATAAAATTAAATCTAATAAAACAGGGGAGCTTGTGAAGCAGGCTGAGAGGAAGTACTCCAACTTCGACCCTTAAACCTGATTTGGGTAATGCCAACGTAGGAAGTAAACAGTATTTGCTTTTTTGCGGGGATACCTTTTCAGGTTTCCCCGCTTTTTTATTTTCCCCTGTTTTAATGAAAAGAGGAGTCATATACTATGCATGAAGTAAAAACCTCTGTTTTTTCCAACAGTTTGATCTGGTTTGGTGCGGCAGTATCGATTGCCGAAATCCTCACCGGCACCCTGATCGCTCCCCTCGGCTTTGGCAAAGGGCTGCTTGCCATCCTACTGGGGCACATCATCGGCTGCTCACTCTTTTATCTGGCAGGGCTGATTGGTGCCGATACCCAAAAAAGCGCTATGGAAACGGTCAAAATCTCCTTTGGGCAGAAGGGCTCAGTGCTTTTTGCTTCCCTCAACATCCTACAGCTGGTAGGCTGGACGGCCGTGATGATCGTCAGTGGATCCTCCGCTGCTAGAGCAGTGCTGGATCTTGGAGGCGACTGGGTCTGGAGCCTTATGATCGGTGGGCTGATCATCCTATGGGTACTCATTGGGATCAAAAATCTCAGCCGCATCAATACCATTGCCATGGCTGCGCTGTTTATCCTGACTTTGCTACTAAGCAGCGTGATTTTTAGGGGGCAATCTTCTTTCATCCCTGATCAGAGCCTTAGCTTCGGTGCCGCGGTAGAGCTATCCGCCGCTATGCCCCTCTCTTGGCTTCCGCTGATCTCCGATTATACCCGATCAGCCGCCAAGCCCAGAGTAGCCACCGCAGCCAGCGCGGCAGTTTATTTCTTGATCAGCTGCTGGATGTATGTCATCGGCATGGGCGCTGCCATCTTTACCGGCGAGAGTGATATTGCCAAAATCATGATGGGAGCAGGTCTTGGCATAGCAGCTTTGCTGATTATTGTATTCTCCACAGTAACCACCACCTACCTCGACGTCTACTCCGCAGGGGTCAGCAGTGAGAGCATCTCACCAAAGCTAAAAGAAAAACCCTTTGCCATAGCGGTATCTATCATCGGCACCCTGCTTGCCATCTTTACCCCCATCACCCAGTACGAAAACTTCTTATATCTGATCAGCTCGGTCTTTGCACCGATGATCGCGATCTTGATCTCTGATTATTTCATCCTCAAAAAAGACAGCTCTGCCAAAGCAGCTGATCTGCAAAATCTCTTGATCTGGGCGGCTGGCTTCGTGATTTACCGCCTGTTTATGCAGATCGAAACTCCTGTGGGCAATACCCTACCCGTCATGGCTATTACATCACTGATCTGTATCATAACCAATAAACTGCTGAGAGGTACAAAACATGCTTAAAGAACTACTGGACAATGTCCGCCAAAAAAGCCCGCTGGTACACAACATCACAAACTACGTAACGGTAAACGACTGTGCCAATATCTTACTTGCCTGTGGCGGCTCGCCAATCATGGCAGACGACATAGCAGAGGTGGAAGAAATCACCTCTATCTGCGGTGGGCTCAACATCAACATCGGCACCCTCAACCAAACCACCATTGCTTCGATGCTAGCAGCAGGTAAAAAAGCAAATGCCTGTGGGCACCCTGTACTCCTCGACCCTGTAGGCGCAGGTGCCTCCAAGCTTCGCACCAATACAGCCTATAAGCTGCTCGATGAAGTAAACTTCACCGTAATCCGTGGCAATATCTCTGAAATCAAAACCCTTGCTTTAGGTCAAGGCAGCACCAAGGGGGTAGATGCGGACCTAGCCGATGCCATCACCCCCGAAACACTCACCGAAGCTGTAGAGTTTGCCAAGAAATTCTCCCAAAGGACTGGGGCTGTGATCGCCATTACCGGAGCAATCGACATAGTGGCAAACAAAGATCAAGCCTATGCCATCTACAATGGGCACCCAATGATGAGCAGGATCACAGGTACGGGCTGCATGCTTAGCGCTATGACCACCGCTTATCTGGTGGCAAACCCCACTCGCCCACTGGAGGCTACTGTAGCTGCCATCTGCGCCATGGGTCTCTGCGGGCAAAATGCCTATGCGCGGCTCGCTTCAAATGAGGGCAACGCAAGCTACCGAAACTACATCATCGACGAAGTGTATCACCTAAGTGGTGAAGCGCTAGAAAGAGGTGCTAACTATGAAATGCGATAAAAGTTATATGCTGCTTTATGCAGTAACTGATCGGGCATGGACTGGGGAAAAAACTCTTTATCAACAGGTAGAGGAAGCCCTAAAGGGGGGCATCACCTGCCTACAGCTTCGTGAAAAGGAGCTGGACGATCAGGAGTTTCTTACCGAAGCCATCGAGATTAAGAAGCTCTGTCAAAAGTACCACATCCCCTTTATCATCAACGACAATGTAGAGGTTGCAGTCAAGTGCGGTGCTGATGGCATCCATGTAGGGCAGCAGGATATGGCAGCAGAGAATGTCCGCGCCAAAATCGGCGACGGCATGCTGCTAGGTGTATCGGTACAGACGGTAGAGCAGGCACTCCTTGCCCAAAGAAACGGTGCAGATTATCTGGGTGTAGGGGCGGTCTTTGCCACCTCTACCAAGGCAGATGCCGATACCGTCAGCCACGATACCCTCAGAGCGATCTGTGCAGCCGTCAATATCCCTGTAGTTGCCATCGGCGGGATCTATAAACACAACATCCTAGAGCTTAAGGGCAGCGGTGTAGATGGCGTGGCGCTTGTGTCGGCTATCTTTGCAAGTGATGACATTACAGCCACCTGCCAAGAGCTCAAAGCCCTCTCAAGCCAGATGGTGGCAAGATGAGGATCAAAGGCGCAATCTTCGACCTCGATGGCACCCTGCTTGACTCCATGTTTATCTGGGATCGCATCGGGGAAGAGTATTTAATTAGTCGTGGCATCACCCCAAAGGAAAACCTCAAGGAGCGCTTTAAATCCATGAGCCTAGTGCAGGCGGCAGAGCATTACCAGCAGGAATACGGCATCTGCGATTCCATCGATGAAATCTGCGACGGGGTCAACCGAATGATCGAGCATCTTTATCGGGATAAAGTCCTCCCCAAAGAGGGCGCTGCCGATTGCTTAAGGCTCTTGCAGGAGCAAGGCGTCAAGATGTGTGTTGCCACAGCCACCGACCGTTATCTTGCAGAAGCAGCGCTGAGGCGTACGGGGCTTCTCCAGTTCTTTTCAGAGATTTTCACCTGTACCGAGGTGGGCTTTGGCAAAGATCAGCCCGCTATCTATCACGCAGCCTGCAATCATTTAGGCACAGCTATCGATGATACAATCATCTTTGAAGATGCCCTGTATGCCATTACCACAGCAAAAACTGCTGGGTTTCAAGTAGTAGGAGTCTGTGATCCATCTGAGCAGAAGCATGCCGAAGCCATCCGTAAATTATGTGATCTCTATATACAATCTTACCATGAAATGAGGGATTATCTTGATCAAAAAAGTACTGACCATCGCCGGCTCTGATTGTAGCGGTGGTGCGGGGATACAAGCCGATATCAAAACCATCACAGCCCACAAGATGTATGCCATGAGTGCCATCACTGCGCTGACCGCGCAAAACACCACCGGAGTCTACGGCATTTTTGAAGCCGACCCCGACTTTGTTGCCCAGCAGCTTGATTGCATCTTTACGGATATTATGCCCGATGCAGTCAAAATCGGCATGGTATCGAGCAGCAAGATTATCGATGTCATCGCAGCAAAGCTTAATCAATACCAAGCACAAAACATCGTGGTGGACCCTGTCATGGTCTCCACCAGTGGAAGCAAGCTGCTCTCGGAGGATGCAAAGGAAGCGCTGATCACCTGTTTCCTCTAGCAAGGGTCATTACCCCCAATATCCCTGAGGCAGAGGTACTTTGCGGCTTTGCCATCAAGGATGAGGCTGCCATGATCGATGCCGCTCGACAGATCGCTAAGCACCTCTCAGGTGCAGTACTGGTCAAGGGTGGGCATCTTGTCAACGATGCGATTGACCTGCTCTGCGAAAATGATCGGATCCATCGCTACAGCGCAGAGCGTATTAAAAATCCCAATACCCACGGTACAGGTTGTACTCTTTCGTCTGCCATTGCCTGCAATCTTGCCGCAGGCCTTTCACTGGATCAAAGCATCAAGCAGGCAAAGGCTTATCTGACTGGAGCGCTGGCTTCTCTGCTTGACCTAGGGAAGGGTGCTGGCCCTCTCAACCATGTATATCTGCTGTAATCCGCGGCACAAGCTGCATCTTTCATCAGCCATTGCTGCAATCTTGCCGCAGGCCTCTCACTAGATCAAAGCATCAAACAGGCAAAGGCTTACCTGACTGGAGCGTTGGCTTCTATGCTTGACCTTGGGAAGGGTGCTGGCCCTCTCAACCATGTATATCTGCTGTAATCCACGGCACAAGATACACCCTGTCGTCTGCCATTGCCTGTAATCTAGCCGCAGGTCTCTCACTGGATCAAAGCATTAAGCAGGCGAAGGCTTACCCGACTGGAGCGCTGGCTTCCATGCTTGACCTGCTGCAACCCCAATAAAGAAATAAAAACCTCCGGTTGGTACTTTGAGCACAACCGGAGGTTTTGTGTTTTAGATGCCCTTGCAAGCTTCATGCTGCTAGTGAGAAGATTCGCGGCTGATAAGTTCTAGCATAAAGCAGATTTTTGGTTAGTGATCGTTTACCTGCTTAGCGCTTTAAGCATCTGCCAGCGTCGCCATATACAGGGCAGCCCCCATTGCCAGTGGTGCCAATAGAGAAATTTGATCAATATACTCCTTGATCTCCCCTGCCAAATACAAGCGAGTCAGCAGTACCGTAAGCGTCCGCTGGTCGAGCTTGCCCAGCAGCTCTTTAAGCCCGCTCAAGGCAGAGCCATCCTTTGCAATTGCTTCGGGGTATAACAAGGCATGGTAAGCTTCCAGTAGCTTTGCATCAAACTCCTCAAAGCAATACACGCGATCGGCAGGCAGCATAAACACCCTCCCTGCCGCCTCTGCCAAACCACACAACAGCTCACTGGCTGATGGTGGCGGCTCTTTAATTAGCAAGTGCGTGCGCCGCTTTGTTTTGTTAAGTTCCTGTTGTATCCTGCTTGTCAGCCTTTTTAAGTTTCGTCGATCGAGGCTGATCCTTCTTTGCATCTTAACCCTCTGGTAGGTCTTGGCCTGCTCTCCTTTTTTGAAGGTATAGGCTCCTCCCTCATAGACGCCATAGGCCTTGAGGCAGTCGTGATAACCAAGCAAGATGTTGCGGTCAATGATTCCACGCTCAAAGCAAAACAAAGGCCCAAGCTCCCACTTGCATCGCAAAAGGCGCGCCTTGATCTCCACAGGTAGCGTATGCCTGTGGGCACCAATCGCCTCGAGGTCGACAACCAACAGCTCCTGCGGGTTTGCTTTTAGTGCCAGATCGATAGGCAGATCATCACAAAAGCCCCCGTCGATATAATAGCAGTCTTCGATCAGCCACGGCTTAAACACAGGGAAGCACGCCGATGAAGCCAGCAGATAATCACACACCCGTCCTTGGGGGATCTCCCTAAGCATTACCGCCTGTATTGCAATCTGCGGCAACCCCACCAGCGTGCCGGCCTTTATACCACGGGTGAGCTTTGCCGCTACGAGGCCAAAATCAACGGACGATGCCCGAAGCTTCCCCTCATCGAGATGCTCCGCGATCAGCTGCCGTAAGGGGCTTACATCTAGCCCACCTGCCCACAAAATCCCATATATGGTGTGCTCAATCATGGTAAACCTACTGTCAATCTTCTCGATTTCGGGGTATTTCTGCCCGGCAAAAACCTTTTCGTAGCAGATATCCTGCCATAGCTTTTCTGCTTCCTCATAGCTCCCCTGTGCCATAAGGGCACCATTGAGCGCACCGATCGAAGTACCAACCACCACATCATAACTGATGCCCAGCTCCCTAAGCCCCCGCCATACCCCTAGCTGATAAGCACCCTTTAAGCCGCCGCCGCCAAGCACCACTGCCAGCCCTGCCATTTTATTTCCCTCCGCCATGTTGATAATCCTGATTTTATGTTGTATAATTAAACCAAAATCCTTTAGTTCTTCACCGATTTCTTATTATTATGCCAAAAGAGAGGAATGATAACATTGATCAGTACCAACTTTTTTATGCCTACCCGTCTGATCATCGGCGAGGGCGCTGTAAAAAATAATCCCCAGACTTTTGCAGAGCTGGGTAACTCCTGCATGATCATCACAGGCGGCAATAGTGCCAAGGCCAGCGGTGCACTCGATGACGTGTGCTATATACTCGAAGAAGCAGGGATCCGCTATACAGTGTTTAACGAAGTTACCCAAAACCCTTATCTCTCTACCTGTGTAAAGGCAGCCGAGCTTCTCAAGCAAAACCCTGTAGACTTCCTCGTCGGCATCGGTGGTGGCTCCCCACAGGACGCCACCAAGGCAATTGCCATCCTGGCAAATAACGATCTACCCGAAAACACCGTATTTAACGGTGGCTGGGCCAACTCCGCTCTGCCCTTCATTCTAGTAGGCACCACCTCCGGTACCGGCAGCGAGGTTACTCCCTATGCCGTCATTACCGACGAATACACCTCTTCCAAGCGCTCCATCGCCAGCCCCCAGTGCTATGCCGTCGCCAGCTTCGGCGACCCTGCTTATACCATGGGGCTTCCGGAGAAGTTTACGATTTCTACAGCCATCGATGCTTTATCTCATTGCGTAGAGGGCTACTTCAATAAAAAGGCCGACAGCATCTCTGATCTGTTTGCTGTAGAGGGTATCAAAATTATCTCCTCTATCCTACCTGCAATTAAGGGGTTAGCTCCTCAAGAGGTCAGCGCCCAGCAGCGTCAGCAGCTATATTTGGCTTCGATCTACGGCGGTATTACCATCGCACGCACCGGTACCTGCTACTGCCATTCTCTTGGTTATTATCTCACTGAGCAGCACTCTGTTGCCCACGGCTTTGCCTGCGGCGTCTACCTGCCAAGCTTTATCCGCCGTGCAGCCGAGCTTGACTCTGCTCGTGCCCAGAAGCTTAGCGAGGCCGTCGGTATCTCCACCGAGGCCCTCTGCGATGTGATTGAAAACCTTAATCTGGTCGAAAAAATCAAGCTCAGCGACGAAATCAAATCACATCTTGCAATCAAATACAGCAGCACCAACAACTACAAAAATGCTCTTGGCAGCTTTGATGCCGATGAGGCAAAAGCCCTGCTGGATGAGATCTTCGCAGAGTTCCCCGCATAAATCTACAACAAAACCCCTACAGTAGTTGAACCGAACCAGTAAAAACGGACAATAGACAAAACACCCCCTGATGTAGTATATTTTCCTACATCAGGGGGTGTAGCTATGTCTAAGAGAAATCATTACATTCATTTCTACAATTACGAGAATACCGACAAAGACAGGAGTGACGCCGCTTACGCTACGCCACTCCACATAAAGCTTTATTTCCTATACAGGGGTATTTTTTATGCTGTCTACACAACTTGATGCTGTTTTGATACTTACAGTACCATCACCAGTGTACCTGCTGCAATCAATCCACATCCCAAGATTGCTTTTAGGCTGGCTTTTTCGCCGAGGAAAACAAATGCCATGATAATTGTCAGCACAATACTCAGCTTATCAATCGGTGCTACCTTACTGACTTCACCGATGGATATCGCCCTGTAATAGCATAGCCACGATGCGCCTGTAGCCAAGCCCGACAGCACCAGAAACAGCATACTACGAGAGGAGATTTCCCTCGCCCCCGACTGGGCACCTGTAACAAACACCATCCCCCAGCTCATGATCAGTACTACGATGGTGCGTATCGCGGTAGCCAGCGTAGAATTGACCCCCTCGATACCTATTTTGCCAAGGATAGAGGTCAGCGCTGCAAATACGGCCGCCAGCGCAGCATAAATCAACCACATATTTTACATCTTCCTTCTAAATCATATTGATGGCTCGTGCCGTAATCGAGAGTTCCCAAGCAACACGCCATCATCTATAGATCATCTTATCATAAATACAGCGATTCGTGAATGATTTTTTTGTATACGCACCCTAGTAATCACAGCCTTAGATTATCCAGCGTAATATGTAGCATTACAGTAGATTTCGGAATACCATATTATAGTAATATTAAGGAGGAATGGTCTTGAGTATACCAAATATATCTGAGTTTTTTCTTGGCTGCAACACCCCCCAAGGTTTTGTCGGCAGGCTCGAGCAGCTGACATCACCATCAAAATTAGATATGCTTTATCTTCTCAAAGGAGGCGCCGGCTCTGGTAAATCCACCATCATGAAAAAAATAGCACAAAAAGCTGTAGAACTCGGTGAAGACATCGAGCTTATTCGTTGTTCCAGCGATTTTAACAGCTTAGACGGCGTCATCCTACCCAAGAGGAAGACAGCCGTTTTTGATGGTACCCTACCACATGCCGGGGTTACTGACCAACAAACAATTGGCTGCCTTAGCGGCAGGAGTATGCAACATAACCCGCTGCTTACTCCGTATCATACTCTGCTTTGCGTTCTCTACAGATAGGCTCTGTATTGTGTGATCTCCCTACTCGCTCACCACTTTTTTTCCTTTGACGCAAAAGCTAACCTCTAATAGATCAAACCTCATTGCTTAATCTTCTTTCGATCAGTATTTGATTGTCACTGCCAGTGCCTTATAATCTACTTAAAACCTCCAGCAGATCACTGCTGTCTTCTCTTCGCCCTTCTCCTCGATCTCCACCCGCTCCACCATAAAGCGCAGTAGCTCCCGTGGAAGCTGCATAGATGGAGGGAGCACTTGGGGGGCAAGCTGCTTTGATACACTGGGCTTTAACTTGCTTATTAGCATCCGAAATTCTTCTTGTGTAATGATTCCCGCCGCCCGATCAAGATAAAGTAGCTCCATGGCCTTAATACGGCTTTCTTCTGTATTTTGCTGGATCTCTTCGGCAGGTGGATGTGTTGCTGCCACAGCAAGCTCCCGAAGCTGGGGATAGTAGGCATCAATATACTGGTCAAGCCGCTGCTCTATGCTACTTAATACAGGGTCATACGGAATGCTGTGACTACTGCAACGGCTTCTATCGGTCATATGAAGCTTACAGCGTAGGTAGGTATAGCTTTTACCCTTGGTTGTCGTAGCAGTCCTTTGCATTACACTGCCGCACTCTTTGCAAAACACCCTACCCCACAGAGGGTGATTGTGCCCTCCCTCCCCCGTTGTAGTGGAGGGTTTCGCTATACTCCCTTGTGTGGCGTCACTCTGCTTTCCCGACACTCTATGATAGACTTCTTTGGGTATGATGGGCGGGTGTGTTGCCTTCGCCACCATCCACTGATCCTTTGGCACCGACACCAGCTTATGAGATCGGTAGCTGGGCTTTGCCTTTACCCCCTGCACCATATCCCCTGTATAAATCGAGTTTGTGAGGATCCTCCCTACGGTATTTTTATTCCACAGATGGCTGTGCTCCTTTGCGCTGCCATTTTTGTAATTTAGGCCTAGCTGCTGCTTGTATGCGGTAGGGTTTGGGATGCTTCGGGCATTTAAGGTATCGCAGATTTTCTTCTTACCGTAGCCCTCAGCATATAGTCGATAGATGAGCCGCACCACCTCGGCAGCCACGGGGTCGATCACCAGCTTGTTGTGATCGGTAGGGTCTTTGAGGTAGCCATAGCTTGCAAAGCTGCCGATAAACTTCCCCTCCCGTCGCTTGTGATCGAGGACGAGCTTGATATTTTCGGACAAATCCTCCAAATACCATTGGTTTACAAGCCCGGTGATCTGGCGGGATTTTTTACCCCCTTTTATATCAGTATCTACATTATCGGCCACCCCGATAAAGCGTACCCCCCACTCCACAAAAAGCCCATGGATATACTGCTCTACCACCGCCATATCTCGGGTAAATCTGGCTTGGCTCTTGCAAAGTACGATATCAATCCTGCCCTCACGGCAATCCTTGATCAACCGTTTAAACTGTGGGCGCTGGGTATCGATGCCGCTATAATCCTCATCCTGATAGATTTGATAAATGCTCCAAGCACGCTCATTTGCATATTTTACAAGTAATTCTCTTTGGTTTTGAATGCTTTCACTTTCCGCAGCGAGTGCATCTTCCTTGCTGATCCTGCAATAGATGCCGCATACCATTGCTTATTCCTCCGACTTTAGCAGCTTTAAATACTCTTCGGCAGCTCTGATAAATGCTTCCTTCCGCTTTGCTTCCTCCAAAAACCGCTGATTTTCCTTGATTTTGAGCTTTATTTTCTGCTGTTTTGCAGGTATATTAATATAAAATACCCCCTTTGCTTTGATTTTGCTCTATATCTATATGCGTGATTGTCGTCAGCATATGTATTTATAACCAAAAAGCTGCTACACGTTTATCATATTTCAGACAAATCGCCGTTTTTTGTTTCGAAGATTATGATATATCAAGCAAATCAAAGAAAAACGAAGAAAACCCGAGATGTTACCTATCTAAATTAAATTAACTATTGACATTGCTGGTGGATTGCTTTATAATAACATTTGCAACAAAGCGTTTTATACCAATTTAGTACGATAGATTGCTATTTTGGTACTATGTCAAAATAGCTATGACGCTAAATAATCAGGAGGTAATACCATGTCCACTTTTATTCCAAAGACAGCTGAAATCAAAAGAAGCTGGTATATCATCGATGCAGCTGATAAGCCACTGGGCCGCACCGCCGCTCTGGCTGCTTCTCTGCTGAGAGGTAAGCACAAGCCAATCTTCACCCCTCATGTTGATTGCGGCGATCATGTAGTCATCATCAATGCAGCTAAGGCTGTACTGACTGGCGACAAGCTCAATCAGAAGATGTACCGTCATCACAGCGGCTGGGTAGGCGGTCTTAAGGAGATCAAGTACTCCACCCTTATGAAGAATAACCCTGAGAAGGCTATGATGCTGGCCGTCAAGGGTATGCTGCCCGACAACACTCTGGGCCGCACCGCTCTAACCCGTGTACGCATCTACCGCGATGCCAACCACGAGCATGCAGCACAGAAGCCAGTAGCATACAACGACTAAGGAGGATATTAAAAATGTACGACAAGAAGCCTTATCTATACGGCACAGGCCGTAGAAAGCATTCTGTATCCAGAGTTAGGCTGTATGCTGGCTCCGGCAAAATCACCATCAACGGACGTGACATCGACGATTACTTTGGTCTTGAGACCCTTAAGCTGATCGTTCGTCAGCCAATGGCTCTTACCAGCACCCTCGAGAAGTACGACATCGTTTGTACTGTAGCAGGTGGTGGTGTTTCTGGTCAGGCAGGCGCTATCCGTCATGGCGTAGCTCGTGCTCTGCTACAGGCAGGCGACGAGATGAGACCAATCCTCAAGAAGGCTGGTCTGCTCACTCGTGACCCACGTATGAAGGAGCGTAAGAAGTACGGTCTTAAGGCCGCTCGTAGAGCTCCTCAGTTCTCCAAGAGATAAGTTTTTTATCAAAGAAACCCCCACAGGATTACATCCTTGGGGGTTATTTTTATGCGTTTGACGCTTATTTGACGCTTATTTATTTTATGTATATTATTTTCACCACATCCACTGGCGTCACCGGCTCGCTTATATCCATACCAGGATCACTAAAAAACATCATAATTATTCTAAACCTACAAAGCTCGCAACAATCACTGCC
>DAMCAP010000010.1:41392-86022 GCA_032059445.1 Oscillospiraceae bacterium
GTAGTCATCGCATCCGTTGAACTCAATCGGCAGCTAGAGTAGTATATTATTAGCCGAAATAAGTCGAAGTATAATGGAATAGCTTTATTATTTGGTTAGCATTTGATACTACTCAGAGATACTTCTGGGGGTACATAAGATGATTGAGCGAATGGAACCATTGTCATTAAACGACATAGAAATATAACTAAACACAAACTAACAACCTTTTTCATATTGCCTCCTAATTTTAACTCCAATTATTTTTTTCGTCTAAATTTCTTTAAACCCCATTTACAAAGGAATACTATTAATATAAATATAAAAACATAATTAAATATTACTATAAAGTCACCTAATAATGTAAGAACTCCCGCTTTAAAAATCATTTTAACGCACCTTTATTTGTTGATATTCTTCCTTAGTTACCTCTAGGGGAGGTGTAGGAAGTGATTGAGCAAAAGAAACCGTAGGTATCAGACAACAAAAACATGTAACCAAGACTAAACTAACAATCTTTTTCATTTTAATTCTCCTTCTAATTTTTAGTTAAACTTAATTAATGATTGGTGATAGCATCGCTGGATATTGTACATTTGCAAAAACTGACTGCATCCCTGATCTACCTTATACACCATATATCGGTTATATGTTTGTAGAAGAGCAATATCGTGGGAACCGCCTGAGTGAGAAATTAATAAGCTCTGTTTTGCGATATGCTAAGGGACACGGCTTTGAAAAGGTCTATCTTATAAGTGATCATGTCAATCTATATGAGAAATATGGATTTATAAAAATAGATGCGAAAACCTGCCCCCTGGAACCCAAATGCAGTGGAGACGATTTTTATGCATGTTACTTAAGAAGCAATCAGAGTTCACTGCTTTCTTAGGGTTGCTATTTTGCGTCTGACGCTTATTATGAAAACAAACCCCTCGGACAAGGAGGGGTTATATATTGAATTGATTTGTGTATATAATCAGCTAGCTTAAGCTATCCGCCTACGTGTTACCAAGATAAAGCTCAGCATCCGCTTCTACTTCTTCCCTAAGATCTTTTTTGCTTTATAAACTACTGGCCAACATCCATGAGTGACTAACTTTGCCCCCATATAAGCTGATACCTGCTTTCTATCACAGATTTTAAAGCCGCCCAGTTTCCGTCATATTTTTGTTGCACTAATTTGCTACATTTGATTTGGTAAGTCATTTCGTCTACGACCATTTGAGCATATTCTTCGTCAGTGATGTGAGTAAACCTTTTAAAATCATTGATGGTGTTTAAAACTAGTTTAGCGTTTTCCTTCTCCGACCCGCTTTTGTTGATATCTTCATTTACTGAGGCAAAAAATTCAGATAAATAACTGTTTACATACGTTTGTTCCTCATCGGTTAGTGTAATGTTCTCAGTCACAAACTCTTTTTCATATAATTGTCTTACAAACATAGCTTTTAGCACTTCTTCTTGTGTCGGGGCTTTCATATTGATTCCTTGTTGCCGTGCAAATTCAATGCTTCTAATTGCTTTATTGTCCTCAGAAATACCTGCATTTTGACCATTTACTCCTGCAAGTATATCATCTCTATATATTGCAATGGTACAACACGCCCCAACTACAAAAGCCAGCATCAAGAGTATCTTACTTTTTTTCATACAGCATACCTCCATATGTTATATCCAAGTATACAAGAAACCCCTCTGGCAAGGAGGGGTTTTGTTTTGATTCATGTTCTTATATGAGCATTGGCTACATTTTGCGAAGGCTACGCACCATGCCTGCTTCAATCTCTGGGCTATGGGCAATGACCTCGACTAGTTTGTCGCCCTCCCCCCAGAAGCACATATGGAAGCCCTCTGGGTGCTTTGCACGATACTGCCATTGCCATATCTTATATTCTTTTTCATCGAGCGAAGCCTTTAGGATATGCCACTGCTCTAAGGTTTCGATTGTTTTAACGGTCATTATAGCACTATAACCTCATTTTAACTTAATTCAATATTGCAACTCCGATATTTAGATAGGTGGCAAAGAGTATCCAGAGCAGATAAGGAATCATTAGGTATCCTGCAATCTTCTTAATGTTGTAAAACCATATTGTAGTCATAAGCACCAGCACATCTAGTAGCAAAATAATCGCAACAGATGCCCAATACCACTCAAACCGAAAGAACACAATCGGCCAAAGGAAATTGACCAAAAGCTGTACCCAATACAAAATCAGTGCTTTGCTTCGTTCGGCTGTCTTGGGTGTTGGGTAGATGATATATGCTGCAATTGCCATCAATAGATATAGTACAGGCCAGACGATACCAAACAGCCAGCCCGGAGGTGATAAAGGAGGTTTGACAAAAGATGTGTAGACTTGCCCGATGTTGCCAGAAAATATACTGCCAAGCACACCTATCAACTGAGTAATTAGTACGATTACCAAGAGCTCAAACCAATGAATCTTTTTCTGCATATATTTACGCCCCCATATTATTATTCTCGGGTTACGACTCGTTTATTTGCGTAGCATTTATCTTCGTCTAAATTAGCCTGCCTTTACGAAACCCCGCTGTCATAAAGCGCCATGTGGCCTTTGTGTTAGTTAGCCAAGCAATCTGGGCATTATTCTTGGTGTTATTGAGTATTCGTGGGATAAAAAACTTCGCTACGGTTTCAGGTTTATCTCCAACTATATTAAATATCTTTTTAAATCTCTCATCTTCAATGACTTCAGACTGCTCTCCGTCAGGCGTTTTGGTGATAAAATCAGTCAGCATCATGCCGGGGGATAAGCGCCCAGCGATTACACCGGTCCCTTCTAACTCTTTGGCAAGCCCCCTCATAAAGTAGGTAAGCGCGTGTTTTGTGGTACCATACAGGATGGTCTTGAGCTGGATCATATTGTTAGATCCCAAGCCCTCCATACTGTATATTGCGCCACTCCCTTGTGAGATCATCCCCGTTGCCGCAATCTGCGAGCCGTATATCATACCGATTATATTTGTTTTGATCAAATTCTCAACATAGGATTCGCCTGTCTCCCACGAAAACATGTGAGGTGTATTTTGCCCAGCGTTGTTGATCCAGATATCTACCCTACCCCACTTTTCCAAGGAGGCGTCCCACAGGTTTTGCAGGCTCTCTTTTTCTTGTACGTTACAGGGTATATACATGTAGTTCCCTTCATGGGATGACAACAAATCTCTAGTCGCTTCCGGTAAAGTCTCTCCCCTGCCAGAAAGTGTTACATTGCACCCGGCACGCAGAAACTCCATCGCCATACATAACCCAATCCCCCGGGTACTGCCAGTTATCACTACATTTTTCATAAAAGCTCTCCTTATCTTGTATTGAGCCAATCCAAAACAGGGGTAAGGTTTTCCTCCTTGACGCCATCAAATCCGTTTTCAATCATTGAGATCGCTTCCTCGATCTTTTCATCTTTGTCCTTTTGGGTCTTTAACATTTTTACAAATATGGCGAGCATGATTTTATCCATGCCTTTTATCTGCTTAAGGGGGAGGCAGCCGCCACGAAGATAAAAAAATGGTAGCCAGTTATCTTGTTTCTCGTGATTACTGTTTCGGTATCAGGCTCTGCACTGCGACCAGTACCCGAGCCACATACTGCTTTGACTTTATAGTTTTGCAGCTTATCAAGGCCTTGTATCTTTCCGACCTTCATCCAACCGAGAAAGATGATCTCCTCATCTTTGTTGACCTTTGACAAGTCGTTTACTCGAGTGACTTCTAGACCGGTCTTTGCCGCCAGCATATCTGCATACTTCTTCGTAAAACCAGTTTTTGATTCATATACAATTACCATTTCGTCTAAGCCCCCTATCGTTTCATAGGTATAGTTTATCATATTTTATTGTAAAAATAAACCTTTTTTAAGAATTAATAACCCCAAGACCACGCTTCAACAACAGATACCTACAAGAATTAAATCAACAAGCATTAAGCAATCGCAATCTACAAAACCCCCGAGAATTATATCCTCGAGGGTTTTAGATCACAATTGTGGGTTTATTTTAGTCCGATCTGGGCTTTTGCTATAGCTTCCCCATTTTGGAATGTTACGTTGGCATTTGCACCATTGCCTCCGACACCCTCCCAAACCACAATAAATGTGGTATATCCTGCAATCTGGGTACGTGTAAGCTCTTCACCGGCACTGCCTACGATCGACTTCACTCTATCATAAGTCATGCCCATGTCGATCTGATTGTACTCAGCTAGAGTAATTTTTGCCGATTTGCTAGAGCTTACAGAATCAGGCCTGTATGTTGCAATACTATCTAATACCCCTGGATTTAGTGCTACATAAAGAATACTAATCATGATAGCAACTACAAATAATAGCGCAAGTGGGTTATTTCTGCCTTTTACCTCTTCCTTCGCATCTAGCTCTGTTGGGGCAATATCAGCAGATGCTTCTGCATTTACCGTGGTATATGTATTTCGGGTTAAACTAGTAGCTTCTCTGGCTGCTCCGCAATGCTTGCAAAATTTGCTATCAACGTCAAGCTCTTTCTTACAAATCTGGCAGACGTTCATTGATGTACCACAGTGTTTACAAAAGCTGCTATCTTGATCAATTTCTTTACTGCAATTTTGGCATACCATCTTATATATCTCCTCTTACAGATCATATTTATATGAGCATCTTGCTTATCCCACACACTTAAGTCTTATAAAGCCTCTATACTTATTTCAAGCCTATCTGTGCTGTAGCGATAACCTTGTTATTTTGGAATGTTACATTGGCATTTGCGCCCTTATCCCCGACGCCCTCCCAAACCACAATAAAAGTAGTATACCCTGCGATCTCACTACGTGTAAGCTCAATACCATCACTGCCAACTATCGAGCGTACTTTTTCAAAAGGCATGCCCATCTCTATTTGATTGTACTCAGCCAGTGTGATTTTTTCTTTGCTAGCACCAAAGGAAAGAAAACTAGATTCTTTAAACACAAACAAAAGCCCAAAGATTATTACAAGGACAGCTATAAATATCTTTGCATTACGGTTTTCACCGGAATCTGGCGCTACTGTGCTCATCTGAGGATCAGTGGTTGTTTCTTTATTTTTGCTGATATCGATCTCTGTAGTTAGGCTACTGGCAGCTCCACAATGTTTGCAAAATTTACTATCGGCATCAAGCTCCTTCTGGCAATTTTGGCACATGCTATGTGCTACACCACAATACTTGCAAAACCTGCTAATCTCATCTGACTCCTGGCTACAATTCTGGCAGATCATATAAATTCTCCCTAATATTACTAGATTACGCTTATAAATATAACATAAAAGTATAAAAAATACAATTGGTTGCCTTATCTTTTATGACAATTAGAGCTAATAACCTTTTACCGATCGACAAGCAGCCCCACCATATCTGGCGGGGCTGCTAATTAATTGTAGAGGTTTGCTTTTGGGCTATATTTGATGACATGACACCCAGTGATTAGGCCCGATCTCCTTTAGCATCGGCTCCTGCTCCTTGCAGATAGCCTCCGCATAGGGGCATCGCGTATGGAATCTGCACCCCATCGGCACCTTGGCTGCACTCGGCACCTCACCCTCCAGCACGATACGCTCTCGCTTCTGCCGCCCTGATAGGATAGGGATGGCCGATAGCAGAGCCCTGGTGTAGGGATGTGCTGCATGCTGGAAGATATCCTCATTGTCGGCCAGCTCCACAATCTTACCAAGGTACATCACCGCTACTCGATCAGAAATATGCTCCACTACATTGAGAGCATGTGAGATAAAGAGGTAGGTCATATTGCCGTACTGCTCCTTTAGATCCATCAATAGGTTGATGATCTGGGATTGGATCGACACATCCAGCGCAGAAACCGCCTCATCACAGACCAGAAACTCAGGCGCCAAAGCAATGGCCTTAGCAATCGCCACTCGCTGCCGCTGCCCACCGCTAAACTCATGGGGATAGCGCAGGGCATATACATGGCTTAAACCCACCTGTGTGAGCAGCTCCCCTGTGCGTTCATGTGCCTCCTGCATATTCATCCCCATCTGTACAGTGAGCACCTCACTAAGGAGGGATTTTACTGTCTGACGTGGATTAAGAGAAGAATACGGATCCTGAAAGACGATTTGCAGCTTTTTGCGCAGCTTCCTAAGCTCTTCACCTTTGAGCTTTAAAATATCCTGCTCCCCATCGAAGAGGATGCTCCCCTCTGTAGGGGTATTTAGCCGCACGATTGCACGCCCGATTGTGGTTTTGCCACAGCCTGACTCCCCTACAAGCCCCAGTGTTTCGCCACGACGGATGTTCAGGCTGACACCATCCACTGCCTTGATGGTACCGACTGTGCGTTGCAGCACCCCTTTTTTAATAGGAAAGTGTACATGAAGATCTTCAATCTCAAGTATGCTTTTATTCATCTTGCTCTCTCCTTAAAAAACAGCTGACTCTCCTGTCGCCTTTTACAATATCCTCTGGCTGGTTGGTCTTGCAGATATCCATTGCATAGGGGCAGCGAGGGCTAAACCTACACCCCTGCGGGAAGTTCAAAGGGTTTGGCACCGTGCCCGCGATGGATTCCAGCCTGCCTCCCCTCGTTACCTTGATCCCCGGTATCGATAGGATGAGCAGCTTGGTATAAGGGTGCCAGGGGTCATCAAAGATCTGCTCTAAGGGGCCTTCTTCTACAATCTTGCCTGCATACATGACCGCTACCCGATCAGCAATCTGCGAAACCACCCCAAAATCATGGGTAATCAGCAGAATGGACATCTGGGTGTCACGTTGCAGGTCTTTGAGTAGATGCAAAATCTGCGCCTGTATCGTCACATCGAGGGCTGTCGTGGGCTCATCGGCAATCAGCATCTTTGGATTGGAGGCAAGGGAGATTGCAATCATCACCCGCTGCCTAAGGCCGCCCGAAAGCTGGTGGGGGTACACCTTTAAGCGCTCGATGGGATTAGGCACACCCACCCGATGCAGTATTTCCACCGAAGCTCTCTGTACCTCTTCCTGGCTCATGTGGGGGTTATGTAGCTTAAAGACCTCACCAAGCTGCTTCTCAATCTTATAGACAGGGTTGAGCGAGGTCATAGGCTCCTGAAAAATCATTGAAATCTTTGAGCCTCTGATCTTCCTTGCCTGATCCTTGGTCAGCTCCATGATCTGCTGGCCATCAACCTGCATATAGTCTGCCGAAACCTTGGCAGTATCGGCAAGGAGCTTAATCAGCGACAAGGAAGTAACCGTCTTGCCACAGCCCGACTCCCCTACCAGTGCCAAGGTCTCACCCTTATTGATATGAAAGGAAATCCCGTCTACTGACTTGACTACACCCTCAGGGGTATCAAACCAGGTGCGTAGGTTTTTTACTTCAAGGAATTTCTCCTGTATCATACTTGTCACCTACTTTCTCATTTTAGGGTCAAAGGCATCTCGCAGGCCATCGCCGATCCAGTTCATCGACAACACCGTGACAGAGATAGCAATACCCGGTATGGTGGTTAAGTAGGGAGCAAGCTGGAGGTAGTTTCGCCCCTGGCTGAGCATGACTCCCCAGTCAGGCGCAGAAGCATCTGCCCCAAGCCCCAGATAGGTCAAGCTAGAGGACGACAAGATTGCCCCGCCGATTGCCAGAGTGGCTTGTATGATGATAGGGCCCATACAGTTGGGCAGGATATGGTTAAAGATAATGCGCATGTGGCTAAACCCCGCCACCCTTGCTGATTCTACGTATTCCGTCTGCTTAATGCTTAGCACCTGCCCACGGGTCAAGCGTGCGAAGCGGGGCCAACCAACGATAGCAAGGGCGAGGACGATATTTTGCTGACTTGAGCCAAGGGCTGCCATAATGGCGATGGCTACGATGAGGAATGGAAAGGAGAGCATGATGTCGGTAAAGCGCATGAGGACCGACTCCACCACACCGCCAAAATAACCACTAAATAAGCCGATTGCTACGCCAATACAGGCAGAGATCAATGCTACCGATACGCCGGTAATTACAGAGGTGCGCCCACCATAGAGTAGTCGGCACCAAATGTCACGCCCCAGATCATCGGTGCCCAGACTATGCCCGGGAGTACCAGGCCGCATCAGCATATTGGCCAAATCCATATCTATGATCGGGTGATATTTGGTAAACATAGGTGCTCCCGCACAGAGTACCACAATGATCGTCATCATAAGCAGACCAATTACGGCAATCTTGTTTTTGGTAAAGCGCCGCACTACATCCGCCCAGTATGTAGTAACAGGCAGCGACTCGATGCCGATTTCTCCTGTCACCTGTGGAATATCGCTGCTGTCCATCACATGTGTCTGTTCTTTCATCTTTGCACCTCCTTAAGCCTTTTTGTCTAGACGGATGCGGGGATCCACCCAAGCATAGATAATATCAACTGCCAGATTGATCAGCAGATAGCTGACACAGAGTACCAAGGTGATCCCCTGTATCATGGGGTAATCTCGCTTGGCAATGGAGTTAACCGCCAGCCTACCGACACCCGGCCAGGAGAAGATCGACTCAGTTACCACCGCTCCACCCAGCAGGCCACCGATCTCGGCACCTATGACGGTGATTACAGGGATCATGGCATTTTTGAGTGCGTGACCGTAGATGACGGCTTTTTCCGCCAAGCCCTTACTGCGTGCATAGCGGACGTAATCCTGACTGAGTACATCCAGCATACCCGAGCGGATCATTCGAGTCTGCGTTGCCGCCATGCCCAGCGCCAGTGAGGAGGCGGGCATGATCGCATACCGCAAAAATCCAACGACACCATCCCCAGCGATGGTTGCCGAGCCTGTGCTGGGTAGCCAGCCGAGCTTTAAGGAAAAGAAAATAATCAGTACCAGACCAAACCAAAACTTCGGCAATGACACACCGATGGTAGCCAGCGCCGTAGCCAGCGAATCCCAGATGCTGTTATGCTTTAAGGCGGCCAAGATCCCCAGTGGTACCGATACCAACAGTGCCAAGAGCATCGAAAAAGCCGCCAGCCGTATGGTGGCAGGCATGCGAATCATGATACTGTCAAAGACATCCTGATTGGTAGCGTAGGACACCCCAAGGTCGCCTTTGAGAGCTTTGGCTATAAAATGAAAATACCGCACCGCAAAGGGCTTATCGAGCCCCCACTGCTGCTCAATAAGCACTCGCTGCTCATGGGATACATGAGAGTCCTCGGTACCCAGAATCAACTGCACCGGGTCACCGGGGGTGATATAGAGCAGCGAAAAGATCATAAAGGAGATCACCAATAGGGTGGGTATTGTTTGCAGCAATCTTTTTATAATATATGTCCACATATCTAAGCTCCTTCACCTGCTGTGTCAGGTAGTAAAGTCCCCAAGGCTCACTCCACAGTTGGACAAAGCCTTGTGAAGCAGCGGCAAAGCCAAGGCAGCTTTGCCGCTGTCACATCGGGCATTTATGAGGTGGTGTAGATGCTATTGAATACAGCTTCCTGCTACTTTGTAACTGCTACGTTACGATTGCTGTTGCAGAGCGTGTGGTATACAGATGGGTAGTCAAAGTCCTTTACCCACTTGTTGACACCTGTCTGCCCATATTCAAAGTATGGGAAGATATGAGGGGCATCGGCAATAAAGAGCTTCGCAGCTTCGGTAAGCATCTCAGAGCGCTTGGTAGCGTCGATGGTCTTCCATGCTTCCTTCAAAATCGCGTCAACCTTTGGGTTGGAGTAGTTGCAGTTGGGGCTAAAGGTGGTGGTATCGGTGCGCATCAGGCGCAGTGGTCCGTCGAGGTTGCTATAGCCGCCCAATATGTACATCTCTACCTTGCCATTCTTGATATCGTCGGTATGGGTAGCCCACTCTACTGTCTGAGCAGTGCAGTCGATGCCAATTGCCTTGAGCTGAGAAGAAACGATGACCGCCAGCTTCTCACGGTTGGCGTCGTTGTTGCCTACCTGTAAGGTAAACTTAAACTTCTTGCCATCCTTTTCACGGATACCGTCAGCGCCCTTCTTCCAGCCCTTAGCGTCTAAAATTTCCTCTGCCTTCTTAGGATCAAAGCTCACGCAGACCTCTTTAAATGCCTCCTTGTTGCCGCCGGGGCGCTCATAAGAGATCGGCCCGTAAGCACGCACCGCCAGCTCAACACCAGCATCATTCTTAAAGATTGCATTGACTGCTCCGTCCATATCCACCGCCATACTGAGGGCGCGACGGATTTCGGGGTCGGTAAAGAGTGGGAATGCACAGTTAAAGCCAATCCACCTATAGGAGCCTACGCCGGAGGATTTAAGCTCTAAGTAATCCTTTGATGAGATGTTGCCTACTTCTGTGGGCAGGATAGCGAGAGCTACGTCGATTTCCTTGTTTTGCAGGGCGATCGCCGATACCGATTTATCGGGGATAATCTTATAGATGACCCGATCAAGCGCAGGCTCTTTCCAGAAATCCTTATTTTTTTCAAGGATTACATGGGTGTCAGTCACATGCTCTACAAATTTATAAGCGCCTGACCCAACTGGGAAAGCACCAAAATCCCAGTTTTGCTCAATGGCTCTACGGGGGATGATATAGTTTTGGTACATTCTGTATTCAAACAATACATCGATGTCGTTTGTGACAAATTGTATGGTGTTCGGGTCGATTACGGTAATGCTCTTAAGGGTGCTGGAGAGATCGGTATACCGTACCGATCCGTTTTCTGGTTTTAGGTAGTATTCAAAGGAGTACTTTACGTCCTCTGCCGTTACACGGACTTTTTCATCTTTAAATAAGCCGTTTCCAGTCTGCCAATAGATATCGTCTCTGAGGTGGAAGGTCCAGGTAACGTTGTCATCGGCACACTCCCAACTTTTAGCGAAGCTTGGGGTGAAGTTGGAGTCGTTGTCCATCTCTACAAGTGTGTGATAGATCTGACGAATGATATAGCCGTCACCGTCGGAGGTGGTTTTCCATGGCACGAGGGTGGTGACGGGCATGTAGGTGCCGATGATCAGATCATTGCTTTTGGGTGCTGCCGCGCTCTGGCTGGGTGCCGCTTGAGAGGGAGTCACCGGAGGCGCAGTCTGACCTCCGCAGGCACTCAGCAGCATCGCTGCCGAAATCAAAACAGCTGCCAGTCTACTGGTCTTCTTCATAGGTACATCTCCTTAGCTTTATATTTTCCGGCACACAGCCGGATAGCCGACCTTCACCCGACTCCAAATGCTACGACGGCATGCCCTATGGCTTTGGTAGATCAGGGATAACTTGTCTTAAAACAAATATATTGAGCCAAGCCAGATTGTATACCACTTTATTTACGGCGGCTGTATTGCGTATTTATGTTTACATGTTTGGGCAAATATGCTATTATGTCTACATAATGATGGTATTGGGGGATTTAGGTATGTACCGTAATCTTATGGAAGACCTACTCGAAGAACGCTTGAATGAAATTTATCCATCTCTGGGCTGCTGCACCTGTGAAATATGCCGTGATGATATCCTCGCCTTTGCCCTTAACAGACTGCCCAACATGTATGTGGTCTGCCCCACCGGAGAAGTCTACTCCAAGCTTTATGTGCTAAAGCAGCAGCATGATGCCGATGTGGTCGCCGCTTTGACACAAGCAGCAACCATGGTAACGGAAAATCCCCGCCACCCATAGACTTTACGTCATTAAGCCTTGATGATTGGTTCTTTTTGCCACCGCCTGCTAATATGCTGTAGCAAACGCAGGAGACAGCCCTGCTTGGCTGCATAGCGCATAACCCCCGCAAGGCGCAGCCAGCACAGCATCCTCCTGCCACACTGCTATACAGGAGATGGAGCGCTTTGGAAGAATTACGTCTGGCACAGTGCATACTAGAAGCTGCCCTTTCGGTTTCGGCAATCTACGAGCTGGATGAAATCTGCGTGCTGGAGATAACAAAGGGCGAATACAGCACAATTGATGAAGAAAAATTTCTGCATATCTTTGAAGCCATCAGTCAAGATACCCCCCTGTCGGGCTGCCTAATCTGCATCAACCCCACCAAGGCAAAGTATTACTGCGCAGACTGCACCGAGTACCATATGCAGGAATCCAGCAGGCTATGCCCCTTTTGCGGCTCTGATCGCATAAAATTGCTCGGAGGCTATGGCTTCTATCTGGACAGGATCCTCTGCTGAAGTTAAAATTCTTTAAGCTTGCACCTTAAGCTCGAGCAATAGCGCTCGGGCTTATTTGCCTTTTATGGCTTGATTTTACTGATTTGATCAGCTGTTGACAAAAATACTTATTTGTATATTTCCACAAATTTATACTTGTCAATATATATATAATGGATATTTGGGCGGCAAAACCCGCCATTTGTTTGTGGATATATTTTCGCTCTTTTACACAAAACATTTTGCCTTTTGAGTCAAAACTGCTTTGCATTCGCACAGAATCTATACTCGTATAGACCTAAAATGTTACATTAATTGTCAATATTTGTTGATGCTGGGACTTGACAATGCATATAGCATTGAATAATATGGTAATATTCACGTCATAATATTACTGATGCTGCAACACCCAAGATCGTAATATTTCAAAAGGAGCATTTATGAGTACAGCAATCAACAACCTGGTCAAGGGCGTAAAGACTACCCTCGATCTGCTACGCAGTCGAAGCTTTGCGATAGTCGCCCTGACCCTCTCACTGGCAGGTGTAGTGATGTTTGTCACAGAGCAGATAAACGTCGTCTATATCCGCGATGGTGAAGAAGTCATACAGATATACACCCTCAAGGAAAATCCGCAGGATATCCTCAATGATCAAGGGATTATCATGATGGCCCACGATACCATGAGCTTTACCCAGCTAAATGATGGCAGCGGCGAGATCGAGATCAGCCGTGGCTTCCCCGTAACTGTAACGGTAGATGGTATCACCCACTCTTATATGGCCACCGACGATATCACGGTGGGGGCACTGCTCGATAGCAAAGGCATCCGCCTAAAAGAGCATGATATGCTAAACCTCCCCCGACAGTTTTATCTCTCTGCCGATGACCAGATTATCATCCAGCGAGTGATACTCACCACAACCGTGGTGGAGGAGGAGATCCCTTACGAAACCGAATACCGACAAAACAGCCTACTAAAATCAGGCAGATCAGAAACCCTCATCGCCGGAGTAAAAGGCAGCAGGACAATAACCTACGCAGACCGTATTGTAGACGGTGTATTGCAGCAGCGTGAAGTAGTATCCAATGTAATAACCAAGGATCCCGTCACCAGACTAGTGCTAAAAGGAGGCAAGGGGGCGATCTCTGATCTAGACTTTGGCTATAAAATGGATCAGAACGGTAAGCCAATCGGCTACTCCTACGTACTGCAAAACCAAATCGCTACCGGTTACAGCGCCAAGCCCGGCCGCAACATCGGTGCAAGCCGTATGCGCCTCTTCTATGGCTATGTGGCGGTCAATCCCAATGAAATCCCCTACGGCTCTAAACTATATGTAACCAGTGCAGACAATAAATTTGTCTATGGCTACTGTATTGCAGCCGACACCGGTACGGGGCTGATGCAGGGCATCATCGACATCGACCTATACTACGAAACCTATCGGGAAAGTCAGCTAAACGGCAGACAGATCGTCAACATCTATGTGCTGCCCAGATAGCCTGATCACTTGATTACACGCATCAAAAAAGAGAGGCACGTCGCCTCTCTTTTTTTATTGATCTTTATACCCTTCTACCCCACGAAGCCTTGCTCGTTTCAAGCTTATAGATAGAATCTCCAGCATTTTTTTGTTTATTTTATATGCTTTCTCCCTCAGCGATCTTGAACTATTAGAGATTTTTCGGTGTATCTATTGTGTTTACCCCACTAAAATGATAAAATAGGGGATGTATCCATCACCATATCACAATGTAAAAGACCATTTGTATGTCGGGTGCATTGCACGCGCTACAAAAATATAAGGAGTAACCATGTCCAATCAAGCACACAAAAAAACCTCCATCGGCGGGCAGGCCCTGATCGAAGGAATCATGATGCGAGGACCCGAAACCTCCTCTATGGCCGTCCGTCAGCCCGATGGAGAGATCTCACTTTCTGTCTGGCCTACCGACAAGGCTGGGAAAAAGCCCTGGTACAAATCTACACCGTTTGTCAGAGGTAGCTTTAACTTTATCGATATGATGGCTCTGGGCTACAAATGCCTGATGAAATCTGCCGATTTGGCTGGCTTTGAGGAAGAAGAACCCTCTAAGCTAGAAAAAAAGCTGATGGAGCTGCTGGGAGATAAATTCTCAGCCATCTTTGGCAGTGCAGCAATGCTCCTTGGAGTAGCACTTTCGATCGGGTTATTTATGGTGCTGCCAACGGTGCTGGTAGGGTTTATCAAACACTTTATCAATTCACAAGCCATCCTCACTGCTATTGAAGCAGTTACCAAAATCACGATTTTCGTACTCTACCTTTACGCTGTATCAAAGCTGGGCGACGTGAAGCGTGTGTTTGAGTACCATGGTGCCGAGCACAAAACCATCGCCTGCTACGAAGCCGGCGAGGAGCTTACTGTAGAGAATGTACGCAAATACCCTCGCTTTCACCCCCGTTGCGGCACCAGCTTTATGTTGATCGTTATGGTGGTTTCTGTGCTGGTGTTTTCCTTTGCCAGCTGGAACAGCGTCATTGGCAGGGTACTGCTCAAGCTGATCTTACTGCCTTTGGTTGTAGGGATTTCCTTTGAGATCATCAAGCTGGCAGGGCGCTATGATAATCCCCTGACACGAGCCATCTCTGCGCCTGGCCTCTGGCTGCAAAACCTGACTACCTATGAGCCCACAGATGATCAGATCGAAGTAGCAATTGCAGCAATGAAGCCCTGCATCCCAAATGATCAGCAGCAGGATCAATGGTAAACCCTGCTACGAACTTCTGCCACGCTGTTTTACGCAGCTACGTAGTGGCAATACTCCCGTCGGGATCGCTTTCCCTTGCCCTATGAGATAACATACGAGACAGGTGGTTACAATGACATTTTCCGAGCTGTATAAAGATTGCCGAAAGAAACTTAGCCACGAGACCGCGGATTTTGATCTATCTCAGCTATTTAAAGGATATTTTAATGAGTATAATCAAATCATCAAGGCAGATGCAGAGGTAGAGCCTCAAGATGCCTTTATTATGCAGATGAAGGTAAAGCGGCTATCAGAAGGATATCCGCTACAATATCTGCTGGGCGAATGGGAATTTTACGGGCTACCTGTAAAGGTTGGCGAAGGGGTACTGATCCCCCGCCCCGATACTGAGACCATCGTAGATACTGCCCTTGAGATCGCAGCCGAGATCCAAGCCCCTATAATCGCCGACCTCTGCGCAGGTAGCGGTGCAATCGCACTGGCCATGGCTGCCAATCTTCCACATGCCAAGCTCTATGCAGTCGAGCTTTCTAACGATGCTTTGAGCTATCTTAAGCAAAATGTCGCCCTAAATCATTTGGAAGATCAGATCACGGTGCTCCAAGCCGATGTAACGGGCGCTCTGCCGCTGCCAAAGCTGGATATGCTGATTTCTAACCCTCCCTATATACGCCATGAAGATATAGAGGGGCTCTCGATACAGGTAGGGTATGAGCCTACCATGGCACTCGATGGTGGTATTGACGGCCTATACTTCTATCGTAGCATCACTGCAAAGGCTCTAAACCTCCTCAAGCCTCAGGGTAGCCTTATCTTTGAGGCAGGCTACGATCAGGCGGAAGAGATTATGGAGATCCTAAAAGACCATGGCTACACCGACATCGACTACCGCCTTGATCTCAATAAAATCAAGCGTTGTGTCTATGCCAAGGCGCCTGAAGCCATTGAAGCATCCTTGTAACACCTTTGTTAATTTTATCCACATAATAGCCCCTGTCCCTTTTAGGGCAGGGGCTTTGTATTTTTATACTACTTACACCAGTGACCTAACACATTCCAAATCTAACTTCAACCGCTCTACTGCTTTGTGTGCTAGCCCTACTCCCTACTTCTATTACAGACCTAAGGCAACTCAAAAAGGCTGCTGTGAAGATCACAGCAGCCTTTTTCACTAGGGTTAATATTTAATAGCTGATTATCAGACCAAACTCGCCTGCGTAGTAGCCCGTAAGAGCCTTCATTGGCAGTATCTTTACCTCGCTTGGCTTATGCTGCTGCAAGATATGATCTCTCAGTGTATTGGCAGCTTTTTCATTAAAGCAGTGGGTAATCACCACAGGCAAGCCGGTAATATCCTTCCTTTGGCCCATCATATCAGCGATGGTCTTTAGGGCATTGGTTTCGCCTTGAGTCTTTTTGATGACCTCAATGGTGCCAGTATCGGAATTGGTAGCAATCGCGCGGATATTGAGCGCCTTGGCAACAAGCCCCGCTACCGCCGACATTCTCCCGTTTTTGATCAGCGTGTCGTAGGAGGCCAGCACAAATAGGAGGTCAAGCCCCTTGTTATAGCGCTCCAGCTCCTCCACTACCTGCTCAAACTCCAACCCCTGCTTGATCAGCTCTTTGGTCTTATACACATCCAAGATCATGGTGGAGGATGTAGAGTGGGTATCTAAAACAAAGATCTTCTTTTCCGGGTATTCTTCCAATACCATATCCTTAGCCATCAAGGCACAGTTATAGGTGCCGCTTAGCCCGCTGGTGATGGTGATGACGATAGAATAATCATTCTTGCGCATTTCGGCGGCAAAATCTTCTATAGACGGGCAGGCGGAGGAAGAAGGCCCCTTAAAAGACTTTAAGTGGGCAATCATATCAGCCACATTTACGTCGCTGTCATCAACATACTCCGTTTGATCTACCAAAATCTTAAGGGGCACTGTCGAAAATTTTACTACCTCGTCCTCTACCATCGGCACCAGCAGATCACTGGAGCTGTCGGCTATAATTCTCCAACTTTTCATGTTTGCCTCCTTAGCGCTTTTACATTATTAATCTAACTAAGTATACATCAAATCAGCAAAAAAGTAAATAGATTTTGTCAAACCTTTACAGATCACACCCCTGTATCTTCCACAGTTATTGGAATAAACTATGATCGCCCAAGCTCCTCATAGAGGGTATACATGTTTTTACCGCCACCCTTTGACTCGTAGAGTGCGCTATCTGCCTTACGGTAAAGCTCCTTAAAGCTGGTGCCATGATATGGGTAAAGAGCCACGCCGATGCTTCCCGTCACTGAGCATTCGCCGCTCTCGCTGTGATAGGTGGAGTTGATTGCTTTAGAGAGCTGGGCACATTTAAGGGCCACTACATCACCGTCGCCGATGTTTTTGATGAAGGCTACAAACTCGTCGCCTCCGACACGACCCACTATATCAGTCCCTCTAAACAGACCCTTAATCTGCATCGATATATTAGAGAGCACCCAGTCGCCGAAGCTATGGCCCTGACTGTCGTTGATCAGCTTAAAGTTATCCAGATCAATCATCAGCAGCGCGTGGGTCTTCCCCATGCTCTCAGGGGATTCAAGATACTCGGTAATCAAGGTCTCGGTAGCGCTTTTGTTGTACATACCGCTTAGGTCATCACGCTGTGCTTTATACTCTAAGGATATTTCTTTGAGTTTTTTATTGTTAATGTCTTTAATATAGCCAAAGCACTTGATGCAATCGGCATATTTATCTTCTATCAGATGCACCGTGCAGGAAACCCAGATAAAGTTGCCCCTGCCGTCGGGGCAGCGATACTCAATGGTAATGTCGGACTGACCAAGGTGAAAAAGCTCCATAGCATGCTCAGGCAACAGGGCATTGAGGAAGGTATCGGCATCTTCATGATGTACTTTATACCCTGCATACAGCTTAATCATATTGGAGTAACTGCCAAAATCATCGCAATCAATCCCCTCTAGCCAATCATCATACCCTTTGATCAGGTGATCGTGTGTAAGATCAGCTTCAAAGGACCCAATGGTATCGGCAAGCACTGCATCATGATATTTTTTCTGCTCCTGTAGGTAAAACTCCTTCTTTTTCTGCTCGTCGATATCATTGACATAGCAAAACATCCGGATATCTCCCGTCTGATCCTTGGTGAGGATCACCGTAGACAATACCCAGTGTACTCTAGGGGCTCCTTCAGGGCTTGCTAATATCGCCCGATATTCAAAATAACTTCTGTACCTGCCCTGATGAAATTCCAGAAGTATGTTTTCTTTCTTAAACTTTTGAGCAAAAGCAATTTGGTCGCCGGGATGGACTTTTTCTAAAGCGGTGCTCTCAACAAATGCCGTATAGCTACCCAAGGTAATCTCAAAGCCTTGGGTATACTCACCTGCCAAGCAGTCTTTGGTTACATTGGCCTCATAGGCATAGACACAATCAGAGACCATTAGGCTTTTATACCTGCGCTCCAACTCGAGGTTCTTTATACCGGTAATCTCCTTGACAACACCGATAATCTGTACCGAGTCGCCGTTGCTGTCGAGGACGTTTATAACTCTCGCATCATACCATCTTACGTTACCACCCGGAAGGCTAACCCGAAAGTTAATATCTACTCTCGGCTCTCCAGCCCGTAGCAACGCCAAGCCCTTTGAAATCCTGCTGATATCCTCGGGGCTAAATACGCCGCTTTCTCTAAAATACCGCTCAGTATCTTGAATCACACTGGGGCAGTCAAACTGCTCTGCGCTCTTTGCGCTTAGGTGGATTTCATCTTTTACTGGATCATAGTCAAAAACAATCTCATCACTGAGCTCCACCGCCATCTGCAGATACTCACAGGAGGCTTTGCATTTGAGCTCATTTTGCTTGACAGCGGTAATGTCAATAACTGCCCAATAGGTAACAAGCTGGCCCTTATCTTCCCCAAAGCTGCCTCGCACCAATACCCAGATCACATCGCCGCCATGCCCAGTTATACGAAACTCAAGCTCATAGGGGAGCTTACCTTGGTTGTATGCTTGGTCAATGCAGCTGCTTACTCTTGCATACTCCTCTGGGTCGATATACTCCAGCAGTAAAGTAGGCACTGCCGCCTGCCCTAGCAACGCTGCCATACCCTTGCTACAATACAGCACCTTAGGCGTAGGAAGCCACGCAAGCTTGCAGAAGCCACCCGGCACCTGAGATAATACTGCTTGCATCTCCCTCTGGGAGCCTCGGAGTCTGCTAATAACCCAGTAAGCAGCTACCACAGCGCCCAATGCTGCTAACAGCAAAATACCGGTGCTACTGAGCACCGGCAACCCCGACAACAACCCACTTACAGGCACATAAGCACCAGTAAGGTAGCTGTTGGATATCCAAGGAAGCTCTGGCATGATGATCATGGCAGTACACGCCAATAATACATAAGCAGTGCCTGCCAGCATTTTTTTGTTCATATGTACATCTCTCTTTAACTAAGTTGATACAAATACTGAGCAAATACTATAGCAATATTATGAAAGGAAACATGAGAACATCGAAGCCTTGGGAGCTTGTACAACAAAGCTCCAGCATAAGCAGAAGAAAATATACAGCTATGCGTTTATTGTAAAATAGATCACGCATAGAAATTCGTCGATTATGGTCTTTATTGTGAATTGTGTTTTTAGCCAAGTTTAATTTGGTTGGAAAACAAAATTAGTAATTATAATTTTATCACACCTTACAATTATACAATACAAAACTCCTGCAATCAACATCAATTTCCCTCATCAGCAGGGGATTTTTTACAGCACTTCTAACTTTGGTCATTTGTAACCCCTTCCCATGCCATCGAGCCCAAATATGTGGGCGCTTTTGAGCAGATCGTCAACCTAACAGAAGCATTTGATGCTGAGGGCATCCGCAAAAATCGTGATGATATCATGCAAAAGATTGCACTCAACGCTACTTATCACCAACAGTGCGTCCGCTATCTGAGCGGAGCGGTTGCCATCCTAGAGGATAACTACCGTATCGCTTATGAAGCTACTGATTTTGCAAAAATCAAGAGAACAACCGCACTCTTGGCCAGCAAAATACTCCCCAAAAAACATACAGATCGTCATCCTATCGAGAGCTGCCGCCTATTGAGTGCTGTCACCGATCAAGGCTACGCTCTGCTGCCTACTCCCCAATATACAGCCTATCTCATAGAAGATCCCTACGGAGCAGTTTCTACCGCACTGCTGGCAGAGCTGCGCAGCTTAGCCCTTGGTTTTGGTTATAATGTATGCAGCTGCTATAGCCCCTTTGCCCCCTTTGAGCGCTTAGAGCATCTGATCATCCCAGAGGCAGGCATCTTCTTTACGACAAAAAACATCCTGCATACCCCTGCTCTAGAGCCCCATAAGGTAATTAGCTATAAGCGGTTTACCGATCTTGAGCTGATCCGCAAGTATAAAAAGCGCATACTGTTTAATAAAAAAGCCGCTGTTTCGATGATTGAGCAGGCGGCCGTAACCTTGTCAGAAGCCAAGAAAAATCACGACCTGATTGAAGATGCTTATCATCCACATATTAATTTTACAATAACCACACGGATTGGCCAGGAGCTCCTCTCAAAAATTTTTGACTAATCTCCCCCGCAATATAAAAAAGGTGACTTACAGCATCTGCCGCAAGTCACCTTCTCTTGTGGGTTAAATTACTTTATGATCTCGCCGTAAACTTCACCGGAGCAGCCTGCAGCATTTGACTCATCGGTATCGATGTGCATTGCAGTCGCATAAGATGCACTAACTCTGACTACAACATCATCAAAGATCAAAGAGCGACCCTCTGAAGTGATCTTGACCTTTACATTTTCTTTATCTGCTACGCCATAAGCAGCAGCATCTTCAGGGGTGATGTGTACATGACGCTTTGCAGCGATCACGCCCTTGCCAAGCTCCACCTCACCACATGGCCCTACCAGCTTGCAAGCACCGGAGCCCTCGATATCACCCGACTCACGGACAGGTGCATTGATGCCCAAAGCGCGAGCATCGGTCAGGGAAACTTCGATCTGTGTAGCAGGGCGGACAGGCCCTAAAATCGAGATACCCTTCATTGTAGACTTAGGTCCTACCAGATCAACTCTCTCTACGCAAGCATACTGACCGGGTTGCGATAATGCCTTCTTCTCGGTAAGTGTAGCGCCCTTGCCAAATAGTACCTCTAGATGCTCCTGAGTAATGTGCAGGTGTCTTGCACTTGTTTCAACCAATACTTTGTTTGCCATGAAAATCCCCCTATTTTTTGCCCGTAGGCACAATATATGTATGATCGGCCACTCGCAGCAGTCCTTTTGTCACATTCCAAGCAACTACGGCCAAAGTCTGCTTTAAGCCCAATTTATCTTACAGAAATATTATATCCTCTAGGGTATTTAATGTCAACGCAAATAGGGGCCAAGCACATAAATTTGGTAGTAAATCGGTCGAAGCTTGTGGTATAATAAAGGTAATGTACTTCTCATAAAGAGCTTTTCTGATGCCCAGCCTGCGGGCTTGGGCAATTAAGCTATGAGCACTGCTTATAATTCGGTTGAAACCCAGAGCAGAAACAGTTAATTTCCCCATTTGTGAAGTGGTTTACGCAGTTGCTGCGAAGCAAAGTGCAATATGTCAGGCGCATGAATAGTTTCTCTATCACCTCGATGCGCTCATGCCGCGCTGGCACCCTATTTTGTTTAACAGCAAAATTGGGAAAAAGCGCTTCGAAGCTATGCCCCTGACCCCCACCTGCAAAGCCTTGGCGTTATTGCCTTGCGCAGCTAAAGCTGTTTGTATAGCCAACCCAAGGGCTTGCCCTTATAGAGCGCCTTCGGCGCATTTATATGCCTAGGGGCAGAAAAGCACCGTTACTCCCCGCATCCACATGCCGTTAGGCATTTCCTTGTGTCACAGACACTTTACCAGGGCAATAGCTTGCAGCGGTTGTCGCTTGACAAAATCAAGCGCAATCCGGCAAGATTTGTCCGTGGGTTAAGGGCTTACCCTTAGACGTTTTTTCCTACCTTTTTGACGTCTATCAAAAGGGGGTGCCTCCACGGCATGAGTGGGAGTGAGGACTTTTGCGCTGCTTTCATTTAGAGGTAATCAGCAGAGCTTCTGTACTTATACACCACATCCCAAGCTTCTACAAGACTCCCCTCAGCGTATAAGCAACATACCCAATCACCTACAAACAAATACCCATAAAGGAGTACCCCATGCTGCAACCAGATCAAAACTGTACCCGATGTGCTCTGCACAGCCAACGAAAGCAAATCGTCTTTGGTAAGGGAGCGATCCCTCCTGAGGTAATCATCGTAGGAGAAGCCCCCGGGCGCACTGAGGACGAGGGGGGAGAGCCCTTTACCGGGCGCAGCGGTATCCTGCTTACTCAGCTGCTGCTGCAAAACGGCCTAGACCGTAACACAAATCTCTACATCACCAACACCTGCAAATGCCGCCCACCCCAAAATCGTACCCCTAAAGCCGCCGAGGTCGCCGCTTGCCTGCCTTATCTGCTTTCGGAGCTTGAGAGTCTATCACCAAAGCTGATCATCTGTGTAGGGCTTACCCCTGCTAAAGCAATCATTGATAAAAAGATCAATATTAGCCAGCACCACGGCCAGATTTTTACCCTGCCAAGCGGGCTACAGGCAATGGTCACCTATCACCCTGCAGCCGCTCTGCGTAGCCCTGCACTGCGGCCGCTATTATCTGCTGACCTCGAAGCGGCAGGAAGATACATCAAGGGTTAAATAACCGCCTAACAAATTATCTCGATTTAGAATACCGATGCCCACAACATACTCCCAAAAACCGCTTTACCAGTGCCTCTGATCCATTGATGCACACACTTTGCTATAAAAAAGGGGCTCGGACTGATCTACCGACAGCCCAAGCCCTTTTGTTTCATTACTGGTTTTACTTCCGTTGCTCTTCTACATATACTGCAATCGCCTTGCTAAGCAGCTCGGCTAAGCCCTTGCCGTAGCGATCGATATTTTGAGTAAATCGCTCATCGGCTACATACATCTGCCCTAAGCCCTCAAAGATCTCAAGGGTGCAATTGTAGAAGTTCTTGGTGATGTGCTCTCGGCACTGATGTACCAGCTGCTGCACCTGTGGGTCTGCCGGGTTAGCTCCGATGTGGGTAGCCAAGGCTGTATAGAGCTCCTCTTGGCGGGCGTTGATCCGTTGCCAGTCGCTCTTGGTATAAGCCGCCGTTTTTTGTTCACTCTCTTTATATGCATCGCTGCTGCCGTATTTCTCTTTGACCTCTTCGGCATACTTCTGCTTGATCTCCTCAATCTCGCTCATGTCAAAGCTCTCAAAACTCATATCTTTTTCTCCTTTTAAAGTATTATCGATCAGCGAAATCAGCTTATCGATTCGATCCCGTTTCATCCGCAGCAGCTCCTGCTGCTTTTGCAGTGCATCGGTGGAATCGTAGCCCGGTGCGCTCATGATCTGCCTGATCTCCTCGAGGGGGAAATCCAGCTCCCGAAAAAACAGGATCTGCTCTAATACCCCCAATTGCTCCTCGGTATATTTGCGGTATCCGCTTCGCTCTACGACGGCAGGCTTTAGAAGCCCGATTTGATCATAGTGGTGTAGGGTGCGTACCGTAAGCCCCGTAAGGCCTGCCACTTGTTTGACTGTCAGCATGTTTTCCCTCCTTTGGCTATAGTATAAACTATGACGTAACGTGAGAGTCAAGGGGAAATTTCTTTATTTGATTTTTTACCTGCCATACTGTATAATAACCGCAAGCGTTTAAAGCCAATCATACTACCTTTTGGCTAGTTTGCGCTCCTGCTTTGCAAGGAATAACAGCACAATGCTGAGGCAACACAGCATAACGGACAGAGCTTCTGCAGGACTGCTCTGGGCCTTGACTATAAATTTAACACAAAGGGAGTCATATATGTCACAACCAGCTAAGAATATACGTAATTTTTGCATCATCGCCCATATCGACCACGGCAAGAGTACCCTTGCCGACCGTATATTGGAGCAGACCCTCACCGTCGCCAAGCGTGATATGGAGGAGCAGCTGCTCGACAATATGGATATTGAGCGTGAGCGTGGCATCACCATCAAGGCCAGAGCAGTAAAGATCGACTATCAGGCAAAGGACGGGCAGATCTATGCCCTAAACCTAATCGATACCCCCGGGCATGTCGACTTTAACTACGAGGTTTCCCGATCACTGGCAGCCTGCGAAGGCGCAATTCTGGTGGTTGATGCCTCTCAGGGCATCGAAGCCCAGACCCTTGCCAACACCTATCTCGCCCTTGAGCACGACCTTGAAATCGTGCCTGTCGTCAACAAGATTGACCTGCCCTCCGCCGACCCTGAGCGTGTATGTGCCGAGGTGGAGGATATTATCGGTATCCCTGCTATGGATGCTCCACGTATCTCTGCAAAGCTGGGTATCGGTATTGAAGAAGTACTTGAACGAGTAATCAAGGATATCCCCCCACCAAGCGGTGATCCAGATGCCCCGCTCAAGGCTCTGATCTTTGATTCCTACTACGACAGCTATAAAGGCGTCATCGTGTATGTCAGAGTGGTAGACGGTGAAATTACTCCCGGCATGAAGATCAAGATGATGGCCACCGGTGCACAGTTTCAGGTCGTGGAGTGCGGTATGCTGGGCGTTAGCAGTATCATCCCCGGTAAGTCTATCAAGGCAGGTGAGGTCGGCTACATCGCCGCCAGCATCAAGACCATTCGCGATACTCAGGTAGGTGACACCGTTACCAATGCCGAAGCGCCTGCTTCTAAGCCTCTATCAGGCTACCGTAAGGTAGTGCCCATGGTCTTCTGCGGTATCTACCCTGCCGACGGTGCTAAGTACCCTGACCTGCGAGATGCACTAGAAAAGCTACAGCTCAATGATGCCTCTTTCTCCTTTGAGCCCGAGACCTCCAAGGCGTTGGGCTTTGGTTTCCGCTGCGGATTTTTAGGCCTCTTGCACATGGAGATATTGCAGGAGCGCATCGAGCGTGAATACAACCTCGACATCATCACCACCGCTCCTAGCGTTATCTATAAGCTGACCCTCTCCGACGGCTCGGTTATCATGATCGACAACCCCACCAACTACCCTGACCCGGGCACTATCACAGCGGCAGAGGAGCCCTTTATTAAGGCCAGCATCTTCACCCCTACCGGTTATATCGGTAATATCATGGAGCTATGTCAGGAGCGCCGTGGCGTCTACCTCGATACCAAGTATCTGGATGAAAGCCGTGTAGAAATTCACTACATGCTCCCCCTAAATGAGGTCATCTACGATTTCTTTGATGCGCTGAAATCTCGCACCAAGGGCTACGCATCCTTTGACTACGAGTTGGCAGGCTACCAGCCCTCAAAGCTGGTGAAGCTTGACATCCTCCTAAACGGCGACATCGTCGATGCTTTGTCCTTTATCGTCCACGCTGACCGTGCCTACCCCCGTGCAAGGCTGCTGGCAGAGAAGCTAAAGGATCAGATCCCACGCCAGATGTTTGAAGTGCCGATCCAGGCTGCTGTAGGCGGCAAGGTCATCGCCCGTGAGACTGTACGCGCTATGCGTAAAGACGTATTGGCAAAATGCTACGGCGGTGACATCACCCGTAAAAAGAAGCTGCTGGAAAAGCAGAAGGAAGGCAAGAAGCGTATGCGCCAGCTAGGCTCTGTGGAGGTACCGCAGGAGGCATTTATGGCTGTGCTCAAGCTGGATTAATATGAAAGACAGCAAATTTTCCACAAGTTCTGCAAAACCTGTGGAAAACCCAATCGGGCTTTATATCCACACCCCCTTTTGCATCAAAAAATGCCCTTACTGCGACTTCTACTCTCTGACGGGAGATCAAGCTCTCTACCACCGCTACAAAGAGGCGGTCGTAAGAGCAATCGCAAGCACGCCCTATAAAAGCTTGGCGGTAGACAGCATCTATTTTGGTGGCGGCACCCCCAGCCTGCTGGGAGCAGAGCACCTGCTAGATATGTTGCATGCCGCCAAGCAGCAATTCTCTGTAGCAGAGAACTGCGAAGTCACCCTCGAAGCCAACCCCTCCTCAACCGACCTGCCCCTGCTTAGGGCATTGGTGAAGGGCGGCTTTAACAGGGTGTCTTTTGGGTTACAATCCACCAAGGCTGATACCCTCGCTACGCTGGGCAGGCTCCATTCGTACCGAGAAGGTGCCGAGGCTGTAACCCTTGCAAAAGAAGCAGGCTTCCCCCATATATCGGCGGATATTATGCTGGGTGTGCCGGGGCAGACTGCGGCAGATTGTGCCGATGCTGCTGCGGAGATCGCAGCACTGCCTGTAGACCATATCTCGGCATACCTGCTCAAATTAGAGCCTGGTACTCCTTTTTACACCCGCTACACCGAGCAAGACGACGACCTCCTCTGCGACTGCTACGAAGCCTTTGCAGGTAGGCTTGCTGATCTCGGGTATAGCCAGTATGAAATCTCCAACTTCTCCAAAGATGGCTGCGAAAGCCGCCACAACACCAAATACTGGACCCTCGCTCCTTATCTGGGCATTGGTCCCTCTGCTCACTCCTTTATGGAGGGAAAGCGATTCTACTTCCCCCGTGATCTAGAGGGCTTCCTCAATACCCACAATCCCTGGGAGGCAGTGGTCCAAGATGGCGCGGGCGGAGATTTTGCTGAAGCGGTGATGCTAGGGCTTAGGCTCAGTAGGGGCATCAACCTTTGCGAGCTTAGGGAGCAGTATCAACGAGATATTGCCCCACTACTGGCTGCTGCGAAGCCTCTGGTCAAAGCCGGGCTGCTGATACTCTCAGAGGATCGCATCGCCCTAACTCCACAGGGTATGCTGCTATCAAATTCGATCATCACAAAGCTGCTAGGCAGCTATTGAGATCCGATCTATATAAAGACATCAAGGCACACGATGCATAAAGCAGAGGGTGCCTTGTGTTTTGTATTCGATGTAATTTCCTATCATCATCTACTTTATTGTAAACCTAATATAAAATATAGTTGACAATCAATTCGAGGTATGTTAAGCTGTAAACCAATAGGGCAGCATTTACTGCCGATTCAGCTTATAGAAAAGGAAGTCAATTATGAAACCAAACGACCTTACACGCATCGCACTTTTTGCAGCTGTTACTGCCGTCCTTTCTCAGATCAGCATACCCCTACCCTTTAGCCCCGTGCCCATTACCTTTTCCATTGTAGCGGTGATGCTGGCGGGTGGCTTACTCTCTCCTAGTCAGGCACTCCTTTCCCAGATCGTCTACCTATTGATCGGTGCTGTTGGAGCTCCTGTATATGCAGGGCTGCGCGGGGGCATCCCCGTACTCTTTGGGCCAACCGGTGGCTATCTGATGGCGTATCCTCTCATGGCACTGGGCATTGCCATTGTTGTCAAGCATTTTCGCCACAAGCTATCGGCGTTACTAGTCTCGATGCTGGGCGCACTGTTGATCTGCTACAGCCTTGGCACCCCATGGCTTGCTTACACGGCGGGTCTTAGCCTAAAGGCTGCCCTGATGGCAGGAGTGGTGCCCTTTGTAGCTCTAGATGTGATCAAAGCCATCAGCTGTGCCATCATCACCCACACAGTCAGCCGCCGACTGGCAAAGCTGCAAACTGTGGCGTAACACACAGTCTAAGGTAGTAGTTCCCGCTATTTTAAATATCATACACGCCAAAACGGGTGCTTCCTAACTCAGGAAGCACCCGCTGATTTTTTGTAGATTTATAAGCAAAGCAGATGGCAAGATAGACAGTGTAAAAAGATTTATCTTACCTGCCATCTGCATAGCAGGGGCAAAATAAGCTAATCTTGAGGGGCAATGCGGTTGCCAATCTCCTGAGTAAGCTCGATAATCGCAAATTTGGGGATAAACTTGGTGTTGCTATTGAGGTGTGCGATTTTATCCTCAATATTCTTGGCATCCTGTGGTGTCGCCGCAGGGATACAAAGGGGTGGGTACATCACACACCACCAGTTTTGACCCTCGCCTGCCCCGATGGTGATCCGCAGCGCCTGATAATAGCCTGCGGGCATCGTTACCTCATCGCTATACGCAGCTGAGCTTTTACCGGATATGCATAGCCAAGCTCCAAGGATTTCTGCTCTAAGAAACTCTCAATCTCCGAGAGCTTCCCGGCTGTGGCTTCGACAGCTTCGTCGATTCCCTGACTAGAGGCAAGTGTCGTGCTATACTGCTCAAGCAGAGCATCCCTTAGTTGTAGCTTTAGTGCTTGATCTTCATTACTGTCAGAGTTGGCAAGCATATGCAGCCTTAGGGTGTTGTTGCGGATCTCCGCAGCCTCGGCCGACAGGGCTTTGACACTGCTGCCCATGACAATCAACACCAAAGCAATCAGCATTACAAGATCAACGGTTGCTATCTTAAACGTCTTCATAAAAAACCTCCATACTGTCGTCATAGCTCATGACCTTAGTATGGAGGCATTTATTTTTGTTTATACAATTATTCCCAATTATTTATGAATTTGGGAATTTCTTTCGATATACAAAGGTTAGTGGAATAACCAGCAGCATCAGAGCAGCAGCAATTGCATACATGATCGAGTAACCGGTAAAAGCTGCTACGAAGCCCCAGACCATACCACCTAAGATTGTACCAAAGTCAAAAGAAGCCGAGTAGGTCGCATTGGCAGCGCCTCTGTTTTCGGGCTTTGCGTTTTTGATAGACATCGCATTGGTAACCGGGTAGAGCACTCCGTAGCCAAAGCCATAAACCACTGCAATCAGGCAGAGCATACTGTAGCTGTTTACCAAGCTAACTGCAAACATACAGCAGGCTGTCAGCGTGACCGATACGATCAAAAACTTTTGCTCACCGATCCTGTTGGTAATTCGCCCTGCAAATACGCGCGCAGAGATGGTACCAAAGGAGTTGAGTAAAAAGAAGCTACCCACCGATGCGATGCCAATGCTCTTGGCATATAGCGCTAGATAGGTGGTTAGAGCGGTCTGTGCTACCGTCACGGTAAAGATCATGGCAGCAGGTAGGAGAGAGTTTTTCTCAAAGAGCTTGATATTTAGCTTTGCGCCTTTTTCTACCTTGATGAGCTTCTCCTGATAGGTAATGTTAAAAGCCGAAAACACACATACTACGCTCAAAACTAGACCCGTGATAAAGATGGAGGTCATACCCATAGAGTCTTTTAGAAAGAAACCGATAGCAGGCCCGACCGTCATAGAAACTGCCCCTGCAAGGGCATAGTAGCCGATACCTTCGGTGATTTTATCCCTGGGGATTACGTCAGAAGCGATGGTACCAAGGCCGGTAGAGGTCAGGCAAAATCCGATGCCCTGCAACACTCTGATAGCCATCATCGCATAAAAAGTCGAGGTCAGCAGATAACACATATAGGAGCAAAAAATAATCACCGCTCCTATCATGACCATCTTTTTCCTACCGATGCGATCTACCAATACGCCCGAAATAGGGCGAAACAGCAAAGCACCCAGAGAAAAGGCTGTCAACATGGTACCTGCAAAGGTTTCGGGGATACCGATTTCCACCACATAAACAGGCAAAGTCGGGTTTAAAAGCTGCCCTGCAATCCCCACACACAGGGAAGATAACATGGCCAAAATCAGGTTTTTACTCCATACGGAGCTGGTCTCACCCTGCTGGTACATTAAATTTCCTCCAGATAATTGTTTGATAGTGAAATAAACACAAAAAACCTATCTCTTTTACGTTTATCATGCCCGCCATCTGGCTATAATAAAGATCAAACAGGCAGATACATTTTTTGCGTTTATTTTTTGTAAAGTTTCATTTTAACAGATAAATGTTAGTCTGCAAAACAATCGCCTGCACTATTGTAACATATTTCCCTATAAAAATATAGATTTTTTTACTGAGCAGACCTTTGAATAATTGCTAATAAAATTGGTATACTACTAGCAAATTGTACAATTATTTGTGTGATATGATTATTTCTCACAAAAAGTGCAAAACTATTTATGGAGTTAATCGGTAAACAGATGCTCCATAAGTGTAATTTTAAAGTAAGGCAGGTGCAATTTAGTGTTTGATAAGGTTTCATTACTGCTGGTCGTAATAGGTGCACTCAACTGGGGTCTAGTTGGTATCTTCCAGTTTGACGTAGTCGCATGGCTATTTGGCGGATCCGGCTCGATCATCAGCAGAATCGTCTATACCATCATCGCAATCGCAGGCGTATGGTGCATCTCCATGCTCTTTAGAGAGTTTGATGATCGCCCAGAGCGCCGCGACCGCCCTATCACCAAGTAATCTATCTCGTGCAATATTGGCGCATACAGTGGTCCTGTATGCTCATGCAAATCTGCGATTTAAAACCACGGTTTTAAATATGCCATATTTCTATGGCTATATCTACAAAGTATATGCAGATGTTGTGCAATGCTATCTGCCTGCGCCTAATGGCGCAGCGGCAAGATCAACTGCCGGATGAAAATATCAAATATTTTAATCGCAGAATAGTATTACATAGTAGCTTCGGTTACACCCCCCGCATAGGGGGCGCATACCTTGACCCAGCAGCTCTCTGTATCAAAAACGAGAGCCGCTTTTTTTGCGTCTTCTATACTATGATAGATACCAAATACCGCCGAGCCCGAGCCAGTCATCGCTGTGCCAAGGCAGCCAGTCTGTAGCATTGCCTGCTTGATCTCTGTAATGCTCTTAGCAGGCACACAGCACTCTAGCACATTGCCAAGGCATGCTGCAAGCTGTGACAGGCTACCAGCGGCTAGCCCCTTGATCAGCCCATCGGTATCGGGCTGGCAGGGCTCAGGGTCGAGCTGATCATAAGCTTTAAAGATCGCAGGGGTAGAAGCCCCCTCTCGAGGCTTGATCACCAGGATGCCGCAGGGTGGCATAGGGGGCAGGGGTTGTAGCAGCTCACCAATACCCTCGGCAAGCATAGTCCCGCCCATCAAGCAAAACACCACATCTGCCCCGACCCTGACTGCCAGCTCCTTGATCTGGGGGCTGTAAGGGTCGATGCCATAGAGCCTGCTCAAGGCATAGAGCACCCCTGCCGCATCGGCACTGGCAGAGCCTAGCCCAGCCTGATAGGGTACTCTTTTGACAATATGGATCAAGAATCCGTCCTTGATCCCAAACTCTTCTCTAAAATACAGAGCCGCCCTATAAGCAGTATTGGCAGCATCGGTAGGCAGATGAGGGTCATCGCTGGTAAGGGTAATACCCCCTCCCGCTCCAATTGAAATACAAACCTCATTAAACACCCCAATGCTCTGCATGACCGAGCAAAGAGTGTGGTAGCCATCCTGCCGTATGCCTGTGATGCCAAGGCTCAGGTTGATCTTAGCAGGGCATATCACCTGTATTGATGTGGTCGCAGTCCTCATGGTGCCTCCTTGGCAGTTATTTTGGGGCTTTGGTCTTGCGCCATAGTCCCTTGGCCTCGATATCAATGGCCTTTACAGGGCACATCTCGTGGCAGCAGTAGCATTGTATACATTTGCTATAATCAATTATTGCCTTGCGCTCAATGATCCCGATGGTCTTAGCTGGGCAGCTTTCTGCACATTTGCCGCAGCCGATGCAATCCTTTGTGCGGATGACAGGGCGGGTAGCAAACACCTTATTGCGAAGAAATGCAGCTAAGGGCTTTAAACAAGCAGGGATATGCTGGGTAAAATCTAAGGGCTTAGAGGCAGGCAGTAAGAAATCCTTGATTTCATGGTAGCCATCGCCGATCACGGTGATTTCATCAAAGTCAGCAGGACAAAGCCCCTGACGGATGCTGTGCTCGATGGTGGCCACCGAAAGAGGATCTAAGCCGATCATCGTTGCCATCACCAGATCAAGAGGATAAGGGCTATCACAGCCAAATACCGTGCCAACCTGCCTTGGTAAGCCCGCTGAAGGCCCATCACCCTCCATCGCTACTACTGCATCCACTATGGTCAGATCAGGGCGCACCGTCTCCGCTAGGTCTACCAGCATCTGGCAGAAGTTATGATTCTCAGGGAACTGATAATGAAACTCCGGCTTCTGCAAGCCCGGTACACAGCCAAATAAATTCTTGACCCCACCCGACATCGTAGTCATGGCATGGGTCTTGAGCTTCGCCACCGAAATCACCACGTCGGCCTCCGCCACAGGGTTGATAATGTTAAAGCGATGAATCAACACACCCTTTGGGTTTTCCATTACCTGATACCCTGTATCGGTATTGAGCGTACAGCCCTCTGCCGCTTCGGTCATACCACAGGTCTGGTAGATGGGCAGCAGCGCTCCCTTGGTATATACTCCGCCGGGGGAGTCTGCTACGGTGATCTGTGTCACTCCTCTTTGTTGCAGGGCATGTATCACCCCCTTGATCAGGCTGGGGTGTGTGGTAGTGGCTTGTGCAGGGTCACGCTTCATCAGCAGATTGGGCTTAATGGTCACTTTGGTATCTGCTCTTAGTTGATCTGCTCCCTGCCACTGGCAAAAGATCTTATCGACTACCTCATCTATCAGCTCCTGCTGATAGCTCTCGGCCTTATAGGCCATTACCTGATACATTTCGGTCCCTCCTATATTGTCTGAAGCTACTCACCTACTGGCAGATGAGTTGATCCTTAATTCGCATAAAACGTGCCCAAGCAGCAGGCACCAACAAGCCCTCTTTGTGCATCTGGCACAGCTCGGGGTAATCGGCCCATCTAGCAGCAGTTACCTCCGATGGTTGCAGGTGCAGCTCCTCGATTGCAATCTCTCTTGTGAGTATATAAGAATCCAAAATATAGCGCTTAGATACCACCGACCCGATGCACCTTAGCTCGGCAGCGGTAGCCGGGAGCCCTATTTCCTCCTCAAGCTCTCGCAGTGCACCGGTCATGCTATCTTCCCCTGCAACCACTGCACCGATGGTACACTCCCATTGATTGGGGTGGGTCTTGTCGGGGTGACGGCGAGTCAGCAGCACCTTACCCTTGCCGTCGATCACCCAAATCTCTACCACCAAGTGATATTCTCCTGTTTTTATCTCAGAGCCTCGCAGGCAAGTTTTACCCAGCGGCTCTCTTTTTTCATTATAAAGATCCCATAGCTCACGCACTCTTTGTCCCCCTTTCTATAATTTAAGCTAAAAATACTTGCGCATTACGGTCAATAATAGGCGCAAGATAAAATCGCCCATGCCCGTGGTTGGGCATGGGGGCGATGATTATATCTACCTTTATTTTATCACGAAACACCAATCATTACAATGGCTATTATGGATATTTTGGAAATTAGCACCAACTCTTACCCAACGCATGAGCCCATGAGCCAACGAAGCTTATACCAACGCTACTACAGCATCCGCATACTATTTGCGGTGAAATCATAGCCGCAGGGTTGAATAATAGGCAGCGCCAAATTATATAAATCAACTGCTGCCGCCTCTGCATAGGCAAACTGCCTGCTGATTTCGTCCCGCTTAGCAAGGGTCGCCAAAGAATCCGAAATTGGCAGCAGAGCTTTGGACTTGGCTGCTACAAGGATCTCTCTGCCCCGCTCATTTAAGCCCAGTACCCGTAGATATGGCGGTGGGGTGCTACCAAGGTGATCATCCAGCCCTAAGAAACCAGCCATGATCACCCGGCGGATCCGCGCGGCAGTGTAGCGCTTAGATTTTGCAAGCTCCCAGATCTCCTGTAGGGAGGTACCCTGCCGTATAGCGGTATAGATCCTATGCTCCAGCCCCTCAGAGATATCGGGCAATGCTCTGATCTCATCAAGGTCAAGCTTTCGCAGCACCGGCAGCATCAGCGAAGCAAACTTCTCTTGATCCAGCGGTGCACTGCCTTTTGCGGCGGCATCTTCTAAAATCTCAATACAGGCAGGAGGTATCAGATGGGTAACCCCACCGATCCCCTCTTGCTCCCAAAGTCTGCGGATCATCGAAGCGGAGGCATAGCCCTGCTGCTCCTCCTGCTGGTGATGCCCAACTCCATAGCGCTGCACCACATAAGGGGTGATCGCGCTTGCCTGAAGCTTCAGCTGCCTTAGATACTCCACCCCAAGGCTGTCATTGGGGCTGGCTACCATGCTTGCTACGTCGGGGCCATAGAGCTCCTCCACAGCCTGTTGGCGTGCTCTGGCGTAGGTAATCCCCCGTGTAAGGATCTCCCGCACCCGCTCCCCTACTCTCGGGTCATCAATAGCGTCGGCAGCCGCCAGCAACAAGGGCAGCGACCCGCTCTCGCTACCAAAGGAGAGGGTATCTACACAGCCAAGCCCCTTAGCCAGCGACACCGCCCCGTAAGCAAAGCGCTGGGCTGTGCTCATGGCAAAGGGTAAGGGCAGCTCTATGACAAGATCAGCCCCGCCTCTTAGGGCGCAGGCGGCACGCACTCGTTTATCAGCAATAGCAGGCGTGCCCCTCTGGGTATAATTCCCACTCATGATGGCAACAATATGGGTGGCTCCCTGGGCTCTGGTCTGCTCGATCTGATAAGCGTGCCCTTTATGGAATGGATTATATTCTGCTATTATCGCTGCTATTACCACATTTTTTTCCCCTTTGACTTGAATTTCTCTCAATAATATAATAATATATAAAAGAACGACTTTGTGTCAAGTTGCTCAAGTCAATCCGACTACTACTGGGCAAATTGACGCTTAAGGTTAAATTTAAAACGAATATCAGGAGGCATAACAGATGAATATTCTGGTTATCAACGCTGGTAGCTCTTCAATGAAGTACCAGCTCATCAACATGAACGATGAATCCGTAGTCGCTAAGGGCAACTGCGAAAGAATCGGTATGGACGGTCTGATCGGTCACAAGACTGCTGACGGCAAAAAGGTAGAGTACAATGTAGACTTCCCAACCCATGCCGAAGCTTTTCAGGAGATCATCAAGGTGCTGACCACCGGCGAAGCTAAGGTTATCGACAGCGTAAGCGAGATCGCTGCTGTAGGTCACCGTGCTGTACACGGCGGCGACAAGTTTGCTTCTTCGGTACTACTGACCGACGACGTAATGAATGCCATCGACGAGCTGTCTGACCTTGCTCCTCTTCACAACCCTCCAGGTCTCTCTGCTATCAAGGCTTGCAAGGCTGTATTTGGCGAGAGTGTACCAATGGCTGCGGTGTTTGATACTGCTTTCCATCAGACTATGCCCTCCAAGGCTTATGTTTACCCAATTCCATACTCCTATTATGAGGATTATCGCCTAAGAAGATACGGCTTCCACGGCACCAGCCACCGCTTTGTAAGCAACAGACTGGCAGAGCTGATGGGCAAGCCTGCAAGCGAGCTTAAGATCGTAACCTGCCACCTTGGCAATGGTTCCTCCATCTCTGCTGTAGATTGCGGCAAGTCTGTCGACACCACCATGGGTCTGACTCCTCTAGAGGGTATGATCATGGGTACTCGTTCCGGTACCATCGACCCATCTATCATCAACTACATCTGCCAGAAGGAAAACAAGACTGTTGCTGAGGTTTCCAACATCCTCAACAAGAAGTCTGGTCTGCTGGGTGTTTCCGGTGCTTCTAGCGACCAGCGTGACCTGCACGCTGCAATCGAAGGCGGCAACGACAGAGCGAAGCTTGCTGTAGATATCCAGATGTATCAGGTTAAGAAGTACATTGGTGCTTTTGCTGCTGCTATGGGCGGTCTTGATGCAGTTGTCTTTACCGGCGGTATCGGTGAAAACGACGATGTAGTACGTCAGGGCGCATGTGAAAACATGGAGTTCCTAGGCATTAACTTCTCCAAGGAGAGAAACGCTACTGGATCTCGCAAGGAGTCTCTGATCTCTACCGACGATTCTAAGGTACAGGTATGGGTAGTTCCTACCAACGAGGAGCTGCTGATTGCCCGCGATACCCTTGCAATCGTAAATAGCCTCAAGAAGTAAGCATCCCTCCTGATCGATTACCCCCGTCCTTTTGGATGGGGGTTTTTTGTTGGCTGTAATCAAGTTACCACCCACTTCATGGTCAAATGATCATCTTAAAGCCCAATTTATAAGTGTTACCTCCCGGTACTGCGACTCATAATTGCTGGATGATCATCCTATTTTGCCCCACAGATCCATTGCATACAATGGCGCGTAACGTTTCGTACTGCAAAATATATCTATACTTTCGACCCTGCTTATGGTAATATAAGAATGTATATTATTTTATGACAGCAACTTGCGGCACACCATTACGCAAGTGATTGGTACAAAGGAGAGCAAAACATATGTATAGTACACAAACCATTCTTTTGGCATTTGCACTTACCCTATTTGCGGGGCTCTCGACAGGCATCGGCAGCGCGATTTCCCTCTTTGCAAAGCGCACCAGTAAAAAATTCCTGTCGATAAGCCTTGGATTTTCAGCAGGCGTTATGATCTATGTATCGATGATCGAGATTTTTGTAAAAGCTCAGCATTCCCTTACTGCCGCCTTTGGCAGCAAAAACGGTATGCTGTTTACCATTTTAGCGTTCTTTGGTGGCATGGCTGTGATCGCTCTGATCGACAAGCTGATCCCCGAAGATCAAAATCCCCACCACTGCTTTGGCGATGATTGCCCTACCCAAGATGGTCACTCCCATCTCATGCGTACAGGCACCTTTACAGCTCTTGCTGTCGCAATCCACAACTTCCCCGAGGGGCTTGCTACCTTTATTTCTGCTTTGGAGGACCCTGCAGTTGCAATCCCCGTCGTGGTTGCGATCGCCATTCACAATATCCCCGAGGGTATTGCGGTATCGATGCCGATTTACTACGCCACAGGCGATAAGAAAAAAGCCTTCCTGTATTCTTTCCTCTCCGGTCTTTCAGAGCCAATCGGAGCTTTGATCGGCTTCGTAGTGCTTCTCCCCTTTATGAACGACGCAGTTTACGGGATTCTCTTTGCTGCTGTGGCAGGCATCATGGTGTTTATCTCCTTTGATGAGCTGCTGCCTGCTGCTGAGGAATATGGCGAGCATCACCTCTCGATCTACGGTCTGATCGGCGGCATGATGGTGATGGCTATCAGCCTCTGGATGTTCCTGTAAGGCTATAAGCAGTAGAGATATCAACCTATAAAATACTACTGTGTAAGGATCGCCAGTATGCCGTTAGGCGTATCAACCGCCGCAGGCTCTCTATAAGGGCTAGTCCTTGAAGCGGTTGCCACAAGCACTTTAGCTGCGCAGTGCAATCCGCCAAGGCTTTTAGCACCGGAAATGCCATAAAGCAACATGGTGATACGATCTCCTTTCCCGCAGGTAATGCAATGCGCTGCAGGCTCTCTATAAGGGCTAGTCCTTGAAGCGGTTGTCACAAGCACTTTAGCTGCGCAGTGCAATCCGCCAAGGTTTTGCCCATCGAGTTGACAAGGGTCTGTAGCACACAGAAATGCCGCAAAGTGACATGGCGATACGATTGTTCCTTTACCGCAGGTAATATAATGCGCCGCAGGCTCTCTATAAGGGCTAGCCCTTGCAGCGGTTGTCACAAGTAGCTTTAGCTGCGCAGTGCAATCCGCCAAGGCTTAGCCCGTCGGGGGTCCCAAGGGGCTCCCCCTTGGAGCACTTTTTCCCCTATTTTTGTTGCTTGACAAAAATAGGGTGCCTGCGCGGCATGAGCGCATCGAAAAGGGATAACGAGATTATTCACGAACAAACTTATAGGATTGTCTTAACTTCATTAGGCATAAAAAACACAAGCATCCGCAGCAAATCGCTGGTTGAGCATCAATAAAAAACAGCCCCAAAGCACCCAAGAGCAGAGGAAACACTGCGCATGGAGCCGAAGGGCTGTTTTCTTTTATGTAAGGATTATTTGCGCATTGCTGAGCGCATTGCCTGCCGTGTGCAGCGTACCTCAGAGAGGTGCTTAGCAAGGGTTTCTTCCGTCTGCTTGAGTAGATCGTCGGAGAAATCCTGTGAAGCAGTCCGCAGCTCCTTTGCCTTTTGCTGTGCCTTGGTAACCATCTCGTTGACCCGCTGCTGGGCCTGTTTGACGATCTCCTCCTGGGCAATCAAGGCTCTGGCTCTATCTTCGGCACGCCTTACGATGGCATCTGCCTCTCGTTTGGCATTGGCGATAATCTCATTGCGTTCCTGGATAATCTGCTTAGAGGTCTTTAGCTCCAAGGGCAGGTTAATCCTGATTTCATCCAGCAGCTCGCCGATTTTTTCATTATCGATCACCGTCTTACCCCCAGAAAAAGGCAGACTAAGTCCTTTTTCTAGCATTTCGTCAAGGGTATCGAGTATTTCTTCTACTGTCATGGTAATTCCCCCTCTTTGCTATATAGGCAGAGTACTAGCGACACTGCCCCGATGTTGACTCCTAGCTCTTGTCTTTAGGACCAAGCCGCTCAACGATCCTCTCATGGAGGACGCTAGGGACAAAGTCCGAAATATCGCCGCCAAATCTAGCGACCTGCTTGACAAGGCTAGAGCTTAGATACATGTTATACATCCCTGTGGTCAAGAACAAGGTCTCGGCAAAGGGAAAAAGCTTCTTGTTGGTCAGCGCCATCTGGAACTCATATTCAAAGTCAGATACGGCTCTTAGACCCTTTACAATTGCCACAGCGCCCTTTTCACGCACATAATCGATCAAAAGGCCGCTGTAGTAGTCTACCTCAACATTGCCCAGAGGCTCTGTCACGCAGGTGATCATCTCCATCCGCTCCTCTAGCGTGAAGCTAGGGGATTTATCGGGGTTGACGACCACCAGCACAATGACTTTATCAAAGAGCTTGCTTGCCCGCTTAATGATATCAATATGACCTAAGGTTACCGGGTCAAAGCTGCCGGGGCAGACTGCAACTCTCACGCTGATACCTCCTCTTTGCGGTAGGCGGTGAGTTTCTTCCTGCCGTAGCGATACTCCTTGGTACACACAAAGCTCCCTACCCGCTCCGGTAGCTGCTCTTTTGCATCGGTTTCACATATGATCACGCCGCTCTCCCGCATTTTGGGGATCAGCAGCGGAAGCACTTTTTCTACAATACCCTGCTGATAAGGTGGGTCAATAAGCGCTATGTCAAAGGTATCTTTGCTGCCGGCAAGGAAGGCTTGATAATCCATAGCCGCTACGCGCCCTAGCTCTGCAAGCTGGGTGCTTTGCAGGTTGCTACGCACGATTTCCTGCGCCTCTCGGGAGCTGTCGACAAACACTGCAAATCTAGCTCCTCTAGAGAGGGCTTCGATCCCCAGCTGCCCTGAGCCCGCAAAAAGATCCAGCACCATGGCGCCTTCCAGCTCATTTTGCAGGATGCTAAACATTGCTTCCTTCACCATATCGGAGGTGGGTCTTATATCGTTGCCGGCAGGTGATAGCAGCTTCCTGCCTCGTGCCGAGCCTGTAATTACTCTCATTCGGTCTCCCCCTGTTATACGAAATCCTCTTCAAAGTATCCTTCGAAGTCGTGCCGATACACCACATGGTTGACTGGGTGTGGTAGATAATTCGCCTTTACGATCAGAAAAGCCTCTGTTTCTATGGTTTTAAACCATAGGCAAAAAAGCATGCTTGTCTGATCTTATAGTAAGCCCTTTAAGCCACAAAAAGACCCAGTAAATCCCTGTCTTAAAATAGGCCGTTTTGCCTAGTATTTGATGACTATCTTTTATTATCCACGGTTTTTAAAAGATTGTCAACTATTTTCCCTAAAATAACAATATACTGCCTTGGCTGCCTTTTTGGTCATTCCCTTTACAGCAGCCAGCTCCTCTTGACTAGCTTCAGCCATGGCCTTCTTGGTTTTAAAGTGCTTAAAGAGGGCCGATGCACGCCCTTCTCCCACACCTTCTATAGAGGTCAAAGCCAGCTCAAAGGCTGTCTTTTTGTGGCGCTGATGAGCGAAGCTGACAGCATAGCGGTGGACTTCGTTTTGGATATTGGAGAGTAAGGTAAAGGCCGAGCGGCTGGAGGATATACTAATCTCCCCGCCATCCCCTGCAATGGCACGGGTGCGATGGCGGTTATCCTTAACCATGCCAAACACAGGCACAGCATAGCCTAGCTCCTCCAAGACTGCCTTTACGGTACTCACATGCCCTGCTCCACCATCGATGAGCATCAGGTCGGGCAGGCGGTCAAAGCCTACATGCCCATCCTTGTAGCGCAGTAGCCTACGCTTAAGCATCTCAGCCATGCTACCGTAGTCATCGACACCCTGCACTGTTTTGATATTAAACTTACGGTATGCAGCCTTGAGGGGGCGCCCCTCCTCAAAGACCACCATACCCCCTACCACCACCTCGCTAGAGATGTTGGAGATATCATAGGCTTCGATATAAGAAGGAGGCTTTGCCAGCCCTAAGAGCTTTGCCAGCTCATCGAGAGCGGTCAACTCCTTACCACTGCGCTTAGCGGTGGCAGAGAGAAACTGGGCTGCGTTAAGCCGTGCCATTTCAACCAGCTTCACCAGCTCCCCTCGCTTTGGCTCTGTAATCGTCACCTTGCGAGGGCGGTTTTGGCTAAGGAGCTGCTCGATCAGCTCATGGTCGGTGATATCGCCATCCAGCGAAATGGTATCTGGAGTATCGTTGGTGGGGTCGGTATAGTATCGGATTACAAACTCCTTGCGCACGTCGACGATATCGGTGGTTTCGCCCAAGAGGAAGTCTAGCTTATCCACCAGCTTTTTATCACGAAATTTCATGATGGTAGCAGCCGTCTGGGTAGAAGACTGGACAAAACCGAGGAAATCTTGATCCTCCACCTTGGCATAGACCACCCTCTGCCGATCTGTGATCTTTTGGATGGCATTGATGCGGTCACGATAGCGCGCAGCTTTTTCAAACTCCAGCTCCTCTGCCGCCTGCTCCATCTTTTGCTGTAATAAAGCAATCGTATCAGAGGTGCCCCCCTTGATAAAATCCATCGCCGAAGAAATCGTTTCTTGATACTCTTCCCTGCTGATGGTACCGCGGCATACCCCCATGCACTGCTTCATGTGGAAGTTAAGGCAGGGGCGTTGTTTGCCGAAATCTCTGGGGAAGCTTCGCTGACAGGTAGGCAGCAGAAATGCCTTGTTGGCTTCGTCGATGGTCTGGTTGACCACCCAAGCCGACATATAGGGGCCTATGTAGCTGCTGCCATCCTCCACACGCTGCTTGACCTCGGTGATGCGGGGGTAATCCTCCTTGGTAACCTTCACATAGCTATAGCCTTTATCATCCTTTAGCAAGATGTTATATTTGGGCGTGTGCTGCTTGATCATGCTGCACTCTAGTACCAGCGCTTCAAACTCGCTGCCGGCAATGATCACCTCAAAGTGGTCGACATTCTCCACCATACGGTAGACTTTGGGCAGGTGCTTATCTACACTACGAAAATAGCTGGATACCCGATTACGCAGCTGCTTTGCCTTGCCGATATAGATAATCTGCCCCTTATGATCCCGCATCAGATATACACCCGGCTCTAAGGGGAGCTGGGATGCTTTATTTTTAAGCTCAAGTAGCTTGAGTTGATTCATAGGCGCTCCTTTCTAAAGATCTATAGAAATGCCTAATGGCATAAAAAATAAACTGGCGATTACTACACAGTAATTTCGAGTATATCCTCACGTCATTTCGTAAGCGCATGCCGCGTTGATATTTCTTTGTTAAGCAGTGACATAGGGAATCATTTAAGCCGTGTTGCGGACCACTGCCCAGTCATGTAGATTTATTAGGTGAGTACTTCGAAGCGTTCATGCCGCGCTGGCATCCCATTTTTGTGGGACGACAAAAATGGGAGAAAAAGCGTCTAAGGGCTGCGCCCTTAACCCCAGACGGACAAATCTTGCCGGATTGCACTTGGGTCAAGCCCCAAGCGACAACCGTTGCAAGCTATTGTCCTTGTAAGGATGCCGCATCGCATTGTAATGCCTAACGGCATGGGTACGGCGCTTCTTATGCCCATAGGGCATTTTATTGCGCCGCAGGCTCTCTTTAAGGGTAAGCCCTTGGAACGGTTGGCGCAAGCGAAGCGCAGCGCAATCCGCCAAGGCTTTACCCGTGGGGGTGACAAGGGGGTATGCCCCATTGGAGCGCTTTTTCTCTATTTTTGCCGCTTACCAAAATAGGGTGCCTGCGCGGCATGAGCGCATCGAGATACAGGCTGCTTAAGTCTTTGGGAGAGCGCAATGACCGACAGTCTTCATACCCGCAAGGCATTTCATTGTGCATCAGGCTCTCTTTAAGGGTAAGCCCTTGGTACGGTTGCCACAGCGAAGCGCAATGCAATCCGCCAAGGCTTTACCCGTGGGGGTGACAAGGGGGGATGCCCCCTTGGAGCGCTTTTTCCCCTATTTTTGTCGCTTAACATAGGATGCCTGCGCGGCATGAGCGCATCGAGATGTAGGCTGCTTAAGTCTTTGGGAGAGCGCAATGACCGACAGTTTCCATACCCGCAAGCAGTTAAAAATGCAGCGAAGACTAGCGACATTTACTGCGATACCTGCGCAGCATAGCCAATCAAAATATCTCTTCCCTTATTATACTACACTCTCCGCCATGCTCCAAGCCCCCTATACGCAAAAAGGCACACCGTACGAGCGATGTGCCTCATGTTGCCATACAAAAATAAATGGTATCACAAATGCACTGCATTCATGATACCACCCTAAAACAGTCTTACTGTGCAAATCCCGACTCAACCAGCTTTACCAGAGCGTCTACAGCATTGGTCTCATCTGCGCCATCAGCAACGATGCGGATGGTTGTGCCACCAACAATCCCCAGCGAGAGCACGCCTAACAGGCTCTTTGCGTTGACTCTGCGCTCTTCCTTCTCTACCCAGATCGAAGACTTAAACTCGTTAGCCTTCTGGATAAAGAAAGTCGCTGGTCTTGCATGCAGACCGATCTGATTCTGAACGGAAACTTCCTTCATATACATAGCAAATTTCTCCCTATCAATAATTGTAGTACCCCTAAAGGGCAAGCTCTTTGCCCGATTTATCTGCTTTATAGGTACCCTGACAAGCCTATAATTTTATGGGACACAACATGAGCAGACTATCAAAGCCTGCATGCCGTCAATGGACGATTACATGCCCTTATTATAATGCTTGTATGTTGCACTGTCAATCATCACTTTGATAATAAAGGTGTTTGTGGTGAATTTTCTACTAAAAAATCATATAACTATGAAATATTTTCAACTTATTTGTTAGAGATCACTATATAGTTTTCAACAATAACAGGAAATTATATACAACTGGGACGAATAATGCGGGAAGTACATTGGCAGTCTTGATCTTGGTGACGCCAAGGAAATTGGTACCAATACAAAGCACGATGGCATAGCCGATCATACAGATCATATCAAGCAGCTCACCCTGAAGTACTCCCTGTAGGTAGACCGCCCCAAAGGTAATCACCCCTTGATAGAGCAGCACCGAAATGCCCGAAAAAGCCACACCGTAACCTAGAGAAGAAGCAAGCACAACAGCAGTGATGAAGTCGATGGCGCTCTTTACAAACAGCACCCTCGGGTCACCTGCGAGCCCGTCATTGAGAGAGCCTACTATACCCATCGCCCCTATACAAAAGATCAGCGTCGAGTTGGTAAAGCCCTGTGCAAAGCCTTGCGCGCCCATCTTTTTTTCGATACTAAGCCCAAACTGCTCCAGCTTGCGGTCGATATCGATCCACGCACCCAGAGCACCGCCCACTACAAGGCTGATCAGCAACAGTAAGGTACCCTTGTCACTGAGCCGCCCACTTACAGCATCTGCCCGAAACATTGCGGCAATTACACCGTTAATACCGATGATCATTACCGTCAACCCTATCATATGCATCACGGCCTGTTCAATCCTTGCAGGCAGTCCTTTTCTCGCTAAGGTACCCAACGTACCTCCTGCAATGATTGCCGCACAATTTACTACCGTACCGATCATCTTTCTTCACTGTCCTTTTCCTTGATGGTTTCGAGAAATTCTCTATCTTTTTTAGTTAGCTCTACCTTTTGTAGCATATCTGGTCTGCGCTGATAGGTAAGCTCCAGAGAGCGATCCCTGCGCCAGCGCTCAATGTTGGCATGATGCCCCGAAAGCAGCACCTCCGGCACCTCACGCCCCATCCATACAGGGGGGCGGGTATAGTGAGGGTACTCTAGCATCCCGCTATGATGGCTCTCGTCGATGTAGCAGCTTTCGTCTGAGAGCACTCCGTCACAAAGGCGGCATACGGCATCGGTCACGACCATTGCACCTAGCTCCCCACCGGTCAGCACATAATCACCGATGGAGATTTCTTCATCCACCATTTCATCGATAAAGCGCTGGTCTACACCCTCGTAATGCCCGCAAAGAATCAATAGATTCTTTTGACCTCTTGAGAGCTCAATTGCTCGCTGCTGGTTAAAAACTGCCCCCTTGGGCGACATATAGATGATATGGGGTCGCTGGGGCATGTCCTCCATCAGCTCAATACAAGCCCGATAGAGAGGCTCTGCCTGCATCAGCATCCCCTTGCCGCCGCCATAAGGGGTATCATCCACCCTACGAAGGCGATCGGGGCTGTAATCCCTTAATTGATGACAACGAATATCGATATACCCTCGACGTACTGCCCTGCCCAAAATGCTCTCGTTTAAAAACTGCTTGCATACCTCAGGAAACAGGGTAACGATATCAATCCTCATCGTCAAATAGCCCCTCCAGCGGTCTGATCTCCATCCTACTCTCCTTGATGTCTACAGTAAGCACCACTTGAGGAATAGCAGGGATCAATCGCTCTTTCCCATCGGCAAAAAGGATATGATAGACGTCATTGGCTCCGGTAGGCGATACTTCTGTCAGCCTGCCATAATGCTCCTTGGTGTCGATGTCATAGACCTCCAGCCCGATG